>NZ_AP014936.1:2400000-3000000 GCF_002355415.1 Sulfurifustis variabilis | reverse complement strand
AAGGTCCGCGCGCCCAGGCTCACGGCGAGCGCCAATCCCCCGAGCAGGGTGCTCAGCACCACCGCCGCGAGGATCACGAGGAACGTGACGTTGATGCCGATCTGGTCGGCGCCGATGACGATCGCCGTGACGAGAATGACGACCTGCACGACGCGGCCGAGGAGCACGCGGTGGCTCTCCTCGAGCGGCGCCGTGGCGATGACGAGGTCGCGCGTCAGGGCCGAGACCAGGATGCCGGCGAGGATGATGAGCACGCCGACGAGGAGCGTGGGCAGGTAGACGACGACCCGGTTGAGCCACGAGGAGAACGCCTCGAGACCGAGGACATGCGTCGCGAGCGCGAGGAAGAAGAGCACCACGGCCCAGAAGACGATGCTGCCGAGCAGGCGTCCCCATGCGGGCGTTCGCCCGGGCCGCACCGGCGGCGGCCGGCGCGAGAGCCGCAGCATCATCTGCTCGAGCATGCGCGACAGCCGCACCGCCGCGGCCCGAAGGAGCTTCGCCAGCAGCCCGCCGGCGATGAGCAACCCGATGGCGGCGAGGAGGTTCGGCAGGTAATCGATGACCTGCTGGCCGAGCCCGAGGAACGCGTCGCGCAGGGTGCTCGTCCAGTCAGCGTAGTTGTTCATTATCGATCCTGCCGGATTGGGCGGGGCGTGCGCTCAAAGTATAAACAAGGAAGTCGAGTTCCGCTCTTGGGCTCGTCGCCAACGGGCGAGCACGGCGGCGGTTTGGTCGACGGCCCTCCGGGCGAGCGGTCGAAGTAATAAATTGTACTTGTGGGTGGCTGACCCACGGCAGGTGACTTTCTCTTGCTTGCCCAAGAGAAAGTCACCAAAGAGAAGGGCACCCCGGATGGCGCGACTTTGCCGCTACGCATCCCGCTCCGCGACAAAGCCCAGGGCGCACCCCTCGCTGCCTCGCGCTGGGAGGTCGCCGGACGGCGCTTTTGCGCTGCGCAATCCTTGCTTCGCGCAAAAGCCCAGGGCGCACCTCCCTGTGCGCCCGCTCGGCGGGGCGAACGTCCACCGGACGTTCGCCACGTCCCCGCCTCGCCCTGCGCCGACTGGCGACCGACCGGGATCCTCCCGGTCGCCCTTCGGGCTCGCGGCGCTCGGAAGCGCGAGGGTCGGGCGCGCCATACGGGGAGCAAAAAGCAAGCTCCCCTCTGAGGCTAAGGAGGTGAGCGGTCCACTACCTACCGTGGCTGAGCGCCCCGTTTCGGGTGCGAACGGCTTCGTGTAACTTTGCGCGAATGATCGACTACCTCGGGATCGCCCACGCGAGCGTTCTGGTCGCCGATACCGCCCGGGCGCTCGCCTTTTACCGTGACGTGCTGGGCATGCGGGTGGACCCGGGACGGCCGGACCTGGGCTACCCGGGCGCCTGGCTTTGGGTCGGCGGGCAGCAGATCCACCTGATCGAGTTGCCGAACCCGGACCCCGTGACCGGCCGGCCGGTCCACGCCGGGCGGGACCGGCACACGGCGATCCACGTCGGTTCGCTCGAACCGCTGAAGGCCGCGCTCGACCGCGCGGAAGTCGCTTACACGGCGAGCCGGTCGGGGCGGCGGGCACTCTTCTGCCGGGATCCGGACGGCAACGGGCTGGAGTTTATCGAAGGAACGTGAGATCGGGAGGTCGGGAGATCGGGGGTGGGGAATCCACACTCTCGCTCTCGCGACCTCACGCCCTCACGTCTTCACACGTCGTAATAGAGCATGAACTCGTACGGGTGCGGCCGCAGCCGTACCTGGTCGCACTCGCGCGAGCGCTTGTACTCGAGCCAGGTATCGATCACGTCCTGGGTGAACACGTCCCCCTGCCGCAGGAAGTCCTGGTCCGCTTCGAGCGCGTCGAGCGCGGCGTCGAGGGAATAGGGCGCGCTCGGGACGTTTTTCAGCTCCTCGGGGGGCAGCTCGTAGATGTTCTTGTCGAGCGGGTCCCCCGGGTGAATCTTGTGCTGGACGCCGTCCAGGCCGGCCATGAGCATCGCGGCGAAACCGAGGTAAGGGTTGCACGAGGGGTCCGGGAAGCGGACCTCGATACGCTTGGCCTTCGGGCTCGGCGAATACATCGGTATGCGCACGGCGGCGGAGCGGTTGCGCGAGGAGTAGGCGAGGTTGACCGGGGCCTCGTAGCCCGGGACGAGCCGCTTGTAGGAGTTGGTCGTCGGCGCGACGAAGGCGCAGAGCGCCGGCGCGTGCTTGAGAATCCCGCCGATATAGTGGAGGCAGGCGTCCGAGAGGCCGGCGTACTTGTTCCCGGCGAAGAGCGGCTGGCCGTCCTTCCATAGGCTCTGGTGCGTGTGCATGCCGCTGCCGTTGTCCCCGAACATGGGCTTGGGCATGAAGGTCGCCGTCTGGCCGTAGCGCAGGGCGACGTTCTTCACGATGTACTTGTAGAGCATCATCTTGTCGGCCATGCGGGTGAGCGAGTCGAAGCGCAGGTCGATCTCCGCCTGGCCCGCGGTCGCGACCTCGTGGTGCTGCTTCTCGACGACGATGCCGGCGCGCTCCATCTCGACGATCATCTCGTTGCGGATGTCCTGCAGCGAATCGGTCGGGGGCACGGGGAAGTAGCCTTCCTTGTGGCGCGGCTTGTGCCCTAGGTTCGGGCCGTCGCCCTTGCCCGAGGTCCAGATGCCTTCCTCCGACTCGATGTAGTAGTAGCCTTCGTGCGCGTTCTGGTCGAAGCGCACCCCGTCGAAGATGAAGAACTCCGCCTCGGGGCCGAAGTACGCGGTGTCGGCGATGCCGGTGCTCTTCAAGTAGCTCTCGGCCTTCTGGGCGATGTAACGGGGATCGCGCGAGTACTTCTCGCGCGTGATCGGGTCGACGATCGAGCAGATGAGCGAGAGCGTCGTCTTTTCGCTGAAGGGATCGAGCATCGCGGTCTCGGGGTCGGGAACGACCATCATGTCGCTCGCGTGGATCGCCTGCCAGCCGCGGATGCTCGAGCCGTCGAACCCGAGTCCTTCGTCGAAGAGCTCGCTGTTCACCTGGCTCACGGGGATGGTGAAGTGCTGCCACGTGCCGGGGAAGTCGCCGAACTTGAGGTCGACGACCTCGACCTGCCGGTCCTTGATGAAATCCATTACCTCGCTGGTTTTCATGGCGCGCCTCCGTGCCTGCATGACGGGCCGCGGATGCCGGCGGAAAAGAAACGATCGGCCGGGGTGGCGAACCGCCCGAACGTCGCAGAGCATCCACGCGGCTCCGGCCCGGTCATGCTGCGCTCGCCCGGATTCGAGCGTCAAGCGAGCGCGGTTCAGTTACCGGCGGGAACTATGCGGAAAATCCGGCCACCCGCATGGTCGGCGACGTACAGCTCGCCCTCGTCGTCCCGACCGAACGTGCTGATGCGGTACGGCGTATGCAGGAGCTCGCGCTGCTCGGTAACGCGGGTGCCGTCGTAGCGCAATGCCCAGATCCGGCCGCTGAGGTAGTCCGCGTAGACATAAAGGCCGGTCAGCGCCGGTACGCGCGTACCGCGATACACGAAGCCGCCCGTCACCGAGCGCCCGAGATCACCGGTGGGATAGACATGAATGGGCGGAATGAGGCCGGTCGGGTCGCAGCGGGGGTTCACGCCCGGCGTGCAGATGTCGCCTTCCATGATGCGCCAGCCGTAGTTTCCGCCCCGCGTCACGACGTCGATCTCCTCCCGCGCCCCCTGGCCGACGTCGCCGAGGTAGAGCAGCCCGGTCTCCGGGTCGAACGAAAAGCGCCAGGGATTGCGCAGGCCGTAGGCGTAGATCTCGCCGCGCGCCCCGGCCTGCCCGACGAAGGGATTGTCCGGCGGGATGCGGTAGGCGAGGGGAGGGTCGACCGCGTCGACGTCGATCCGCAACAGCGCGCCGAGCAACGTGCCCGCGTTCTGCCCGTGACCGTGGGGATCGTTGCCCGAGCCGCCGTCGCCCTTGCCTATATAAAGGAAACCGTCGGGGCCGAAGGCCAGTTGGCCGCCGTTGTGGTTGTCGAACGGCTGGTCGATCGCGAGCAGCACCTCTTCGCTCGCCGGGTCCGCGCGTCCGCCGGCTTCGCGCCACCGGGAGACGATGCTCGTGAGCCGCCCCTCGATGCGGGTCGTGTAGTCGACGAAGAACGTGCGGTTATCGGCGTAGCGCGGATGAAACGCGATGCTGAGCAGCCCTTTCTCGCCGCCGCTCTCCACCCTCGCGCCGATGTCGAGGAAGCGTTGCGCGGCGGGGCGGCCGTTCTCGATGGCGCGCACCGTGCCCCGCTGCTCGACGACGAAGAGCCGGCCGCTGCCGTCGCCGCTCGCCGCCAGGTGGACCGGATCGACGAAACCCGTGCCGACCTCTTCGAGCGCGATGACCGGGATCTCGATCCGGCGCGCGTCGTCGGAGGAGCCGCACGCGGCGGCCAGGAGCAGGCAGGCGAAGGCGCTGTCTCGCCAGAGTGCCACGCGCCCGATGATATAACCCGCGCGAACGGGGAAATACGCGCGAGAACCGAGGCTAAGTCAAAGGTGCGCGCCCGTCAGCGCGCCGCGATACGGAAGATGCGCCCGCTCTTGTGGTCGGCGACGTAGAGCTCGCCCTCGTCGTCCTGCCCGAAGGTGCTGATGCCGATCTGCGTGCGCAGGAGCTGGCGGTGGGCGGTGACGCGGTTGCCGTCGTAGCGCAGCCCCCAGACGTTCCCGCTCACGTAGTCGCCGTAGAGGTAGACGCCGCACAGCGCCGGCGAGCGGCGGCCGCGATAGACGAATCCTCCGGTGACCGAGCGGCCGAGCGGCCCCGTCTGGTACGTCTGTATCGGCAGGCTGTAGCCCTCGGTGCTGCAGTTCGGGTCGATGCTCGGCGTGCAGATCTCCCCCTCCATGACCCGCCAGCCGTAGTTGCCGCCCTTCTCGATGACGTTGATCTCCTCGCGCGCCCATTGCCCGACGTCGGCCGCATAGAGCCGGCCGTTCGCGGCGTCGAAGGAGAAACGCCAGGGATTGCGCAGCCCGTACGCGAAGATCTCCTCGCGCGCCCCGGCCCTGCCCACGAAAGGGTTGTCGCGCGGGATCGCGTACGGCCGCGCGCCGTCCGACCGTTCGACGTCGATGCGCAGAATCGTGCCGAGCAGCGTCTCGAGGTTCTGTCCGTGCTCCTGAGGGTCGTTGGCGGAGCCGCCGTCGCCGAGACTTATATATAGATAGCCGTCCGGTCCGAACGCGAGCTGCCCGCCGTTGTGGTTGGAGTAGGGCTGCTCGATCTTGAGCAGGAGCCGCTCGCTCTTGGGGTCCGCCCGGCCGTCGCGCCCGCGCGCCATGCGCGAGACGTGGGAGTAGAGACCGCCTTCGCGCGTGGTGTAGTCGACGAAGAAGGCGCCGTTCTCGGCGTACTTCGGGTGGAACGCGATACTGAGGAGCCCTTTCTCGCCGCCGCTTTCGACCTTGCCGCGGATGTCCAGGAACGGATCGGGCGCGAGCTTGCCGTTCTCGATCACGCGCACGGTGCCGCGCTGCTCGACCACGTAGAGCCGGCCGCTGCCGTCGCCCGCGCCGGTGATGTGCACGGGGTTGCTCAGGCCGCTTGCGATCTCCTCCAGGCGGATGTCGGGGATCGCGGCGCCGGCGGCGGGCTCCGTGCAGTTGGCGGCATCGGCGCCCGCCGCCCAGAGCCACGTGCAGAGGAGGAAGGATCGGGTCTGCGTCGTCGTCATGCCGGCTTTATACCCGAGGGCGGGCTCCAAAAACACCCGAACGCCCGAGAGGCCGCGACGGCTTTGACTTCCCCCCTCTCCCTCGACGGGAGAGGGCGATGCGCCGGCGGCGCTGCATGATCCACGCAGCCCTTCTCCCTGTCCCTTTCCCGCAAGGGGAGAGGGGCCGCGTAGCCGATGTGCGAAACCCGGGCTAATTCTCGGGCAGCTCGACCGCGCGCAGGCGCTCGGCCGCCGCCTCGGGCGCGACCGTGTTCACGAAAAGCCCGCTGCCGAGCTCGAAGCCGGTGGGGATGCTGGTCCGCGGCGTGATCTCGATATGCCAGTGGTAGCTCGCGTCGCAGTCCTCGCAGTTCACGTCGTGGGGCAGGGAGTGAATGAAGTAATTGAACTGCGCGCCGCCGAGCACGGCATCCAGTCGCGCCATCGTCCGGCGCATGACGCGCGCGAGGTCGGCGAGATCGTCGTCCTTGAGCCGCAGGAAATCGGCCTGGTGCGCGAGCGGCAGGACGTGGACCTCCCACTCGTAGCGCGAGGCAAAGGGCTTCACCGCGATGAACCGGCGACCGCGCTCCACCACGTATTGCCCGACCCGGATCGCGCGCCGGATCTCGCCCGACTCGCGGTCGTAGATCGTCGCCTCGAAGGTGAGGGCCTCGTCGATGAGCGAGCAGAAGATGCAGCGGTGCTGCTTCAGGTAGAACTGGCGGCTGTTCGCGACCTCCGTCTGCACGTTGTCCGGGATGACCGGCGTCGCGATGAGCTGGCTGTGCGTGTGCGCGATCGACGCGCCGGCCGCCGGGCCGAAGTTCTTGAACACGAGCACGTAGCGCAGCCGGCTGTTGGAGTCGTAGAGCTGGCGCATGCGCGCGCGGTAGGCGCCGAAGAGCATGGCGAGGTGCGGCTCGCTCATCTCGTGCACGGCGATACCGTGGCTCGCGTGGTCGATGATCACCTCGTGCCGCCCGTACCCGTCGATCGTCTGCTGCAGGCCGAAGCTCAGGTTCGGGTTCTGGCGGTCGTCGCCGAGCACGGGGTAGAGGTTTTCGACGATGCGGATGTCCCAGGGGCCGGTCGCCGGATAGGTCGCGATCTGCGGCGGCGTCATCGACTCGTTGCCACGGCAGAACGGGCAGGTCTCGACGTGCGCCCGGGTGTCGCGCTCCACCTTCGCCTCGGCCTTCTTCGGGCGCATGCCGCGCGCCGTGGCCACGAGCACCGACTCGCTCGGCACGATCGGGTTGATGCGGATCTCGCGGACGGCCTTCTCGTCCGCCTGCGGGTGGGGCGGGGCCGGCGTCTTCGCGGTCGCGGGAGGGGTCATGGGCGGGCACCGGAGGATGGCGACGATCGAAAGCTTAGCAAGGGCGCCTCCGAAAACTATTAGAAAGGTTTGATTCGGCTATAAAGCCGGCGGCGCCGGCTCGCTTGTCATGGGTGGTGGCCGCAAGTACCATGCGGTTTTCCGCGTTTTCACCCTTCGGTCAAGACCTTATGTTCCACGGCAGCATGGTCGCCCTCGTCACGCCGATGCGTGAGGACGGCGCGCTCGACCTCGACGCGCTGCGCCGGCTCGTCGAGTGGCACGTCGAGAGCGGCACGGACGCCATCGTGGCCGTGGGCACCACCGGCGAGTCGCCGACGCTCGACATGGACGAGCATTGCGAGGTGATCCGCCGCACCGTGGAGTACGCGCGCGGGCGCGTGCCCGTGATCGCCGGGACCGGGGCGAACTCGACCACGGAGGCGATCGAGCTGACACGCTGCGCCGAGAAGGCCGGGGCCAACGCCTGCCTGCTCGTCACGCCGTACTACAACAAGCCCACGCAGGAAGGGCTCTACCGCCACCACAAGGCCATCGCCGAGGCCGTGCCCATCCCCCAGATCCTTTATAATGTGCCCGGACGCACGGCCTGCGACATGCTCCCCGAGACCGTCGAGCGCCTGTCGGCGGTGCCGAACATCGTGGGCATCAAGGAGGCGACCGGGAACCTCGACCGCGCGCGCGAAATCCTGAAGCGCTGCGGGGACCGGCTCGACCTGTACTCCGGCGACGACGCGACCGCGCTCGAGTGCATGCTGCTCGGCGGGAAGGGCGACATCTCCGTGACCGCCAACGTGGCGCCGAAGCTCATGCACGAGATGTGCAAGGCGGCGCGCGGCGGCGACGAGAAGCAGGCGCGCGCGATCAACGACCGCCTCATGGCGCTGCACAAGAATCTCTTCCTGGAGGCCAACCCGATTCCGGTGAAATGGGCGCTGAAGGAAATGGGAATGATCCAGGGCGGCATCCGGCTTCCGCTGACGCCGCTCTCCGAAAGACATCACGAGACGATCCGCGCGGCCCTGCGGGCCGCCGGCGCCCTGTCCTGAACGACATGCCGACACGCCTGCCCGTCCGTTTGACGCTCGCGCTTTGCGCGCTGCTCGCCGTCTCCGTCACCGCCTGCTCGACCATCGAGGAGCGGCGGAAGATCGATTACCGCACGACACGCGTGCTGCCGCCGCTCGAGGTGCCGCCGGATCTCTCGACGCTGCCCGAGCGCGAGGTCCCCGGCCAGACCGCCGGGCGATCGGGAAGCGCAACCTATTCCGACTACGTCGGCGACCGGGGGACGCAGCAGGCCTCGGCCGGCCAGACGGCGGTGCTGCCCCAGTTCCCCGACATCCGTCTGGCCCGCGACGGACAGATCCGCTACCTCGTGGTGCGCGCCGATCCGCAGGGCCTGTGGAACCGGGTGCGCGAGTTCGTGCTCGCCAACGGCCTGCTCGTGGCCGAAGAAAGTCCGGCGGCCGGCGTGATCGAGACCGAGTGGGCCGAGAACCGCGCGAACGTCGGGACCGGCACGCAGCGTCTCATCTCCAAGTACCTGGGGGGTCTGTACTCGACCGGGCTGCGGGACAAGTACCGCCTGCGCCTCGAGCGCGGCGTGCAGCCGGGAACGACCGAGATCTACCTTTCGCACCAGGGCATGGAAGAGGTCGTGATCGAGAACCAGTCGGACACGGGGCCCACCGGCTCCTACTGGCGCCCCCGGGCGACGGACCCCGAGCTCGAGGCGGAGATGCTGCAGCGCCTGGCGGCGCATCTGGGCGGCGAGCAGGCGGCCACGCGGGTGGCGTCGACGCCGCAACCGAAGCCCGCTTCGGCCTCGGAGGCGACGCCGGCGAGCTCGACCACACGCCTCATCCGCAACGGCGAGGGAGCGCCGGTGCTCTCGCTCGCCGACAGCCTCGATCGCGCCTGGCGGCGGGTCGGGCTCTCGCTCGATCGCATCGGCTTCACGGTCGAGGACCGCGACCGCTCGAACGGGATCTACTACGTGCGCTACATCGACCCGGAGCAGCAGACGAAGAAGAAGGGTTTCTTCTCGCGCATGTTCAGCGACGACGAACCGGCCGAGCGCAACCAGTACCAGGTGCACCTGAAGCCTTCGGACGACGGGACCCAGGTCGAGGTGCTCGGCAAGGACGGCGCGCCGGAGAAGTCCAAGACCGGAGAGCGGATCCTGAACCTGCTCTACGAGCAGCTGAGCTGACGCTGAATACGCCCCCGACCGCTCGCGCGCCCGCGCGCCTCCCCGGGACTTCGGCTATCTTCGGGAGTCCAAGCCATCGCCGCCTGCCCGCAGGCGGGACCGCCGACGCCGGCCACGACGCATGAAGACCGATTCCGCGACCTTCCCGAACCGCGCGCCGCACGCGACGCTCCTCAGTCTCCCCGGCAGCCGGGCGATCTCGGCCTTTCGCCGCGAGCGCCTGATCGCCGCGTTGCTCGATGTCGCGCCCAAGCTCGCCGGTCTCGAGGCGCGCTACTGGCACTTCGTCGCGCTGAACGAGGCGCTCAACGACGGTGAGACCGCGGTGCTGGACCGCCTCCTGCGTTACGGCCCGCAGTCGGAAGCCGTCGACGTCACGCTCGAGGGCGAGCTGGTCCTCGTCGTCCCGCGGCTCGGCACGATCTCGCCATGGTCGAGCAAGGCGACCGACATCGCGCGTCACTGCGGCCTCGGGAAGATCCGGCGGATCGAGCGCGGCATCGCCTGGCACCTCGCGAAGCGGGGCGACGAGCCGCTGACCGACGAGGAGCGGCGCGCCGTCCTCCCGCTGCTGCACGACCGCATGACGGAGTCGGTGCTCACCGGTTACCCGCAGGCCGCGGCGCTGTTCGAAGCGTCCGAGCCGGCGCCGCTGCGGATCGTGGATGTCCTCGGCGGCGGGCGCGCGGCGCTCGAGAGCGCGGACAAGGAGCTCGGCCTCGCCCTCGCCGCCGACGAGATCGACTACCTGGTCGAGAGCTTCCGGCGCCTCGGCCGCAACCCGACCGACGTCGAGCTCATGATGTTCGCGCAGGCGAACTCCGAGCACTGCCGGCACAAGATCTTCAACGCCGAGTGGGTGATCAACGGGAAGGCCCAGGAGCACTCGCTTTTCGAGATGATCCGCGAGACGCACGCGCGGAGCCCGAAGGGCACGCTCGTCGCCTACAAGGACAACGCCTCGGTGATCGAGGGCGCGAAGAGCGCGCGCTTCTTTCCGGATCCGGCGAGCCGGACCTACGGCTACGTCGAGGAAGACACGCCGATCCTCATGAAGGTCGAGACCCACAACCACCCGACCGCGATCTCGCCCTTTCCCGGCGCGGCGACCGGCTCGGGCGGCGAGATCCGCGACGAGGGCGCGACCGGCCGCGGCGGCAAGCCGAAGGCGGGGCTCACCGGGTTCTCCGTCTCGAACCTGCGCATTCCGGGCGCCGAGCGCCCCTGGGAGGCCGATCACGGCAAGCCGGGACGCATCGCCTCGGCGCTCTCGATCATGCTCGAAGGCCCGATCGGCGGCGCGTCGTTCAACAACGAGTTCGGCCGCCCCAACCTCGCCGGCTACTTCCGTACCTTCGAAGAGACGGTCGCGGGCGAGATCCGCGGCTACCACAAGCCCATCATGCTCGCCGGCGGGCTCGGCAACATCCGCGCGCAGCACATCGAGAAGCGCGAGATCCCGGCGGGCGCGAAGATCGTCGTGATCGGCGGTCCCGCGATGCTGATCGGCCTCGGCGGCGGCGCCGCCTCGAGCATGGCGACCGGCACGAGCCAGGAAGACCTCGACTTCGCCTCGGTGCAGCGCGGCAACGCCGAGATGCAGCGCCGCTGCCAGGAGGTCATCGACCAGTGCTGGGCGCTCGGCGACGCCAACCCCGTTCTCTCGATCCACGACGTCGGCGCCGGCGGGCTATCGAACGCGGTCCCCGAGATCGTGCACGGCAGCGGACGCGGGGGGCGCTTCGAGCTGCGCGCCATCCCGAACGACCAGCCGGGCATGTCGCCGATGGAGGTCTGGTGCAACGAAGCGCAGGAGCGTTACGTGCTCGCGGTCGAGGCCGACCGCCTCGAGGACTTCAAGCGGACGTGCGAGCGCGAGCGCTGCCCGTATGCGGTGATCGGGGAGGCGACGGCGGAGGAGCACCTGCTGCTGACGGATCGCCACTTCGACGACGCGCCCGCCGCTTCACCCGCCGAGGCCGAACGCCGCGCGAGGCCGATCGACATCGACCTCGGCGTGATCCTCGGCAAGCCCCCGCGGATGCGGCGCGACGTCAAGCGCGTGAAGCGCAAGCTCCCCGCGTTCAGCACGAAGGGCATCGACCTCAAGGAGGCGGCCTACCGGGTGCTGCGCCTGCCGGCGGTCGCGGACAAGACCTTCCTCATCACCATCGGCGACCGGTCCGTCGGCGGCATGACGTCACGCGACCAGATGATCGGCCCGTGGCAGGTACCGGTCTCCGACGTCGCCGTCACCGTCTCGGGCTACGAGGGGTATACCGGCGAGGCGATGGCCGTGGGCGAGCGCACGCCGATCGCGCTGATCGACGGCCCGGCGAGCGGGGGCATGGCGATCGGCGAGGCGCTGACCAACCTCGCCGCGGCCCGCATCCGCGCGCTGCCCGACGTGAAGCTCTCGGCCAACTGGATGGCGCCGGCCGGCCACCCGGGCGAGGACGCCGTGCTGTACGACACCGTGCGCGCCGTCGCGCTCGAGCTCTGTCCGGCGCTCGGGATCTCGATCCCGGTCGGCAAGGACTCGATGTCGATGAAGACCGTGTGGCAGGAGGGGGCCGAGCGCCGCGAGGTGACGGCGCCGCTCTCGCTCATCGTCTCGGCCTTCGCGCCGGTGCTCGACGCGCGCAAGACGCTCACGCCGCAGCTGCGCACCGACGCGGGCGAGACCGACCTCATCCTCGTCGATCTCGGCAAGGGCAAGAACCGCCTCGGCGGCTCGGCGCTCGCGCAGGTCTACAAGCAGATCGGCAACGAGGCGCCCGACGTCGACGACCCCCGGACGCTGCGGCTCTTCTTCCACGTCATCCAGGCGCTGAACGAGCTCGAGTTCGCGCTCGCCTACCACGACCGCTCCGACGGCGGTTTGTTCGCCACGATCTGCGAGATGGCCTTCGCCGGCCACACGGGCGTCAGCATCGACCTCACGCCGCTCGGGCGCGACCCGATCGCCGCGCTCTTCAACGAGGAGCTCGGCGGCGTGATCCAGGTGCCGCGCTCCCGGCGCGACGGGATCCTCGGCGCCTTCAAGAAGGCCGGGCTGCTGCGCCAGGTGCACGTGATCGGCACCCTCACCGACGACGACATCGTCAGCTTCCGCCACAACGGAAGCGAGCTCTTCTACGACTCGCGCGCGAACCTGCACCGCGCGTGGTTCGAGACGAGCTTCCACATGCAGCGTCTGCGCGATAACCCGCAATGCGCTCAGGAGGAGTACGACCGGCTGCTCGACTCCAGGGACCCGGGGCTCTCCGCGATCCTCACCTTCGATCCGAACGAGAAGATCGCCGCGCCGTACATCGGGAAGGGCGCGCGCCCGAAGATCGCGATCCTGCGCGAGCAGGGGGTGAACGGTCAGATGGAGATGGCGGCGGCCTTCGACCGCGTCGGCTTCGAGGCGGTGGACGTGACGATGAGCGACGTCATCGACGGCCGCGCGTCGCTGGCGGACTACAAGGGCTTCGCCGCGTGCGGCGGCTTCTCCTACGGCGACGTGCTCGGGGCTGGCGAGGGCTGGGCCAAGTCGATCCTCTTCAACGCCCGCGCGCGCGACGAATTCAGCGCCTTCTTCCAGCGCAGCGACACCTTCGCTCTCGGCGTGTGCAACGGCTGCCAGATGATGTCGAACCTGCGCGAGCTGATCCCCGGCACCGGGCTCTGGCCGCATTTCGTGCGCAACCATTCCGAGCAGTTCGAGGCGCGCTTCGTGCGCGTGCAGGTGCCGCAGAATCCCTCGATCCTCTTCGCCGGGATGCAGGGCTCGATGATTCCCATCGTCGTCTCGCACGGCGAGGGCCGCGCCGAGTTCCGTGCGCCCGAGCACGTCCAGCAGGTCGTGCTCGACAAGCTCGTCACCCTCTGCTTCGTCGACCACTACGGCAACGTTGCGCAGAGCTATCCCTATAACCCCAACGGCTCGCCCCTCGGCATCACCGGCCTCACCACCCCCGACGGCCGCTTCACCATCGTCATGCCGCACCCCGAGCGCGTGTTCCGCACGGTGACCCATTCGTGGCACCCCGACGACTGGGGCGAGGACAGCCCGTGGCTCCGCATGTTCCGCAACGCGCGGGTGTGGGTGGGGTAGCGGTCAAAGTTTCGAGCAGCCAGGCGCGCGTACGCTAGCCGGCGGGCAGCGCCAGGCGGTCGAGCGGGCTGCGGGCCGCCCGGCCGCCTTTCTGCAGCACGTGCGTGTAGATCATGGTGGTGCTGACGTCGCTGTGGCCGAGCAGCTCCTGCACCGTGCGGATGTCGTAGCCGTCTTCGAGCAGGTGCGTCGCGAAGGAGTGGCGCAAGGTGTGCACGCTCGCCGGTTTGAGAATGCCGGCCGCGCGAACCGCGCGTTTCACCGCCCGCTGAAACGATTCCTCGGACACGTGGTGTCGCCGCTCCACGCCGCTGCCCGGATCGATCGAGCGTTTCGCGGACGGAAACACGTACTGCCAGCCCCATTCGCGATCGGCGTTCGGGTACTTCTTGTCCAGCGCGTGGGGCAGGTAGACCCTTCCGGATCCCTCCTTCAGGTCCTGCTCGTGCAACGCCTGGACGCGCGTTAGCTGCGTGCGCAACGGCTCGACCAGGCTCTCGGGGATGACGGTCACACGGTCCTTTTGCCCCTTGGCATCGCGAATCAGCAGTTGCTGGTACCCGAAATCGAGATCCTTCACGCGCAACCGCAGACACTCCATCAGACGCAGCCCGCTGCCGTAGATGAGGCTGCCCATCAGCCAGTGCGTGCCCTCCAACCGCGCCAGCAGTGCCCGCACCTCGGCGCGCGTGAGCACGACCGGTAATCGCGCCGGCTTTTTCGCGCGCTCGATGTCGTTCATCCAGGGCAGCTCGATGTCCAGTACCTCGCGGTAAAGAAAGAGCAGGGCGTTAAGAGCCTGGTTCTGGGTCGAGGCGGAAACGCGTCCTTGAACGGCAAGGTGGGTCAGAAAGGAAGTGACCTGCTCCGCACCCATCTCGCGCGGATGGCGCTTGTTATGAAAATGTACCGGCATATCCAGCCGAGATAGCTCTGTTCCGTGCGGATGCTGTAATGCTTGAGACGAATGACGTTGCGAACCTGATCGAGCAGGCGCGGCTTGCCTGAAGACGGCGGCTCCATGACTCCCTCCCTGGTTCCTTTGACGTTGACCGCCCTAAGTATATGGATTTAACTCTTTAGGAGAAGAGCGACCCACAAGAATCGGGCGCGCAGCCTATCCTGTTCCCACTTGGCCGAACGAAACGGACTCAAACCGTTGAATAGATGAAAGGAGCCACCCAAATGCTACCCGCCCGTACGCAATGTTTTGCCGCATTTAGGCGGCCTATATCTAGTTATGTGTCCTAGACCATGAAAACTTTTCGCTTCGTTCTGCCGCTATTGTGCACGATGGCTCTTGTTGCAGTCTCTATCGCGGGTGAAACGAAACACAATGTGAGCCCCAAAGACGGCTTGGTGCCAAATGCTGAAACGGCAATAAAGATCGCCGAGGCAGTATGGTTGCCGATCTACGGCGATGGGATTTTCAAGAAGAAACCTTTTAAGGCACGTCTGGCTGGGGATATTTGGGTGGTGGAAGGCACTCTTCCAACGGAAATGGTTGGCGGAGTACCGATAGCCGAAATCTCAAAAAAAGATGGAAAGATCTTGCGCGTCAGCCATGGCAAGTAGACACATAACAATTTTTTCGAGCCGACGCAGTGAAACGTCGCAGGCGCTTCGCGGTTTTGTTCCGGGTCTGCGCGGCTCAAAAAGTCGTTAGATGCCATGAGCCCAAAGCTACTCAGTACTGGAATCGCATGGCTCATGCTGAGCGCTTGCATCGCGTTACCGATTCCGCACGAACGCCAACTATCGCCACTGTACTTTGGCACTGTGACGGATGCTGAAACTGGAAAGCCTATCGAGGCTGTTGTGGTGAGTGTTAGTGGCAATCTGCATTCCGAACGTCCGATTCCTGGCGAGACGAAAACGGATGCAGCGGGCGGTTATCGGGTGGTTGCCAAAGAAAAAGCTTCGTGGTTCGTGCTCATTGCGGGCCCAGCGGACGGCAGTTGTGGCGGGTTCCTATTGTTTGTGCATCCAAACTATGAAATGAAGATGGAGCGGACCGATGAAGCAACCGCTGGAGGAGCCGATGGCATGTGTACCGACGTAAAACGACAACTAGACGTTTCACTCAAGCCGAAGGGCATCTAACGATGTTTTCAACCGGACGCGGTGATACGGCGGACGTTTCCTTGGGGTACCGTGGCCCGCGCCGGTTAAAACGGCGTTATGCGCGATAGAGAGACAACAGGAATGGGCAGCAACGGCAACCTTCCGAGCGGTGCGGGCATCACCACCGCCATGAAAGGGCAGTACCGCATCGCAATGTTCTTTGCCGCAATCGCCGCTGTCTGGACTGTCTATGTCCTGGCGTACGGCTGGTATTCGGGTTTGCCGCTTACGTTTGGCTGGCCGGGTGCCGTACTACAGATTGCGGTACTTTCGGTTATGGCTTGGTGTTGGCTCTGTCTTGCGGCCACTGGTTTTTATCCGAAGCTGGTGAGAACTCTGGTATCTCGCATAACTTCGCGTTCGAGGCCGACGCGGTGAGACGGCGCACCGTTTCCTGTTGTGTCCGTGCCCCGCGCGGCTCAACGCGGCGTTGGGCGTAAGAACCATATGACAAAGTTGCGTTTTGCTATCGCGGTAGTACTGACAATTTCGCTGCCTTGTCTCGGTGCCGAGCAGGCCCCACCTTGGCCTCCTCAAGAGAAAACCGCCGCGGTTTCGGGCTGTAAGGTCAGCATTCTGGCTAACGCAGAAGCAGGCTATTTGGCTCGTCATAAAATCACGCGAGAGCAGTTACCACCAGATTTCCACCAAAAGATCTCTGTGGCCCTTGAGCCGTTTCTATCGGTTTGCGACTGCGTTATAAAAAATATCTCCATGGTATGGAGCCACGAGTATTTTGTATCACATCAAGCAGAACTGGCTGCAAAAACTCAGGAGCTGGTGAACTCAGGAGTGTGTCGAACGAATCCCGGCGCCCAACCAAACGCTCCAGCGGACGCTGAATTCACTCGTTAGAGGCTTCAGAGAGTGGGCGCTATTCATCCCAGAGGAATCCTGCTCGGCCTCGCCGTATTTGCCGTGCTGTACATTGGAGGAACATTCTTAGCCAACGTCACAGTCCGTTTGGTGGCAGATCCTCATAGCGCGCTCCGGTGGTTGAATCCGCTCGCTTTCCTCACCTGGGTACTGTCAGGATATGTCTGCGCCATGATCGCGAAATCGAGAGGAGCAGTTAACGGGGCAGTGTTTGGCGCGCTTTCGATAGCCGTGGTTGCCGTTGCGCAGTCCATCTTTGGAGGTAATCAGAGTTTTTATAGCACCTTGGTTGAGGACTATTACTACTGGATCATATTGGGTGTCATTCTTGGGGGATTTGGTGGTTTACTTGGGGACGTCTACCGGAAGTTCAAGAACAAAAGCCTCTAACTCGCAGCTCGAAGCGGACGCGCGCAACAGCGGCGCGCGCCGCTCAGCCGCACGTTAGACATATGAAACATAATGAGCCCGCGTTTCCATTCTTTATGCCGATAACTCGGCGTCCGCTTTCGCCTGAGGAGAGAGCGGTAGTGACGAAGATCATTGAGAGAGAAGCGCCTGCATTTGAGCCACAGTTGAGCGCTCTTGAGGTCGTCGGCCGCTGCGGCTGTGGAGTATGCCCGATCATCTTCTTTCAGGTACATGATGCGGGTGACAAGGAGCAGGAGGTCGCGTTCTATGCTGGCAGAGACGCAGGGGGTGGGCTTAGCAGCGGGCGCGGCGCTTTTGTGCGCGCCTGAGCCGTCGCGTTAGCTCTGGCAAGAAGATGACGAGCACAAAGCGACTAAGGAGCGTAATCCAGAGGACGCCCATCACGCAGTCAGCGGGTTGTGTTTGAGCGAACCGGGGCCGCCGCTTAAGGCAGAGTCAGAGGCAAGATGGGCATCGATATCAGGGTTGAAGACGAGAGGGGCGGCCTCATTCGGGAACTGCTGGATCCGAAGTCACTCCTTCCCCGTCTACTGCCTCCACAGGACAACACTGACTCTTTCTGTCTGCGATTCATCGACCGATACGGGGACACCTATTTCAATCAAATTCAGATGCCTCTGTTACTCATCGAACTGAAGGCCGCCGTTCGATCATGCAGCGATGCCGATGCGAAGGCGCACGGAGAAGCAGCTGTTTCGCTCGTCGCGTCAGCCGTCGACCGAGTACATACATACGTGCGCTTTGTCGGTGATTGATATGATGCCTCCTAAAAGCACGCTTTTTCTCGACCAGTTGGAAAGCGCTCAGTGCTGGCGACTTTGTCTTCCCCCGGACGCGGTGATACGGTGCGACGTCTCCTGATCTGTCGCGTCCCGCGGCTAAATCAGCGTTGGACTTTCAATATGAGTCAAAACCGCAACCGGCCTCTCACAGACGGAGAGCGGCAGCTGGCGCATTGGATGCTCGAGAACGGCACCGCCGAAGCAAAGCAGTATTTGAGTCAGCTTGAACTGGCGGAGGTGACATCCTGGAAATGTCCATGCGGCTGCGCGAGTATCCATTTTCAAATCAAGGGACATCCGGAAGCACCGCCTGGAGTCCGTATCTTGGGCGATTTCCTGGTGGGAGAAGGCGAAAACCAGGCCGGGGTCTTCATCTACTCAAGTGAAGGTTTGCTGAGCGGGCTCGAAGTCTATGGTCTGGCTGGTGATGCTCCACGCACCTTGCCTCGCCCTGTGGAGTTGCGCCCGTGGTGAACAGGTTAAGGGGCCACTGATCCAAGTAACGGATATGTTGGTGAACGCGCGCGGGCACGAATGGGTGGGCTTCGGTTATCTGAAGAATGAACCTGGTGTGTCGAATGACTTTTGACTTCCGAGAGCTGACACCAAAAGATGGCGCTGCTTACGCGGGCCGTTGCCGTACGCTATGAAAAGTCAGGTTGAGATATGAAAGTCAAACGGATCATGTCCAACACGGCGACACCGGACCTCGACAGGGCGAAAGCGTTTTACGGGGACATACTGGGCCTCGAGCTGCTCATGGATCACGGTTGGTTTCAAACGTACGGCTCGGATGCAAAGATGACGGTTCAGGTGAGTTTCGGGTCCGAGGGCGGCTCGGGGACTCCCGTGCCCGATCTATCCATCGAGGTCGATGATATCCAGGCCGCATTAGCACGGTTCAAGGAGGCGAACGTGCCCATTGAGTACGGGCCCGTAAGCGAGCCCTGGGGCGTACGGAGATTCTATGTTCGCGACCCTTTCGGAAAGCTCATCAACATCCTGCAGCATGAGTGAACGAATGCACCCTCCAAGGCGCCGCAGCCGACGCTGAACCTCTCCTGAAAAAGCAGCGCTTCCGACCCGCGACCCCGCCTCATTGCGACGAAAACCGTTTCCCGGCACCGGCACCGACGCGGGCTCCGCGCCGTCCGCTGAATCGTAGGCACCATCGAAGGTACCGCCCCCGCCGGTCTGGACCAATAGCCGAGCACAGGAAGCAACGACGGCCCTTGGCAGCGGGGTTCCTGCGCTGACTATACTGGCCCTAAAGGGCATCAAACCGGTCAGGGGACATAGGGATCCGATCCATGCACGGGTCCGGCGGGGACACGGCATCGCGGGTAGTGCCGGCGAGCCAGAGGCGGAAGAGGTCCTGGGGTTACACGGCCAGCGCGCCGGCTCCTTCCCCTCGTGACGCGTTTCCAGCCCGTCACCGCGGTCGCGGGCGGCAAGCGTGAGCGCTAATCGCAATGACCCACACGGCTAAATACCACCTGGACCGATCGTATCTCTCCGAAAGCTTCGACCAGGCGGTCCGGTACGGAAGCAAGTGGAAACGGGTCGAGCTCGCGATCGGCACGGCATTCATTGTCGGGGGCCTCGCCCTTTGGGTGTATTCGGGCGGCGAGCTCTTTCTGCCGTGGATGCTGGTGCTGCTCGGCGTCATCGAAGTGTTCAGCTCGCGAATCAAGAAGTTTTTCTGGCTGAGGAAACAGCTCGGGAGCAAGCATGCGGGTTCGGAGGTCACGCTGACTTTCGACGACGACGGGGTACGGACAGCAGGGAGGTTCGGCAACAGCGTGATCGCCTGGGCCGGAATCGAGAGACTCGTGGAAACGCCGAAAGGTTTGCTGATCTGGCCGCAGAAGGGCATCTACTATTACCTGCCGAAGAGTATTCTCGACGACGGAGCCGTTTCCTTTATCAGGCAAAAGGTATACGACGGATCGCTTCAGGCGGCCGGCTAACGCCGGCGTGTTGAGCTCAATCGCTAGATGGCCACGCACCCCACACTGGATCTCCGATTCGCGCCCGAACTTCGGGCGCGGCTCGAGAATTTTCTGGCGTCGATCACCGACTACGAGCCGACGCTGGTTCTTATGAAGGGACGCCGTTTGCCGTACTCGGCGGAGCGCTGGGATTACGGCGCCTATCGGCCCGAGCACGTCGAGCTTGTCCGGGGCGAGCTCCAGCGAGCCGGGAAGCGGCTGCTGTTCATCGCGGACGGGGTCGTCGTAGCCATACCGCAGTCGCATCTGCTTCACGAACTGAAGGGCAGGACGCTGGACGTCGCGAGAAACGGCTCGATACTCGTTTCCGACGCGGCCGAGGCCTGAGCCGGATCCGGCGGGAACGAGTGATACGATCAGGGCCCGAGCCGGCCCGGCCCGTGCCCGCACCCTCGGTACCCCGGGTCCGGATCGACAGCTCAATCATCCACTGCGTTTCATTCGCCATCGGGAGGCCGTATGGCGGTACACCTGGACCACTTGCTGGTGCCGTCACGGAACAGGAGGGCGTCGACCAGGCTGTTGGCGGAGCTGCTCGGCGTCCCTTGGGCGGAATCCGGCGCGGGCCCTTTCTCGCCGGTGTACGTGAACGACGGGCTGACCCTCGACTTCGACGAGACGAGCGAGCCGTTCTCCACGCTTCATTTCTGTTTCCGGGTGGACCAGGCCGAGTTCGAAGCGATTCTCGGGCGCATCGCGGCGGCCGGGCTGTCGTACCGCAGCGCGCCGCACGGACCGGTCGACTTCAAGGTCAATGCGGATCACGGCGGTTCGATCGTTTACTGGAGCGAGCCGGACGGCCATGTGTGGGAGGTCCTGACGGTCAGCTACGCGCGCAGGCCCAGCGAGTCCTCCGGCGGGGAGAAGCGTGCCTGACCTGCGCCATCTTTCGGGTGGAATGAGGCGGGGGTCCGAGTCGCCCGGGAGGCGGCTTCGGCTGTCGCTCGTCGCCGGTCTCGCCCTGTCGGCGGCGCTCATGGGAGCCGCCGTGTTCCTTCCGCCCGGTGTCGGCGACTTCATACTGCTGTCTCCCGGGCGACTCATGGCGCCCGTCATCGGGTCGCTGGTACCGAGCGGTATCGCTTCCGCCGTCGCTCCGGACGGTGGCCCGACCGCCGCCGTCGCACTGTTCGCGTTCGGCTCGTTCCTGTTCTGGTGGCTGGCGCTCGCGATCGGAAGCTTCCTCCTCGCATTGCGGCGCTGACCTCGGGCCGGCGGCCGGCGCCGCCCGCTCGAGCCGTCAGTCCTCCCACCGCCCGTAGCCCGGAATGTCGATCTCCGACTCGCTGTAGGATCCGCGCTCGGCCCGCGTGTGGCAGGCGTTGCACTGGGCGAGGCTCCTGACCTCGGGATTGCCGGCGACCAGCCGCGCGGGAAGCTCGCGGTGCTTGGACGCGATGTAGCGCGTTTCGCTGATGCGCAGCGGAATGTCGCCGGGCCGGAGCGAGGCGACGATCTTTCGGGCGCGTTTCTCGCGGGCGCGATCGGCGGCGTGACCGGTGAGGAATACGGTGATCGCCTTCCGGTCCTCGGGCGCGAGCTCGGCGTTGTCGCCGAAGTGATCGGCGAGGCTGGCCATGAGCTTCTCCCAGGATCGCGCCGGCAGCAGGCCGGGCGGGTACGCCATGTGGCAGCTCGCGCATTCCTGCCGGTAGAGCGTGTTGGTGACCGGCGATACGTCCGGGCCGCGGTCGCTGTCCGCGACAGCAGCCGGCACCGCGGCCGCTGCGGCGGCGAGCACGAACATTCTCAGGACTCTCATCAAAGCTCTCCTCACCGGTTGATGAACGTCAGGAAGTCGCCTTTCTCCTGGGCGGTGCATTCGCGCCCGTAGGTCCATTTGCAGTTGCGCAGGAACCACTTCTCGATCTTCCTGGCGTCGGTGAGGCGTTCGGGATTCGCGGCGGGTTTCATCGGTTTGATGAGCTTGCCGGTCTCGGCGTGCTTTCCGGGCTCGGCGAGGTTCGCGTGGTGGCAGGTCGCGCAGGATCGTTTCTCGCCGCTGCGCGCGTCGGTGAACTCCTTGTTCCAGAGCGCTTCGCCGGCCTGGGCGCTGAAATTCGTCGCGCCCTGGCGCCGGTAGTCGGCCAGACGTTCGTCCAACGTCGCCGCGTACGCGGACGACGTCAGAACGAGTCCGGTGAGGACAAGCATCGCCGTTCGTCTCATGGTGTTGACTCCTTTTGGGGTTGGTTCCCGGGTGAACTAGCGCGGAGCGCCGGCAAGCGCATGGCGCCGTCCTCGAAGGTGCCTTGCTCGGCGTCGAGATGGCATGCGGCGCAGTCGTGGCGTCCGTTCACGGGAGCCGTCTCGAACGCCGCGTCGGGGATATCGCGATGCCGCCTGCGCCAGTAGCGCGTGTCGGTGATGCGCAGCGGCGCCTGTGTCGCCGGAGTCGTGCGGCCGATCTTCCAGGCCGCCTCGGTGAGCGCGCTTTCGGCGGCGTAGGCGCGCAGGAAGGCTGCGATCCCGGCGGCGGTCTCGGGATCGAGCGCCAGGTCGTCGCCGAAGTGATCGGCCTGCCCGGCCATCAGTCGCTCCCACGAGCGGGCCGGGAGCAGGACCGGATGGTAGGCGAGATGGCAGGCGCCGCATTCCGAGCGCCACACGGCATCGTCGGGAAGCGACGGTCCCGTGAAGGGCAGATACGGTCGCTCGGGAGTCGCCCACAGGTAGCCGGAGAACGAGACGGTACCGCCGAGGAGAACGGCAGCTGCGACCGCGATGCCGATGGGGCGGTAGGCCCGGGCCGGCGGGGCAGTGCCCCGTTTGCGTCCGTTCAGCATGGCCGCGACGAGGTTCTCGCGATGGACCGCGCTCTCCACGAGCACACCGGCGAGATGCATGAACACCAGAACGAGCATCGCGACAGCGGCGACCTCGTGCGCCCCGTGCAGCAGGTCGCCCGCGCGAAAGTCGAGAAGGCCGGCCAGCGGTCCGTGGCGTTCCTCGCCGCCCAACGTCCCGATGCCCGTCGCGGCGACCCCCAGACCGAGCAAAAGCAGCCCGTAGATCGCCCAGCTCCCGGCCGGGTTGTGGCCGAGATGCCGGCGCGCGCGCCCGCGCAGGATGTCGATCAGGTACGCCCGCGCCTCGCGGAACGGCCAGGCGAACGCGCGAAAGCGCGCGTACCGGCCGCCCACGATCCCCCAGAGCAGCCGGAAGACGAGCAACCCCGCGAACGCGTAACCGGCGAAGACGTGCACGTCGAGCCACCTCGACGAATCGCGCGTGAACCACGCGGCGGCGAACGCGATCGCGAAGAGCCAGTGGAACATGCGCGTGGGCACGTCCCATACGAGCACTGCGTCGTCCGTCCGCGCGGATGTCATCTCCCCTGCCTGCCGGTGTGTCCGGGAGCGGACGATAACCGGGCAAGCTGAACGCAAACTGAAAGGCGGAGCGGCGCGGAGCCCGCTTGGTAACCGCGGCGGTTACGCAGTAGAGTGACGTGCCCGCACGGCCGATACGTAGGCCCCGCGCATCGAGAACAGGGAGGCGCCCGATGAAGACCGACGAAGCGAGCCCGACCGCGCCACATACCCCGCGCCGCGCACCGGCGCCGCCGGCGGTGAAGCTCCTTCGCTTGGGGTTCGGCGTGCTCGGCCGGGGGCTCCCCGGTCCGACGAGCCGCTACGCCTACAATCTCTGGTTCTCGACGCGCCGCTTCCGGCTCACCTCGCGCGAGCAGCAGGTGCTCGGAACGGCGCAGCGGCTGCTGATCGAAGCGAACGGCCGGCCCGTGGCGGTCTACGTGTGGGGGACGGGGCCGGCGGTGTTCATGGTCCACGGCTGGCACGGCTCCGCGGCGCACTTCGCCGAATTCGTCGAGCCGCTGGTCGCGGCCGGATTCCGCGCCGTGGCCTTCGACGCCCCGGCGCACGGCGAGAGCCCGGGCAACCGCACGAAGCTCCCGGAGATCGTCGACGCGATGGAGCGGATCGCGCGGCGGCTCGGGCCGTTCCACGCGGTGATCGGGCACTCCTTCGGCGCCATGTGCACCACCTATGCGCTCGCGGAGCAGCGCATCGCGGCCGGCCGTGTCGTCTGCATCAGCCCGCCGGCGCACATGGAGGGGCTGGTCGTGTCCTTCGGCGACACGCTCGGCCTGCCGCCGCCGGTCCAGACCCGCTTCCGCGCGCTTCTGGAGCGGGACTTCGGCGCGGACATGTGGGCGCGGTTCTCGCCCGAGCATCACGCGATGCGCCTCGCGCTGCCCGCGCTGATCATCCACGACGTCGACGACCGGTCGGTGCCGGTGGCCGAGGCCGAGGCGCTCGCGCGGGCATGGCGCGGCGCCGAGCTCGTCCGCACGCGCCGGCTCGGCCACCGCCGGATCCTCGCCGATGCCGATGTCATCCGACGAGCGGTTCAATTCATTCGTTTATAGATGCTTGAGCGAATCGAGCCGGCAAAACGGATGACGACCGTCATCCCCGGGGTTTGACCTTCGCGCTCGTCTCGCCTTTACTTCGGTGTCAGTCCGCAGGGAAACGGGAGCACGATGCAACCGACCGCGCACCGGGATCAGACCGCGCACCGGGATCAGACGATGGACGGGCCCGACGGCGACAGGGAAGCGCCGGGAAGTTTCGAGGACCGCAGGTTCCTGTCCCTCGCCATCGGGAAGGACGAGCTGTTGCGGCTGGCGCTCGTCGCCCTGGCCGCGTACCTCGTCACCGTCGAGCTCGTCTACCTTCTGGGGTACGAGATCCCGACGTTCAGATCGATGCCGCCCGCGGTCACGGTCATCGCCCCGTACATTCTGCTCGCCGCCGGCAGCCTCATCGCCCTGTTCGTCAAGCCGCGGCTCGGCCTCGTCTTCGCGCTGATCTCCCTGCTGGTCATTCTCGTCGCGAGCCTGGCGCCCGGCCACGCCTGAGCGGCGAGGCTCCGGACCCGGGGCGGGCTTCCCTGAGTCCCGCCGATCCGCTCGCGTTCTTTCTCGCGCCTTCACTCGACGCAGACCAGGCGGCCGCCAACCGCCACGGCCGTCATGCAACTCCGCCGCAGTCGGCTCGGTCCTATCGGGAAGGCACGAGCGAGACCGATGGCATGGCAAGCACGATCGCGCGGCCGCGGGAGCGGCGTTTCGGGAAGGCCACTGAGGCCCTGGGCTTTCTTGCCTGGATCGGCCTGAGCTTCGCCGCCGCGGCGATCGGCGGCTTGGCCCGGCCGGGCGCATGGTATGCCGCGCTCGAGAAGCCCGCATGGACGCCGCCGGACGCGGTGTTCCCGCCCGTCTGGACCACTCTCTACCTGCTCATGGGCGTCGCCGCCGGCCTCGTGTGGCTCCGCCGGCATGCCGCCGGCGCCTATCCCGCGCTCGCGCTCTTCGCGCTTCAGCTCGCGCTCAACGCGCTCTGGTCCTGGCTCTTCTTCGGCTGGCACCTCGTCGGCTGGGCGCTGATCGAGATTGCCGTCCTGCTCGTCGCGATTCTGGCGATGCTGCGCGCCTTCCTCCCCGTGAGCCGCGTGGCGGGATGGCTGCTCGCGCCGTACGCGGCGTGGGTGGCGTACGCCACGACGCTCAACGCCGCCATCTGGTGGCTCAATCCGTGACACCGCGAGGAACACGATGACGAGCCCGCTCGTCTGGTTCGACATTCCGGCGCGCGATCTCGATCGCGCCGTCGCGTTCTACGCGGCGGTGCTCGGCCGCCCGATCGTCAAGCAGCAGTTCCCGGAGGTGGCGGTCGCGGTGCTGCCGCACGAGGAGGGCGAGCTGACCGGTTGTCTCTATCCCTCCGACGAGCCGCCCGCCGTGCACGGCCCGCTGCTCTATTTCAGCTGCGCGGGAAGGCTCGACGACGCGATCGGGCAGGTCGAGCCGAACGGCGGGAAGGTGCTGAAGGGCCGGCACGCCATCGGCCCCTACGGTTTTCGCGCGGTCGTTCTCGACAGCGAGGGCAATCGCATCGCGCTGCATTCGCCGATATAGCGGGGGATCGGGATCGATGGACGAGGAACGGCCATGCCGGTGAACCTCAAAGCGCGCGCCGCGTCATGGCTGTCGCGCGCGGTCACCCGCGTGCTGCGGGAGGACGCGGTCGAGCGGCGCCTCTGGGAGATCGTCAACGCGCCGCGGGGCGGCGAGTGGCCGGCGCCGAACATCGACGCCGAGCTCGCGCGTCGCGCCGCGACGCAGGCGGCCGAGTATGTCGAGCGCCGCATGGTGCAGGTCCCGAGCTTCGCCTGGCGCTTCGACCTCCTCGAGCATGCCTTGCGGCGCGCCGGCGACGGGCTCGTGCTCGAGTTCGGCGTGGAGGACGGCGAGTCGATCAACTTCATCGCCGACCGGGTCAAGGCGACCGTGCACGGGTTCGACTCGTTCGAGGGTCTGCCCGATCCCTGGGTGCAGGGGCTGGAGCGGGGCGCCATGAGCATGGGCGGCAGGCTGCCCGCGGTGCGCCGGAACGTCGAGCTGCACGTCGGCTGGTTCCAGGACGTGCTCCCCGGCTTCGTCGCGCGCCACCACGAGCACGTGGCGTTCATGCACGTCGACTGCGATCTCTACTCGTCGACCCGATGCGTGCTGGACCATCTCGGCGAGCGGATCGTGCCGGGGACGGTCATCCAGTTCGACGAGTACTTCAACTATCCCGGCTGGCGGGAGCACGAGTTCAAGGCGTTCCGGGAATTCGTTCACGACCGGCGCCTGCGCTACGACTATCTGGGCTACGTGCGTACCGGATACTCCGTGGCGGTCGTAATCCGCTGATCGGCGGGAGCGGGATTCCCCTTGACCTATGCTAGGCTTTCTGCTTTCCGGCGAGGGACAGGCTATGGAACTGGGCATGATCGGTCTGGGGCGCATGGGCGCGAACATGGCGCGCCGGCTGCGCCGCGGCGGCGTCACCGTCGTCGGTTACAACCGCGACCCGGCCGTCACGCGCCAGCTCGCCCAGGAGGCCGGGGTCCAGGCCGCCGAGACCGTCCAGCAGGTCGTCCAGAAGCTCGTTCCGCCCCGTCTCGTCTGGCTCATGCTGCCCGCGGGCGAGGTAACCCAGCAGCACATCGACGCCGTCGCGCCCCTGCTCGCGCGCGGTGACGTGCTCGTGGACGGCGCCAATTCCTATTACAAGGACTCGATGCGCCGTGCCGCCCAGCTCGCCCAGCGGGGCATCAAGCTCGTCGACGCGGGCGTATCCGGCGGCGTGTGGGGCGTGCACAACGGCTACGCGCTCATGGTGGGCGGCGACTACGACGCGGTGCGGCGGCTCGAGACGGTCTTCAAGGTGCTCGCACCCGCGCCGGACAAGGGCTGGCTGCACTGCGGCCCGGCCGGATCGGGCCACTTCGTCAAGATGGTCCACAACGGCATCGAGTACGGCATGATGCAGGCCTACGCCGAGGGTTTCGCGCTGCTCAAGTCGCGCGAGGACTTCGGCCTCGATCTCGCCGCCATCGCCGAGCTCTGGCGCCACGGGAGCGTGGTCCGGAGCTGGCTCCTCGATCTCACCGCGGAGTTCCTGAAGAGCGACCAGACCCTCGCCGATATCGAGCCCTACGTGGCCGATTCCGGAGAAGGCCGGTGGACCGCCATCGAGGCGGTGGAGCAGGGCGTCCCGGCGCCGGTGATGAGCCTCGCGCTCATGATGCGGTTCGCGAGCCAGGGGAAGTCGGATTACGGCGACCGGATGCTCGCCATGATGCGCAAGGGCTTCGGCGGCCACGCGGTGAAGCCCGGCAAGAAGGACTGATGCAGACCGGCCCCGGCCCCTGCCATTTCGTCATCTTCGGCGCGACCGGACACCTCGCGACCACGAAGCTCCTGCCCGCGCTCTATCAGCTCGACGCCGCCGGCCGTCTCGGCGAGGACCTGCGCCTGGTCGCCTTCGCCCGGCGCGACTGGCGCCTGGAGGACTGGCTCCAGCACCTCGAGCTCGTGCTGCAGCAGCACACCGGCCCCGGGTTCGACCGCGCGATCTACGAGCGCTTCGCGCGCCGCTTCGACTTCGTCGAGGGCGATCTCCGCGAGCCCGAGGCGTACCGCCGGCTCATGGACGAGCTCGGTAAGCCGCGGATGGGGGCGTGCGAGAACATCGTGTTCTATCTCGCCGTGCGGCCCGCCGACTTCATGGACGTGGTCGACAACCTCAACCGCGCCGGCATCAACCGCAAGCACGGCCGCCACCGCATCGTCGTGGAGAAGCCGTTCGGCGAGGACATCGAAAGCGCGCGGCTGCTCAACACCCAGCTGCATAAGTACTTCGACGAGGAGCAGGTCTACCGGATCGATCACTACCTCGGCAAGGAAACGGTCCAGAACCTGTTCGTCTTCCGGTTCGCGAACACGCTGATCGAACCGGTCTGGAACCGCAACTTCATCGACCACGTGCAGATCACCGTGGCGGAGGAGGGCGGCATCGGGCGGCGCGCCGGCTACTACGACCGCGCGGGCGCGCTGCGCGACATGCTCCAGAACCACCTCATGCAGCTCCTGACCGTGGTCGCCATGGAGCCGCCGGCCTCGCTCGACGCCGACGCGCTGCGCGACGAGAAGGTGAAGGTGCTGCGCTCGATCCGGCCCATCCCGGTCGACGCCGTGAACGGTCACGCCTTTCGCGCGCAGTACGCCGCCGGGACGGTCGGCGGCCGCGAGGTCCCCGGCTATCGCGACGAGTCGGACGTGCGGCGCGAGTCGACCACCGAGACCTTCGTGGCCGCCAAGTTCTACGTCGACAACTGGCGCTGGCGCGGCGTGCCGTTCTATCTCCGCACCGGCAAGCGGCTGGCGCGGTCGATGTCGCTCATCGGCATCCGCTTCCGCCATCCGCCCCAGCTCCTGTTCCACGACGCCTGCGACCGGATCGATCCGAACTGGATCCTGCTCTCCATACAGCCGGCCGAGTGCATGCACATCGAGTTGCACGCCAAGCGTCCGGGCCTCGAGATCGACACCCGCGTCGTGCGGCTGAACGCCTCCTACCGTCACGAGACGGAGGGCCCGATGGAGGCGTACAAGACCCTGCTGCTGGACGTGATCGAGGGCGACCGGAGCCTCTTCATCCGCTTCGACGAGGTCGAGTGGGCGTGGCGCGTGGTGGATCCGATCGTGCGGCAATGGGCGCGCGAGCCGCTCCTCGTTCACACCTATCCCGCCGGCACGTGGGGGCCGGAGGAGGCCAACCGGCTTTTCGACCGCGAGGACCATGCCTGGCGCAACGACGCCTGAGCGGCCGCGGCAGCAGCGGCGCTGGCATCTCTATCCCTCCGTCCGGGACCTCGAGGCCCACGCGGTCGCCGCGGTGACGCGCGCGGCCTCGCAGGCGATCGCGGCGCGCGGCCGCTTCTCGATCGTGCTCGCCGGAGGCGATACGCCCCGACGCCTCTATCGGGCGCTCGCCGGCGTCGACGCCGACTGGACCCGCTGGCACGTCTACTTCGGCGACGAGCGCTGCCTGCCGCCCGGGGACGCCGATCGGAACGACACGATGGCGCGGAAGGCTTGGCTCGATCGCGTGACCGTCCCGCCCGCGCAGTGTCATGCCGTGCCGGCCGAGCTCGGCCCGGAGGAGGGCGCGGCACGCTACGCACGCCTGCTGGCCGGCGTCGAGGAGTTCGACCTCGTTCTGCTCGGCCTCGGCGAGGATGGCCATACGGCCAGTCTCTTCCCCGGTTCGTACCTTGGCGACGCTACCGAGGCCCCGGCGGCGCTCGCGGTGCGCGACGCCCCGAAACCGCCTCCGGAGCGGGTCAGCCTGAGCGCGCGGCGCCTGAGCGCTTCCCGACAGGTGCTGTTTATCGTGAGCGGCGCGGCCAAGGCGCGCGCCGTGAAGTCCTGGGCCGGCGGCGGCGCCGTGCCCGCGGCCGCGATTGCCCCGCCGGACGGCGTCGATATACTCATCGATCCCGACGCCTGGCCATGGAAGCCGTGATGACCGCGCCCACCCGTACTCGCTACACCGAGGTACAGCCCTATCGCACCAAGGACGGGTCCATTATCCGTGAGCTCATGCATCCGGCCGTGCACGGCAACCGGTCGCAGAGCCTCGCGGAGGCGATCGTTGCCCCGGGCACGGCGACGCGCCTTCACCGGCACGATCGCAGCGAAGAGATCTATCACGTCGTCACGGGCGAGGGACGCATGACCCTCGAAGGCGAGCAGTACGAAGTGGGGCCCGGCGACACCGTCGCGATCCCGCCCGGCGCGGCCCATTGCATCGAGAACACCGGCACGGAGCCGCTGCGGATTCTCTGCGCGTGTACCCCGCCGTACGATCACGGCGACACGCACCTCGTCTGATGGCGCGCGACACGAAGAAGGAAGAGCTGCTCACCCTCTCGCAGGCGGCCGAGTCCTACGGCTACTCGGGCGACTACCTGCGCCGGCTCGCCGAGAAGGGGCGGCTCAAGGCACGCAAGCTCGGGCGCAACTGGCTCACCACGTCGGAGGACGTGGAGACGTTCATCCAGAGCCGCGAGCGCCGGGGCGTATACAAGAAGAGCGTCCGCAAACCCCGGAAGTAACCCTCCCTTTACTAATAGCACGATATCGTGCTATTTATCCCGCATGCGTTCGGGGCGCCGCGAGCGCGCCGGGCGAGCGCAGCCTATATAGCGCACTTCGCGACGAACTTGGTGCAACCCGAAATGCCATGTCAGCAAACCGAACATCGCCCGCTGTAGACGGCTGCATAGGCGGCGACTGCAATGACGGCATGGGAAAACGGGCAAGGAAGCTGCTCGCGCAAAAGCTACGGATGCTGCGGATGGTGAACGGCTGGTCGCAGGAGCGGCTGGCCGCCGCGAGCGGGCTGCATCGCACGTATATCAGCCTGATCGAGCGAGCGGCGTGCAACGTGAGCCTCGACAATCTCGAGCGGCTCGCCGATGCCTTCGGGGTCTCGGTCTCCGAGCTTCTCGGCGCCCCGGACCCGACCCTGGTCGGCGAAAAGCTGCTCGCCGCGTTTCGACCACCGAACAAGCCGAAGGAGCGCTAGGTGCTGATACTGACTCGCAAACGCGGACAGCGCGTCCGGATAGAGCCCGCCGCCGCCCTCGATCCGCGCACGCCGGTCGGCGAGCTGTTCGCCGCCGGACCCATCGAGCTCCTGGTCACCCGGGTCTCGGGCGGCCGGGTGCGGCTCGGCATCGTCGCCCCTGCCGGGCTCGTGATCCTCCGCGAGGAGATCTGCGAGACCGTGTAGTCCCGGCCCGGTCCCGCCTGGCCGGCCCGCTCCGACAGCCTTTACCTTACTTGAATCAGGGCCTTCCGCTGCTAATCTCCGTATTGGCGCGCCGCCGCGCCCCACACCGGTCGCGCAGTGCTTCGAAATCCACATCTGCAAAATAGGGAGGTTTCCGTGATGTACAAGTCCTTGTCCCGCCTCGCTCTCGCGGGTGCGTTCCTGCTGCTCGGCGCGTGCGCCTCGGTCCCGATGGCCACCGAAAGCGAAGACATGCAGGCCAAGCAGGCGTCGGTGCCCGCCGGCAAGTCGCTGATCTATCTCTATCGCAACGAGACGTTCGGCGCGGCGGTGAAGTTGAACGTCACCCTCGACGGCCGCGACGCGGGCGAGACGGCGTCGAAGACCTATTTCATGTGGACGGTCAACCCCGGTCAGCACCAGATCGTCTCCAAGGGCGAGAACAACGCGAGCCTCACCGTCGACGCGAAGCCGGGTCAGCGCTACTACGTATGGCAGGAGGTCAAGATGGGGATGTTCCAGCCGCGCTCGCTCCTGCACGTGGTCGACGAGCCCACGGGCCGCGAAGGCGTCAAGGAATGCAAGCTCATCAAGGGGAACATCTAGGGCAAGGGAGATTCCCACGATGCGCAGGATCGGATTGGCGGCGCTGGCGGGGGCGATGTTGGCCGCCGCTGCGCCCTCGACCTTCGCCGACGGAGGCGTGATCATCATCAAGACCGGCACCTTCACGCTTTCGGAGGAGTCGCAATCGATCTCGGGCATTTCGCTCGCGTTCGACGACTCGGCGAGCGGCGTGTTCGGTATCGAGCTCGAGTGGCGCATGGCGGGCGGGACCGGCCTGGGTGTGGAGCTCGTTCGTTACGTCAACGACTGGGACCCCGTATTCGGCAAGGGCGACAACGATACGACCGCACTGCTCTTCAACGCGAAGAAGTACTTCGCGGTGTCGCCCACCGTTCAGCCCTACGTCGGCGCCGGCATCGGCTTCGCGGGCGTCGACTTCGAGGGTCCGGGCGGCTCGGCTTCCGCCAGCGATCTCGCGCTGCAGGCCGTCGCCGGTATCGACTTTCGTCTGGGCGAGAAGTTCGGCGTCTACACCGAGGCGAAGTACCTCACCTCCGAGCCGGAGGACGACGAGGGCGACAACGTCGACGTGACGGGGACCGGCTTCTTCCTGGGCCTGACGATCGGCTTCTGAGCGCCCGTTCCTGAGTTCGGGAAAGGCCGGGCAGCCGGCCTTTCATTTTTTCCGTACGCGGGTTAGGACCGCTACCTGCGGAGCTTCCTGATTTGGCACGGCTCCTGCAACCGGGACGGCATGGACACGACCCGGCGACTTTCGCTCGCGCTCGTCATATTCCTGGGGATCTGGCCACTGACCGCCCGGCCCGCGATGTACGTCTACGAGCTGCCCGACGGCTCGCGGATGGTGACCGACCATCGCCTCGACAATCCTCACTACCGCCTGGTGCGCACCGGAGCGACGGCCAAGGGCCTGGGCTCCCTGGTCGCGGCCGACCATCCGCAGTTCTTCCGGGCCGATCCGTCGGCCTACGACCGCCTCATCGCGCGCGTCGCCGCCGAGCACCGCGTCGATTTCGCGCTCGTCAAGGCGGTGATGCACGTCGAGTCGGCCTTCAATCCGTTCGCGCGCTCGGAGAAGGGCGCGCTCGGACTGATGCAGCTGATGCCAGCGACCGCGCGGCAGTACGGCATCGAGGACGTTCAGGACCCGCTGCAGAACATCGTGGCCGGCGTGAAGCACCTGCGCTACCTGCTCGATACATTCAAGCACCGGCAAACGCTCGCGCTCGCGGCGTACAACGCGGGCGAGGGGGCGGTTCTGCGTCATCGCGGCATCCCGCCCTACCGGGAGACGCAGGAGTACGTCAAGAAGGTATTGCGCTACAAGCGCGAGTACAGCCGCAAGTCGTAGGCATCGCGTCCGGCGGATTTGCCAAGCCCGGACGGCGCCGGTAATCTGCGCCTTCCTCCCGAGCCGTGCGAGATTCCCGATGAGCGACGACGCCGATCCCACCCGCAGTGTCGAGTTCCGCGTGCTTCAGGCGATGAAGCGGGTCCTCACGGACGTGATCAAGGACACGACCACGCCGCCCGGCATGAAGCACCCGCTGTCCGACGCGACCATCGAGAACATCCGCCAGTGCCTGAAGCTCATCAGCGCGCGCGAGGGCGAGCTGGCCGAGGCGGCGGGCAAGCCGAGGAGCCTGCGTCCGCACTACGCGGACGAGCCGCAGACGAGCACCGTCGTGTCGATCAAGAACATCGGCCGGCCGACGAAGAAAAACGACGACGGTTAGCGCTCAGAACCGGCCGCGTCGTCGCGCCGGCGCGTAGGCGCCGCCGCGCAACGCCGCGTACTGGGCGAGCAGTGGCTGAATCACCGGGTCGAGCTTTCGCCGCAGCAGCGTCCCGCTCGCCGACGTCTTCGCCAGGATCTCGACGATCAGCGCCTCGCTTGCCTGCGCCAGCGTGAGCGTGGCGATCGCCTCGGCCTCGAGCCCCGGGCAGGCCGCGACGAGCCCGGTCGCGTCCGGGTGGTCGAGCTTTCCGCACGCCGCGACGATCGCCTGGACGTCGCGCAGCGCCGGCGCCTGCCCGTGCACCGGCCGGAAGTAGCGTCCGATCGCGTTGAGCAGCGCCGCGGCGCTGTCGTGGTTGACGGGGTTCTCGAGCAGCTCCTGCGACACCGCGAGAAACGTCTGCCCGGGGACATCGAGCAGGCGCGCCAGAAATCCGGCCATCGCGTTGCCCTCGGCGGCGAGCGCCGCGAGCACCGGGCGCCACTGCTCGAGATCGGGCCGGGCGGGGACCGGGTCCGGCAGATCGTCGGGTACCGCCTCGAGGAAGCCGATGTGATAGGCGTTTCGGTGCGTGCCGCCGGACCAGATCCGCTGCCGCGTCCCCGCGTCGATCAATCCCGGCTGCAGCACGAGACGCACGGTCGTGATCACCGCGAGCGGATCGTCCTCGAACGGCAGGTGCTCGACCAGGTGGGCCGCGAGCACCGGCCCCATCTCGCCCCGCACGACAGCTTCGCGCTCCAGCATGCGTCGGGCGATGTCGGATGTGGGCATGGTCCACCAGACCCGCCGGGCGATGTCGTCGCTGAGGTCGGGCGAGCCCGCGACGGCGATGACGGCCTCCGGTTCGCCGAGGAGCAGCAGCTTCTCCAGCTGGCTCTGCCGCGCCTGGCCCATGCGCGTCCAGCGCTGCAGGAATACCGGATACCCGCCCGGCGACCCGAGCACGTGCGACGAAAGCACCTCGCGCACGCGCCGCAGGTACTGGTCGGCCCGGCAATTGGGATTGAGGTGGACCGCGGCTTCCTGCTCGCCCGCCAGGCCGTGCACCGTCATCGTCTGCTCGTCGATGCGGATGGCCTCGATGTTGTTGGCGAGCAGGACGTTGAGGCGGAGGAGATCTTCGGTGGCGAGGGACATGGCCGGATTCTACCGGATCGAGGAGGCGGGGCGCGTCCCTCCCCGGTGGTCGATGCCTACCTCGAAAGAGATAGACCTGAACCGCTCGAGTCGCTTCGCGACGTGTTATGCGCGGGGTTCCGCCCCCGCACGACGGGCTACTTTCTTTGCGCGGCCAAAGAAAGTAGCCAAAGAAAGGCCGCCCCGGATGGCGCGAAAGCCCCCGCCCCTCGCTGCCTCGCGCTAGGAGGTCGCCAGACGGCACATCCCTGTGCCGACTGGCGACCGGCGCAGATCCCTCTGCGCCGCCCTTCGGGCTCGCGGCGCTCGGAGCGCTCGGGTCGGGCGCGCCAGACGGGGACCCCACTGCAACAGCACTTCCGTTTCAGGGCGGAGGTGGTTTGGGGTGAGTCCCCGTTGAGCTCGCCGAGCACCGGAGACTGTCCCGGGGGCAGTACGCGAGAGATGTTCGAGCCCGAGGCGCGTTTTTAAGCGCCCGGCGAGTTATCGAGCGTCCCGGGACGGGCGAGGGCGAGGCGGGGTAGTGACGACAGTCCGGTGGACTGTCCTCCCGCCGAGCGGGCTCGCCAGGGAGGGCGAGTCCTGGTTTCAAGCGAAGCAGGGACTGCGTAGCGCGGAAACCGCAGGGGACCGCTCGCGGTTTTCGAGCGGCGAGCGATCCGGGGTGCCCTTCTCTTTGGTGACTTTCTCTTGGGCAAGCAAAGACAAATTCGTCTGGAGCGAATTTGGACGCGCGCTTCCCTCGCGCGGCCCGAAGGGTGAAGTTCAGGGAGGGACTTCGCAACGTCACCTGCCGTGGGTCAGCCACCCACAAGTACAAGTTATTACATCGACTACCCGCCCGGAGGGCGGTCCACTGAGGAGACGGCGCTAGTTCAACTGCACCCTCTGCCCCCACGGCACCTTCGCCTTTCCCTTGACGAGCCACAGCACCGGAAAGCTCGGCTCCTGCTTCGGGAACTCGCCTTCGGCGTCGGTGAAGTAGAGAAGAAGGTTTGGTGGCTGGTCGAGGTGCTCGGCCCACGCGAAGGCGGGCGTGAACCTGGTGCCGCCGCCGCCGTGGAATTTCTTGGGCAGCCGGAGCTCCTCCCACGGCTCGAAGGTCCACGGGCCGTCGGGCGCGAGATCGGCATCGCAGGCGTGGAGCGTGATGCGGGCGTTCAGCGCGCCCTTGATCGCGTCGATCTCGCCGAGGAACTCCCGCATCTCCTCGTCCTCGATCGAGCCGCTCGTGTCGATCACGACGGCGATGTCGATGTGCTGCGAGCGCAGGCTCGGCAGGATCGCGGCGCCTTCGCGCCGGCTCGGCCGGCTGAAGCTGTAATCCGTGCGCGCGACGGCGTTCATGTAGCGCGCGAGCAGCATGCGCCACGGGAGCTGCGGCTGGAGCAGGTGATCGACGAGCCGCGCCATCGAGCCGCCGAGCTTGCCGGCCTGCAGCGCCTGCTGCGCGGCGCCCGCGAGGCGCTGCTGCCACTGCACGGCCAGCTGCTCGCGCTCGGGCTGCGAGAGCGGCGGGGGTTGGGGCGCGCCGCCCGCGTCCGGGTCGGTCTCGCCCCGGGCGTTCTGGCCGCCGCCCTCCGGGTTCGGCGATTCGCCGCCGCCGTCGTCCGGCGAGGGTTCGTCGTTCTCGCCCTGGCCGCCGCCCCGGCCCTGCTTCCCGCGGCCCGATCTCTCCGAGCTTTCCTGCGGCCGGTCCTCGTCGTCGTAGAGGTGCTGGTCGAGCGGCTCCTCGTTCTCGTTGTCCTTGATGTACGGATAGATCTCCTCGGCCGTCAGGCCGTCGTACGCGTCCATGAAGAGCGCGCCCGGCGGCAGCTGCAGCCCGTCGGCGACGAGGAGGGGATTGACGGCGTAGTCGCAGGCGACGTCCCAGCGGTGCTTCACGCGGTGCTGGCGCCGGTGGAAATGCGAGAGCGCGCAGTGCAGCGCCTCGTGCGCGAGAACGAACTGCGTCTGCGCGAGCGACAGGGCGTCGATGTAGTCGCGGTTGTAGTAGAACGCGCGCGCGTCGGTCGCGGTGGTGCGGCACCACTTGGGATCGCCCTGCACCATCGGCAAACGCAGCACGAGGGCGCCGAGAAACGGCTTGTCGATGATGAGGCGCGTGCGCGCGGCGGAGAGCTTGCGCTCGACCTCGTCGGCGGGCGCCGCCTGCTGCGTCATCACACCGCCCGGCGCGCCGCCGGCTTCTGCCACACGTCGTAGAGCATCACGTCGGCGACGTTCTTCGCCCATTGCGCGAACTGCGGGAGCTGGAACAGGCGCTCGCCCACCGCCCGCTGCATGTCGGAGACGAGCATCACGCCCATCTCGCGGTTCGGGAACCGGTTGGCGTAGTCCAGGATGTGGCCGTGCACCGTCGCCTCGTCCGGCGTGCCGCGCGCGCGGATCGCGCGGGCGACGAGCGCGGAGGCGACCGCGTACTGGAGGTCGACCTCCTTCGGCACCTGACCTGGATTCCCGGTCACGATGGCGTCGATGTCGGGCAGGCTGTCGAGGTTGTCGATGAAGGCCTTGAGCTCGATGCCGGCGGCCGGGCCGACGCAGGCCTGCAGCCCGCCGAGCAGCAGGTCGGGGCTTTCCATGAACTTCGCGAGCGCCCGGTGCGCGAACTCCCAGGAGCGCGGAGACGGGAACGCGACCGGGTTGTGCGCCGGGTCGAAGTCGAACAGGAGCTCGGGGCGGAAGCGCAGGAACGCGATGAGGCGCTCGTCGATCCCGTTGGCATAGGCCCACGCCACCCAGTCGTCGAGGTGGGTCTCGACCTCGAAGTGCGAGAACCGGTTCGCGAGCGGCGCCGGCATGCTGTACGTCACGCCGCGGTCGCCCTGGCGGTTGCCCGCCGCGAAGATCGCCCAGCCGGGCGGGACGCGGTACTCGCCCAGGCGCCGGTCGAGGATCAGCTGGTACGCCGCGGCCGAGACGGTCGGCGCGGCGGACGTGATCTCGTCGAGGAAGAGGATGCCCGCCGCGCCGTGGCGGCCGGCGTCGGGCAGCATCGCGGGCACGGCCCACTCGACGACGCCGTCGACGCGGAACGGGATGCCGCGCAGGTCCGTCGGTTCCATCTGCGAGAGACGGATGTCGATCACCGGCACGCCGTGTCTCGCCGCGACCTGCGCGACCATCTGCGACTTGCCGACGCCGGGCGGACCCCACAGCATCACGGGCGTGTGGTGCCCGCTTTTGGTGCTCTCGTATTCGCGGTCGAGGACGGCGAGAATCAGCGCCGGACGCATACGTTCTCCAGGGGAATTGGCTTCGTGAGCGGGCGGTTATTAACGAAGTATAAGATGCGGGCGACGCAGCGGCCAAGCATCCGGGCGCGCGCATGGACCGACCGGACATATCCTGATAAAACCGATCGAGGCCGACATGCGCCGCGAAGGCGTGAGGCAGGGCAGTCATGGGCGAGGAGATCGCGACTCACTCGTTCACCCGGGCGGACTTCGACCGCTATCACGCGAGGCTCGTGCGTGAAACGGCGCTGCTCGGGGAGTGGCTCGGGCGCGGTCGGTTCCCGCCGTGCCGTCCGGTCGGCGGTTACGAGGTCGAGACGTGTCTCGTCGACGCGCGCGGACGGCCTGCGCCGGTGAACGATCGGTTTCTCGCGCGCGTCGGCCGCGAGGACATCGTGCCGGAGCTCGCCCGCTTCAACGTGGAGATCAACACGCCGCCGCGGCTTCTCGAGGGCCAGGCGCTGCGTCGGATGGAGGACGACCTGCGCGAAACCTGGAAGCACTGCAGCGCGGTCGCCCGCGAGATCGACGCCGAGATGCTCATGATCGGGATACTGCCGACGCTCACCGAGGACGACCTCACGCTCGCCAACATGTCCCGGCAGGAGCGCTATCGCGCGCTGAACGAGCAGGTGTTCCGGCTGCGCCACGGCCGCCCGATCGCGCTCGACATCGAGGGCGAAGAGCATCTGCGCACGCGCCACCGGGACGTGATGCTCGAGTCCGCCGCCACCTCCTTCCAGATCCACGTGCAGGTGTCGCCCGGACGCGCCGCGCATCTCTACAACCTCGCCGTCGTGCTCTCCGCGCCCATGGTCGCGGTCTCGGCGAACTCGCCCTATCTCTTCGGCCGCGACCTCTGGGACGAGACGCGCATCCCGCTCTTCGAGCAGTCGGTCGAGGTGGCCGACGGCCGCCGCGCCGCGGCGCGGGTGACGCTCGGGCGCGACTACGTGCACGGCTCGCTGATCGAGTGCTTCGAGGAAAACGTGCAGGACTATGCGGTGCTGCTGCCGGTCCTGAAGGACGAGGCGCCCGACCGGTTCGTGCACGTGCGGCTGCACAACGGCACGATCTGGCGCTGGAACCGGCCGCTCGTCGGCTTCGACGCCGAGGGGCGGCCGCACTTGCGGATCGAGCACCGCGTCGTGCCGGCCGGGCCCAGCATCGCCGACACCATCGCCAACGCGGCGCTCTTCTTCGGCCTGATCGAGGGCCTGCGCGGGCGCGAGCCGCCGCTCTACGCGGCGATCCCGTTCGCCGACGCGCGCGCCAACTTCTACGCGGCCGCGCGACACGGCCTGCGCGCCGAGGTCTCGTGGGCCGGCGGCCGGAAGGCGCCGCTGCGGGCGCTCCTCCGCGAGGAGCTGCTGCCGCGCGCGCGGGAGGGGCTCGCCGCGCTGGGGCTCGCCGCCGCCGACATCGAGGACTACCTGGGCGTGATCGAGGCGCGGCTCGCGACCGGCCGCAACGGCGCGGCGTGGCAGCGCGCCTTCGTCGCGTGTCACGGGCGCGACATGCAGGCGCTCACCCTCGCGTATCTCGAGCGACAGCGCTCCGGCGCTCCGGTCCACGAGTGGGCTCTGTGATGCTGAACGTGCTCGACCATCTCCCCGCCGGGCTGCTGGACGTGCCCCCGGCCGAGCTTCATCGGGTCCTGCCCGGTCCGACCCTGATCCACCTCCCCGGTCGCCGGTCCCAGCCGCTCTTCGCCTCGGTGCTGCTGCACGGAAACGAGGACACCGGCTGGGAGGCGCTGCGTGTCTTCCTGCGCGAGCACGGCGCCCGCGAGCTGCCCCGCGCGTTCTCGGTGTTCATCGGCAATGTCGCCGCCGCGGGCCGGCGCCGGCGCTTTCTCGAAGGCCAGCCGGACTACAACCGCATCTGGACCGACGTGCCGGGGACCGAGCATCTGCCCGAGCGCGCGATGACGCGGGAGGTGCTGGATCGCATGCGCGCGCTCGACGTCTTCGCGAGCGTCGACATCCACAACAACACCGGCCTGAATCCGCATTACGCCTGCGTGCGCCGCCTCGACCCCCGTTTTCTTCAGCTCGCCACGCTGTTCTCCCGTACCGTCGTGTACTACCGCAAACCGGACGGCGTGCAGGCGGAGGCGTTCTCCGACTGGTGCCCGGCGGTCACGGCGGAGTGCGGCCAGCCGGGGCAGCCTCACGGCGTCGAGCACGCGGCGGACTTCCTCCGTGCCTGCCTCAACCTCGCCGAGATCCCGTCGCACCCGGTCGCCGGGCACGACATCGACCTCTATCACACGGTCGCGATCGTCAAGGTGCCGGACGAGGCGAGCGTGGGCCTGGAGCCGGACGCCGACATCCGGCTGACGGCGGATCTCGATCACCTCAACTTCCGCGAGCTGCCGGCGAACACCGTGCTGGCCCGCCTGCGCCCGGGCAGCGGCGCGCGACTGCGCGTCTACGACGAAAACGGGCGCGACGTCGCCGACCGGTACCTGCGCGTCGTCGACGACGAAATCCGCACCGCCGTGCCGGTCATGCCGTCGATGTTCACGCTCAACGTGACCGCCATCCGGCAGGACTGTCTGGGGTACCTGATGGAGCGGCCCGGCACGCCGGCCGCGCTCGTCGGCGCCGCCGAGGCCGCAACCGAATGAAGCGCCGATTGCCTCGGGCGGCCGGCGCCTGTCACCATTGTCCAATTTCCGGAGCAGCATGGCCCCATGAGCGCCCTCGAGTGGCTGGAGGCGTTGAGCTACGTCGTCACGATCATCGGTTTTCCGTTCGCCATCATTATTTTCCTGCTGGAGCAGCGCAAGGAACGGCAGAACGAGAACGAAGAGGTCTACCAGCGGCTTTCTGACGAGTACGCGGATTTCCTGAAGCTCGTGCTCGATAACGCGGACCTGCAACTCCTCGCCGGCCAGGCGCCCAAGGCCGAGCCGACCGACGAGCAGCGCGAGCGCAAGTTCGTGATCTTCGAGATCCTCGTCGCGCTGTTCGAGCGCGCCTTCCTGCTGGTCTACGAGGAAAAGATGTCCAAGCAGAACCAGCGGTTGTGGTCGTCCTGGGAGGACTACATGCGCGAGTGGTGCCGCCGCGAGGACTTCCGGGCGCTCCTGCCGCGGCTCCTCGAAGGCGAGGACGAGGACTTCCAGCGCTACATCCGCGAGCTCGCCGCGCAGGAGCGGCGCGCCCCGGGCGGCGCGGCGCCGGCCGCGGTTCAGGCCGGCTAGCCGCCGATGGCGGGGGTCGTCCTGCATTTCGCCGGCCTGGCCGCGGATCGCCTCGGGATCGCCATGTGGCAGGCAGACGGCACCGGACCGGAGCCGGAAGCCGTGGGTCATATGTTCGTCACGCCGCTGCGTCCGGTGACCTCGCACTACTACATCGCCTCGCGCGACCACGTCGATCCGTCGTCGCGCGGAACGGCCCGGCTGGCCGAGCCGGTCGAATCGCCGGGACTGGCCCGCGCGCTGCGGGACACCGGGGCCGTGCCCGGCGACGTGAGCGTAACGCTTTCGCTGCTGACGCCGGGCGCGGATCGCGAGGGCATCGAGTGGTTCTACCGCGACGGCGTCGAGACGCGCCATCTCGCTCCCCGCGACGGCATCGCGCTCCGCTTTCGAGACGCCCCGATGCTCGCGCTGCCCGTACCGCGTCTCGTGCTCACCGAGGACTATCGCGGCGCCGCGAGCTTCGCGGACGTGCGCCTGTCGATCGTCTCCGACCCCTTCACGGCGCGTCTCGCGCCGCGTGCGGAGGGGGTCGCCCGGCGGCTCGGCGAGGCGCTGCTCGACGACGTCGGCGGACGCGCGCTCCGGATCGTCGTCGACGCGATACGGTTCCTGGCCGACACGTTCGAAGGGGAAGGGCGTCTGCAGGGACGGTTCGCGGAGATACCGTCCGCGCGAATCGAAACGACGGATTAGCTGGCGGCTTTATAAGGGTCATCCCTGCCGCGCCGCCGGAGCAGTGCGCTGCCCAGCGCCGCCGACATCAGGCTGGCGACGAAGACGGCCATCTTCGCGGCGGCGAAGTCCGCCGGGTCCGGGAAGGCCTTGGCGGCGATGTAGAGCGACATCGTGAAGCCGATCCCCGCGAGCGCGCCGGCGCCGGCGAGCTGCCGCCACGAGTAGGCCGCCGGTTTGACCGCGAGACCCGCGCGCACCGCGAGCCAGGCGGCGAGGATCATGCCAATAGGCTTGCCCAGCACGAGCCCGAGCACGACGGCGAGGATCAGGCTCTCGTGCCCCCCGATCACGTCCATCGACACGACGAGGCCGGCGTTCGCGAGCGCGAACAGGGGCAGCACGAGGTAGCTGGACCACGGCTCCACGGACCGAAGCAGCTTGGCCGCCGGCGACTCGATCCGGTCGTGGATCGCGTCGAGCGCGCGCAGCGTCGGCTCCGAAGGCCCGTGCCGGAGCACCTGCTCCCGGGCGCTGGCGAGCTCGTGGTGCAGCACCGCTTCGCCCTGGGCCATCAGCGCGCGCAGGTTGGGAGGCGGCCGCGTCGGCGTCGCGACCGCGACGATCACGCCGGCGAGCGTCGGATGCAGCCCGGCGGCGTGCAGGCAGGACCACAGGACGACGCCGAGCAGCGCGTACGGCAGCGGGCCGTAGATGCCGGACTTGTTGAAGAGCACGAGCAGCGCGGTGGCGGCGAACGCGCCGGCCACGTACGCGCCCTCGATGTGCCCCGAGTAGAACACGGCGACGAGCGCGATGGCGACGAGATCGTCCACGATCACCGCCGCGGTCAGGAAGATGCGCAGCTCGACCGGGACGCGGCGCCCCAGCAGCGCGATCACCGCGACGGCGAAGGCGGTGTCCGTGGTCGTCGGGATGGCCCAACCGGTCGCGTGTTCCGGCGGGGCGATCAGCAGGTAGATCGTCGCCGGGACGAGCATGCCGCCGCCGGCGGCGGCGACCGGAAGCGCCGCGACGCGGCGGGAGGCCAGGCGGCCCACCGTGAGCTCGCGCTTGATCTCGAGGCCGACGACCAGGAAGAAGATCGTCAGCAGGCCGTCGTTGACCCACGCGTGCAGCGGCATGCGGAATGCCCCGGCCCCGGCGACGAGACCGACCGGTTGCCGCCACAGTGCCTCGTACGCCACCCCGAGCGGAGAGTTGACGGCGGCGATGGCCAGGAACGTCATGGTCAGGAGCAGCAGGCCGGCCGACGGCGCCCAGCGCGCGAAGTCGAGAGCGGCCGTCTGCAGCCGGTGCCCGAGCGAGCCGAGCATCGCCTCGGCGAGCGTGTTCTCGTCCCACGGCCCCTCGTAGCGCCGGCCGTTGATGTAGAACGTCGGGGACACGTGCGCCCCGCTGGCCCGACCGCTCGCGATGTCCCGCTCGACTTTGGCGCGGGCACGCCGCCACGCCTCGTCCGTGGCGGCGTCCCGCGGAGGCAGGCCGAGCTGCTCCGCGACGGACGCCAGATCGGCCGCGGCCAGAGCCGGCCCCTTTTTCATCATTGCGTCGTGCGCGGACCAGTACTGTCCGGTGGTCTCCTGCGCGTACTCGGCGAGCTCCGCCGCCTGCCGGGCGAGGTCGTCGCCGGCGAGCGGACGGTGGCGGAACACGTAGCGCATCCGGTCGCCGAAGCGATCGTGCAGGTCGGCGATGACCTCGTGGGCCGCGCGGCAGAACGGGCAGCGGAAGCTGCCGTACTCGACGAGCGTGATGTCGGCCGTCGGCTCGCCCAGCGCGTGATCCGACGCGGGGTCGGGCGGCGGATGCAGTCTGCTGTTGCCGGTGTCCATCACCTTGGGTCGCAGTCGACGCTCGGATGCCCTCGGATCGTGCCGCGTGTCGAACGGCGCATTCGGTATGGTGTGCTCACTTCGCCTTTTCGATCAGCGGACGCGCGCACCGCACCGCTTCCCGCGGATAAGCGGAACGTTGTCTGTGGGCTATGAGCCGGCGGTGCGCAGCCACGCGCGCGCTTCCTCCGTGCTGTCGAACGCGCGGGAGAGCAGACCGCGATTGGACGCCACGGTGTCGCCGAACATCACCTGTTTCCGGGTATCGGCGTCCCGGGGAAGCACGCCGGCGACCATGACGCGCATGCCGCCGGCCACGTCAGGCCACGACTCCGCGAAGTCGAAACGATCCATGAACGACGCATCGCGGGGAACGATGAGATCGCGCGCATCGATCAGGACGTTGCGTATCCGTCGATCCCGGCAGGTGTCGATCAGCTCCTTGCGCGCGGCGACGTGCTCGTCGTGCGAGAGCGCGTCGAAGAGGCGAAGCTCGACGACGCCGTGCGTGGCGTCGACAGTCGTTCGGTATCCCATTGTGTCCGTCCGGGCGGCGAAAACCGGAGAGGGCGGGGACGAGTGTACCGTGCCCCCGTTTGCGGCGCGCAGCAGGCCGAATCCCCGCCCGGACCGAGGGGGATGCCTACGGCGCCGAGACGATGCCGTTGCCCACGGCGCGCCGGGGACGTTCCAGCTCCTCCTTGAGCTGCAGGTTCCAGAGGCGGGCGTAGGCGCCCGCGCGCGCGAGGAGCTCGGCGTGGGTTCCGCGCTCGACGATGCGGCCGGCCTCCATCACCAGGATCTGATCGGCGTCCATGATCGTCGACAGGCGATGGGCGATCACCAGGGTCGTGTGCCCCGCGGCGATCTCGGCCAGGTTCTGCTGGATCGCCTTTTCCGCGACCGAGTCGAGCGCCGAGGTGGCCTCGTCGAAGACCAGGATGCGCGGCCGTTTCAGAATGGTGCGCGCGATCGCGACCCGCTGCTTCTCGCCGCCGGAGAGCTTCAGCCCCCGTTCGCCGACGACGGTGTCGTAGCCCTTCGGCAGCGACTCGATGAAGTGGTGGATGTGCGCGTGCTTCGCCGCCTGGACGATTTCCTCGCGCGTCGCCTCGGGCCGGCCGTAGGCGATGTTGTAGTAGATCGTGTCGTTGAAGAGCACGGTGTCCTGCGGGACGATCCCGATGTGCGCGCGCAGGCTCCTCTGCGAGACCCGGCGGATGTCCTGCCCGTCGATCAGGATGCGCCCCCGGGACACGTCGTAGAAGCGGAACAGCAGGCGCGCGAGCGTGGACTTGCCCCCGCCGCTCGCGCCGACCACCGCGAGCTTGTGGCCGGAGGGGATCACGAAGTCCACGTCGTGCAGGATCTGCCGGTCCGGCTCGTAGGAGAAATCCACGTGCTCGAAGCGCACCTCGGCGCGGGTGACGGCCAGGTCGGGCGCGTCCGGGTCGTCCGGGACCTCGGGGAAACGGTCGAGCAGGCCGAACATGCGCTCCATGTCGGCGAGCGAGTGGCGGATCTCGCGGTAGACGAACCCCAGGAAGTGCAGCGGCGTGTAGAGCTGGATCAGGAAGGCGTTGACCAGCACCAGGTCGCCGATGGTCATGGTCCCGGTCATCACGCCGTGGCCCGCCATGAGCATCAGGACCGTGACGCCTCCCGCGATGACGAAGCTCTGTCCGGTGTTGAGCAGCGACAACGACGTCTGGTTGCGGATCGCCGCCTTCTCCCACGCCTGCAGGGTCTCGTCGTAGCGCCGCGACTCGTAGCCCTCGTTGTTGAAGTACTTGACCGTCTCGTAGTTGATCAGCGAGTCGATCGCCCGGGTGTTGGCCTTCGAATCCATCTCGTTCATGGTGCGCCGGAAGATCATGCGCCATTCGGTGACCCAGAGCGTGAAGCCGATGTACACGACGAGCGTGGCGAGGGTGACGATCGCGAACCACGGGTTGTACTTGACGAGCAGGATCGCGGCGACGAAACCGATCTCGAGGATCGTCGGCAGGATGTTGAACAGCATGAAGTTGAGCAGGAACCGGATGCCCGCCGCGCCGCGCTCGATGTCGCGCGACACCCCGCCGGTCTGGCGCTCGAGGTGGAAGCGCAGGGAGAGCCTGTGCAGGTGCTCGAAGACCTTGAGCGCCACGCGCCGGATCGAGCGCTGCAGCACCTTCACGAACACCACGTCGCGCAGCTCCCCGAAGAGCGAGTTGCCGAGCCGCAGCAGGCCGTAGGCGACGAACAGGAAGACGGGGAGCATGAGCAGCGCCTGTCGCTGCTCGAAGGCGTCGACGATCTCCTTCAGCACGAGCGGGACCGAGACGTTCGCGACCTTCGCCGCCGCGAGGAACAACAGCGCCAGCGCCACCCGCCCCTTGAACTCGAGCAGGTAGGGAATCAGCGAGCGGATGGTCTTCCAGTCGTTGCGATCTTTGGGCGGCGGTCCGTAGTGGCGAAGCTTCACGGGTGCAAGCAGAGCGGGAGCTCGACGAATTCTAACCGAGTTGCCACCCGCCGACGAACTGGCGGGGCCGCGCGTGCCGGTACGCGGGCGATCGGGTGGGCAGGCGCACCAGCGCGGTTCGACCGGGCGCGGGTTTTCCCGGGCGTGGTGCAGGCGGGATTCGCGGGAGGCGACTAGCGCCTTGATTGGCCGGGCAAACCCGGCTGGCACATCGCTTGCTGTCGTCACGGCGATGCGGCGCGAACGCGTCTGCTCGTCGACGACCGCTCGGCGCAGGCGGGTTCCGGGCGCCGCGGCCGGAGGGTCGTTCGCCGTGCGAGCGAAAGCTGTCGCCGTTACCTGGGGTGAACGTGAACGAGGGGTGGTCGCGCGGATGACGGCAGCGAAACTGAGGGTGATGCTCGTGGACGACGACCGCGGCCGCGCCGCCTTGCTGACGCAGGCGCTGGCCGATTCCGGCTGCGAGGTCGTCGCGCGCGCGGGAAAGAACGAGGACGTGCTCGCCCGCGTCAGGCACGCCGACCCGGACGTCATCCTGATCGACATGGAGCTTCCGGACCGCGACACCCTCGAGCACATGCGCTCGATCAGCCGCGACCGGCCGCGCCCCGTCGTGATGTTCGCGGAACGAAGCGACCGCGCGACGGCGGAGGCGGCGATCAAGGCCGGCGTCAGCGCGTACGTCGTGGACGGGCTCAGTCCCGCCCGCATCAGGCCGATCCTGGAAGTCGCCATCGCGCGCTTCCGCGAGTTCCAGGCGATGCGGACCGAGCTCGAGCAAGCGCGCTCGCAGCTCGCCGACCGCAAGATCGTCGAGCGCGCCAAGGGCATCCTCATGCAGAAGCGGGGGATGTCGGAGGACGAGGCGTACAAGGCGCTGCGCAAGCTGGCCATGGACCGCAACAAGCGCCTGATCGACATCGCCGAAAGCGTGATCGCCGCGGCCGAGCTGCTCGCCTAGGTCGTCTCTGCTCGCGCCGTTGTCTCCCATCCCCCTTCGAAAGAGAGAGCGAAGTGCGGGAACCGGTCCGAGTAACTCTCGCCAAACCCCCTCTCCCGCTTTTTGGGAGAGGGATGGGGTGAAGGCAACTAGCACAGACAGATTCCCACCAACTCCCCCCCTCCCGCTTCGCGGGAGAGGGATGGGGTGAGGGCGACCAGTTCGAGTGGACTCCCACCGACTCCCCCTCTCCCGTTTTACGGGAGAGGGATGGGGTGAGGGTCTACACGGCGGCGCCTGCATGCACGCCCCCTCACCCCGACCCTCTCCCCCTCGCGCGGGAGAGGGAGACCCATGCGACATGCGCATCCCTTGCCATTGCGAACAGTGACGCAAGAGATGTTCTTTCGAGCGCCTGCTCGCGTGTTCGCGTCGACTACTCGAGTCGCCCACTGACCCGTTTCGATGCAGGGACCTCCGACGTCGCACCCGCCTGGCGCACAGCTTGAATGCATCGATTGACGTGCGCGCGTGAAAAACCCAGCAACGGCGCGCAGTTGAGTCGAGTCCGGAGTTGGCACCGCGATTGCTTGGTCGCGAGGAGCATAGACTCGATTGCGGCACGGCCCAACGGCGGACGTGCCGGCGCAACGCCTCAGCCGAGGCCGGCTGAGGCGAGGGGACAAAGGCGTCCAGTTCTCCGGGCAAGCGCCCGGCGACTGGGCGTTTTTTTTTGGCCCGAAGAGCGTCCGCCACGTCGACATACGGGAGACACCGATGACACCGAAACAGAAGTTGCTGGTCCAGGCGACCTTCACGCAGGTCGCCCCCATCGCCGACCAGGCGGCGGCGCTTTTCTACCGACGGCTGTTCGAGCTCGATCCGTCGCTGAAGGCGCTGTTTCGCGGTGACATGAGGGAGCAGGGCGCGAAGCTCATGCGCATGATCGCCATGGCGGTCAACGGCCTGGACCGGATGAGCGAGCTCGTGCCGGTGGTCCAGGACCTCGGGCGGCGCCATGTCGCCTACGGGGTCACCGCCGCGCACTACGAGACGGTCGGCGCCGCGCTGCTGTGGACGCTCGGGCAGGGCCTGGGCCCGAGCTTCACGCCCGAGGTGCGGGAAGCCTGGGGCGCCGTCTACGGCGTTCTCGCGCAGACCATGATCGATGCGGCCTACGGCGAGCCGAGCCATGCCGGCGTTGCCGCGGCCGGCTGAGCCGGCGCCGACCGCGGCCGGCCCGGCGCCGATCGTCATTGTCGGCACCGGGCCGGTCGGGATGCGCGTGGCCGCGGAGCTGCTGCGGCGCGACCCGTACTGCCCGATCGTGCTCTACGGCGACGAGCCGTGGGAGCCGTATCAGCGCGTCCGGCTGTCGGCGCTGCTGATGGGCGAGATCGGCTGGAGCGGCGTGGCGAACCCGCTGGCGCTGCCGGGGGACCACCGCGTGGTGCAGCGTCATCACTGCCCGGTGCTCGCGATCGACCGCGAGCGCCGCCGCGTGCGCGACGCCGCGGGGCGCGAGCAGGCGTATCGCGCGCTCGTGCTGGCGACCGGTTCGCGCCCGCACGTGCCGCGGATCGCGGGCATCGAGCGTGCCGGCGTGTACACCTTTCGCGACATGAGCGACGTGCAGCGGCTCATGGCGCGCAGTGTACGTACCCGCACCACGGTCGTGCTCGGCGGCGGCCTGCTCGGGATCGAGGCGGCCCGGGCGCTGCGACGACGGCGCACCGACGTCGTCGTGGTGCAGCATGCGGGGCGGCTCATGAACCGCCATCTCGATCCGCCGGCGGCCGCCCTGCTGAAGCGGCACGTCGAGGGACTCGGGATCCGCGTCGTGCTCGCCGACGGCGTGCGCGACGTGCTCGGCGGGCGGGCGGTGGAGGGCGTGCGCCTGCTGAGCGGCTCGGAGCTCGCGTGCGATACGCTCGTGCTCGCGACCGGCATCCGGCCGAACATCGAGCTCGCCCTCGCCGCGGGCCTGAGCGTCGGGCGCGGCATCCGGGTGGACGACGCCATGCGCACGATCGATCCCGCGATCTACGCGGTCGGGGAATGCGCCGAGCACCGTGGCCAGGTCATCGGACTGGTGGCGCCGGGCCTCGAGCAGGCGGCCGTGGCGGCGCATCGCATTCTCGGCGCGGACGCGCGCTTCGAGGCGCGGATGTCCCCGGCGCAGCTCAAGGTGGTCGGCCTGCCCGTGTTCAGCATGGGCGAGGTCGGCGACGACGAGAACCCGAGCGCGCACCGCGCGGTCGTCCACGCGCGGCCTGGAGCAGGCGTGCACCGCCGGCTCGTGCTCGCGCGGAACCGGATCGTGGGCGCGGTCGCCGTCGGCGACTGGTCGGAGCTTCCCCGGCTGCAGGAAGCGATCACCCACCGCCGCCGGCTGGGCCCGATGCAGTTATGGCGCTTCCGCCGCGAAGGCGTGCTGTGGGGCGACGGAAACGCGGACGCCGTGGCCGACTGGCCGGCGAACGCCACCGTCTGCAACTGCGCCGGAGTGACGCGCGCAGCGCTGACGTCGGCGATCGCCCGGGGTTGCCGCACGGTCGAGCAACTCGGCGCGTCGACCTCGGCCGGGACGGTATGCGGCTCCTGCCGTCCGCTGCTCGCCCGGCTCCTGGGCGCCCAGGCTCCGGCGACGCCGCGGGCGGGCACGCGCGCGATGGCGGCCGTCGCCGCCTCGACGCTGCTCCTGCTGGCGCTGTTCATCTGGCCCGGGCCGCTCCCGCACGACGCGACGGTGCAGGGCGGGTGGAAGCCCGAGGTGCTGTGGACCGACGCCGTGTGGAAGCAGGCGAGCGGCTACACGCTCCTCGCCATCGCGGCAGGGGCGATCCCGCTGTCGCTGCGCAAGCGCTGGGCGCGCTTGCGCGTCGGCGACTACGGCGGGTGGCGGCTCGCCCACGCCGGCCTCGGCGTCGCGGCGCTCGTCGTCGTCGCGCTGCATACGGGCCTGCACGCCGGCAGCCATCTCAATTTCTGGCTCCTGCTGTGCTTCCTGGCGCTGACGAAGCTCGGGTCGCTCGCGGCCGCCGCGGTGGCGCTGGAGGGGGTGCCGAGCCGCTGGAGTCGGCGCGCGCGTTCGGTGAGCACGCTGCTGCACATCGTGTGCACCTGGCCGCTCCCGCCGCTGCTCGCGTTCCACGTCCTCTCGGTCTACTACTTCTGAGCGCCGCGCATGGCTGCGAGAAGTCGCATCGGATGGTGGATCGCGGCGCTGGCGCTCGCGGTCGCGCTGAGCGGCTATCTCGCCGCGCGGCTGGTGTGGGCCGACAAGACCGTGTTCACCCCGGGCACGATGATCGACGGCCACTACCAGATCGAGAAGGCGTGCGAGGTTTGCCACACGCCCTTCGGCGGCGTGAAGCAGGCTGCCTGCGTCGCGTGTCACGGCACCGAGCTCGAGGCGGTCAAGGACTCGCACCCGAAGTCGAAGTTCGACGACCCGCGCAACGCCGAACTGCTGGAGACGATCGACGCCCGCCGGTGCATCACCTGCCACACCGAGCACCGGCCGCAGCGCACGCGCGCCATGGGCGTTACGCTGCCGGAGGACCTGTGCGTGCATTGTCATGCCGAGGTGGGCGCGGAGCGGCCCTCGCACGCGAACCTCGCCTTCGATACCTGCGCCTCCGCCGGTTGTCACAACTACCACGACAACTCGGCGCTCTACGAGGACTTCCTCGTCAAGCACCGCGATCGGCCGGCTACGCTCGCGCCCGCGCGGCTCGGCATGCGCGATCTGCGCAACTGGATGCAGGCGGCCGGCATCGCGCGCCGCCCGCCGCTCGACGCCGCCGACCACGACGCGCCGGCGGACAGGGTCACCGACGCGAAGCTGCTCGAAGACTGGAGGGCAACCGCTCACGCGCGCGCCGGCGTCAACTGCCGCGACTGCCATCGCGGCCCCGACGCTTCGGCGGCGAGCGCATGGGTCGACCGGCCGGCGCCGGCGGTTTGCGCAGGCTGCCACAGCGAGGAGCGCGAGGGCTTCGAGGCCGGCAGGCACGGCATGCGCTTGAAACAGCAGCTGCCCCCGATGCGCCCGCGCGAGGCGCGCCTTCCCATGCACGCCGATGCCGCGGACCGCGAGCTCGGCTGCACCAGCTGCCACGGCGCCCACGCGTTCGACACGCGCACCGCCGCGGCGGAGTCCTGCCTCGGCTGCCACGACGACGACCACAGCCGCGCCTATCGGGGCTCGGCGCATGCCCGGCTGTGGAGCGCCGAGCTTCGTGGCGAGGCCGCGGCGGGCAGCGGCGTCTCCTGCGCCACCTGCCACCTGCCGCGCACGCCCCGCAAGGCGGGCGGCGTCGAGACCCAGGTACGGGTCGAGCACAACCAGAACGCCAACCTGCGGCCGAACGAGAAGATGGTCCGCGGCGTCTGCCTCGCCTGCCACGGCCTCGCGTTCTCGATCGACGCGCTGGCCGACCCGGACCTGGTCCGGCGCAACTTCGCCGGCCGCCCGGCGCACCACGTGACGAGCATCGACATGGCGCTCGAGCGCCTTTCCCAACCCCGTCAACCCAGGAGACCACGATGAAATATCCCACCCGTTCCCTGCGACTCGCGCTGGTCGCGGCCGCCTCGACCGTTGCGGTAGCCGGATGCAGCGCCTCCGGCTCGAAGAGCGAGGGAGGCATCACGCCGCAGGCCATGACCGACGCGCTGCACACGGTGCTCGAGACCGACCGCACGGTGTACACGAAGCTGATCGTCAACCGCCTTCAGAACGAGGAAAAGATCATCAAGGCGAGCGAGCACTGGAAGGAAGACAAGGCGCTGGTGCTCCCGGCGCAGATGTTCCGCGCCGGCGCCGAGATGGTGCGCGACAAGGGGGCGACGTTCAGCTACTCGCTGCTGTCGCTGTGGCCGGTGAACAAGCAGAACGCGCCGAAGACCGAGGCCGAGAAGGCCGGCCTTCAGTACATCATCGACAAGAAAGGGGAGAACTATTACGCGAAGGAGAAGCTCGGGGACAAGACGTACTTCACGGCCGTCTATCCCGACTATGCCGTCGCCCCGGCGTGCGTGACCTGCCACAACGAGCACAAGGACAGCCCGCGGACCGACTTCAGGATCGGCGACGTGATGGGCGGAGTCGTGATCCGCATCCCGATCGATGCGTGACGGAGGCCATGCCGAAGGCACGCGTGTTCCCGGCGCACCGATGCGTTGCAGACGGATGAAGCGGCGCGCCATCGCGGTGCAGGACGGGATGCCCGGCAGGATCGCCGGTGCGCCCGGGTGCCGTATTTGCAGGGAGAATCGTCCGCATCGCCGCTGGCACGGCGATTGCTGAAGGGCAGCCTGCTGAACACGAGGCACGGCCCAACGGCGGGACGTGCGCTATGCGAAGCGTCGGCCGCGTCGGCCGAGCGCGCTCGCGGGACAACGGCGTCCATGTGCCGGGCGGGAGCCCGGACCATGGGCGCTTTTTTTTGGCCGATCGAACCGGAGACCGGAAGCAGACCATATGAGCGCTGGCGACAAGTACCGTGGAAAAGGGGCGCCGCCGCAGCCGTCGCGCAGGACGTTCCTGCGCACCGGCGCGGCCGGGATCGGGGCGATCGGCGTCGGCAGCCTGTTGCCCGACTTCCTGCGCGTGGGGGCCTACGCCGGCAGCGGCGAGCCGCTCGAGAAGACGAGGCTCACCTTCGGCATCATCCCCCTCACCGACTGCGCGGTGCTCGTGGTGGCCGCGGAGAAGGGCTACTTCAGGAAGCAGGGCCTCGACGTCGCGATCTCCAAAGAAGCGTCGTGGGCCAATATCCGCGACAAGGTCTCGATCGGTGCGCTCGACGGCGCGCACATGCTGGCGGGCATGCCGATCGCCGCGAGCCTCGGCATCGGCGCGGTGCCGAAGCCGACCGTGACCGCCTTCAGCATGGACCTCAACGGCAACGGCATCACCGTCTCGAACGAGCTTTACGAGCGCATGGTGGCGGCCGATCCGCAGGCCATGCAGGAACGCCCGACCACGGCGCGCGCCCTGAAGAAGGTGATCGACGCCGACCGGAAGGCGGGAAGACCGCCGATGACGTTTGCCGTCGTGTTCCCGGTCTCGACGCACAACTACGAGCTGCGCTACTGGATGGCCTCGGCCGGCATCGATCCGGACAACGACGTGCGCCTGATCGTGATCCCGCCGCCGCAGATGGTGGCGAACCTCTCGGCCCGGAACATCGTCGGCTACTGCGTCGGCGAGCCGTGGAACGAGCGCGCCGTCACCGCGGGGCTCGGGCGCACGATCATCACCAACTACGAGATCTGGAACAACAACCCGGAGAAGGTGTTCGGCGTGAACCTCGAGTGGGCCGAGAAGCACCCGAACACCCACCGGGCCGCGATCCGCGCGCTGCTCGAGGCGGCGCAGTGGATGGACCAGCCGGAGAACCGCATGGAGGTGGTGAAGATCATCTCGCAGAAATCCTACGTGAACGCGCCGGAAGAGGTCGTGAAGATGTCCATGACCGGCACCTACCAGTACGGCAAGAACGAGGCGCCGCGGCCGCTGCCGGACTTCAACGTGTTCTACCGCTACGCCGCCACCTTCCCGTGGCGCTCGCACGCCGAATGGTTCATCGGCCAGATGATCCGCTGGGGGCAGATCGAGCAGCCGCTCGACATCCGGAAGACCGCCGCGGCGGTGTACCGTCCCGACATCTATCGCGACGCGGCGAAGGCGCTGGGCATTCCGGTGCCCACGGTCGACCGCAAGACCGAAGGCACGCACGCCGGCCCGTGGACGCTGACCCAGGCGACGCAGCCGATCGCGATGGGCCCGGACCGGTTCTTCGACGGGATGACGTTCGACCCGGCCAGGCCGCTCGCCTACCTGAAGAGCTTCGAGGTCCAGACCATGAAGGTGGACCTGGCGGCGCTCGCCAGGGTCAACGCGTGAGTGACAGGAGGGACCCATGCCCGCAGCCATCGTGAAACTCGCGCCCAAGAAGTCCGAAGCGCAACCGGTCCCGAAATCCGCCGGCGCCGCTTCGCCCGCGCCGCCGGCGACGGCCTCGCCGGGTCGGCGGCGAGTGCGCGTCGGCCGGGACTGGCTGGCGCGCCTCAGCCTGCCGCTCCTGACTTTCCTCGTCCTGCTCGCCGCCTGGGCGATCGTGCAGGCGCACGTCGCCCCGGAGTTGCCGAGCCCGAAGGCGGCCGCCGAGCGCGCGCTCGAGATCTTCGCCGATCCGTTCCGCGACGCCGGCCCGAACGACAAGGGCATCGGCTGGCAGCTCTTGTACTCGCTCGGGCGCGTCGCGGCCGGCTTCGGCCTCGCCGTACTGGTGGCCATTCCGGTCGGGTTCCTCATGGGCGCGAGCAGGACCTTCGACACCGCCTGGCAGCCGCTGGTCCAGATCCTGCGGCCGGTGAGCCCGCTCGCGTGGCTGCCGATCGGGCTGCTCCTCTTCAAGGCGGTCAACCCGTCGGCGATCTTCGTGATCTTCATCACCTGCATCTGGCCCACGCTGCTCAACACCGCGGCCGGCGTGCGCGCGATCCCGCGGGACTACATGAACGTCGCGCGCGTGCTCAAGCTCAACCCGATCGAGGTCGCGACGAAGATCCTGCTTCCCGCCGCGCGCCCGTACATCCTCGCGGGCATGCGGCTGTCGCTCGGCATCGCCTGGATGGTGATCGTGGCCGCCGAGATGCTCACGGGCGGTATCGGCATCGGCTTCTACGTGTGGGACGAATGGAACAACCTGAACGTCTCCTCGATCATCGTCGCGATCGTCGTGATCGGCCTCGTCGGCATGGCGCTGGAGGGGCTGATGAACGCCGTGCAGCGTCGCCTCGACCCCACCGCCCGCTAGAGGGAGCGATCATGAAGAGCCATCTGAACCTGGAAAACGTCGGCGTCGAGTTCCGGACCGCGCGCGGACCCTTCCGCGCGCTGCGCGACGTGACGCTGCGCATCGAGCGCGGGGAATTCGTCTCGATCATCGGCCACTCGGGCTGCGGCAAGTCGACGCTGCTCAACGTCGTGGCCGGGCTGCTGCCGGCCACCGAAGGGGTGGTGCTGCTGGAGGACAGGGAAGTGAAGGACCCGGGGCCCGAGCGGGCGGTCGTGTTCCAGAGCCACTCGCTGCTGCCCTGGCTCACGGTGTACGAGAACGTGCGGATGGCGGTCGACAAGGTTTTCGCCGACGGCAAGACCCGGGCCGAGCGCCACGCCTGGACGCTGGCCAACCTCGAGCGGGTGCGCATGCACTACGCGCTCGAAAAGCGTCCCGGCGAGCTCTCCGGCGGCATGAAGCAGCGCGTCGGCATCGCCCGGGCGCTGGCCATGGAGCCCAAGGTGCTGCTGATGGACGAGCCGTTCGGCGCGCTCGACGCGCTCACCCGCGCGAGCCTGCAGGAGGCGCTCATGGAGATCCACGCGAGCCTCGGCAACACCGTGATCATGATCACGCACGACATCGACGAAGCGGTGCTGCTCTCCGACCGGATCGTGATGATGACCAACGGCGGCGAGGCCGGCGCGACCGTCGGCGAAATCCTCGCCGTCGACCTGCCGCGCCCGCGCGACCGGCTCGTGCTCGCCGAGAAGCCGGAGTACGCGCGCGCCCGGGCCGCGGTGCTCAAGTTCCTGTACGAGCGCGAGCGCCACCCGGCCGCCGCGTGAGGGGAGGATGACGATGAAGGAAAGACTGGTGCTGGTCGGCAACGGCATGGCGGGCGTGCGCGCGCTCGAGGAGCTGATCGAGCTCGCGCCGGACCGGTACGCCGTCACGGTGTTCGGCGCCGAGCCGCTGCCGAACTACAACCGCATCCTGCTCTCGCCGGTGCTGACCGGCGAGAAGCGGTTCGAGGAGATCGTCCTCAACGGCGATGGCTGGTACGCGGGCAACGGCATCACGCTGCACAAGGGCAAGGAGGTGGTCCGCATCGACCGGGCCCGTCGCCGGGTGGTGGCCGCCGACGGTACCGAGGCGCCCTACGACCGGCTGATCCTCGCCACGGGGTCCGCGCCGTTCGTGATCCCCGTGCCGGGGACGAAGCTGCCGGGCGTCGTGACCTTCCGCGATCTGTACGACGTGGAGTGCATGCTGGCGATCGCCCGGTCGAGGCAGGACGCGGTCGTCATCGGCGGCGGCCTGCTGGGACTCGAGGCCGCGAACGGCCTGCTGAAGCAGGGGATGCGCGTGACGGTGATCCACCTGCTCGATGCGCTCATGGAGAAGCAGCTCGACCGGGCGGCGGCGGCGCTTCTCAGGCGCTCGCTCGAAGAGCGCGGGCTCCGTTTCGCCATGGAGGCGCAGACCGAGGCGATCGTCGGCGACGAACGCGTGCGCGCGGTGCGCCTCAAGGACGGCACCGAGATCCCGGCCGATCTCGTGGTGATGGCCGTCGGCATCCGTCCGAACATCGCGCTCGCGCAGAGCGCGGGCCTTCATTGCGAGCGCGGCGTGGTCGTGAACGACACGATGCAGACCTACGACCCGCGTATCTACGCCGTCGGCGAATGCGTGCAGCACCGGGGCCAAACCTACGGCCTCGTGGCGCCGCTGTTCGAGCAGGCGAAGGTGTGCGCGAACCACCTCGCCCGGCTCGGCTACGCCCGCTACACGGGCTCGATGACCTCGACCAAGCTCAAGGTCACCGGCATCGACCTCTTTTCCGCCGGCGAATTCCAGGGCGGGGACGGCGTCGAGGAGATCGTGCTGCAGGACCCGGGCCGCGGGGTATACAAGAAGCTCGCGCTCAAGGACAACCGCATTCGCGGCGCCGTGATGTACGGCGACACCATGGACGGCGCGTGGTACTTCCAGCTCATGCGCGACGGGACCGACGTCGCGGATCTGCGCGACCGGCTGCTGTTCGGCCAGGCGCACGTCGGCGACTCCGGCCACGGCGACATCAAGACGCGCGTGTCGGCGCTGGCCGACGACGCCGAGATCTGCGGCTGCAACGGCGTGTGCAAGGGTGCGATCGTGTCGGCCATTACCGGCAAGAAGCTCTTCACGCTCGAGGAGGTGCGCGCCCACACCAAGGCCTCGAGCTCCTGCGGCTCGTGCACCGGCCTCGTCGAGGCGCTGCTCGCGTCCACGCTCGGCGGCGATTACTCCACGACACCGAAGAAGAAGCCGCTCTGCCCCTGCACCGACCATGCGCACGACGAGATCCGGGAGGCGATCCGCAGCCTCGGGCTCAAGACGATTCGAGCGGTCATGGAGAAACTCGAATGGAAGACGCCCGACGGCTGCAACAAGTGCCGCCCGGCGCTCAACTTCTATCTCCTCGTCGCCTGGCCGGGCGAGTACGTCGACGACAACCAGTCCCGCTTCATCAACGAGCGCGTGCACGCCAACATCCAGAAGGACGGAACCTATTCGGTCGTGCCCCGCATCTGGGGCGGCGAGACGACCCCCGCCGAGCTCAAGGCGCTCGCGGAGATCGCCGAGAAATACCGGGTGCCGACGGTGCACATCACGGGTGGCCAGCGCATCGACTTCCTCGGCGTGCCGAAGGAAACGCTGCCGGCCATGTGGGGCGACCTGTCGCGCGCGGGGTTCGTCTCCGGCCATGCGTACGGCAAGGCCATCCGCACCGTGAAGACGTGCGTCGGCAAGAACTGGTGCCGCTTCGGCACCCAGGACTCGACCACGATGGGCATCCAGCTCGAGAAGATGGCCTGGGGTTCGTGGATGCCGCACAAGGTGAAGCTCGCGGTCTCCGGCTGCCCGCGCAACTGCGCCGAGGCCACCATCAAGGACTTCGGGGTCGTGTGCGTCGATTCGGGCTACGAGCTCCACGTCGGCGGCAACGGCGGCGTGAAGGTGCGGGCCACGGACTTCCTGTGCGCGGTGAAGACGCCCGTAGAGGTGCTGGAGTACTGCGCGGCCTTCCTGCAGGTGTATCGCGAGGAGGCGCATTACCTGGAGCGCACGGCGCCGTGGGTGGAGCGCGTCGGCCTGGCCTACGTGAAGCGCCGCGTGGTGGAAGACGAAACCGGTCGCAAGGCGCTGGCGCAGCGCTTCCTGCACTCGCAGACCTTCGCGCAGGTGGACCCGTGGACCGAGCGCGCCGAAGGCAAGGACCGTCACGAGTTCGTTCCGCTGCGGCGCGTGGGATGAGTCCGAGCAGGTTGACAAACGCGGCCGGCGCGAGCGCCGACATCGGGAGTGCTTCGTTTCGCTGCAGCGACGAGAGAGTGCCTTTGTATGGAACCCGGGGCCATGTCATTGCGAGGAGCCGAAGGCGATCCCTCGCTGCGCTCGGGACAGGCTCCGCAAACTCACAACCGGCAGGACGGAGGATTGTTTCACGTCGCTCCACTGACGGGGAAAGCGACTTTTCAGGCGGCCTGGAACGGTGTCATTGCGAGAAGCCGAAGGCGACGAAGCAATCTCGTCATGGATCGATTCGGACGAGTCTTTCGCTTCGCTCGCAACGACAGGTATGGAGGCGGGAATGGCGGTCAATCAAGCAAAGCAGATAACACCGGAATGGATCGACATTGGTCCGCTCGCAAGCATCCCGCGGCAGGGCGCGCGCGTCGTGCGCGCGGCGTTCGGGGACATCGCGGTGTTCCGCACCGCCGGTGACGAGGTGTTCGCGCTGCGCGACCGGTGCCCGCACAAGGGCGGGCCGCTGTCGCAGGGGATCGTGCACGGGCGCCGGGTCGCCTGCCCGCTGCACGACTGGAAGGTTCACCTCGATACCGGCCTCGCCGTTGCGCCCGACGAGGGCTGCGCCGCGCGTTTTCCGTTGCGCGTCGAAGGCGGGCGGGTGTTCCTCTCGCTGACGCCGGACGAGGGCTGTCCGGACCGGTGACCGGGTTCGGTGCCTCATGACCGCGGCGGCTGAGATCCGGACGACCTGCCCGTACTGCGGCGTCGGTTGCGGCGTCCTGGCGCGTGTCGAGGCGGACGGGCGCGTCGCGGTGCGCGGCGACCCGGCGCATCCGGCGAATCGCGGCCGCCTCTGCTCGAAGGGGGCGGCGCTGGGGGAGACCACCGGGCTCGAGGAGCGGCTGCTCCATCCCGAGGTGCGCGGCAGCCGCGCGAGCTGGGACGTGGCGCTCGGTCTGGTCGCGGGCCGGTTCGCCGAGGCGATCGCGACCCACGGGCCGGACGCGGTGGCGTTCTACGTCTCCGGGCAGATGCTCACCGAGGACTACTACGTCGCCAACAAGCTGATGAAGGGGTTCATCGGCTCGGCCAACATCGACACCAACTCCCGCCTGTGCATGGCCTCGGCGGTCGCCGGCCACCGGCGCGCGTTCGGCGCCGACGTCGTGCCGGGCTGCTACGAGGACATCGAACGCGCGAAGCTCGTGGTGCTGGTCGGCTCGAACGCCGCCTGGTGTCACCCGGTGCTGTACCAGCGCCTCGCGCAGGCGCGCCGGGAGCACGACGACCTCAAGGTCGTGGTGATCGATCCGCGCCGCACCGCGAGCGCGGACATCGCCGACCTGCACCTGCCGATCCGCATCGGGACGGACACGGTGCTGTACAACGGCCTGCTCGCGTACGTCGCGGAGCACGACGAGCTCAACGCCTCCTTCGTGGAGCGCCACACCGAAGGGCTGGGCGAGGCGCTCGCGGCCGCGCGCGCCGGCAGCCCCGATGTCGCGACGGTGGCCGCGCAATGCGGGCTGGCGACCGAGCAGGTGCGCCGGTTCTACGAGCTGTTCGCGCGCACCGAACGCGTGGTCACCCTGTACTCGCAGGGCGTCAACCAGTCGTCGAGCGGCACCGACAAGGTCAACGCCATCATCAACTGCCACCTCGCCACGGGGCGCATCGGCCGCCCCGGGATGGGGCCGCTGTCGCTCACCGGCCAGCCGAACGCGATGGGCGGGCGCGAGGTCGGCGGGCTCGCCAACCAGCTCGCCGCCCACCTCGAGCTCGGCTACCCGGCGCACCGCGAACTGGTGCGGCGCTTCTGGCGCGCGCCGCGCGTCGCGCAGCAGCCCGGGCTCAAGGCGGTCGAGCTGTTCGAGGCCGTCGAGCAGGGTCGGATCAAGGCGCTCTGGATCATGGCGACGAACCCGGCGGTGAGCCTGCCGGACGCCGGCCGCGTGCGCCGGGCGCTCGCCGGCTGCGACTTCGTCGTCGTGTCCGACTGCGTGCGCGATACCGATACCACCCGCCTCGCGCACGTACTGCTGCCCGCGCTCGCCTGGGGCGAGAAGGACGGCAGCGTGACCAACTCCGAACGGCGCATCTCGCGCAGCCGCGCCTTCCTGCCGGCGCCGGGCGAAGCCCGCCCCGACTGGTGGATCGTCTGCGAGGTGGCGAAGCGCCTCGGCTTTCGCGAGGCGTTCGACTACCCGGACGCCGCGGCGATCTTCGGCGAGCACGCGGCGCTTTCCGCGCACGCCAACGACGGGACGAGGGCGTTCGACATCGGCGCGCTCGCCGGTCTCGACGCCGCCGGCTACGAGCGCCTCGAGCCGGTGCAGTGGCCGGCGACGCGCGCCCGGCCGGAGGGCACGGCACGCTGTTTCGTCGACGGGGGCTTCTACACGCCGAGCGGGCGCGCCCGGTTCGTGGCCGTCGTGCCGCGTCCTCCGGCGCACGCGCCGGACGACGATCACCCGCTGGCGCTCGCGACCGGGCGCGTGCGCGACCACTGGCACACGCTCACGCGCACCGGCGCGTCGCCGCGGCTCTCGGCGCATGTCGTGGAGCCGTACGTCGAGGTCAGCCCGGACGATGCCGCGCGGTTCGGGCTCGCGGACGGCGGCCTCGCCCGCGTGATATCGGCCTGGGGAGAAGCCTGCGCGCGCGTGCGCGTGTCGAGCGCGGTGTCGCCGGGCGCGGTGTTCGCGCCCATGCACTGGAACGACCGGTTCGCGAGCGCGGGCTGCGTCAACCGCGCCGTCAATCCGGCGACCGACCCGGTCTCCGGCGAGCCCGAATTCAAGCACACGCCGGTGCGCCTCGAGCCCGTGACGGCGGCGTGGCACGGCTTCCTGCTCTCGCGCCGGCGGGTCGCCCGGCCCGGCGCGGATTACTGGGCCGTGGCGCGCGGCGACGGGCTCTGGCGCCACGAGCTGGCCGGCAAGGAGGCGCCCGACGACTGGACACGCGCGGCACGCGCGCTGCTGTGCGCGGACGACGCCGGAGTGGAGTGGATCGAATATGTCGACCGCGCCGGCCGCCGCTACCGGGCGGCACGGCTCGTGGGCGGCCGGCTGGAGAGCTGTCTCTTTGTCGGACCGGACCCGCGCCTGCCTTCGCGCGAGTGGCTGCAGGGGCTGTTCGCGCTGCCGCGGCTGGACGCCGCGACGAGAACCGCCCTGCTCGCCGGCACGCCGCCGAAGGGGCAGGCGGACGCGGGCCGGCGGGTCTGCGCGTGTTTCGCCGTCGGCGAGCGCACCCTCCGCGAGGCGATCCACGACGGCTGCACGAGCGTCGAGGCGCTCGGCCGACGTCTCGGGGCCGGCAGCAACTGCGGCTCCTGCATCCCCGAGCTCAGGGCGCTGCTGGCGCAGTCCGCCGTGGCCGGATCAGGGCAGACGCAGCTCGCCGACCAGACCGTCGGTTAGCCAGAGCTTCAGCAGGCCGGCCGCGCGCTCCGCGGCGTTCGGCGCGTCCATCCATTCGAGCAGGCCCTCGCAGATCGCACCGAAGGCCTCGCCGCGCAGCATGGCGTCGAGGGCGAAGGCCTCCTCGACGGGAAGCGGACGGAAGTAATTCTGCAGCCCCTGACGCCAGATCACCCACCCTCGCAGGTGGTCCGCGCGCGCCGGCGCGGGCGGCGGCTGTTCGTCCTTCACCGCCTTCCAGACCGCGGGCGCGTTCCAGGCGAGATCGAGCCGCTGCACCGAGGCGTGCGGTCGCATCACGACGTGGGGCCAGCGCGCCGGAGCGATCGCGGCGACGTCGTGCGGCCGCGCGACCGTGCCGTCCTCGGCATCGAACGCGTCCACCAGCGCCCACTCGAAGCGCGCGAGCTCGGCGAGGAAGGGCTCTTTCGTCCACGGTGCGGCACTCGCGAGGAACGCGCTCATGTGGCGGCCGAAGCAGCGCAGCGACCAGTGATTCGAAGGGTGCGCGCCGATGTACGCGCCGCAGAGGCGCTCGAAGCGCTCCGGGCCGAGGTGGGCGCGCAACACCACGAAATCGGTCTCGAGCGCCTCGTTCAGCCGCAACCGGTAGGCATCCGCGTAGATCGCGAGGCGCGAGCCCGCGTCCATGCGCCCGCTTCCGACCACCCCGGAGAGGAGCGCGTCCTCGCCGTGCAGGATGTAGTTCCGGAAAGCCTGCTGCAGGTTGAGGAGCGACATTCGGAAGGCAGTTATGAGTTCAAGGCGTCAGGTGCAAAGCTGACCGTGCGCGCGGCTCGCGCCACCGGAACCGTTCACGGTACTTACTTCTCTCGCGCGATCGAGCTCCGCCACGAGCTCCCCGAGTTCGGGGATCCGGTCGTCGCGCTCGATCATCGTCGCGACGGGACCGAAACGGCGCACCGCGTACCCGTACAGCTCCCACACCGGGTCGACGATCGGCTCGTCGTGGGTGTCGATGACGTGCGTGCCCAGGTCGCGGTGGCCGGCGAGGTGGAACTGCTGCACGCGCTCGACCGGCAGCGCATCGAGGTACGCGCGCGGGTCGAAGCCGTGGTTCCGGCCGCTCACGTACGCGTTGTTGATGTCGAGCAGGATCAGGCAGTCGGCGCGCGCCGCGATCTCCCGCAGGAAGTCCCACTCGGCCATGTCCGAGTCCCGGTACGTGAGGTAGCTCGATACGTTCTCGAGGAGGATCCGGCGCCCGAGGAAGTCCTGCACGCGCTGCACGCGTTCGACGACGTGCGCGATCGCTTCCGCGGTGTACGGCAGCGGCAGCAGGTCGTGGAGGTTCGTGCCGCCGAGGCCGGTCCAGCAGAGGTGATCCGAGATCCAGGCCGGCTCGATGCGCACCGCGAGCGACCTCAGGCGCGCCAGGTAATCGCGGTCGAGCGGGTCGGTCGAGCCGATCGAGAGCGACACGCCGTGCATCACGACGGGGTAGCGCTCGCGCACGCGATCCAGGTAGTGCAGCGGCTTGCCGCCGCCGACCATGTAGTTCTCGGAAACGACCTCGAACCAGTCGACCGCGGGCGCGCATTCGAGGACGGCCTCGTAGTGCGGAGGGCGCAGGCCCAGGCCGAAACCGAGCGCGGGAAGGGAAGGGGACGGCATGAAGAAAGACGGGCGCCCTGTCCGGGCGCCCGTCCCGGGGTCAGCTCTTTTCGATCTTGCCGCCCTTGGCCGCGCATTCCTTGCCGGTGGTCACCGTCATGCCCTTGCCCTTGCAGGCGTTCATGCCCTTGCAGGCGTTGGAAGCCGTCGCGCACTCGCTCTTGCCCTTGCAGGCGTTGATGCCGACGCAATGGACTTTCGCCTCCTCCTTGCCCGCGTAGGCGGGAACGGTGGCGGTGGCGAAAAGGCCGGCCGCGGCGGTGGCGAGGGCGAGACCGGTCAGCTTCTTGGCGTTGCTCATGGGGTGTTCTCCCGTTTTGTTGGTGGATCGTCCTCTGAATGGACCGAGGTGGACCGTCAAATCTTACAGACCGGCGTACCCTGCACCGCGCCGCCTGTCGGCGATTTCCGCCGGTGGGGCTGCCTGGAAGACGAATTCCCGTGTCATTGCGAGCGCAGCGAAGCAATCCGGCACGAAGCGTCGTCCCGAGGCGCCGTCCGGTGTCGAAGAACCCTCGAGCCGGTCGCGACGGGATGACAGCGGGCCGTCGGCTTGCGGAGTCGGTCCCGAACGCCGCGCCGGGTCGCCTTTCGGCTCCCCGCCATGGCGCTCTTCACGGCAAGCGCCTAGTGCACCAGCTTCTTGTACTTGATCCGGTGCGGCTGCTCGGCGTCGGTGCCGAGCCGGCGCTTCTTGTCGGCCTCGTAGTCGGCGTAGTTCCCCTCGAACCACACCACGTTCGAGTCGCCCTCGAACGCCAGGATGTGGGTCGCGATGCGGTCCAGGAACCAGCGATCGTGCGAGATCACGACCGCGCAGCCGCCGAACTCGAGCAGCGCCTCCTCCAGCGCGCGCAGGGTGTCGACGTCGAGGTCGTTGGTCGGCTCGTCGAGGAGCAGCAGGTTGCCGCCGCTCTTCAGGAGCTTGGCGAGGTGCACGCGGTTGCGCTCGCCGCCCGAGAGGTCCTTCACGAACTTCTGCTGGTCGGCGCCCCGGAAGTTGAAGCGACCGACGTACGCGCGCGACGGCACCTCGTGCTTGCCGAGCAGGATGTTGTCGTGGCCGCCGGAGATCTCGGCCCAGACGGTCTTGTCGCCCTCGAGCGCGTCGCGCACCTGGTCGACGTACGCGAGCTGCACCGTCGGCCCGACGCGCAGGCTCCCGTTGTCCGGCTTTTCCTGGCCGACGATCATGCGGAAGAGGGTGGTCTTGCCCGCGCCGTTCGGCCCGATGACGCCCACGATGCCGCCGCGCGGCAGATTGAACGAGAGGTTCTCGAAGAGCATCCGCTCGCCGAAGGACTTGCCGATGCCCTCGGCCTCGACCACCACGTCGCCCAGGCGCGGTCCGGGCGGGATGAAGATCTCCTGCGTCTCGTTGCGCTTCTGGTACTCCTGGGAGGCCAGCTCCTCGTAGCGGGCGAGCCGCGCCTTGCTCTTGGCGTGGCGGCCCTTGGGGTTCGCCCGCACCCACTCGAGCTCCTGCTTCATGGTGCGCTGGCGTGCGCTCTCCTGCTTTTCCTCCTGCTCGAGGCGCTTCTCCTTCTGCTCGAGCCAGGAGGAGTAGTTGCCCTTCCAGGGGATGCCCTGGCCGCGGTCGAGCTCGAGGATCCAGCCCGCGACGTTGTCCAGAAAATAGCGGTCGTGCGTGACCGCGACGACGGTCCCGGGGTACTCCTGGAGAAAACGCTCGAGCCACGCGACCGACTCGGCGTCGAGGTGGTTGGTCGGCTCGTCGAGCAGCAGCATATCGGGCTGCGACAGGAGCAGCCGGCAGAGCGCCACACGCCGGCGCTCGCCGCCGGAGAGCCTGGTCACGTCCGCGTCCCAGGGCGGCAGGCGCAGGGCATCCGCCGCGATGTCGAGCTTGCGGTCGAGCTCCCAGGCGCCGGCGGCGTCGATCTTCTCCTGGAGCTTCGCCTGCTCCTCGAGGAGCTTGTTCATCTCGTCGTCCGACATCGGCTCGCCGAACTTCATCGAGATGTCGTTGAACTTGTCGAGCAGCGCCTTGGTCTCCGCGACCGCCTCCTCGACGTTGCCGCGCACGTCCTTGGAGGGATCGAGCTGCGGTTCCTGCGGCAGGAAGCCGATGCGGATCCCGGGCATCGGGCGCGCCTCGCCGTCGTACTCGGTGTCGACGCCGGCCATGATCCGGAGCAGCGTCGACTTGCCCGAGCCGTTCAGGCCGAGCACGCCGATCTTGGCGCCGGGGAAGAAGGAGAGCGAGATGTTCTTCAGGATCTCGCGCTTGGGCGGCACGACCTTCGTGACGCGGTGCATCGTGAAAATGTATTGACCGGACATATATGCAGAACAATGTTGAATGTTGAATTTTGAATGTCGAATCAGGGATGCGCGCGAAGCGCGCACCTTCAATTCAACATCAAGAATCGAGCATTGAGAATGGCAGTTACTTCGCGCGTTTCTGGCTCGATGCGGCCGCCCAGTTCGGCACGCCCGACTCGGACAGGGTCGTCTCGGCCTCGTCGTAATCGGTCGCCCCCTCGGCCTGCTGGAAGTAATTGCCCTGCGCGTAGTCGATCCCGAGATTCCACAGGGCCGACAGCGTTTCGGCCGACTCGACGTTCTTGGCGATGACCTTCTTCTCGATGCTCTTTCCCACTTCCACCACGCCCTTGAGCGAGGCGAGGCCGACGGGATCGCGCGCCTTGGACACCAGTTCGCCGTGGATCTTCAGGTAATCGACGGGCAGGTCGCGCAGGTAATTGAGCGCGGCGGGGTCGCGCCCGAAGTTGTCGACCGAGAGCTGCACGCCGGCCTTCTTGGCGTTTCGGACGAAGGCGCCGGCGGCGGCGCCGCCCGCGGTCAATGCGGACTCGTCGATCTCGAGCACGAGGTGCCTGGCCGGCACGCCGGTCTCGCGCAGGGTCTCCAGCAGCAGCGGGAGCAGCTGGCCGTCCCCGAGGGCCGTGGGCGCGACGTTGACGAAGAACGTCGAGCCGCGGTGCTCCCGGTGCAGCTCGGCCAGCGCCTGCAGCGCCTGGCGCAGCACCCAGCGGTCGATGTCGGCCGCCTGGCCCGTCTCGACGGCGTGCGTCATGAACTGGCCGGCGGCGATCAGCTCGTCGCCGCGGCCCTGCATGCGCACGAGCACCTCGAAGTATTCGGCCGGGTCGCCGTGCAGGTTGATGATCGGCTGGTAGCTGAGCTGGAACGCGCCTTTGGCGAGGGCGGTGGCGATGCGATCGTGCCACTCGCTCGGCGCCTTGGGTCCGCCGCCCGGGGGCGGCACCGGTGCCGCCGCGGCCGGCGCGGGAGCGGCGGCGGGCGGTGTGGCTTCGGTCGCGGGCGTGGCGGGCTCGGCCCGGGGCGCCGCTGCGCGCGTCGGCGCGGGCGAAGCCGGCTTGGGCGCGACGGCCGGCGCAGGGGCGGGCTCGGTCGACCGGTAGAGGCCGGCGAGGAGCTTGTGCCCGTTCGCGACGCTCTTGTCGATCAGCGCCGTCGCGAAGTGGCAGTCGCACTTGTGCACCTGCCCGCCCTCGGAGAACGAGAGCCCCGCGAGCGTCTTCTTGAGCGCGCCGGTGCACTCGTCGAGACGGGCCTTGGCGGCGTCGGCCAGGATCGCCCCGAACTCGTGGTCGCCGATGCGGGCGAGCACGACGTTCTCCCCCAGCGTCTCGCGCAGCGCGCGCGTCGCCTTGAGCAGCAGCCGGTCGCCGGTGGCGTGCCCGAGCTGCTTGTTCAGCTGCTTCATCTGATGGAAGTCGAAGTAGATGATGCCGCCGGTCGCGCCCGACTGCTTCGCGCGCTCCACGCTCTTCGCGAGCTCCTGCAGGAAGTACTGGCGGTTGTAGAGCCCCGTGAGCGGGTCGTGCTGGTTGAGGTACTGGAGCTTGCTCTCGACCGCCTTGCGCTTGCTGACGTCGACGACCACGATCTGCGTGCACGCCTCGCCGTTGATGGTGATCGGCGACACCGTGATCTCCGCCGGGAACCGCTCGCCGTTCTGGCGCACCGCGCTGAATTCCTGCGCCGGCCCGCCCGAGCCGCCGCTCTTGCGGATGTACTCCTTGAAGCGCGCGTGATCCGCCTTGTCGATCAGGTTCATCACCGGGACGCCCTCGAGCTCGGCCAGGCTCTCGTACCCGAAGATGTCGAGGTACATCCGGTTCGCGTCGAGGTGCATGCCGTCCTGGCTGTAGCAGATCGCCTCGCGCGAGCCCTCGATTACCGCGCGGTGCTTGTTCTCCATCTCGGCGAGCGACTGCGTCGCCTGCCGGTACTGCTTGCGCTCGGCCGCCACGCGCAGCTCGCGCTCGACGGCCGGGACCAGCCGCACGGGCTCCTTCTTGAGGACGACGTCGTGCGCGCCCGCGCGCATGATTTTGCCAAGGTCGGCGTCGGGGATCGCGCGGGTGAACACGACGAAGGGGGTGTCGGGCGCGGCCTGCTTCAGCTTCTCGAGGGCCACGGCGGCGCCGAAGTGCGGCACCGCGTACTCCGCGACCACGACGTCCCACGCGCTCTTCTCGATCGCCGCCTGGAAGGCGCCCAGGTCCGCCACGAGCTGCGACTTGAGCAGGAAGCCCGCCTTGCGGAAGGCGGACAGGACGACCTCGGCGTCATCCGGCGAGTCGTCCACGACGAGCAGGCGTAAGATCTTCTTTTCCACGTGAGATGTGTCGGCGGGGCGCGGCGTTCAGGGCCAAGCGCAGTTTCAGGGGTACCGCCACCGCTCCCCTATTGTAGCCGCCCGGCGGGCGCGCCGGATCAGTTCGGCGCGGTTCCCGTCCGGGACGCTGAATCCGGCGACGGGAAGGCCACCAGGTGGTCGGCCTGCACGCGCACCCCGACGAGCGCCCCGATCGGGTGGTCCGCGTGGCTGGGAAACAGGGCGAGGACGTTCCCGCCGCTCGACAGCCGCAGGGTATAAAGGATCTCCGCGCCCTTGAAGGCCTTCTGGGTCACCGCCGCCCGCAGGGGCCCGTCCGGGTCGGGCACGATGTCGTCCGGGCGCAGCAGCACCTCGATGCGCGCGCCCTTGCCCCAGGGATAAGCCCGGTTGCCCCGGTAGATCCCGAGCTCCGTCTCGACCGTATCGGGCGCGAGCAGCGTGCCCGGCAGGAACACCCCCTGGCCGATGAAGTCGGCCACGAAGCGGCAGTTCGGCTCGTGGTAGAGGTTGTACGCCGTGTCCCACTGCAGGATGCGGCCTTCCCGCATGACGCCGATCTGTTCGCCGAGGGCGAACGCCTCGTGCTGGTCGTGGGTGACGAGCACGGCCGTCGTGCCCTGGCGCTTGAGGATGTCGTGCACCTCGCCGGAAAGCCGCTCCCGCAGCTCGACGTCCAGGTTGGAGAACGGCTCGTCGAGCAGGATCAGGTCCGGCTGCGGCGCGAGCGCGCGCGCCAGCGCCACGCGCTGCTGCTGCCCGCCGGAAAGCTCGTGCGGATACCGCCGCGCCATCGCGGCGAGGCCGACGGTCTCGAGCACCCGTTCCACGGTCTTGCGGCGCACCGCGGCGGCCGCCCTGCGCAGGCCGAAGCCGACGTTGTCGGCGACCGTGAGGTGGGGGAAGAGCGCATGGTCCTGGAACACCATCCCGAGCCGGCGCCTCTCCGGCGGGAGCACGAAGCCCGGGCGGGAGACGACGCGGCCGGAAAGCCGGATCTCGCCCCGGTCGACGGGGTGGAAGCCGGCGATCGCGCGCAGCACGGTGGTCTTGCCGCAGCCGCTGGGGCCGAGCAGGCACGCGATCGTGCCGCGCGCGACCTCCATGGACAGTCCGCGCACGACGAGCGCGTCGTCGTAGCGGCATTCGATCTCGCTGAGGGTGAGCATTCCGTCGGGCGGACGGCGCAATGGTTCAGGCATGACGCCGCGCCGCCGGGGCCCTGATGATTTCGCGCATACTAGCCGATCGGCCCGGGATCGACCAAGACGTGCGCGTCACTCGCCGGCGAGCAGGAACTCGAGGAGCGCCTTCTGCGCGTGCATCCGGTTCTCCGCCTCGTCCCACACGACGCTCTGCGGGCCTTCGAGCACGTCGGTGGTCACCTCGTGCTCGCGGTAGGCCGGCAGGCAGTGCATGAACAACGCGTTCCCGGCGGCGAGGCGCATGAGCGCGCGGTCGACGCGGTAATCCTCGAACGCCCGCAGGCGCTCCGCCCTCTCGCTCTCCTGGCCCATGCTCGCCCACGTGTCGGTGACGACGACGTCCGCGCCCTCGGCGGCCGCCTGCGGGTCGTCGGTCAGCGTTACGTGGCGGCCCGCGGCCTTCACCATCGCCGCGTCCGGCGCGTACCCCTTCGGGGTGGCGACGCGCAGGTGAAAATCGAACCGCTGCGCGGCCTCCATCCAGGAGTGGCAGACGTTGTTGCCGTCGCCGATCCACGCGGCGGTGCGCCCGGCGATCTCGCCCCGGTGCTCCACCCAGGTCTGGATGTCGGCGAGCAGCTGGCACGGGTGGTGCCTGTCCGTGAGCGCGTTGATCACCGGCACGCGCGAGTGCGCCGCGAAGCGCTCGACCATCTCGTGCCGGTGCGCGCGGATCACGATCACGTCCACCATGCGCGACATCACCCGCGCCGTGTCTTCCACCGGCTCGCCGCGGTCGAGGTGCGTGTCGCGCGGCGAGAGAAAGAGGCTCGCGCCGCCGAGCTGCGCCATGCCGGCCTCGAACGAGACGCGCGTGCGGGTCGAGGACTTCTCGAAGATCATCGCCATGGTGCGGCCGGCGAGCGGCGTGTGCGGCCGGCGGCGGCGGTGCAGGTCCTTGAGCTCGATCGCGCGCCGGACGAGCGCCCCCAGTTCTTCCTGGCTGAGATCCGTCAGGGTCAGGAAGTGGCGCGGCTTCACGGCGGTCCCAGGAATTCCCGGACGACGTCGGAGACCGTCGCGACGATCCGGTCGGCCTCCTCGTCGGTGAGGATGAGCGGCGGCAGCAGGCGCACCACGCTGTCGGCCGTGACGTTGACGAGCACGCCGCGCGCGAGCGCGGCGGTCAGGATCTCCCGGCACGGCCGGTCGAGCTCGATGCCGAGCATCAGGCCGAGGCCGCGCACCTGCCTCACGCCCTTCGCGCCTTCGAGGCGCTCGCGGAATCCCGCGAGCATGCGCGCGCCGAGCGTAGCGGCGCGCGCGTCCAGGCGCTGCTCGCGCATCGCCTCGATCACGGCGGTCGCCGTGCGGCAGGCGAGGGGATTGCCGCCGTAGGTCGAGCCGTGGTTGCCCGGCTGGAACAGCGCGGCCGCGTCGCCGCGCGCGAGGCAGGCGCCGATCGGCACGCCGTTCCCGAGCGCCTTCGCCACGGTCATGACGTCGGGCCGGATGCCCTCGTGCTCGCAGGCGAACCACCGTCCGGTGCGGCACATGCCCGTCTGGATCTCGTCGAGCATGAGGAGCCAGCCCCTGGCGTCGCACTGCGCGCGCAGGCCCTTGAGGTAGCCGCGATCCGGCACCACGACCCCGCCCTCGCCGAGTACCGGTTCGACCAGCACGGCGACGACGTCGGGGTTGTGCTCGCCGACGTGGCGCACCGCCTCGAGGTCGTTGTAGGGCACGCGGTTGAAGCCCGTCACCAGCGGCTCGAAGCCCGCCTGGATGCGACGGTTGCCGCTCGCCGAGAGGGTCGCGAGAGTGCGGCCGTGAAAGCTGCCCTCCATGACGACGATCGTCGGGTTCTTCGCGGCGCGCTTGTGGCCGTAGAGGCGCGCGAGCTTGATCGCGGCCTCGTTCGCCTCCGCGCCCGAGTTCGAGAAGAAGGCGCTGTCCATGCCGGCCACGGCGCACAGCGCGTCGCCCAGGCGTTCCTGCCAGTCGATGCCGTACCAGTTCGAGGTGTGCAGCAGCGCGCCGGCCTGCTCCCGGATGGCCTGCGTTACGGCGGGGTGGGCGTGCCCGAGACTGGTCACGGCGACGCCGGCGAGCGCGTCGAGGTAGCGCTTGCCCTCCGCGTCCCAGAGCCAGGCGCCCTCGCCGCGCACGAAGGTCACGGGCAGGCGCGCGTAGGTTTGCATGAGGTGCGTCATAAAAAAACTAAGGCGCCCTGCGGGGCAGGGCGCCATCCCGGAAGGGCCGCATTCTAGCGCTTCCGGCCGGGGGTGCAAGCCGGTTCCCAAAGACAAAAGCCCGGAAAACCGGGCTTTTGTCGGGGCCGGTAAGCGAGACTCGGCCTAGAAGAGGTGCGCCCCGTGCGGCCCCGCGACCATGAAGAAGAGCATCGGGAGCGACAGCATGGTGTTCGTGCGCGAGGCGAGGAAGGCCACGCGTGCGGCCCTGGCCTTCGCCGCGTCGTCGGCCTGCACCAGCCCGAGCACCTTCTTCTGATTGGGCCAGATCAGCACCCAGACGTTGAAGAGCATGATCGTGCCGAGCCAGGCGCCGAGGCCGATCGGCGCGGCGCCGCCCTTGAGCAGGAACGCGTTGCCGATGCCGATGCCGGCCGCCTCGAGGTAGTACGCGCCCGAAAGCCAGGTCACGACGGCCGCCCAGCGGAACCACAGCAGCGCGCGCGGCGCGATGTGCTTGGTGATGCCGGCCGCGGTGCCGTCCGCCTTGGCGGCGGCGACGCCGGGAACCTGCACGGCGTTGAAGTAATAGAGAAGGCCGATCCAGGTGATGCCGGCGAGGACATGAAGCCAGCGGTCAAGAACGAGTTCCATGATGCTCTCCCGTTATGCTTATTCGTTTCAGACGACCAGGAATCGGGCCGCGAAAAAATAGAGGATGACGGTGATGACCAACCCCGAGATGATCGTGCCCCAGAGCGAATCGAGCGGATTTTTCATCTGTTGTTTCCTCGAATCCTATTTACTTGAGAACGCGCGCGTCTCGCATTCGCGCGAATTCCCGACTAATCAGGTCGGGCCGAAGAGTAGGGCAGAATCGTTCCAATTTCAAGGCGCGTACGCGCCGCTTCGCGGCTCGAAGTCGTACTCCTCGGACGTGATGATGCGCTCCTGAACCACGCGCCACTTGCCGTCGCTTTCCTTCTCGAGCAGCACCTCGATCGGGTTCACGTTCACGGTGCCGTCGGTGCCCTCGACCGTCTCGACGGTTTTGAACATCACGCGTCCCGGCGTCATGACACGGACCTTGCAGCCGTCGTAGCGGACGGCCTTCAGCACGCCGGTCTCGAACTCGTGCCGGCACTGCCTGGCCCAGTCGTCGTAGCCGAGCACGTCGAAGCCCGGCACGCCGTGCACCTGCACGTTGCGGGAGATGAGATCCATGTGCGCCGCGTAGTCCCTGATGTTCGCGGTGCGCGCCGATTCGGCGAGCCAGTCTTCGGCCGCTTTGCTTCGCATGAGTCGCAACCTGATATTGGAGCTTGAACGGTCGGGGCGCCGGGACGCCGGGGGGCAGCAGTATAAATGATAAGCGCGGGATCGTTTCCCGGGCCCGGCTCTCACTCCGGGACGATCCGGCGGGCGGGATCGTCCTTCGGCACCCAGTGGCGGTTCCACCACGCCGCGATGTCGGCCTCGGTCCAGGGCGCGGCCGCGAGCACCTCGTCGAGCACGGCCGTGACGGCCTCCGCGTTCGCCGGACGGTCGTCCGGGCTCTTGGCGAGGCAGCGCGCGATGAGCTCGTCGAACGCCGGCGGCACGGGATGGGCGGCGAGCGCCGACGCGCGCGGGGGCGTGACGTGCAGGACGTGGTAGGACAGGTCGTGCTCGGTCTCGGTCTCGAACAGCCGCCGCCCGGTGAGCAGCCAGAACGCCACGGCGCCGACCGAGTAGATATCCGAGCGCACGTCGAGCACGCCGGGGTCGCGGATGCGCTCGGGCGCCATGTAGAGCGGCGTGCCGAGCACGTGCAGCGACCCGGTGAGGTCGCGGGTGTCGGCGTGGTCGAGACGCTTCACGAGCCCGAAGTCGAGGACCTTCACGACCTCGCGCCGGCCGCTCGCCTCGCACACCATGATGTTCTGCGGCTTGATGTCGCGGTGCACGATGTGCTTCGCGTGCGCCTCGCCGAGCGACGCGCACACCTGGCGCAGGAGGTAGGCGGCCCGGGCGGCCGGTACCGGCCCGTAGCGCTCGACGAGGTCCGCGAACGACACGCCCTCGAGATATTCCATGGCGTAATAGAAGAGGCCGCCGCCCGCGAGCCCGTAGTCGTAAACCGCGACCGTGTTGGGGTGCGACAGCCGGCTGGCGAGCTCCGCCTCGCGACGGAAGCGCGCGATCGACTCGTCGGTCGTCGCGATCGACTTCAGGAGCTTCACGGCCGCCGGACGCTTCAGGAGCTTGTGGCGCGCGAGGTAGACGTCGCTGATCGCGCCCTCGCCGATCTTGTCGAGCAGGCGGTACGGCCCGACCTGGGGCGCGCCGCGCAGCAGCCGCATCAGCGCGTCGCGCGGCAGGAACAGGCCGCCCAGGACGGCGAACACGATGACGAGAACGGCAGCGAGGCCGATGTCGAGATAGCGCAGCGGCGCGTAGGCCTCTTCCTCGTTCATCTCGACGGCGATCCCCATGTCGTACTCGGGCAGCCACCGCCACGCGCCGATCACGCGCTCGCCCGCATGGTTGCGGTAGGGATCGAGGAGCGTGCCCGCCTGCAGGTCGGCGCCGGCGCGCCGGCTGCTCACCGCGGCGGACGCCAGGGCGGTGAGCGTCGGCGGGTCGGCGAACCCCGCGCCCGGATCGCGCAGCCGGACGGGCGCGGCAGGCGACGCGGGTTTGACGTCGCTCGAAGGGAGCAGGCGCGCTTGCGCGTCGAACGCGAACGCCGCGCCGGTGCGCCCGGGACGCCCGGCCTGGAAGATCCGCGCGAACTGGCGGTCCGCCCGGTATCCGATTCCGAGCGCGGCGACGATGCGGCCGCGGCGATCCTTGACCGGCGCCTCGACCCAGAAGAGCGGATCGTCGGTCGCCGGGACTTCCAGCTCGAGCACGCGGTCCCCCTCGCGATACGGGTGGATGAACACCCTGCGATTCAGGAAGACCGGCCGGATGCGCTCGAGCACCTCGGGCGCGAGCCGCCGCCCGGTGTAGCGCTCGAAGCGCGAGGCGAGGATGGTCCCGTTCGAATCGATGAGGTGCGCGCCGACGCGGTGTTCGTCGTCGAGCTGCAGGGCCGCGAGCAGGGCGCGCCGCGCGGGCGAGCGGAGCAGGCGCTCGTCCCCGGCGTCCCGCGCGCCGAGCGCCGTCAGCGCTTCGGCATGACGCCGCACCTGCGGATCGGCCGCCCACTGCGCCACGTCCTGCTTGAGCTCGCCGACCCAGGCGTCGAGCGCCTCGATCTGCGTGCCGAGCAGGGCCTCGAGGCTGTAGGCGCGCAGCTCCAGGACCGAGCGGTGGATGCTCCGGTACGACCACAGGCCGACCGCGACGACGATCACCAGCGCGACAGCGAGAAGGAGGCGCAGCCGCGTGTACGGCAGGGTGGGGGCCGCCCGCTGCGGGGTCTGCTGCATCGATGTCAGTCTCGTGTCGGGCGGCGAGGGGAGCGCGAGAGCGCACCTCCGACGAGTATCGTCGCATGGTGGCCGCCGCGCCAGTCCGGCCCGGGCGCGACCGGTTGCAGCGCGGGCCCGTTCGAGCCGATCATGGCACGGGGGCTTCGACGGTCCCTTCATCACGAAGAAGGTGGGACCCACCGCAACTCGAAGGAGGAACGCATGCGACGCTTCGTTATCGCCCTGCTGTCCGCCGGGGGCCTGCTGCTCCCGGCCCTCGCGGCGGCCGACACCCTGAAAAAGGTCAAGGAAAGCGGCACCCTGGTCATGGGCATCCGCGAGTCCTCGATCCCCCTTTCCTACCTCGACGCCGGGCAGCAGCCGGTGGGGTACCACATCGATATCTGCCACCGGATCGTCGACGCCGTGAAGAAGGAGCTCAAGCTTCCGGCCGTGCGGGTGCAGTACCAGCCCGTGACCTCGCAGAACCGCATTCCGCTCGTCACGAACGGCACCGTCGACATCGAGTGCGGCTCGACCACGAACAATGAGGCGCGCGGACGGCAGGTCGATTTCGCCGTCACCACGTTCGTGACCAACGTGCGCATGGCGGTCAAGAAGGATTCGGGAATCACCAGCCTCTCGCAGCTCGGCGGCAAGCCGGTGGCGACCACGACCGGCACCACGAGCGTGCAGCTCATGCGCGCGCACGAGAAGGGCAAGGGCGTGAACTTCAGGGAGGTGTACGGCCGCGATCACGCCGACTCCTTCCTGATGCTCGAGAGCGACCGGGCGGTCGCCTTCGTCATGGACGACAACCTGCTCGCCGGCCTCATCGCGACCTCGAAGACGCCGGACCGGTACGCCATCGTCGGGGAGGTGCTCAACGTCGAGCCGATCGGGATCATGCTCCGCAAGGACGACCCGAAGTTCAAGCGGATCGCCGACGACACCATCAAGGGCATGATGAAGAGCGGCGAGCTCGAGAAGCTGTACGCGAAGTGGTTCATGTCGCCGATCCCGCCGCGCGACGTGAACATGAACTTCCCGATGAGCGACCAGCTCAAGGAGCTGATCAAGGACCCCAACGACGCCCCGGCGGAGGCGTATAACAAAAGATAAGAATGTTGAATGCTTAATGCTTAATGTTGAATTAATGATGCGCGCGCAGCGCGCTCTTCAATTAAACATTCAAAATTCAACATTCAAGATTCGAGCCTTCCCTCGCTGTGGACTACAACTGGCACTGGGGCATCTTCTTCGAGCAGGTCAAGGCGGGCGAGGAGACCTACCTCGACTGGCTGATCGCCGCGCTCGGCTGGACCGTCTCGGTGTCGCTGGTCGCGTGGCTGATCGCGCTCGTGCTCGGATCGCTGGTCGGCATCGCGCGCACGACGCCGCACCGGTGGCTGCGCTGGCCCGGCGCCGCCTGGGTGGAGCTCTTCCGCAACATCCCGCTGCTCGTGCAGATGCTGCTCTGGTTCTTCGTCGTCCCGGAGCTGCTGCCCGAGAACCTGTCGCTCTGGGTGAAGCGCGACATGCCGGCCAAGGAGTTCGTCACCGCCGCGGTCGCACTCGGGCTCTTCACCTCCGCGCGCATCGCCGAGCAGGTGCGCGCCGGCATCGAGAGCCTCGCGGGCGGCCAGCGCACGGCCGGGCTCGCGCTCGGCCTCACGCTGCCGCAAACCTACCGCCACGTGCTGCTGCCGATGGCGTACCGGATCATCCTGCCGCCGCTCACCTCCGAGCTCATGAACGTCTTCAAGAACTCCTCCGTGGCCTTCGCCATCGGCCTCATGGAGCTCACGTTCACCGCGCGACAGATGCAGGAGGACTCGGAGCAGGGGATCGAGACCTACCTGGCGGTGACGGTGCTCTACTTCCTCTGCGCCTTCATCGCCAACCGCGTGATGGCGCTGATCGAGCGGCGCTCGCGCGTCCCCGGCTACATCACCCAGGCGGGCTGAGCGCCAATGCTCGCCGGATTCGACTTCTCCGTCATCCCCGCGAGCCTCCCGTTCCTGTGGGAGGGTCTCCAGTTCACCGTGCGGCTGACGGTCATCGCGATGACCGGCGGGATCGTGTTCGGCACGCTGCTCGCGATGGCGCGGCTCTCGGGCATCGCGCCCCTCGCGTCCGCCGCGGCCTGGTACGTGAACCTGATGCGCTCCGTGCCGCTGGTGCTCGTGATCCTGTGGTTCTTCCTGGTGATCCCGATCGTCATCGGCCACCCGATCGGCGCGGAAAACTCCGCGATCATCACGTTCACCGCGTTCGAGGCGGCCTACTACAGCGAGATCATGCGCGCCGGCATCCAGAGCATCCCGAAGGGCCAGGTCGCGGCGGGGTATGCGCTGGGCATGGGTTACTGGCCGACGATGCACCACGTCGTCCTGCCCCAGGCCGTGCGCAACATGGCGCCCGTGTTGCTCACGCAGACGATCATCCTGTTCCAGGACACCTCGCTCGTGTACGCGATCGGCGCCAAGGACCTGCTCAAGGCCTCCGAGATCGTCGGCCGCAACTACGGACGTCCGGTCGAGATGTATGTGTTCGTCGCGATCGTCTATCTCGTCATCAGCCTGGCGCTCTCGTTGCTCGTGCGGCGCCTGCAGCGCAACATCGCGATCAAATGAACCGGACTTCGCCTGCACGTTCGAGTAGATTGACACGACCTCCCTCTCGAAAACTCCGCCTCACCCTGACGCTCTTCCGGAGGGGAGAGGGGCAAATAGAGAGTCGGGAGACGGATGGGTGAGGGCGACTAGTTCGAGCAGATTTCCACCGACTCACCCTCTCCCGCGTGCGGGAGAGGGATGGGGTGAGGGTCACAACCGGTGCCCATGATCGACATCCGGCACGTCAGCAAGTGGTACGGCACGTTCAAGGTGCTCGACGACTGCACGACGCACGTCGACAAGGGCGAGGTCATCGTCGTCTGCGGCCCTTCCGGCTCGGGCAAGTCGACGCTGATAAAGTGCGTCAACGGCCTCGAGCCGTTTCAGCAGGGCGAGGTGACGGTCGACGGCATTCCGGTCGGCGATCGCAGGACCAATCTCCCGAAGCTGCGCGCCCGGGTCGGCATGGTGTTCCAGCACTTCGAGCTCTTCCCCCACATGCGCGTGATCGACAACCTCGCCATCGGTCAGACGCAGGTGCTGAAGCGCGGCAGGGACGAGGCGCGCGAACGGGCGCTGCGCCTGCTCGACCGCGTCGGCCTGCGCGACCAGGCGGACAAGTACCCCGGCCGGCTTTCCGGCGGGCAGCAGCAGCGCGTCGCCATCGCCCGCGCCCTCGCCATGGACCCGATCTGCATGCTCTTCGACGAGCCGACCTCGGCGCTCGATCCGGAGATGATCAACGAAGTCCTCGACGTCATGGTCGAGCTCGCGACCGAAGGCATGACTATGATGGTCGTCACCCACGAGATGGGTTTCGCCCGCCGGGTCGCGCACCGCGTGGTCTTCATGGACAAGGGGCAGATCGTGGAGGACGCGAGCAAGGAGGAGTTCTTCGGCAGCCCGCGGTCGGAGCGGGCGCAGCAGTTCCTGTCGAAGATCCTGCACCACTGACCCCCGACGAGCGACCCGCCGCTCTCTGCCGCCCGGGCCTGGTTGAAAAGCACAGACGCCGGTGGCCGCGACGGTGCTTGTCGCCTGCATCGCCTCCTTATATTTCGACGCGCGGATTCACCCGGACCTCGCGCCGAACCGGCGGGCGTCGTCCGCGGCGTACGTCGCCACCGCCACGTCGGCCCGACAGGTCGCCTGCAGCCTCGCGACGACGTCGGCGAGCCGGGTCCCCGGGATGGCGCAGGTCATCTCGCTGTTCGCCATGCCCGTGCGCGTACGGCTCAGCATGCATCCCACGCTGAGCGCCACCTGGCCCTCCTCCTTGGCGATCGGAATGATGTGGCATTGCGGCTTGCCTTCGAAGCGCAGGTCCGGCAGGGCATCGTGAAGAATCATGGCCTGCTTGCCATTGAGCCTCAGAAAGACAACATCCGGATCGACCCGCGTGTCCGCGAGCGGGCCGTAGATCACGGACGCCGGCCGTTGCTTCACGACCGGGATCTGCGGGAAAACCTCCGGTGTCACCCAGCTCGCCTCCATCAATGCCTTGACGTCGTCGCGCTTCGCTGCCGTGTCGAGCGTGATGAAGCCGTGCGTCAGGCTGCCGACGCTGCAGTTGCCGTGGTCTTCGGCGTGCGTGCGGAACGTGCGGTCCACGGCTTTCATCCAGAACACGCACCCGGCCGTTACCTTGCCGGTGCGCCCGTCCGGCGCCGACGCGGGCATCGTACCCTCATAACGGGGGACATCGGTTGCGTCTTCCTGCGTGAACGTGATGGCGAGGGGCGGTGCGGACAACGCGAGCAGGTCGACCAGCGTTTTCGACAGTGCGCGATAGTCGTGTCTCATCCTCTTTCCTCCTTGTGGGGCATCCACGGGCAAGCATGCGGGGGCTCGGTCGCGAACGCAACGCGAGGCGCCCTGCATTTTCGATGCTGCTGATCGCGCCAAAGGCGTTCGGCTCGCCGGTCTTGCGACTGCCGGGAGCCTTCGCGTCTTCCGCGGTTACTCGGGCATGGACGACGACGCCCGCACCGGCCGCTGGAAGTAGTGGACAGGCCGAATCTCGATGCGCCAGCCCCACTGCTCGCCCGCGCTCCCTTGTGTGGTCGGATGCAGCGACGCCACCCGGATCGCGTGGTCCATGTCCCCTGCTGCTATGAGGAATGCGCTGCCAATCCGCTCCCGGGTTCCGATCGAGGGAACCGTCGGTGGCCTTCACCTCGCCGTTCATGCGCCGCAGGCATTTGCCTTCGAAGGCGAGGCCGGCGTCCACGATGAACCCGGCCGGTCCGGTAGAGCTCCGCCATGTGTGGTCGACACTCCGCGCAAAAATCGCCTCGACCTCCGCCTCGGAGCGGGCATTCATCTTCGCGGGCTCGAAATAACCCAGACAGAAAAACTTTACGGCTCGCCTACTCGCGAATCTCGGCTTCGACGAGCATGGCGAGCAGCGTCAGCGATTCCTGCCAGCCGAGATAACAGGATTCGAGAGGGATGACGCCGGGAATGCCTTCCTGCACGATGTTCAGCTCGGTCCCGCACGACACCTTCGTCAGGGAGACGGTCGTCTGCATCTCGCCCGGAAGGTTCGGATCCTCGAAAACGTCGGTGTAGCGAACGCGCTCGTTCGGGACCAGCTCGAGGAACTTCCCGCCGAACGCATGACTCTGGCCGGTCGTGAAGTTGGTGAACGACATCCGGTAGGTCCCGCCGACTTTGGCATCCATCTGATGGACCTTGCCGGTGAACCCGTTCGGGGGCAGCCACTTGGCCATGGCGTCGGCATCGAGGAAGGCGCGGTAGACGCGCTCCGGCGCGGCACGAAGGACGCGGTGAAGGCGGACGGTATTCGTGGACATGGTCGGTCTCCTTTAGGTTGCGAGGACGGCCCTCTGAAGGGACGACGGTTGACGATGGCCGAAATCGACATGCGAGATGGCCAGTGAAGCCCGCCGCGAATCCCAGCGGCCCAAACCGCCGTCCTTGCGAGCCGAAGCTACGGGGAATCGAAGCAGGCGGCGAAGCAATCCGACACGAAGTGCCATGCTGAGGGGCCGAGGCGCCGAAGGATAGTGTCCTTACCCCTTGGCCGAAGGTGCCAGATCCTGCCACGTCGGATTCATCGTCTCGATCAGGGCGATCTTCTTTGCCCGCGATCCGCCTTTGATCTGCTTCTCCCGGGCAATCGCGGCCGCGATGTCCGGCGTAATCTCGTACCAGACCAGCTTGCGACAGCGGTACCGGCTGGCGAAACCCGGCGTCAGACCGTCGCGATGCTCGGCAAGGCGCCGTTCCAGGTCGCTCGTAACTCCGGTATAGAGCACCCGGTTGGACGGGTTGGTAAGGATGTACACGAAGTAGCAGCGTTCCTGCATGCTGTCGCTCCCTGGTTGAAAGCTTGCAAGACTGTCCGGACGAAACAGCCGTCATTGCGAGCGCAGCGAAGCAATCTCGCACTTTCCCCCGTCGCCCCGGGATTGCTTCGTCGCTCCGCTCCTCCCAATGACAAGTAAGGGTCGACCCAATGCCTGTCATTGCGAGCGCAGCGATGCAATCTCGCATCTTCTTCCGGAAACCCGAGATTGCTTCGTCGCTTCGCTCCTCGCAATGACATCGTGGGCGGGAAGTCCTCGGCTTGGCTGTCACCACCCGTTGCTGTCATTGCGAGCGAAGCGAAGCAATCTTGTTCGTTCTCCTCGTGTTCGTTCGCCTACCGACGTCAACTTGCCGAAGACGATTTGCCCAGTATCTTCTGATCCAGCAACAGATTGAGCGTCAGCCTCACCCCGAACCCGGTGATGTCCGTCGGTACCTGCGCCAGCCCTCCCTTGTGGTTCCCGGACGCCAGGTCCACGTGCACCCAGTCGGGATCGTTCGCGAGGAAGCGCTTGAGGAACAGCGCCGCGAGGATGTGGTCCGCGTCGTTGTCGAGCGTGCACTGCTTGATGTCGGCGACGTCGCTCTTCAGGGATTCCCGGAAATCGTCCGGCAGCGGAAAGGGCCAGACGCGCTCTCCGGATTCCTCGCCGGCCTGCTGCAGTACCGGGATCAGCTTCGGCCGGTTGGTGAAGGCCCCCGAGAGCCGCGTGCTGAGCGCGCCGATGCAGGCGCCGGTGAGCGTCGCGTAGTCGATCACGACCCGCGGCTTCTCGCTCGACGCGAAGTGCAGCGTGTCCGCGAGGACCATGCGCCCCTCGGCGTCGGTGTGCACGATCTCGATCGTGGTCCCGTTCGCGGCGGTGATCACCTCGTTCTGCCGGTACGCCTTCGGGCCGATGTGGTTCTGCGCGAGCGCGAGCCAGCAGTCGACGGGGAAGTCGACCTTGAGCTCGGAGAGCGCGAGCAGGGTGCCGAGGGCCACGGCGCTGCCTTCCATGTCCTCGTGCATGCCGTGCATGTGCTTCGCGCTCTTGAGGTTGGTGCCGCCGGTGTCGAAGCAGATGCCCTTGCCGACGAGCGCGAGGAGCGGGCCGTTCGGCTTCTTCTTCGGCGCGTAGCGCACGCGCAGGATGCCGGCGTCGGGGTCCGGGCTGCCCTGCGCCACCGCGACGAACGCGCCGGCGCCGCGGCGGCGGAGCTTCGCGAGGTCGACGAACTCGGTCTTCCACCCGTGCTCGCGCGCCAGCCGCTCGACGTGCCTGCGGTACGTGCCCGGCGTCAGCTCGTTCGGCGGCAGCGCCGTGAGGTAGCGCGCGAGGTTGTTGCCGCGGGCGGTCGCGATCGTGCGCGCGGCATCGAGCCTGCCCGTTCCGTGGACGGCGATCTCCCGCAGCGCGCGCGGCCGCTCGCGCTTGCTCTTATAAGTAGGCAGCTCGAAGTCGGCGGCGAGGGCGGCGGCGACCACGGCTTCGGCCATCGCCGCCATCTCCGGCCGGTCGGCGGCCGCGGATATGGCCAGCCGGTCCGGCCGGGGGTCGAACTGCGCCGCGACGAGCTTGCGCGCGAGCGTCAGGCGCTCGAACGCGCTCGCCGTCTTCGAGACGGTCGCGAGCGCCAGGCGCGTGCCCGCTTCGTTCGGCAGGTCCGTGACGAAGGGTTTCGCGTCGCCGAGCTTGTACTCCGCGCGCTCCATCCGTTTGCGCAGCTCCGCACCGAACGGGAGCGACGTAATTGCGGCTCCCTCCGGCAAAAGCAGGATGACGCTTGAATAGATTTGGTAGTCTTTTGCCGATAAACTGCCGGCATCTAGCCGTATCTTCGCCGTTCTGAGCTGCATGGATGCCTCATCTCTCACGGCACCGCGCTATACGCGTTCCGCGCACACGGTGCACACCGTTTGCCTTGATTTGTTTAGGCAAAAAAACGATCATACCGCGCGCAATAGGGGCCCGGCACCGATCGACAGATGCCTTTCGCGCCTCCCGGCGCGCCAAGAACGAATTCCCCGCCCCGAAGTTCAGGAGATTTCATGAAAGCGGCTAACCCCGACGTGAAGGAGCGCGCGAGCGCGAAAGCAGCGGCGCCCTCCGGCATTGCGCTCAGCGAGGCCGACCAGAAGCGGCTGCTGCGCGAGATGATTTTCTACCGGCGCTTCGAGGAGCGGGCCTTCGAGGCCTACATGGAGCACAAGATCGGGGGCTTCCTGCATCTATATATAGGTCAGGAGGCCGTCGCGACCGGCGTGCTCGAGATGGCGCGCCCCGGCCACGACTGGGTCATCACCGGTTACCGCGACCATATCCACGCGATCAAGACGGGCGCCCCCGCCCGCGAAGTGATGGCGGAGCTCTACGGCAAGGAGACGGGCTCGTCGCGCGGGCGCGGCGGCTCCATGCACATCTTCGACCCGACCGTGCACTTCATGGGCGGCTACGCGCTGGTCGGCCAGCCGTTCCCCCTGGCCGCCGGCCTCGCGCTCGCGGCCAAGTACAGGAAGACCGACCAGATCGCGATCTGTTTCCTCGGCGACGGCGCGAACAACCAGGGCACGTTCCACGAGACCATGAACATGGCCTCGCTCTGGAAGCTCCCGGTGCTCTTCGTCTGCGAGAACAACCTCTACGCGATCGGCACGCGCATCAACCGATCGACCGCGGTGGTGGACCAGTACAAACGCGCGTGCGCGTACGACATGCCGGCCAGCCAGCACGACGGCATGGACATCGAGGTCGTGATGGAGGCCGCGAAGAAGGCGATCGACCACGTGCGCGGCGGCCACGGACCGTACTTCATCGAGTACCTGACCTACCGCCTGCGCGGCCACTCCATGTCCGACAAGACCGCCGCCTACCGCTCGAAGGAAGAGGAGCAGCAGTGGGCGCAGCGCGATCCGATCCGGATCTACGGCGACAAGCTCAAGAGCCGCGGCACGCTCGACGACGCCGGCATCAAGGCGATCGAGCAGTCCGTGCACGACGAGATCGAGAACGACGTGGTCAAGTTCGCCGAGGAGAGCCCCGAGCCGCGCGTCGAGGACCTGAACAAGTACGTGCTCGACGACAACCCCGATCCCCGCTGGATCGGCCCCCTGCAGAACACCTACGAATAAGGGCGATCCATGGCTGAACTGATGTACTGGGAGGCGATCCGCCGGGCGCACGACGAGGAGCTCGCCGCCGACCCGAACGTGATCGTGATGGGCGAGGACGTCGGCCTCGTCGGCGGCACCTACAAGGCCACCTCGGGCCTCTACCAGAAGTACGGCGCCGAGCGCGTCATCGACACCCCGATCTCCGAGAACTCGTTCACGGGCATCGGCATCGGCGCCGCCATGGCGGGCCTGCGGCCCATCGTCGAGATCATGTCGATCAACTTCGCGCTGCTCGCGCTCGACGTGCTCATCAACGCGGCCGCCAAGATCCGCTACATGTCGGGCGGGCGCGTGCAGGTCCCCTTCGTGATGCGCACCCCCGGCGGCACGGCGCACCAGCTCGCCGCGCAGCACAGCGCGCGCCTCGCGCGGCTGTTCATGAGCACCTCGGGCCTGCGCGTCGTCACGCCGCGCAGCCCGCTCGACGCCTACGGCATGCTCCGCTCCGCCGTGCGCTGCAACGACCCGGTGATCTTCATCGAGCACGAGCGCATGTACAACCTCAAGGAGGACGTACCGGACAAGGAGTTCTTCCGGCCCCTCGAGGGCGCGGAGATCGTGCGCAAGGGCACGGACATCACGCTCATCGGCTACAACTTCAGCTTCCACCTGTGCATGCAGGCGGCCGAGAAGCTCGCGAAGGACGGCATCAGCGCCGAGGTCATCGACCTGCGTTCGCTGAAGCCCCTGGACCGCGAGACCATCCGCCGCTCGGTGGAGAAGACCCACCGGGTGCTGGTGGCGGAGGAGGACGAGGCCTCGGTCGGCGTCGGCTCCGAGGTCATGGCCACGGTAATCGAGGAGTGCTTCTTCGCCCTCGACGCGCAGCCCGTGCGCGTCTACGCCGCCGACGTCCCGGTGCCCTACGCCGCGAACCTCGAGAAAGTCGCGATCCCCGACGTCGACGACGTCTACCGCGGCGCCCTCAAGGTCATGGGGCGGATCTAGCAGTCTGCTGGAGAAGCGTCTCTGTCATTGCGAGCGAAGCGAAGCAATCTCGACTTTCCCGAAGCGGGGAGATTGCTTCGTCGCTTCGCTCCTCGCAATGACAGCGCCTTTTGCCGTCGTTCGTATCCTCTGCGTTTGTCTGCCATTCCACTAGGATAGAAAAATGGCCGAACCTTACGTCATCAAAATGCCCAAGCTCTCGGACACCATGACCGAGGGCACCGTCGTCACCTGGGAGAAGCAGCCCGGCGACCGCATCGAGCGCGGCACCGTGGTCGCGACGGTCGAGACCGACAAGGCGATCATGGACGTCGAGATCTTCCGCGAGGGCTACCTCTCCGGGCCGCTCGTCCCCGTCGGGGCCGTCGTCCCCGTCGGCCAGCCGATCGCGCAGCTCGTGGCCGACAAGAGCGAGGTGAAGGGCGGGGAGGTGGCGGTGTCGAAAGCCGCCGCCGCGCCGGTCGAGGCCGCGCAGGCCGAGATCCCGCGCTTCGAGCCCTACGGCACGCAGATGCCGAAGACCCGCATTCCCGCCATGCCGCACGGCGCGAGCCCTGCGCCGCGCCCGCGCCAGGGCCGCGCGACGCCGTACGCGCGCCAGCTTGCCGGCGCGCACGGCATCGACATCGACAGCCTGATCGGCAGCGCGAAGGGCGGGATCATCGTCGCCAGCGACGTGCTGACGCCGCGCGTGCCGCCGGGCATGGCCAAGCGCATCTACCAGGTGCCGGGCGTCGGCCGGCCGATGAACGCCATGGAGAAGGCGGTCGCGCACAACATGGAGTACGCGCTCTCCATGCCGCTCTTCCGCGTGACCGTGAACCTCCAGCCCGACCGGCTGCTCGCCGCGTCGAAGCAGGAGGGCTACTCGCTCACCGTCGCGCTCGCGAAGGCCTCGGCCCTCGCGATCGCCAAATTCCCGAACGTCAACGCCGTCTACCAGCACGAGGACCGCATCGTCGAGCGCGAGCAGATCGACGTCGGCCTCGCCGTGGAGACCGAAGGCATGGGCCTCGTCGTGCCGGTGCTGCGCGACGTGATGAGCAAGTCGCTCAAGAAGCTCAACGACGAGTGGAAGGATCTCGTCGCCCGCGCGCGCGTGAAGCGCCTGAAGCCCCAGGAGTACTCGAACCCGACCTTCACGATCTCGAACATGGGCATGCTCGGCGTCACGCACTTCGACGCCATTCCCTCGCCCGGCACTTCCGCGATCATGGCGATCGCGACCCGCGGGCCCGAAGGCATGCCGGTGACGATCACCGCCGACCACCGCATTATTAATGGTGCGGACGCCGCGAAGTTCCTGAACTACTTCAAGCAGCTCGTCGAGAACCCGGAGCCGTGGATCACGGGCGTCGGGCTCCCGACCGGCGAGCCGACGCCGGCGATCCCGGCCGGCAAGTGGGACTACGACGTCGTCGTCATCGGCGGCGGGCCGGGCGGCGAGGACTGCGCGCGCGACCTCGCGGGCCACGGCAAGAAGGTCCTGATGGTCAACGACGCGCCGTTCCCCGGCGGCGAGTGCCTCTGGCGCGGCTGCATTCCGTCGAAGGCCTGGCGCGCCGCGGCCGACCGCATCCGCGACCGCGCGCACGACGCGCACCTGGGCGTGCTCAACACGACCAAGCCCAGGCTCGACTGGAAGCTCCTCGAGAAGACCCGCCGCAACGTCCTCGAGACGCGCGGCGAGATGGCGCTCAAGACCGACAAGGGCGTGCGCATCGACGTGAAGCAGGGCTTCGCCCGCTTCGAGTCCGACCACACGATCTCGCTCGACACCTCGGGCAACATCAAGGACCCGCACGCCCGCGCCGAGCCCGGCAACGGCAAGAAGAAGGAGAGAATCAGCTTCGGCGCCTGCGTCATCGCGACCGGCGCGCCGCCCTTCATTCCGCCGATTCCGGGCGCGGACGGGAAGGGCGTGCTCAACTCAGACACCGTCTGGGGCCTCAAGAACCCGCCCAAGCGCCTCGCGATCGTCGGCGCCGGCGCGATCGGCCTCGAGATGGCGCAGATCTTCGCCGACTTCGGGGCAAGAGTGACGGTCGTCGAGGCGCAGGACCGCCCGCTCGCCGAGGTCGAGGCCGAGGTCGCGAAGACCCTCGCCGAGCTCCTCAAGAAGGAGAAGAACCTCACGCTCGTGACGTCCGCCAAGGTCACGAAGATCGCCGGCAAGCCGGGCGACATGACGCTCTCCTACAGCGACGCCAGCGGCAAGAACGCCAACGTGAAGTGCGACTACGTCCTGATGGCGACCGGCAAGCGCCCGGTGCTCGAGCCGCTCCAGCTCGGCAATGCCGGCGTGCGCTCGGATCGCAGCATCATCCCCGTCGACCGCCAGTGCCGCACGAACGTCCCGCACATCTTCGCCGTCGGCGACGTGAACGGCGGCCTCATGCTCGCCCATACCGCGGGCGCGCAGGGCCGCGTCGCGGCCGGCGCGATCCTCGGCGAGAAGCTCGAGTACCGCCAGGAGAAGGACTGCGGCGTCATCTTCACGCGCCCGCAGGCCGCGTTCGTCGGCCTCTCGGTCGAGCAGGCGAAGACGAAGGGCATCGATGCCGCCGAGGTGAAGATGCCGTTCAACATCGACGCCAAGGCGATGATGACGAACGAGCTCGACGGCTTCATCAAGCTCGTCGCCGACAAGGCCACCCGCCGTATCGTCGGCGTGCACCTCCTGGCCGATCACGCCGACACCCTGATCGGCGAGGCCGTCATGATGGTCGCCGGCGAGATGACGCTGGATCAGGTCGCCACCGCCATCCACCCCCATCCGACCCAGACCGAAATGTACGGCGAAATGGCCCGCCGCCTCCTGGCGCGCCTGCGCCGCTCCGCCAAAGCCGGCGCCGCCGTCCACTAAGTCACGTTCTTAACTTCCTCTCCTTGCCTTTCCTTCCCCTCTCCCCCTTGGGGCAGAGGGTAGGGTGAGGGGGTTGAAACCCAGCAAAGCCCTGCACCCTCACCCCAACCCTCTCCCTCAAGGGCGAGGGTGTCTTGAGAGAAGCGCTTTATCCTCTCCCTCACAACTCCCTCCCCACCAGCAACGCCACCGCCCCCGCATACAGCACCAATATCAAAAAGCTCTCGAACCCGATCTTCCCGATCCCGTACCGCTCCCGCCGCACGAAGCCGAGCAGCAGCACCGCGCTCATCAGGATCGTGAGCAGCCCCCAGAAGACCTGGTCCGACGTGACCGCCTGGTAGATCGACCCGCCGCGATAGGCGAAGTCGGCGGCCGCGATCGCCGTTACGTTGAAGCAGTTCGTGCCGATGATCCCGCCCACCGCGAGGGCCAGCGCGCCCGCGCGGATGGCGGCGATGGTCGTCACGAGCTCGGGAGAGGAAGTGGCGAGCGCGGTGAGGAGCGTGCCGACGAGCGTCTCCGAGAGTCCCGTCCAGGCGATGATCGTCTCCGCCGCCTTCATCAACGCCCAGCCCGAAACGGCCAGCACCAGCGTCAGGACGCCGAAACGCAGCCAGAGAATCGCGAGGCTTTGGCGACCTCCCTTGTTCCTGTCGGGCCGGTCCTCCACTGTCTGCGCCGTGCGTCTCACCGTCCACATCGGCGTGGCCTGCGTCTGGCGCAGGAGCACGAAGCCGAAGACATAGGCGACCGGCAGGATCACCGAAGCCGGGTGCACGGCCCACACGGTCACGCCGGGCCCGAGCATCGCCATCAGCGGAATCACGAGCAGCGCGATCAACAGCGCCGCCTGGATCAGGTTGGCCGGAGACGCGGCCGCGTGCTCGAGGTTCGCCTTCCGGTACACCATGTCGCCGATCCCGAGGAAGGCGAAGTTGAGTGCCATGCTTCCCATCATGTTGCCGACCGCGAGCTCGGGGTGGTCGTCCGCCGCGGCCGTCAGGGTCGCGGCAAAATCGGGCAGGGACGTCGCGGCCGCCAGGAACACCGCCCCGACGATCGCCTCTCCCCATCCGGTCCGGTCCGCGAGCCGATCCGCGGTGGCGGACATCGCGACCCCCGCCAGCGCGATCGCGAACGCCGCCCCGACGAAGACGCCGACGCTGAAGGGCAGGGATCCGAACAGAGAATCGAGCGCCACGGAACCCATCGTACCGCTGCCCGCTTAACAGCTCGCCCCCTCTCCCATGCCGTGAGAGGGGTACGGGCGAGGGGGCTGTATCGAGCCGCGGCCAATAGGCGTTAAGAAGGCTGCCTCCCGGGGCAGCTTTTTCGTTTGACTCCCTTTACCCGCCGGAACCCGAACGACGCGGCTTCACCGACGAGGCCGGATGAAAGCCGTCAAAATGTGCGAGTAAAGCCGCCGTCTCCGTCGATATACTTTTCGATCCCATTCCCGCCTCGGGACAAGGGGCAGGAGGCGCACATGATTGACGCCGTCCAGACCCACTACTGCAGCGAAGGCGCCGACCTGGCGGCGCAGATCAGAGCCGGATTGGCTTCGGCGGGAAAAGACCTCAGCCGACTGACCACGACGGATCTCGCTCCGGTCGACGAGTTCCACATCCGCGGACGTCAGGCCACGCTCGAGCTGGCCGAACGCATGCAGCTCACCGCCGAGTCCCACGTCCTCGACATCGGCAGCGGACTCGGCGGCCCCGCGAGAACGATCGGGGAGACCTACGGCTGCCGGGTCACCGGAATAGATCTGACCCAGCCTTTCTGCGAAGCGGCCAATGCCATGTCCGAGTGGCTGGGTCTCGCGGACCGTGTGCGCTGCTTCCATGGCGATGCAACCGCATTGCCGTTCGACGACGGCACCTTCGATGCCGCGATGACGATTCATGCCGGGATGAACATACCGGCCAAGGACGCGCTCTATGCCGGCGCCAGGAGAGTGCTGAAGCCCGGCGGCCTATTCGCGGTATACGACGTGCTGCAGGGCGAAGGGGGTCCCGTCCTCTACCCGGTTCCGTGGGCGCGCGATGCCACCCACAGCTACCTGTCGACGCCGGAGGAGATGCGGAAGCTGCTCACCGAGGCGGGCTTCGAGATTCTGGACGAGCACGATTCGACGGAAGCAAGTCTGAGATGGTTCGAGGAAGTGAAGGCCCGCATCGCGCGATCGGGTCCGGCCGCCGTCACGTTTCAAACCTTCCTCGGCGCCGATTTCCCGGTGATGGCGCGCAATCAGGTCCAAAACCTCGCCGAGAGACGCATTCGCACGGTGTCCTACACCTGCCGCCCTTCCCGTTGAGGGCGAGCCGGCGACGCGCGAACGGCCCAATGAACCGTTCCCCGGCGAGCGGGCAGCCAAGGACGGCTGCCCTGGACTCTCCCATGTAGCAGGAAGCGCGGGAGGAAAGGGGCAGGGGAGAGGATTGTCATTGCGAGGAGCGAACGCGACGAAGCAATCTCCCGACCGCCTAAGGGCAGCGCACAGATTGCTTCGCTGTCTGCTTCGATTCCTCGCAGATTCGGCTCGAGATGACGGCCTCCAGACCCCCCTCTCCCCTGGCGGGAGAGGGGGACCATGGCATTCGGTCCTCAACCACCGCCGCCGTCGCCGGCGGATTTCGACACCTCCGGCAGCTTTCCCTGGCTCCCGGCCCCCGCAATCCCCCGCAAAACCAAGGACGAAACACCCCCTTTGTTTTACACTTTCGCCCTTTCCGGGCCCCGGCGGCCCTCCCGTTCAACCCGTTTGGCGCACATGGCAAAGATCAAGAAAGTTGTACTCGCGTACTCCGGAGGCCTCGACACCTCCGTCATCCTCAAGTGGCTCCAGGAGACCTACCAGTGCGAGGTGGTCACCTTCACCGCCGACATCGGCCAGGGCGAGGAGCTCGAGCCCGCGCGCGCCAAGGCGCAGAAGATGGGTGTGAAGCAGATCTTCATCGACGATCTGAAAGAAGAGTTCGTGCGCGACTTCGTGTACCCGATGTTCCGCGCGAACACGCTCTACGAGGGCGAGTACCTCCTCGGCACCTCCATCGCCCGCCCGCTGATCGCCAAGCGCCAGGTCGAGATCGCGAACAAGACCGGCGCCGACGCCATCGCCCACGGCGCGACCGGAAAGGGCAACGACCAGGTCCGCTTCGAGCTCACCGCCTACGCGCTCAAGCCCGACATCAAGATCATCGCCCCCTGGCGCGAGTGGGACCTGACCTCGCGCGAGAAGCTGATGAGCTACGCGCAGACCCACAAGATCCCGGTCGAGTTCAAGAAGGGCAAGAAGTCCCCGTACTCGATGGACGCGAACCTGCTGCACATCTCGTACGAAGGCGGCGAGCTCGAGGACCCCTGGACGGAGCCCGAGGCGTCGATGTGGCGCTGGTCGGTCGCCCCGGAAAAGGCTCCGAACAAGCCGACCTACATCGAGCTGACCTTCAAGAAGGGCGACGCGGTCGCGCTGGACGGCAAGGCGATGAGCCCCGCGACCCTCCTCGCCGAGCTGAACAAGATCGGTGGCGCGAACGGCATCGGCCGCGCCGACATCGTCGAGAACCGCTACGTCGGCATGAAGTCCCGCGGCGCCTACGAAACCCCCGGCGGCACGATCCTGCTGAAAGCACACCGCGCGATGGAGTCGCTCACCCTCGACCGCGAAGTCGCGCACCTCAAAGACGAGCTCATGCCCCGCTACGCAAGCCTCATCTACAACGGCTACTGGTTCAGCCCCGAGCGCAAAGTGATGCAGGAGCTGATCGACGCCTCCCAGGCCACCGTGAACGGCGTCGTGCGCCTCAAGCTCTACAAAGGCAACGTCACCGTCGCCGGCCGGAAGTCCGACACCGACTCGCTCTTCGATCCCTCGATCGCGACGTTCGAGGAGGACAGGGGGGCGTACAACCAGAAGGATGCGGAGGGGTTCATTCGGTTGAATGCGTTGCGGATGAGGATTGCGGCGAGACGGAAGAAAAAGCGATAGGTCCCGGCCGGCTTGAGCGTCGGAGCATGTCGGCCTAGTATCTGTCGAAGAGAAGGGCAGGGACGGTTGAGGCTCATGGCAACGAACGAAAATGCGCTTCTCGAAAAAATCCGCCGTCTTCCTCCCGAGAAGATCAAGGAGGTCGAAGACTTCGTGGACTTCATCGGCCAGTCGGAAGGGGATGACGAGAAAGCCTTCATGCGCGCCGTCGTTCAGGGGCTGGCCGATTTGGAAGCGGGGCGCAGCGTGAGCCTAGCGGAAGCCAAAAAGCGGCTGGGTCTTTCGTAACGTTGATGGCTCTCGTGAATTGTCTGTTTGAACAACACCGGAAAGAGGCTAGTCGGAGACAGGCGTCATGAGATTTACGCGGATCACTGTAAATCCCAAGCAAATGGACGGCGTGCCTTGCATTCGAGGACTACGCATCCCGGTGGCAACGGTCGTCGGGATGGTCGCCGATGGCATGGCGGAGAGCGAGATTCTGAATGCGTATCCTGACCTCCAGCCGGACGATATCCACGAGGCGCTGCACTACGCCGCCGAAGCTGTCCGCGAGCGAAAGCTTCCGCTCGCGGCTCCGTGAAGTTTCTCATCGATAACGCGTTGTCCCCGGTATTGGCAGAAGGTTTGCGGCAGCGGGGATACGATGCCACGCACGTTCGTGATCTCGGTCTTCAGTCTGCTGACGATCTCGTCATCTTCGAGCGAGCAGCGCGAGAGGACCGAGTCGTTGTATCGGCGGACACCGACTTCGGGACACTCCTGGCGTTGACAAGTGAGGCCAAGCCTTCGGTTATCCTGTTTCGCCAGGGGTCGGGACGCCAGCCCGAAAAGCAGCTAGCGCTAATGCTTGCGAACCTTCCGGCACTGGAAAAGCCACTACGTCAGGGTTGCGTGGCAGTCCTTGAAGAAGCACGCATTCGCGTTCGAACGTTGCCGATCGGCGAGAGCCGTCAGTAATTATTGGCAGGATCGAACATGAAGAGCCAATCAAGAACGATGGCAAAGCGTAAAGCGGTATTGGATGCCGTGCACGCGACCGCACGGGGGCTGCACAGGGCGGGACTGACGCGCGAGCAGACTATGCGGGAGTTCGACGTTCTCTGCAAAAGCCGGAGCGTGGCGAAAAGAAGCGGCAAGGGCTCTCGCTGAAGGCGCTGGATTTTGGCTACTGGTTCAGCCCCGAGCGCCGCGTGATGCAGGAGCTGATCGACTCTTTGCGGTTCCCTCTCCCCTCGAGGGAGAGGGCTAGGGAGAGGGGGACCGTGAACGGCGTCGTGCGCCTCAAGCTCTACAAAGGCAACGTCACCGTCGCCGGCCGCAAGTCCGACACCGACTCGCTCTTCGATCCCTCGATCGCGACGTTCGAGGAGGATAGGGGGGCGTACAACCAGAAGGATGCGGAAGGGTTTGTTCGGTTGAAAATTCGTTGCGGATGAAATGTTTCATTGCAAGACCTGACCCCGTGTCTGTTCTCCGATCGCCATCAAAGGGCTTACCGATATCGCCAAGCAATTGGTTCGTGCTTACGCCGAGCATGCGAAAGCCATTACTAAGCTGCAGGAACGGATAAGGATGCTGGAGGAGAAGGCGAAATAGGGAAATATGTAGAACAAGGTAAGACCGAGGTGATCCGGACAACGGGTTCAACACCTGAGCAACCACGAGGGACCATGCGCACGTTCTTCATCGATCATAGGGGCAACTCGGACGGTTTATCGCGTTCATGTTCGTCTACTTCTCGCTTGTCTTTCGTACTTGCCGTGGCACTTGCCGTTTCCAGTGTGTCTGCTGATGCGGGACGCTACGAACTCATCGAAGAAGACAACCCGCGGGAAAATTACCAGTTCGCAGATATAGACGGCGTGTGCGCTGCCTATCAAGAGAATTTGAAGCGCTTTGAGGATCTGCCTTATGGCATGGCTTGCGAGCGTCAACTTGATTCACGGCTTGGATTCACCCGCCCCGTCTGGCAGAGACTTGATCCAATGAAGTATCCGGAACTCGTTCAGGACATTTTTCGCCACTTGGGATGGCACAAGATCGAGTCCCCAGAGGATAGACGCCCTTGGATGGAGCGGCTCAAAGACAAGGTTGAGAGGAACCGCCTCACAATGGAAATTACTCGCGCCGATGCCAATCGTGACGGGTTGCCCGACAACGTCGTTCGCATTTGGGACGATATGCCATGGCGCCAATGCGATCCGAAGAAGCGACTAGCGGGTGAGATTGGAGATCGAAAGGCCATTGTGGTAGCCGATCCGAACCTAATAAAGATAGTGGATTATTTCGCCGGGTCGGCGTTCGACAACGTCTTTCTATACAAGGACAGACTTTATTCAGATACGTTTTACGGGAATACGCCAACCTTGCGAATGAAGCAGGGACGGGACGCGACGTTGTACATTGTTCGGTTCACGAGACACGGCGCAATTTCTGGTGAATGTAAGTTCCATTACCAGGAATCCAACTTCGAGAAACAAAAATAAGACGAGGAATCAGCAATGGCGATTACCTTTCACACTATCACGAACACTACGACATACCGCGACCTCGTCTATAACACGCTCAAGTCAAGCGGCTACGAAGGAACGGTTTATTGGGCATATGCCGACAGCAAGGGAATTCCGACTATCGGCATTGGGTTCAATTTACGAGATCCCGCCGTTTTCGACGAAGTAATCAAGGTGCTTGGCCCGAACCCGTTTGCCAGTGGTCTAACCCCAACGCAAAAACCGGGTCAGAGAGCAAAATCCGCTAATATTGGCCGCTAATAATAAACAGGGAGGTTGAACCATGCCGCGCAAGCCGCGGTTTACGCTGTCCGGTGTCCCGCAGCACGTCATTCAGCGCGGCAACAACCGCGAACCCTGCTTCTTCGCCGAGCAAGACTACCGGCGCTATCTGGACGATCTGGCCGTTTCGGCGGACAAGCACGCGTGCCGGATTCATGCCTATGTGCTGATGACCAATCACGTGCACCTCTTGCTGACGCCGATGAAGGAGCACGGCATCGGGGAGTTGATGCAGGCGCTCGGTCGGCGCTACGTGTACTACGTCAACAAGACCTATCGGCGAACGGGAACGCTATGGGAGGGTCGGTACAAGGCGAGCCTGGTCGATTCGGAAGCCTATCTCCTGTCCTGCATGCGCTACGTCGAATTGAACCCGATACGGGCGGAGATGGTCGGGCATGCCGCGGAGTACAAATGGTCGAGCTACGGGGCTAACGCGCAAGGACGCCCCGACCCGCTGCTCTCGCCGCATCCGTTGTATACCGCGCTCGGCCACACTGCCTCCGAGCGTCAATATGCATACCGGGAACTCTTCCGTCACCATATCGATGAAGCGCTCTTGCACGAGATCCGCGATGCCTTGAACCATGAGCTCGTGCTCGGGCGGTCTTACTTCAAAGACAGGATCGAGGCCATCACCCAGCGGAGGACCCGGCTGGGCATACCTGGGCGGCCGCGGGTGGAGGAGGAGGCCGGCGTGTATTACATCGATTTAGTACATTAGCGAATATTCCTCTCTGACCCGGGTTTCTGTTCTTCCTGCTTCATCATCTCGTCCATAACCGCTTCTTTCTTCATCGCGTGCTCTTTCACATCGCCTTTCTTCATGCCTTCCCTGGCCATTCCGATCGGCATCGGCTCGTCCATGTCGATGGGTAGTTGCGCGCCGCCTCGCATCTTCTCTTTCATGCCGAGGCCGTCTGTCCCGGTCCGGCCGGAGTCGGCGGGCCCATTCTTCTCAGCGGCGGCCGGCAGCGCGGAACAGGCGAGCACCAGGAGGAATACCGAGATCGAGCGCATTGGCATCGCGGCACTCACAGGCCGGCAAACCAGTTGTAACCCATGTCCTCCCAATAGCCGCCCGGATACAAGTTGGTGACGAAGATCTCCGCAATGTGTTTCGGGTTCTTGAAGCCGAGCTTGGTGGGAATGCGAAGCTTCATCGGAAAGCCGTACTTGGCGGGCAATGTCTCATCGGCGAACTTGAAGGTCAGCTGCGTCTGCGGGTGCAGCGCGGTCGCCATGTCGATGCTCGTGTAATAGTAATCGAGGCAGCGAAAGCCGACATATTTGGCGGAAAGGTCCGCGCCCACCTGCTCGAGGAAATAACGGAAGGGCACGCCGCTCCACTTGCCGATGGCGCTCCACCCCTCGACGCACACGTGCCGGGTGATCTGGGAAACCTGGGGCAGGGCGTAGAGTTGCGGGAGCGTCCACGGTTTCCTGTCGCGGATCAGGCCGCCCAGTACCAGTCGGTATCGCTCGGCGTCGACGCGCGGAACCTCGGCTTCGCCGTAGTAGGCGTTGAACGGAAACGGGTTCGTGATCGCGCTTTCCGGGTAGACCGGGACAAGCTGGTCGGGATCGAACAACCAGGCCTGCACGCGGTCGTTCCATTTAGACATGGCCAGCAGCGTTTTCTGCACCGCGCCGACATCGGTGACGTTGCAGCCGGTGAGCAACGTCAGCGCTCCGAGGCTGAGCGTGCGCCGCAGGAACAACCGCCGCTCGATCAGGTGGATCTGTTTCGCCGGCACCGTCTCCAGGGCAGTGTAGGCACTCGAGTGTTTTTTCATGTCAGGGGTTCGCCCTCGGACAAGGTCGCACGGCGCGGCGCGCGACCCGTGAACATGGGCGGCAGCGTGCGCGGCACCAGAATCACCAGGGTGAGGTGGATCACGATGAAGACGACGACACCGGCCATGGCGAAGAAATGCACCAGACGCGCCCCCTCGTACCCGCCCATGAGAGCGGCCAGGCCCTGAAACTGCACCGGTTTCCACATGGCGAGCCCGGAGAGCACCAGAACCACACCGAGCAGAATGACGACGACGTAGGCGAGTTTCTGGACCGCGTTGTACGTGCCCAACCGGTGGGAAAGACGCCCGCGCGCCAGGTTACCCAGCTCGTCCACCACGGCGCGCGGCGGGATCGGGAAGAACTGGCGACGGTAATGGCCGGAGATGATGCCATACAGTATGTACACGAACCCGTTGATCACCAGCAGCCACATCGCCGCGAAATGCCATTGCAGCGCGCCCGCGAGCCATCCGCCCAGGGTCAGGTTGTCCGGAAAACGGAACGGGAACAGCGGCGAGGCGTTGTAGATGCGCCAGCCGCTCAAGATCATCACGAAGATCGCGATCGCGTTGATCCAGTGCCCGACTCGCACCGTCAGCGGGTGGATTACGACGCCCGGCGGCTCCGGCGGATGGCCAAAGTCATCTTCCATCGACGTTCTTCCGATCTCCCGCTTGCCAGTCGGCATGATGGGCCGACGTGAAGCAAATCGGGAGCAGGGAAAATCTTCCCTTCCGCTCAGACCATTGCTATTCGCGCTTTACTCTCCGCTTCCGGTGTCTTTGGGTCTAGTGGGTCTAGCAGTGAGGTCGATGACCCTTCGGTGAGAGCGTGTTCCTGGCCCTTGGGCGCCAAACGACAAAGGGGGACGCCCCGCAGGGAATGTTGAATGTTGCATCAACACCCCGGCCGGGTTGAGGCCGTCGCCTTCAGGCGTTGCGGGCAACCTTGTTTCAGCCGGCAGAACTCGCTGCACTCGGTGCGGGAAAAACTGGGTCAGCTCAGAGAGGAATTGTTTCTGATCGTGCTCGGGCGGTTTTACTTCAAAGACAGAGCGGATCGATGTGGCCAGACTCGATTGAACGACTGGTGCACTCGCTGACGCCGGCTTGCCCGTGGAAAAAAGCGTCACAACGTCTCCAGCCGGCGCAGCTTTTCTTCGCTCCAGGTAATGCCAAGGCCGGGCCGATCCGGCGGGGTTACCGCGCCGTCGACCACCTCCAGCGGCTCGTCGAGGATGGCGTCCGCCCAGTCCACATACTCGACCCAGTGTGCGGTGGGGGTCGCGGCAAGCAGATGCACGCTCAACTCCGGGACGAGATGAGACGACATCTCCAGGCCGAAGGCGGACGCGATCCCGGCCGCCTGCATCCAACCCGTGACTCCACCGATGCGCGCCACGTCCGGCATGACATAGTCACACGCGCGCACGGTGACCGCTTCGGCCATCGCCTCCGGACCGTTGAAGTTCTCGCCGATCTGGAGGGGAACGTCCAGGCGGCGCGCAATCTCCGCGTTGCCCCAATAGTCGTCGTGTCGAATCGGTTCCTCCAGCCAGGCGATGCCTTCCTGCTGTAGCGCAAGGCCGCGGCGAATCGCTTCGGCGGTCGTGAGCGCCTGGTTGTAGTCGACCATGACGAGCACGTCGCGCGGAACACACCGGCGCACGGCCCGCAACGCACCCAGGTCTTCTGCGAGCGTCGGATATCCGAGACGAAGTTTCATCGCCTTCATTCCTTTGGTCGCCAACGCCTCGGCTTCGTCGGCCAGTTTCTCCGGGCCCATCAGCCCGAGCCCGCGGCTGTCATAGGCGGGAATCGGGCGTCGCACGGCACCCAACAGTTCGACGAGAGGCCGGCCGACCGCAACCGCCGCCGCGTCCCAGATGCCAACGTCGAGCGCCGAAAGAGCCATGCGCACGGGGCCGGCGACCCCCAGGAGCGCAAATCGCCGCATCAGCATCTGGAAAATGCTATGCGGTTTCCCGGGTCGCCCCTTCACCATTTCCGCGGCTTCGGCGATGTGCGCGGCAATCGACTTGGCGCCGGCGGTCGTGTAGCAGAAAACGTACGAGTGTCCGACCGGCCCTTCCTCCATGAGAACGTCGATCAGCAGGAACGGGACCTCCTTGATGATCGCTGCACTCGTGCCGAGCGCGAACTTCAGGGGGACACGAACGGCGCGAGTCGTGACCCCGCGCAAGATCAGTGGATCAGGAAATGAGGGTGCTGTGCCCTTCATCACGTCCGCTCCCGGTTCCGTAAAAGGGGTCGTAAGAGCGAAGACTACTCGAACTCGGTTAGGCCAGCACGCCCGATCGATAGCGTCGATCAACGGGGGCTCGATCAACGGGGGCTCGATCAACGACTGGGCCGCGCTCGCCGAGGCCGGTCCGATGTGAGCGAACATGTTCCAGGCATACAGGTGGGGAAGGCTCGGACGAGCCATCACGGGCCGCGAAGTCGAATGCGGCGGCCGCGGATGGCGAAGTTCTCCGGGAGCGTCGTCGTTCGGAAAGAGCGCAGGCGCGGTTTAGTCGAAGTCGAAGAGATCCCCGAGGAACCCGCGGCGTCGCTTTCGGTGGCGACCGCCATGACGATCGTCGTCCCGGTAGCGATCGTCGCGATACCGGTCGTCGTCTCGATACCGATCTTCACGGCCCGGCGAAGGGGCGGCCGCTGCCGCGGCGGAGGCCGGTTCCGCAGACCGATCGATCAGTTTGTCGAGCTCGCCGCGATCCAGCCAGACCCCACGGCATTTCGGGCAATAGTCGATCTCGATGCCCTGTCGCTCGGTCATCAGAAGATCCGGTTCCACGCACACGGGGCATTTCATACCCGACTTCGACTGGTGCGCTGCCCGCGGGTTTCGAGCTCGGGCAGGTCCGGGAAGAAAAAGAGGAATTGACTTTCCGCCACTGATCACCAGAAGAGCTGCCGGCTTCGACGCGGTTCCATTTTGGCTCGACTTCGCGCATGCTTGCCCGCCGCGAAACTTGCCCCGGCACGATACCCCCCACTTCGATGATGACCATCGGCACCCCCCTGATGTGGCTGCTGTTCGCCGCGTTCGTGCTCGTCGCGCTGCTGATCGACTTCTATGCGCTTAGCCGGCGGGGCGCGCAGCGGGTGTCCATGCGCGAAGCGGCGATCTGGTCCCTGATATGGGTCGCCGTGTCGTTCGTGTTCGTCGGCTGGCTGTGGTGGTATCTCGGCGGCACGACCGGCGACCCGTCGGCCGAGGCCACGGCGCAGGTGAAGGCCTTCGAGTTCGTGACCGGCTACCTGGTCGAGAAGGCGCTCGCCGTGGACAACATCTTCGTGTTCCTGCTGGTGTTCACCTATTTCGGCGTGCCGGGCGAGTACCAGCGCCGCGTGCTGATGATCGGCATCCTGGGCGCCCTGGTGCTGCGCGCCATCATGATCCTCATCGGCGCCCTGCTGATCGCCCGCTTTCACTGGGTGCTGTATGTCTTCGGCGCGTTCCTGGTCTACACGGGCATCAAGATGTGGCGCGCCGTCGGGGAGGAGCCGGATCTCGAGTCGAGCACCGCATTGAAATGGATCCGGCGCCACATCGCGGTCGCACCCGGCTTCGACGGGGAGAAGTTCTTCACGCGCGTCGACGGCGTGCGCATGGCGACGCCGCTTTTCGTGGTCATCATCCTGATCGGCATCATCGACGTGGTGTTCGCGGTCGACTCGATCCCGGCGATCTTCGCCATCACCACGGATCCGTTCATCGTGCTGACCTCGAACGTGTTCGCGATCCTGGGGCTGCGCGCGATGTACTTCCTGCTCGCCGGCATGCACGAGCGCTTTCACCTGCTGTCCTACGGTCTGGCGATCGTGCTGATACTGATCGGCGGCAAGATGCTGCTGGTCGACATCTACAAGATCCCCGTGCTCTGGTCGCTCGTGGCCACCGCAATCGTCCTGGCCGTCAGCATGGTGCTTTCGCTCTACATCCCGGCCCCCGCCCATGTCACCAACGCCTATCCGTTCTCCCGCCGGACGCCGCGCGAGAAAGGCGAGACCGAGCGCTGAAGGAAAAGCGGGTCAGCGAGGAACTGCTTCTTAATATGGGCGACGATTGTTCTCTGGCCCCTTTTCCTCGCCCTCGATCGTGAGTTCCACCAGCGAGACGTGCGGCACAGGACCGTCGCACTCGAACGGCTTCTGAGCTCACGACTGACGACGAAGTTAAAGAAGTCGGAGTGATTAAATGATCGATGGGCATGCCCTGCGTTCCTCACCCTAGAACTTCTCGATTCTCCATAACGAATTCCTCTACTTCTCTAACGAGCCGATTCGCGGTTTCTTGAGTGATGTTCTCCCAACTTGCGCCACGCACAGCGTCATTTCGGCAGTCTTCCCACGAGTTGACGCGCTGTTCGACCGGAAGATTAATTTGGCCATTGGCCCTCAGTGCTTGAGTAAACTTGGCAATGGATTTCTGTCGCTCGGGGACCTCAATTCCCTTCTCTTCGCACCAATTGCGCAGAAATTCTTCTGCCGCTGAGCAGGCGACGATTACAACGGCAGAGGGGTGGGTTCCTTTTGCGCGAATCAGTCGTTTCGCTTGACTCAAGATCTTGTAAATGACTGCCATTTCAACTTCGTGTCTGAAGGTCACAAGATTTCGATCCGAGAGATCTCTACACAGTGCTCGTAGAACGCCCTCGAGCGCGCCGAACTGGGCCTTACAACTCTCCTGCTTCATCGCGTCACTGAGGCTTTCAGCGTACGCGGATTCTGGACCGGACATAGCGTGAATAAGCATTCTTGCCCGCGATGCAACTTCATGCACTTCAGGGAAGCCAACGCCCCCAAGTTCGCACCGCTCTTCGATGCTCTTTGCGTCCTTAAGCAGCGCTTCAGCGCGCTCGCTGAATTTCTTGATGATGTCTCCTGGCATAAGAAATAATTTCTTCCCTGGGCAAACCCGCATTTACAACTCGTTCCGTGTGCGCGTAGTTTGTTCGGCCTTTCCTGGATACCCGTAAACCCGGAGCAAGCAAGCGTACCGCGTTAGTCGCATAACGCGAACAAACGTTTTCCCCGCCTACCGGGCATACCCTGCTCGCTTGGTGGAGCACCGACTGGCGCTCCGCGCGGCGCGGCCATTTGGACAAAGGAGTGTCCCGATGAGCGAGTACACGGTCGTCGAGCCCCAAAGGCGGAGAGTGATCGGCGCGCGTGCGGGCGCACTTTCCCATTTTGGCCGCAACCGCCCTCGGCTTTTTCCTGCTCGCCGCCTTCAGCCGCGTCCAGGCAAATGCGCAGGCCACCCTCGCCCGTGTTCTTATGAAGGAGTCTTTCATGACCCTCGAAACCGTGCAGTACACCGGCGCGCTTCCCGCGCAGCCGCGAGCGGCGGCCGAAGACGAAGCGATCCGTCCCTTCCGTGTCAATATTCCGCAAGCGGCGCTCGATGAGTTGCGACGCCGGATCAAGGCGACGCGCTGGCCTTCCAAAGAGCTCGTTACGGACCGCTCCCAAGGCGTGCAGCTGGCGACGCTGCAAGCGCTCGCCCGCTACTGGACGACCGAGTACGACTGGCGCAAGTGCGAGGCGAGACTGAACGCGCTGCCGCAGTTCACGACCCGGATCGACGGCGTCGAGGTCCACTTCATCCACGTCAAGTCGCGGCATGAGAACGCGTTGCCGCTGATCATGACGCATGGCTGGCCCGGCTCGGTCATCGAGCTGCTCGATACCGTCGGCCCGCTGACCGACCCGACCGCTCACGGCGGCACCCCCGAGGACGCATTCCACCTGGTGCTGCCGTCCTTGCCTGGCTACGGCTTCTCGGGCGAGCCGACCGAGCTCGGCTGGGAGAACGGCCGCATCGCACGCGCGTGGGCGGAGCTGATGGACCGCCTCGGCTACACGTACTACGTTGCGCAGGGGGGCGACGTGGGCGCGGCCGTCACGGACGCGATGGGCCGCCAGGCACCCGAAGGGCTGCTTGGCATCCACGTGAACCTGCTCGCTCTGGCGATCGGCCTCAAGGACCAGCTGCCGGCGGAATCCGAGCAGGAACGCGCGGCGCACAAAGCGCTCGCGACGTTCACGACCGACGGCTTCGGCTACTTCCTGGAACAGTCCACCCGGCCGCAGACGATCGGCTACTCCCTGCTGGATTCACCAGTGGGACTGGCGGCCTGGATGCTCGACCACGACACGGACAGCTACTACAAGATCTCCCGCGCGTTCGTCGACGGCGAGCCGGTCGGCAATCTCACCCGGGACAGCATCGTCGATAACATCACGCTGTACTGGCTGACGGGCACCGGCGCCTCGGCCGCCCGGTGGTACTGGGAATTCGGGCGGTTCCTGGCCGCAGCAGGTGCGGCCGGCAAGGCTCCTCCCGCGGTCTCGGTTCCCGTCGGCTTCACGACGTTCCCCGGCGAGATCTGGGCCGCCCCGCGCAGCTGGGTCGAGGCGGCGTACCCCGGCGTCGCCTACTTCAACGAGGTCGACCGGGGCGGCCACTTCCCCGCCTGGGAGGAGCCGGAGCTCTTCGCTACCGAGGTGCGGTCTGCATTCAGCTCACTGCGCTAACGCGCCATTGCGTGCTGCGCCGTAGCGGTCGGGGCTCAGACCACGTCTCTTCAGGTCGCCGCAGGCGACGAAGGTAAGCGCGATGGACGTTCTGCACAGGATCGTCGCGCTCGGACCGCGACTGACGATCAGTGGCGTTCTTAGCCTGCGGAGCTCGCCGCACTCGCTGAAGCCGGCTTGATGTGAGCGAACATGCTCCGGGCATTCCACGTGGGGAAGGCTCGGACGAGCCATGACGGGCCGTGGAGTTGTATGCGGCGATTGCCGACGGCCGCCGCCCAACTGAGCTGGCCGGCGTGCCATTTGACGAAGGCTTCGGCTTCCGCGGTGACGAACAGGTCCTCGTCCAGCCCCGGGTACGTCTTGCAGATCTCCGTATCGCCCTTCTCGATCAGCAGCCAGTAGCGCTCGGGGCGCGGGCGGCCGGTGAAGTTGAACTGAATCACAACGCGTCGATCCGGGAGCCGGTCCCGGCGCAGCGCGTTGCACATCGACCAGAGCGCCACGAACGGATCGAGGTTCTCCGGCGCGATCTCGAGCCAGCGTGCACCCCACTCGCCGAGCGACACGCAGACCTTGAACAGGTCGCGGCCGGAAGGCGTGAGCTCGTAGTGGTGCCCGCGCCCGTCGGGTTTGGATGCGGACTCGACGATGCCGAGCCGCTCCAGTTGCTTCAGGCGCTGCGAGAGCAGGGTGCGCGAGAGCCCGGGCGCGCCCTCCAGGATCTCGCTGAAACTTCCGCAGCCCACCGACAGGTTGCGGACGATCAGTGGCGTCCAACGTTCGGCGAAGATCTCCGCGCCGCGGGCGATAGGGCAGTACTGGCCGTAGGTCCGCATGACGCCCATTGTCACGCTCCCGACCGTCCGCAGTGAAGTCCAGATTCTTGACTTCACAGCCGACGTCCACGGTGGTGCGATGTATCCGCCGAGGGAGCCGACCCCGACCACCCAGGAAGTCGGCGACCTGAGCGCGGAGGGAACGACCATGGACATCGACAAGTTTCAGGGCCAGCTGATCACGGCCGACCATCCGGAATACGACACCGCCCGAGCCGTATGGAACGGCGCCATCGACCGCCACCCACAGTTGATCGCCCGTTGCAGCGGGACCGCGGACGTGACCGCCGCCGTGCGTTTCGCCCGCAGCCACGACCTGGAGATCGCGATACGGGGCGGGGGCCACAACGTGGCCGGGACCGCTGTCTGCGACGACGGGATCGTCATCGACCTCTCGGCGATGCAGGCCGTCCGGGTCGACCCCGGCCGCTGCACCGCCCGGGTGCAGGGCGGTGCCCTGTGGGGCGACGTCGACCACGCGGCACAAGCCCACGGTCTCGCCACCACCGGCGGCATCGTCAGCCACACCGGCGTCGCCGGGCTCACCCTCGGTGGGGGTTTGGGCTGGCTCATGCGCAAGCACGGTCTCACGGTCGACAACCTGCTCGCCGCCGACGTCGTGACCGCCGACGGCGAACTGCTGCGGGCGTCCGACGACCGGCACCCCGACCTCTTCTGGGCGCTGCGCGGAGGAGGCGGCAACTTCGGGGTGGTCACCTCGTTCGAGTTCCAGCTCCACCCCGTCGGACCCGACGCCCTGGCCGGCGCCATCCTCTGGGACGCGGGCGACACCCGGAAAGTGCTGCGCTTCTACCGCGACTTCGTGCGCGGCGCCCCCGACGAGCTGGGCACCGTCGTGCGATTCGGCACCGCGCCGCCACTTCCGATCATCCCCGAAGAACTGCACTGGCGCCCGGTCATACTGGTGGGCGCCTGCTGCGCGGGACCGATCGGAGACGCCGAAGAGGTGCTCCGCCCCTTGCGCGCCTTTGGGAGACCCCTGCTCGATCTGATCGCGCCCACGCCCTACGTGAACCACCAGAGCGCCTTCGACTCCACGGTGCTGCACGGCTGGAAGTACTACTGGAAGTCGACATACCTCCCCGAGCTACGCGACGACCTGATCGACGTGATCGCCGCGCACGCGTTCGCGTGCTCGTCACCGCGTTCGTACGCGGTCATGTTCCACCTGGGAGGCGCCGTGAGTCGCGTGCCCGAGGGCGACACCGCTGTTGGGAACCGACAGGCATCGCACGCCATCACGCTCGACGGCGTATGGCGGGCCGGGGAGGATTACGCCGACCGGGACATCGCCTGGAGCCGAGGCTTCTTCGCCGCCCTCGAGAGCTACCGCGAGGGCGTCTACGTCAACTTCCTCGGCGCCGACGAAAGGCCCGACCGGATCCGCGACGCCTACGGCACCGCCGTCTACGACCGCCTGGTGGAGGTGAAGACCCAGTACGATCCCGACAACGTCTTCCACCACAACCAGAACATCCGCCCGCGTTCCGAGCGAACGGCCGCCCGGTCGCGACCCGGGCCCCACGCGCCCGGCGCTGGCACTGCAGGGACCACCAGACCGGAGTCTCAAACCAACTCGGGGGCAATGAGGTGAACGGGCTAAACGGGGGTCGGACCAGTGCAACGCTTTGAACCGGTACGCTCATCCTTCCAAAACGGACCGGTTTTACAGCGTAGAATCGGCTTTTCACCCGCTCAGTTGCGGGTTGGGACAGCGCGAATGGCAACAACCGACCACGTCACCTCCGCCTACAGCGTACGTAGCCCCAGGATCATCTACGGAACGGCCTGGAAAAAAGACCGTACGGAAGCACTCGTCAGAACAGCCATCGAGCTGGGATTTCGCGGTATCGATACGGCGGGTCAACCCAGACACTACGACGAAGCGGGCGTAGGGGCGGGGGTGGCGGCGTGTCTGAACGATCACCTGCGGCGCGCCGACCTTTATCTGCAAACCAAATTCACGTCGCTGCCGGGCCAGGACCCGGCGCGGGTCCCTTACGACCCGAAAGCGCCCCTAGCCGAACAAGTCGCGCAGTCGTTCAAGACATCGGTGCACAATCTGCGGACCGACTATGTCGATTGCTTCATCCTGCATTCCCCCATGGGCGAAGGAAGACAAACGACGGAAGTTTGGCGGGCGATGGAACTGCTGTTCGACAACGGTGGCGCCAGGCAGCTCGGGATCAGCAATTGCTACAGTCTCACCTACCTCGAGACGCTGTACCGCACGATGCGAGTAAAGCCGGCCGTGGTTCAGAATCGTTTCTATGCCCAGACGGGCTACGATCGCGAAATCAGAGCATTCTGCCGATTGCACGGGATCATTTATCAAAGTTTCTGGACATTGACGGCCAATCCACATGTCCTCGCCCATGACGACGTGAAACTCCTGGCGTCGAAGTACGGACGTACTCCGGCACAGGTGTTGTTTCGCTACCTGACCCAGAACGATGTTGTCCCGTTGACGGGTACGAGCACAGAAGCTCACATGCGCGAAGACCTGCAAATCCTGGATTTTGAGTTAACAGAAGATGAGGTTGGTAGGGTGACCGCATTGTTCTGATCGTCGGGGCGCGGCTTCACAAGCAGTGACCGCGCTCGCGGACTACAGCGCGCCGATCGCCCAGCGGACCAGGAAGAACCCGCCGACACCGAGGAGGACGAGGAGGGCGGCGAGCCCGAGGGCTAGCGACACGGAGAAGAGCCGGCTCGAACGCTCGGTTCTCTCCCGCCGTTCCAGCCAGGCATCGAGCAGCCGGACGTTCTGCTGGTTCGCCTTCCATGCCGCATCGAAGACGTCACCCGCAAACGGGACGACGCCGACGACACCCTCTACACCGATGTTGGCCGCCATGCGCAGGAGCAGGCTCCTTGGCGCACCCAAGCGTGCCGCCTCCTTCACGATGTAACCCGATATCAGCACACCCAGGAGATCCCCGAGAACGGGAAAAAGACCGAGCAATGCGTCCACGCCGATGGTGAAGCTCGTTCCTGGGATCGGAATCGAGCTATCGAGGAGCCACGCGAGCTGCCTCAGCCGTTCGCGGGCTTCTCGTACGCCGGCCTCCTCGACCGATTGCACCCTGCCGGCAGAGTCGACGGAAATCACGCGCGATGATCGTTTCATTCGCCGGCAAAAAACCGGGCTGGGGAAAAAACGCGGCCAAAAAGCCGCGTCAGAGAGGAATCGGAATCGTTCTCCGACCCGGTCTCCGGCTCGAAGTCGCTCAGCTCTTCTTCGTCGACTGCCACAGGCCGAGAGTCGCGCCCGTCGGGTCGGCGATCACGCTGAACCAGCCCATTCCGGGTACCTCCGTCACGTCCTTCAGGACGGAACCGCCGAGCGCTTTCACCTTTTGTGTGGCCGCGCGGACGTCGTCCACCTGCACGTACGCGAGCCACATGGGCGACTGTTCTTTCATCTCCATCATGCCGCCGCCGGTGCCCTCGCCGACCTCGACCATCGTGTAGTTCATCTGCGGCACGTCTGCGAGCTTCCAGCCGAACAGGTTCTCGTAGAACGGCTTGGCCTTGCCGAGATTGTTCGTATTCAGTTCCACGTGCACGAAGGGATTCGCCATATCGCACCTCCAGCATCTGCGATGAAATCGCGGCATCTCGCCACCACGGATGGACACAGCCGCGCCGGCGAGGTTCCGGGTGAGCCGGTGAAAAAGCCAACCGATTTGTCGCGGCTCGCTAGCCTCCGCTCCTGGCGAAAACGAGAAACGCTTGTTTCGGGAGAAACGTGAACTCGTGCTTGAGCTCGAATCCCGCACTCCGCATCTCGCTCTTGATTGCGCCAGGGGAAGTGTGGTGGGACCCGAAGATGTCGAACCATTGCCTGCTGTTGAAGTCGATGATCACCACCCGCCCGCCGGGTCTGAGGTACTTGCCCGCGCGGGCAAAATAGGCGGTACGGCGTTCCAGAAAGTGGTAAGTGTTGACGGAAAAGATCATGTCTACGCCGGAAGGCGGTAACCCCGGGTCGTCGGGCTCCGCGAGGATGACTTCGACGTTCTTGTGGCCCTCGACGCGCGCACGTTCGCGAAGGTAGTCGTTCATTCGACGATCGACGTCCACCGCAAACACTTTCCCGCCCGGACCGACGGCGTTCGCGAGGCGAAAGGTGAAATACCCGCTTCCCGACCCGACGTCGGCAACCTGATCGCCGGCCCTGATGTCGAGGACGCGGATCACTTCCTCCGGTTTCTGCCATTCGTCCCGGTTGAATCCCTCGTAGGCCCATCGCTTCAGGCCCGTGCAGCCCGTAAGCAGAAGGAACGCGAGGAGAACGGCGAGCCCGGGCGTCGCGCTCTTTCTCAGCGCCACGGAAGTTTCTCTTCTCGATCGCGGATCACGGCTCCTGTTCCCGAACATCGAAACAAAAAACCGGGTTGGAGAGCGAGATCCGCTACGCCGCCCACGCGGCGATGCAGGTGGGCCTGGAGGCAGGGGAGACGCGGCTCCCCTGCCATCCCTGCGCCCGCATCGTTTTATTTCTTCTTTGCCGTGCCGTCCTTGTCGAGGTAGGTGATCCCCCAAGGCCCATTCCCGTGAAGTTGGACGGTCGCCTCCTTGTCCTTGGTGTAGGCGAACATCGGCTTGCCCTGCTCGATCGAGAAGTAGCTGCCCGGGCCGAATGCCTTGGCCGCTTTGCGATCCAACTTGTCGCCCGGGGCAAAGTAAAGGGTGCCCGAGAGGACGGTGACGTTCTCGGTAGCCGGATGGGTGTGCACCCCGATGGTCGTCTTCGGCGGAACCTTGAGACGCATCACGAACGGTCCGGACGACTTGGGGTCGCCGTCGATGACGGCGGTCTTGGCGCCCGGACCGATGGAGGGCGCATCTTGCCACTTGATGTCGCCTTGCATTACTGCGGTGTACTCTTGCGCCGACGCCGGCGCTGCCATCAACCCGCTGAGTCCCACAGTAAGACCAATCGCCGCAACCTTCGCAGTCTTCATGGATGACCTCCTCTGTCGAGTCCCTTGACTCGCAACGATCAGTGCATGGTACTACGCGGTCGATTCTCCACCGTTGCTTGTTTTTCGACCAGATTCAATGAAGAGGGAAGCGTACGTAAGGGAAGTTCGTGTTTGAAGGGGAAGAGCTTGATTCCCTTGTTCTTCGAATTGGTGTTTGTCCTGCCGGGTATGGAAGACGCATCCCTAAACGCTTGGATTCCCATTGCCCCGGCAACGACGGGGGCGGCGGGAGGACTTTCGGCCCGACGGAAAGGGGGTCGGGGAACGAAAAGCGGGTTGGGTGACCCGTTCTAGCCGCGCGGTGGCTTCTGTCAGCGGCTTTCAAAAGAAGTGATCGCTTTCGCGAGGATGAGAATGCGTATCCCGGATCGTTATGCACCGATCCTCTTCGGTGCCTGCTCTCGACCATCATGGTCGGCATCGTGTCCGCCGTGGTCTTGCGATCAACCAGGGGGTCCAGAACGGGTTCCTGTGGCAATGGCTTAAAAGCTGTGTGAAGACGTGGCCAGTGGCATTTCCCGCAGCGCTCGTTGTTTACCCCTTGGGTACGTCGAATCGTCGGTCGCCTGACCGCCTAGCCGGTGAAACGGCCCAGGCGGGAGGCTCTTCGCAACAGGCAGTAAAACTCGATGATCTGGTCGGCGGGTTGTCACTCGATTGTCCAGATGCGTGGTTAATCATGGAATTCGAGGACGAGGTGAGGTATGCGAGTGAGGAGTTCGCGCGTTACCTCGAAAGGTTGTCGTCGTTTCCGACACCATATTCCGTTGACCTTACCTCCGCCGTCGGAAGAAGCGCGAAACCGATACCATGAAAAAATGTTCGCTTGCCGAGAAGGCGACTGACGTGAAAAGTAGATTCGACAAAAAAGTAGGCGGTACGCGTGACCTGCGTCGATGATTTTGTAGCAATCCCGCGGCGAGTCCTCCGATAACGCCGCCGGATTTTCACGAACCAAAAATGGTGCTGCACGTCCAATGTCGTTGAATCTCCCCATGGAGGGCGATCGATGGCGAACCAAACAGGTGCGGTAGCCAACCCTGCAAGAACGATCAGGGATTGGATTCGAGGTCCCAGGGGCCCCGTATTACAGCAGCAAGCATACGCATATCTGACGGACAACCAGGGACTCGCGGTCACGGTGATCGATACCGGGACGCGTACGGTTGTCAGAGCGATTGAGGTGGCGGGACCGTCTGGTTGCCTGACCGTCGACGCAGTCGGCGAACGAGTGTACGTCGCTCTTGGTACGCCGAGTCAGATTGACGTGATCGATGCCGCGACGAACGTGGTCATCGATCACATCCCGGTTACTGCGCGTTCAATGGCCGTCAATCCGAGTACGGCGCGTCTTTATGGTGCGAGTGATGGCGCGGTGGTAGTGATTGATACCTCAACAAATAGCGTGATCGCTACGTTACCTGTCGGTGGTTCCCTTGCCGGTGTCGCTATCAAGCCGGACGGCACACGGGTATACGTGGCTGACAACAGCGGGAATGCCGTGTACGTGATCGATGCGGCTGGCAACACCGTATTGCCGGGAGCCATCGCGGTCGGATCCGGCCCGCAGGGTCTAGCCGTGCATCCGAACGGCACTCGCCTTTACGTAGCAAACGGCAAAGACGATTCTGTCTCTGCGATCAAAACGGACAGCAGTCCACCAGTCGTGCAGCGCATCTCGGTCGGATCGGCACCTTACGCTGTGGCGGTCAACAAAGCCGGAACACGTGTCTACGTCACGAATACCGGAGGCCGCTCTGTCTCGGTCATCGATACTGCTCGTAACCTGGTGATCGCCACGGTACCGCTCGGATATCCCCCGCAGGGCGTCGCCGTGAGCCGGAACGGGAAAGAGGTATATGCGGTGGTCCGTGGTTACCCTCGGTCTTTGACCACCGACACCACCGGAGCGCTAGCTGTTATCGACGCGACCTGTCACGGGCACGTTGCGGATGTTTCCATGGGCGAAGCGGACTTCAAGCCCGGTGGCTTAGGCGACTTTCTTCTGCCGCATTAGTTGCGTAGTTCGAGCAACAACGGGGGTCGGCGGGAGGAGAAACGGGATCCGATCCCCGTTTTCTCTCTCATGTTGGGTGGGCGGATCCGGATTATTCGCTGGTCGGCTGGATCTCGTGAGCGACTGCCTGGACGGAGGGACCGGACCTCGATCCCTCCGCCGCGTTTCACCTTCCGTAGTGGTATCCGCTACTACGCCGCCTTGTCCTGACGCTGTCCGAGCGATCCCGCCAATGCGCGCAGCAATGCGGCGCCGTTGCCGCGCCAGGCGCTGCCGTGCATGCAGGCGAGGGTAATGGGTGATTCCTGGGCAAGGCGCTCGAGCATGGCGCCGGTGTTCGGGGCATGCGCGTAGTAGTCCATGGCGCGGCGGAATGCCTCGCTCGGCCCCAGGATGTCGCTCTCGACCAGGGCCGCTTTTCCGCTCCCGCCCTGGGTGAACAGGTCGCCTGCCAGCAGCGTGCGGGTGCTGTCGTCGAACATCAGGCCCGCCTCCCAGCCGTGGGGCAGGTGCGGCGTGTCGAACCAGCGGAGCCGGTGATGTCCCAGATCCAGCGTCTCGCCGTCGCCCAGGGCGTGCGGGGCGCGGTCGGCCAGATCGTTCACCGACACCATCGCGGCGACCTGGCTGCAGACCGGCACGGCGTCCGGGGCGGCCGCGAGAAGATCGTTCAGGGCGCCGCACTCGTCGGCCTCGACGTGCGAAAAGCCGATATACGCGAGCCGCTCCGGGGGCAGTATGGCGGCGATCGCCTCCCGAACCAGCGGGAACATGCGCCGCGGGCCGGTATGGAAGAGCAGCGGCTTGTCGTCGACGATCAGGTATTGATTGAAGTTGAAGCCGCCTCCCGGCAATTGCACGGGCGTGTTGATGCGGTAGATGCCTTCGGCGATTTCCTGGACGTTGGTGCCAGACTGTGTGTTGGTAATCACGGCGTCCTCCTTAAGTGGGTCGCCAAGGAAGTGTAACGAGGCGGCGGATCGTTACACTTCCTTGAGGCAAGGAGGGCGTACTATGCTGCGGGCGTGCTCCAGCCCGACACCGACAACCACCCGGACGACGCCACGCTGGCACGACGCGTGGCCCAGGCGGCGCCCGGGATCGACGGCGAGGCCGAGGCCGAATTGTGCCGGCGGCTTGCGCCGCGCGTGCGCCTCTACGGATTGCGGCACCTGCGCAGCGAATCGGCCGCCGCCGACCTCACGCAGCAGGTCATGCTCATGATGATCGAGCGCCTGCGCGCCGGCGAAGTCCGCGAGCCGGAACGGCTGGCCTCGTTCCTGTTCGGCATGTGCCGGATGATGGTGCTCGAGCTGCGGCGCGGGAACCGGCGGCGCGAACGATTGCTCGAAACCTACGGCGAGGCGCTTGCGCCGGCGGAAACCCGGGCGCCGGACCCGGACCGGGGGCGGCTGGCGGATTGCCTCGCGCGCCTCCCGGAACGGGAGCGCACGATCCTGATGCTGACCTTCCATGACGACCTGCCGGCCGAATCCCTGGCGCGCGAGCTGAACCTGACGCCGGCCAACGTGCGCGTCATCCGCCACCGCGCGCTCGAGCGCCTGCGCGGATGCGTGAACGGAGCCGCCGCGTGACTGCCGCCGCCTGCCGCGCGCCGCTCGATTGGCCCACGCTCATCGCGTACCGGCTCGGTGAGCTCGACCCCGACACCGAGGCGCGCATCGAGGAGCATTACCTCGGCTGCGCCGAATGCAGCCGGCGGCTGGACGAGCTGAGCGCGCTGGCGGAGGGCGTGCGCGCGGTGGCGCGGGCGAGCGGGGTGACGGCGGTGGTCAACGAACCGTTCGTGCAGAGGCTGACGGAACGCGGCCTCAAGGTGCGCGCGTACCGCGTGCCGCAGAACGGCTCGGTGAACTGCACCATCGCGCCCGAGGACGATTTCGTGGTGGCGCGCCTCGAGGCGCCGCTCGCCGGGGTGACGCGCCTCGATCTTGTGAACGTCGGCGCCGACGGCAGGACGGAAATGCGGCTGGAGGACATTCCGTTCATTGCCGAAACAGGCCACGTGATCGTCTCGACACGCGTCGCCACCTTGCGCGCGCTGCCGGCAACGACCCTGCGCATGCGTCTGCTCGCCGTCGAGGGCAACGGCGAGCGCGCCCTCGGCGAGTACACGTTCCATCACACGCCGCAGAAACCGACCGAGGGACCGGCTTAGCCGCCGACAGAAGCCGGCGCCGCTAGAGCGCAAGCAACGAACGGGTCACCCAGCCGGCCGCGTAGAGGCCGATGCCGAAGACCGCGTGCATGACCAGGCTCTGGATTCGGGCCGCGGCAGGGCGCGGAGTGCGGCTGGCGGCGATGCCGGCGCCCATGCCCGGCTGCATCAACAGGAAGGGCGCCAACACCGTGCCGATCCCGACGATGAGGGCGGGCCCGAGCGTCGGCCGGCGAACCCAGTCGAGCCCCCAGAAAGCGAGCAGCAGGGCCGCGAAAGCGATGCCGATCAGGTAGTGGGCGGTCCAGCCGATCAGGCGCTCGCCCTGCACAGACGGCGTGGCGGCGATCCGGTCATGGCGAAAGCGCCCGCGTGGGAAATAGGCGAGCCAGCGGCCGACCAGACCGTAGTCCGGCGCAGGAATGCCGAGCATGCGCCTGCGGAAGACTCCCCAGATGTCCGTGACCGCCGTCGCGCCCGCCCCAATGAGTAGTGTGCACACCAGATAGTCCACGATCGTCTCCATTGGCTTGCCTTCGAGAGGCCGAAGCGGCACTCTGCCACTTCAAGTCGACTTGAGGTCAAGAGGGTGCGCGACCTGGACATCGCGGAAGTGGCGGAGCGCTCCGGCGTTCCCGCCTCGACGCTGCGGTTCTACGAGGAAAAGCGACTGATCGCCTCGACCGGCAGGCGGGGCCTGCGTCGTCTGTTCGATCCCGGCGTGGTGGAGCGGCTGGCGCTGATCGGTCTGGGGCGCGCCGCCGGCTTTACGCTCGACGAGATCGCGCTCATGTTCGCGTCGGACGGGCGGCCGCGCATCGACCGGAAGATGCTCGCCGCCAAGGCGGAGGAGCTGGACCGGACGATCCGCCGGCTGAGCGCCATGCGCGACGGCCTTCGGCATGCCGCCGTCTGCCCCGCGCCGAGCCATATGGAATGTCCCAGCTTCCGCCGATTCCTGGGCGCCGCCGCATCGGGTGCTATCGGTGCGCGAAGGAAGCGGGCCGCGCAGCCTCGCCGAAAGGAGCGCAAGCGGGATCGCCGATAGCCGCGCCCGCGTTTCCGAATGTTTCTCGCTGAACCGCGGCGGCCCCGCCCCCGAAAGGGCGGAGACCACCGATGGGAGTTGAGGAATCGAGTCGGCTGCGAACGGGCGTTTACAACCGCTCCGCCGTGGCCGCATCGATCCTGATCTTGTGCATCCTTCCCGCCTTGTCCTCGACTTTGACTTCGTAGAGGTCGCGCGCGCCCTCGTGCTCGAGCTCGGCCTCGATCACCGTTCCCGGCACCTGATGCTTGGCGAGCGCAACGGCTTGCTCGATCACGAGCCGGGGCTGCGCCGGCTGGACCGACTCGTCGCCGCTCGACGCCACTGCGGCCCCAATGCCCCCGGAAAGTCCTGCGATCACGAAACCCGCGATCAGATATTTCTTCATGGCCCGTACTCCTTCGGAAATGGGTCGGGCTTCCACTGGCGGCGACCCGTTGATTCGATCCCTGTGGCGTTCTCCATCTGCCGGCACTCTAAGCGCGCCGGATGAATCCACGCTGAAGACCGCAGGTCGGCGGGAAGGGAAGAGCGTGCTTCGACTGCATGGGCCGACGAGGACTGCGCCGCCGGATCAAGCCCTTTATCGAAGTCCGCCTTTGCCTCCGACCTCCGTCGCCGTACCATGAACGCCCCCGCGCCGTCGTTCCACCCGCCACACCTCGAATCCAAGCGGCCGGGCCGGTTGATCCAGGCATGCCAAAGCAATCCGAACTACGACCAGGAGGATTGATCATGGCTCTCACAGCACCCCCGAACTTCGACAGCGGTTACCTTCGCGCCCAGGTGCGCGCCGAGTACGAGCGCGTGGCGCGTGAGCCCCACGGCGAGTTTCACTTCCACCGGGGTCCCGAGTACGCGAGCAACCTGCTTGGCTACGACGCGGCCGAGCTCGCGGCGCTGCCGGAGGAATGCACCGCCCGCTTCGCCGGCGTCGGCAATCCGTTACGCATCGGCGATGCGCCCGGCGTCGCACCCGTCACCCGCGGGGAGACGGTGCTCGATCATGCCTGCGGCGCGGGGATGGATCTGCTCCTCGCGGCGCGGCGCGTGGGGCCGACCGGGCGCGCCATCGGCGTCGACATGACGCCGGCCATGCGCGAGCAGGCGAGGGCGGCCGCGGAGCGCGCGGGGCTCGGCGAGATCGTCGACATCCGCGACGGCATGTACGAAGACCTGCCGGTCGAGAGCGAGAGCATCGACGTCGTGATCTCCAACGGTGTCGTGAACCTGGCGCCCGACAAGACGCGGGTGTTCGCGGAGATCCACCGCGTGCTGAAACCCGGCGGCCGGCTCTTTCTCGCGGACGTCATCGTCCAGCGGGAGCTGACGGCGGAGGCGCGCAACGACCCGGATATCTGGGCCGCGTGCATCGGCGGGGCGCTGATGGAGGGGGAGATGCTCGAGCTCGCCAGGACGAGCGGGCTCGTGGACGGCCGCATCGTCCAGCGGTTCAACTGCTTCATGGGCACCTCGGCGGAACAGCACGTCTCGAAGGACCTCTTCGTGCACGCCGTGAATTTCTACGCGCGCAAGCGGTGACCCGAACGGCGTGACCGCCACGCCGCGCGACTTGCGAGAATCGCGACCCGGGTAAGGGTCGTCGCAGGTCGCGGAGAGCGGCGATCAAGGCCCCTGCCGACGGACCGCGGTACGGTGCCGACTCGCCCTGCCGAAAAGGGCAGGCGGGAGTACGACGCGAACTGCGCCGGTTGCCCCGGCACGAAGGGGAAGGGCACGGGCGCTACGCCGCCCGTGGCTGGTCATTTCCCGCATTGTTCGGTCGGACTGCCGATTATCGTATCGACCTCCGTTTGCGTCAGAACGACCGCGGTATAGGTCCGACCGGTCAAATCACCGACGGAGCGGGCGAAGGCGCGCAGGTGATTGCGCGAGCCGCAGTACAGGTTCTCGTAGACCTTGGCGATATCCGGATGCGTGGTGTTCGCGATGGACGTCTGGAGATCGCGGATGTCCGTCTCTTCGATGATGCCACCGACCCGCAGGGCCGCCATTTCGGATTCCATGCCGAGGGTGCTCAGGTTGGCGTAAAGAATCCGCAGGCTCGGGTCGGTGAACTGGCCGATCTGATTACCGGCGGCGGGATCAGGCAGGTCGTATCGGCGCAGGAGGCCGAGGATGGCATCCATGTGGCTCTGCTCGGAGCCCGCGATGTTGGAAAACACCGCGGTTCCCCATTTGTCGAAAAAGACCAGGTACGAATCCCGGGCGAGCTTCTCCTCTTCGCGAACGAAGGTCAGGTCGGCTTGCTCCTGCGCCGTAAGGTCGCTGCCGCTTTTCGCGGCCAGCAGCGGGGCGCTGATCGACGTGAGACCGATGGCAAGAATCGCTGATGCAAGTTTCAATGACACGGTAGCTGTCGTCCTTAGGGTTGTCGGATAAACAACCGGACCTGGGGATGGCGATGAGATGCATTCCGGTTGAACTTTCGGTGTTGTCGTCGCCGACGAGCAACGCACGATGCCAACATCCTCGATCGTCGCCGGGCGTGAAATCAATGCGACAACCTGTCGCAGCATCCTCCCGCTCCGTCTCCTGCAACGCCCGTCGGGCACGTCGGTCTTTATTCGGATGGCATGCACCCGCTGGCGGATTGACGGTCCCTGGACGATCGGGCAGGAAACGTGGATGCGCGATCAAACGACCCGCCAATCTCGGACACCGGAGCAAACTTGCGCGACGCCGCGACCTCGGCGAACGAACGAGAAGACGATTTGTGATTCTAGGAATCGGGCATGTGGGGGTCGATATGGGCGGCTCTCTCCACCCGGATCGCGGCGCCCGCCTTCACGTTCCCGAGCTGCTTCACGTCGCCCAGCGCCCGGGCCCAGATGTTCGTCGGTGCCGCCAGGCGGATCTCGTTGCCGCGGGAGACGGGGGTGCGGCCGAACCCGATCGCGATGCAATCGCCTTCCACCCAGAAGGCCAGCTCGCCGGCCTGCACGACGTCGCGCGCGTCCGCTTCCCGCTCCGCGCTGACCGGGGTGGAGAAATAGACCTCCTCGCCCCACGTCCGGGCCTTCGACTCGAACGGTAGCGCGTTCCAGATGGCGTCCGCCGTCGGCGTATCGAGGAGCTCCGCCTCGAGGACGACCGACCCGATGGTCATTTTGACGCGCCGCACGATTCCCCTCCTCGCTCGCGAAAGATGAACCCCCCTGGGTGTCCGCCGGAGGCGCGGTCGGCGCTGCGCCGCCAGCGGGGAAATGAGGCTGTAGGACGGCAAACGGTTCGTGGCAAGCAAAGCCTTACGTAGCTTACCCGCGCCTGGCCCCCAGATCGCGTGTGGAGAAGCGCGGCGACACAAGGCGATCGGTTCAGTTAATGCGCGATAAACCAATCTTCTGCCGATCGCCCGATCGCGCAGTTTGATGCCGATCAAAGCGCCGCGGCAGGCGCTTTCGCAACATAGGGTCGGTACGCCGCTCCGCCTCGCGGTCGTCGGCAACTGAAAGAACCTCGTTTCTTCTCCTGCCCGGTCTCTGCGGGGCGCAGCCTGCATAGCGAGACCGACTCCTGGAGCTCTCCGGGAGAGGAGGTTGAGATGGACGACTACACACCGGACTTCTCACTTGAAGTGGAAGGAGTGAAAGGGCTTTGTCCCGCGGGTGAGCAGTATGCAAAGCGGATGATCGCGGAAAAGAAGATCCCCGTTTTCTCGTGCGAGGGACCCTGCATCCGCGGAGAGATCGCGCGGCTCGCTGCCAATCTGGTGGCAAACGAAGTGCCGGGTTACGCACGCTCGTGCCATGCGGAGACCTTCTTCGTGCCGCATTCGACGATGGCGCGCTGGGTCAAGGAGGCGGAAAGGGCCGTCATGATCGATGGTTGTTTCCTGAAGTGCCACGGACGCGTGCTGACGAAGCTGATTCACGACGAGAAGGTGCTTCATATCGATGCGCTGCCGCTCTACAGGAAATACACCGATCTCTTTTCGATGGACGACGTCCCCGAAGACGAGCGAAAGGCGGTGGCGCGAGAGGTGGCGGACAAGATCAAGGCGATGTTGAAGGAACAGGCCAGGGCGGCTTGACATCGCCGCGAGTCGTGTCGCTGCGCGTTCGTCGGAGGTGACGTCATGTACCTGTTCTTCAGCCTTATTCCTGCCACGCTCTGGGTCGTCCTGGGCTACTTCATTCTGTTCACGTCCTCCAAGGCCCAAGGCCAGCTGCAGACGTTCGGCCGGATCCTGGCCATCGTCGTCTTCGCGATCGGCGCTCTTTTTCCCTTGCTCGGTGCCTATGCGACGTTTGCCGGCCTCTCTCCCATGGGCGCCATGGAGTCGATGCATTCGGGAGCCCGCCCATGAGGGCGTGCGCAAGCACCGGCAGAAGGAGCTGAACCATGGCTCATCATCGGCGCGGTCTTGCCCGTGCCAGCACCGGTCCGATCCGGCACCGTTCCGGTAATCAGGCCGCTCGCAAGGAGGTAATTATGAAGCTCAACATGGGAACCATCGATCGGTCCGCCCGACTGGTCGTCGCCGCCATCATCGCGGCGCTGTATTTCACCGGGCAGATCAGCGGGACCGTGGCCGTCGTGCTCGGCGTCGTGGCCGTGGTCTTCGCGGTCACGAGCCTCGTCGGCTATTGCCCCGCCTATGTGCCGTTCGGCATTTCGACGCGCAAGGCGGACAGGCCCATGCCGCGGCGGCGCGGAACCGCTGTCTGAAACACGACGTACGGCAAGAGAACCGGGTCGAACCTGTTTCCGCTCCGGGTCCGGGGAATGCGCGGAAGCCCGGTCCGACCCGTCATCAAGACGGCGCGCGACGTTACGGTTTGACGATATCGAGCAGATCCACCTCGAACACCAGCGTCGCTCCCGGCGGAATCACCGGGGGGCGGCCGGTGTCGCCGTAGGCGATGTCGGAGGGACACACGAGCCTGCTCTTGCCGCCGACTTTCATGAGCTGCAGCCCTTCGGTCCAGCAGCGGATCACCTGGTTCAGTCCGAACGTCACCGGCTCGCCGCGCTCGATCGAGCTGTCGAAGACCTTCCCGTCGATCAGCGTCCCCTTGTAGTGCACCTTCACCTGGTCGGTCGCGGCCGGCGAAGCGCCGCTGCCCGGTTTGAGCGGGACGTACACCATCCCCGACGCGGTCCGGCTCGCGCCTTTCTGACCCGCGGTCTTCTCCGCATACGCGGCGCCGGCCTGCTTCTGCCGCTGCATGACGGACGCCATGCGGGTCTTCTGCAGTTCCTGGATCTTCGGGCGATAGGCGTTCACGTCCACCTTCGGCTTCTGATTGAGGACGCCGTCGCTCAGCCCGGCCTTGACCATTTCGAGGTCGGACTTGCTCAGATTGAACGTGGAAAGGTTCCCGCTGAGGAGTACGCCGATGGCATAAAACGTCTTCTGCTCCTCCGATTTCGGTTCCGGACCCGCGGCGACGGCCACGGAAGCGGACGCGAACAGGGCGGCAAACACGCACGGCACGATGACACGCATGGAGAGGTCCTTGTCTGGATTGACTCGATTGATCGGGGACGGCACGCAAGCGCGCCAGATTAAGCGCGCCACCTCGCGCTGTCCAGGCAAGCGGTCCGTCGTGGCCCCGGCGAAGTCCGGCGCGGTTTCAGCGCATCGTGTTGGCGGGACCCGAGGTGCAAGGAGCGCCCCGGATCCATTTCCGTTCCACTCCCGGTGCTCTCTAGACCGTCGGCCGAAGGCACGCGATCACGACCAGCTCGATACTGCTGTTCAGGGGCAACACGCTGTGGCCGAACACGGTACGGGCATGACCCGCCCGATCCTGCAGCACCGCCTTGAGCAGGTCCGAGGCGCCGTCCAGGACTTTCGGTTGACCGTGGAATTCCGACGCGGAGCTGATGTGGCCATCGATGCGCACGATACCGTCGAGCTGCTGCCAGCCGTCGGTTTCGTGCCGGACGTGCGCGAGCGCGTTCAGGCAGGCCAACCGCGCCGCCGCGTAGCCGTCCTCCGGCGTCAGGTCGCGTCCGATCTGTCCGGCGAACTTGAGCCGCCCGTTTTCGAGCGGGAACTGGCCGGAGACGAACAGCAGCCGGTCGCAGCGGCAGGCGGGCAGGTAATTGCCCGCCGGCCGGCTGCGCTCCGGCAGCACGATGCCCAGCTCATTGAGACGCACATCGATGGGGTGCACGGTCGTCCTCTATGTCCAGGGAAGCAGCGCCAGGTTACCGGCGACCTGGTGATTATCCACGCGGGCATGGGCCTCGCGCACCCGGTTCAGCGGCAAGGCCTCGTCCAGCACCGGCTTCACCTTGCCCGCCTTGACGAGCCGCAGACCCCGTTCGAGCTCCCCCAGCGTGCCCATGAAGGAGCCGATCAGCTGATACTGGCCGCGGAAGAACTCGTAGATATTGGGCAGCGTGGTTTCCAGGCCGGCCACCAGGCCGTAGTTGACGATCCGTCCGCCCCAGCGCGTGGCACGCACGTTGTCGCGCATGGCGCTTCCGCCCAGGTTGTCGATCACGACGTCGACGCCGTCGCCGCCCGTCCATTCCTTCGCGGCGTCCGCGAAGTTCCGTTCCCGGTAGAAGACGACTTCATCGGCGCCCAGACGTCGAGCCAGGTCGGCCTTCCGTGGCGTGCTCACGGTCGTCATCACGGACGCGCCCAGCGCCTTGGCGACCTGGATGGCCATGCTGCCGCTGCCCGAGGCGCCCGCGTGGACCAGCATGCGCATGCCCGGGCCGGCCTGTCCGAGCGTGCCGACCGTGTGCATCGCGGTGACCAGCACGAGCGGGATCGTCGCGAGCTCTTCCGCCGGCAGGCCGGTGTCGTTCTTCAGCAGCCAGCGCTGGTGGATCAGCATGTACTGCGCGTAACCGCCGTGATTGAACGTGCCGCCCGGGTAATAGCTCGGGGCGAAGTTCTCCTTCTCCGCCTGCCAGTCGGCCTCGTCGACCGGAAATCCCGGGGCGACGATGACCGCGTCGCCGGGCCTGAACCTTTCGACGTCGTCCGCCGCGGTCTCGACCCGGCCGACGATGTCCGATCCCGGGACGTGGGGAAGCGGGATCGCCTGGCTGACGGCGCCCCGGCGCACCAGCGTGTCGTAGTAGTTGAGCCCGGCCGCCTCGACGCGCACCAGGACATGGCCGGGACGCACCTGCGGGGTGGCCAGATCCCCCACGGCGAATACCTCGGGCCCGCCGAAGCGGGTCATGTAAGCGGCTTTCATTGTTCGCCTCCGTTGTTTAGATTGCCTGAATGATCGGTGCTCGCGTTTTCGAGCGAGCACGATTTTCGTAGCGTTCTGCAGAGTGCGAAATTGATACTTTCTCAGGCAGTACATGAGGAAAACTAAATGAAAGACGCCAGGGTCCGCATTCCGCCGCTCAATGCCCTGCGGGCCTTCGAAGCCGCGGCACGGCATTTGAGCCTGGTGGCGGCCGCGAACGAGCTCTGCGTCACGCCGGCGGCGATCAGCCACCAGATCAAGGGGCTGGAGGACTACATCGGGATGCCGCTCTTCAAGCGGGTCAAGCGACGGGTGGTGCTCACCGACCAGGGGCAGTTGATCCTGCCGGAACTGAAACAGGCGTTTGCCCTGATCGAGCACGCGATAGGCCATCTGACCAAGGTCGAATCGCGGGACGTGCTCACGGTCAGCGCCACACCCGCCTTTGCCGCCAAGTGGCTGCTGCCGCGCATCCATCTGTTCCGCGAACGACACCCGGAGATCGACGTCCGCCTGGACGCTACCCACGAGGTGGAAGATCTGGGGCGCGCGCAGGTGGACGTGGCGATCCGCTTCGGAACGGGCGACTACCCCGGCCTCGAGAGCAGATCGCTCCGTCCCGGCATTCCGGAGAAGGTGTACCCGGTCTGCAGCCCGGCGCTCCTGGAGGGCGCGCATCCGCTGAAGGAGCCGAGCGATCTGCGCTACCACACGCTGCTGCACGACGACACCATCAAGGGAACCGGAGTGCTGCCCAGCTGGAAAACCTGGCTCGCGTCGGCCGGGATCGACAGCGTGCCCGCCACCCGCGGACTGCACTTCAGCAACCCCGTGCTGGCGATCGATGCCGCCATCAACGGCCAGGGCGTGGCGCTGAGCTGCAGCTTCGTCGTGGCCGACGACGTCGCGGCGGGGCGTCTGGTCCGCCCGTTCGACACGCCCTGCGACCTGGAACACAACTATTATGTCGTCCATCCGCGGAGTCGAGCGGGCGACAAGGTGGAAAAGTTTTACAAGTGGCTCGTGGCCATGCGTGACGAGATGGATAACCGGGAAAAAGGAGACGGATCTCGCCGCCACGCCGGAGCGGCCGGCAACGCTCCGTCCGCAAAGCGGGGATAGATCCGGGTTTTCGTTTATATTCGCGATATCGCGACCGACCCGACCGCTTACTCGAACCGCTCGCCCAAGCACAGGTCTTCGCCATGGCCGAAACGCTGGACAACATTTTTGGCGCTTACGTCAATCAAGGCACACTGGAAGATGCCGCGACCTGGATGGCCAATTTGACGCGGCATCATCCCGAGCTGGCCGAAGAATTCATCACCGCGCTGCAAAAAGGCATGGCCGCCGCTTCGAAAGGCGACCGATCCGTCATCAAGGCGGTCAATGCCGGCGGCGAACAGGTCTCGACCGCCGAAGAAGCAGGCGCACGCTGCCTCGAGCTGCTCACACTGTATTCGAAGCTGCTGCGGCAGCACCGTTGACGCGGGCGAAGCGCGCGAGATGCGGTCAGGCCGCCAAATAAGACGGGCTCGGATCCCGGTGCGGCTGCATTCGGGCGTCGGCGGGATACCAAGAAAGAGACGATCGATGCCGCCCGGAGCAGCCTGTCAAAAAACATGAACAAGACCGCAATCCTTCATCCCGTCTTTGTCCTGGCCGCCTGGACCGGGTTCGTCCTGCTCCTTGTTCCGGTTGCCCGCATACGTGCAGCCTTGCGGGGGCGAGTGATGGCGGACGACTTCAAGTTCGGGGAGTCCAGGTCGGTGCCTTCGGACGTCAGCATCCCCAACCGGAACTACATGAACCTGCTCGAGGTTCCGGTGTTGTTCTACGTGGTCTGCCTCCTGCTGTACGCGATCGCCGCCTCTTCTCCCATCGCTGTCGCGCTGGCCTGGTCTTACGTCGCCCTGCGCGTCGTCCACAGCGCGATCCATCTCACGTACAACAACGTCATTCACCGACTGGTCGCATTCGGCGCGAGCAACGCGTTGCTCGTCGGCCTCTGGGTGGTCGCCGGTTATCGGCTCTTCCCCTCGGTGGCCGGTTGACCGAGGGCCAACGGGGTCCGATGACCGACAGGATCGGACGCCATGGTGGCGAGGCAGGAACGGAGGGGATTGCGAGGGGAAGGGGGATCCCGAAAACGCGCCGAGAGGAGACGGCCGGGATCCCCGGGATCGAGAGACCTCAGACCATTCCCTTGAGGGACTTCAGCGGCTGGACCTTCACCACGTTGCGGGCCGGCTTGGCCTTGAACATCACCTCTTCCTTGGTGAACGGGTTGATCCCCTTGCGCGCCGGCTGCGCCGGCTTGCGGATGACCTTGATCTTCATCAGACCGGCGAGGTTGACCACTCCGGGACCCTTCTTGGGATTCAGGTCGCGCTTGATCAGGGCATTCAGGTTCTCGAACACGCCTGCGACGTCTTTGCGCTTGAGGTTCGTCTTCTCCGCGATATAGGCGTAGATCTCGGACTTGGTCGTCGGTTTCATGTTGGCTTTCGCCATGGAACTGATCACTCCTGGTTGCAGGTTGAGGAAGCTTTGATCGAAAACCGCACGGGCCCTCGAAAAAGCGCCGCAATTCTACCGGCAAACGCCGAAAAAATAAGCGTCATTCATCGGCGGCGCGCCGTCGACGGGCCGGAGGGATAATGAACGGGGTTCGGAGTGGTTATTCAGGGAACGGCGCACACGTCGCTCGCGAGGCGGTCCCGACTCCGGGCGTCGATTCCGACCCTCCCCGAACGTCGACTGGAGGCGGCCCGATCGCGGACGGGTCGCGCAGACCAACTCAAATTCAGGAATCGCGCACTTCCATGAAACTGTACGCCCACCCCTTTTCTTCGTACTGCCAGAAGGTGCTCATCGCGCTGTACGAGAACGGCACGCCCTTCGAGTACCGCCTTCTCGCCCCGGAGCACCCCGAGACCGCGGCCGAGCACGAGGCGCTGTGGCCGTTCAGAAAGATGCCGGTGCTCGTCGACGACGGTCGCACGGTGGTGGAGTCGAGCGTCATCATCGAGCACCTCGCGCTTCATCACCCCGGACCGGTCCGGTTGATTCCCGAGGATCCGCGCGCGGCCCTCGACGTGCGGATGATGGACCGCTTCTTCGACAACTACGTCATGACGCCAATGCAGAAGATCGTGCTCGACCGCCTTCGCGCACCGGAGGAACGCGATCCCCGGGGCGTCGCCGACGCGCGCGCGATGCTCGACACGGCCTACGGCTGGCTCGAGAAGGCGATGGCCGGACGGGAGTGGGCCGCCCGCGACGCCTTCAGCCTGGCCGACTGTGCCGCGGCCCCGTCGTTGTTCTATGCGGATTGGGTCCACCCGATCGGCGCCGGCTTCCCGAACGTCCGCGCCTATCGGCAACGGCTGCTCGCGCGGCCTTCGTTCGCGCGCGCGGTCGACGAAGCGCGGCCGTACCGTCCGTTTTTTCCTCTGGGCGCGCCGGACCGCGACTGATCGGGCTTCCGCTCTGCGGCCTATGGGCACTCGTAGCGCCGGCGTTCGGGACCGACGCAGTTCTTCGGCCGATCCAGTGCCCCAAGCGAAGAATCGCCGGTACCGATAAAGTTGATTGATCCGCTCGGTTATTCTGGGATAATCGCCCGACCAAATCCAAAGTGAGCTCTGAAGATGCAAATTCCGCAACGTGATGGGGACGGTTACCTGGTCGATCGCGACGCGTGGACGCCGGAGATCGCGCGGGCCATGGCCGAGGCCGACGGCGTCGCGCTCGACGAGGTGAAGTGGTCTCACATCGAGAAGGCGCGCGATTACTACGAGCAGTTCGGCGTGGTGCCGCCGATCCGCAAGTTCGCCAAGTTCATCGAGGAGGATCAGAAAGACCTGTTCAAGCTCTGGCTGACGGGCCCGATGAAGCCGATCACGAAGTACGGCGGTCTGCCCAAGCCGACGGGCTGCGTCTGATCGGGCGGGCAAAGAGCGGGTCGGGTCACGGCATGCGATCCGACCCGCCTGGTCCGACAACCGGATTTCACGCCACCTTTCGTTTCGGCTGCCAGGCCTCCGCCTTGAACTGATCGTTCAACGGCACGTGCGCGATGTGGTCCACGTAGTTGTTGAACGTCTTCATGCCTACGCCGAGCAGCACCTCGATGACCTGCGCCCTGGTGTAGCCCGCCTCGAGGAACGTCGCGACATCGCCCTCCGCCACCCAACCGCGCTGCTCGACCACCTTGCGGGTGAAGATCACGAGCGCGTCGAGCTTCGGGTCTGCGAGCGGCTCGCGGGCCCGTGCCGCGGCGACCGCCGCCGGGTCCGCTTTGGCCGCGTGCTTGGCCAGGGTCGAATGTGCCGCGACGCAGAACCGGCAGTCGTTCGCCTCGGACACGGCGAGCGCCACGAGCTGTTGCTCCGCGGGGGAGAGCGTGGATCTCGAAAAGGCCTCGCCGATCGCGAGCGCCCCCTTCAGCGCGGCGGGGGACTCGGCCAGCACGGCGTAGAGGTTGGGAACGAAGCCGAAGGCCTTATGCAGGCCTTCCAGCAGCGGCCGGCTGCCGGCCGGCGCGGTTTCCAGGCTGTGTACGGTGAAGCGGTTCATGTCCGTCTCCTCATCGGGTTGCCGCGAAAGCGGGCGCCTTGCCCGTTTCGTCGTGGAGGCGTAGGTTGGCCGATCATGGCCGTACGAATAAGCCCAGACAGTCCGGAATTCGTACCCGAAACGCCGGAGTTCGATCTCCTTTCGGACGTGCTGCACGCCCTTCGGTTGCGCGTCGGGTTGTTCAAGCAGGGCAGCTACAGCGGTTCGTGGGCGCTGGATTCGACCGGTATCAACCGGGCGGTCTTTCACCTCGTCGGACGCGGCCAGGCGTGGTTGCACCGCCAGGGCGAGCGCGAGCCCCTGGTCCTGCGGGGCGGCGATCTGGCCATGTTCCCACACGCCGATTGGCACCAGCTCTCGGGCACTCCCAGGCGCGAACGGGGAATGCGCACGGACGCGACCGGCGAGGGACCATTCACCACGGTGCTGTGCGCGATGGTCGACTTCGGGGCGGGCGGGTTGAACCCGATCATGCAGGCGCTGCCCGGAGTGATCGTGGTGCGCAGCGAAGACCAGGAGACCTCCGCGCCGCTGCACGCGCTCGCCCGCCTGATGGTCGCCGAGTTCGAGGCCGGCGCAGCCGGCCGGCAGGGCGTGCTCGACCGTTTCGCGGAGGTCATGTTCGTGCTGGTGCTGCGACACCATATGCAGCGGGCGCGGGGACTCACTGGCTTTCTCGCCGCGCTCAAGGACGAGCGCATCGCGCGTGCGCTGACCGCGCTTCATCGGGCTCCGGGAGAGGGCTGGCGCGTGGAGACGCTCGCGCGCGCGGCCGGCATGTCGCGCACCGTCTTCGCCGAGCGTTTCGTTGCGCTGCTCGGCGTCACACCGATGCATTACCTCGCGACCTGGCGCATGCATCTCGCGGAGGACATGCTCAAGGAACGACGGTCCTCCGTGGCGCAGATCGCGGAGCGGCTGGGCTATCAGACGGAAGCCGCGTTTCGCCGTGCGTTTCGGCGCGTGCGCGGCGTCGGCCCGGGCGACGTGCGGCGCCGCGCACGCGCCGGTGTGCACGCGAGCGGGTGAACGTTCTCGCCGTCAATCTTCTGTTCAGCACCCTGGTGTTCTGGATTGCCGCCAGGATCTACCTCTTCCCGAAACTGCCGGACCTCCGGCCGCAGGCCGTTCTGCTGCCGATTCTTCTGCTTCACTCGTTTCGGCATCTGGGACTCATGTTTCTCACGCCGGGAGCGACTTACGCCGGAATCCCCCGGCAATTCGCCTACCCGGCGGCGCTCGGAGACCTTATTGCCGCCCTGCTGGCCCTGGCCGCCATCGCCGCCGTGCTCAGGAACGTGCGATCGGCGCGGCGGCTGGTATGGATCTTCAACGTGGAAGGAACCCTGGATCTCATCGCCGCGATAACGCTCGCTACGATCTACCGGGCCGATGCGCACATGGGGCCGGCATACTGGATACCGGCGTTCTGGGTCCCGGCGTTGCTGGTGACGCACTACATCGTCTTCGTCGTTCTCGTGAAACACTGGACGGGCACGGAACGAACCGAAGAAAAAGCGTGAACGCCGGATAGGCCTCGCGGCCGATGTCGTCGGCTTTGGCGCACGCAGTCTCCTGCTGAGGGCGGAAACGTCGACAAAACGATAGTCATGATCCACGGCATGTGGGGCGGGCCGTGGCACTGGACGGCATATCGGGACGTGTTCGAGTCGGCCGGTTACCGCTGCGTCGCCGTCACGCTGCCGTTCCATGACATGGAGCCCCGCGGCATCCCGGATCCGAGGCTCGCAACCGCGAGTCTGCTCGACTACGCTGCGGCGATCGAGCGCGAGATCAAACGGCTCGGCGAAAAGCCGATCGTCATGGGCCATTCCCTGGGCGGGCTGCTCGCCCAGATGCTCGCTGCCCGCGGACTGGCGAGGGCGCTCGTGCTGATCGCGCCGGCATCGCCCGCCGGGATCCTGCCGATCACCCCGACGGTGATACGAAGCTTTTGGCGGATCGGTACCACCTGGGCATTCTGGCGAAAGCCGGTGCGGCCGGCGTTCGCCGACGTCTCCTACGCGCTGCTGCACCGGTTCCCGGAAGCGGAACGGCGGAAGCTCTACGAGAGATTCGTGTACGAGTCCGGAAGGGCGATCTTCGAGATCGGCTTCTGGCCGCTCGATTCACGACGTGCCGCGAACGTCGACGCCTCGAAGGTCGACTGCCCGGTCCTGGTATTGGCCGGCGCGCAAGACCGGATCACGCCGGCGTCCGTCGTACGCAAAGTCGCGCGACGGTATCAGGCGGTGGCGACGTACAAAGAGTACGACGGGCTCGCCCATTGGCTGGTGGGCGAACCAGGATGGGAGGAAGTGGCGGCCTACGCCCTGGCCTGGCTCGAGCGGAATCGGGATGCGGGCGGCAAGCGGTGACGGACGTGTTTCGCGCGGAAGGCGATGCCACGGACGCTTCGAATCCGCCCGTCGCACCGCCGGGAGTCGCGTTCGCCGCCGCAAATGACGAGCGGCCGGATGCCGCCCGCCGCGGCCGGACTCGCCGGCGGACGCTCAGTCCGCCTGTGCTTCCAGGTAGTCCCGCGCCAGCTCGGACGCCTGAAGCACGGCGGGAAACCCCGCCAGGCCGGTCGCCACGAGAATCGCGTGTTCGATCTCCTTCTCCGTGGCGCCGGCCTTGCGCGCCTGCGAGACGTGGGCGATGAGACCGCCCTCGTGCTCGAGCGCGGTGGAGATGCCGATCTTGATCAGCTCGGCGACCTTGCGGTCCAGAGGTCCCTCGGTATCGCACGCGTTGCGCAGCTGCTCGTAGGCCGTCCAGGTCCTGGGGAACTCCTCCTTGAAGTGGTCGAGTGTCCGCGGCATGGCCGGATCTCCTTTGCCATTGGGCCGAACAGGATAGGAGAAACCGGCCGGAACGTCGACGTCCGGCGGACGCGGAAGCGTGCCCGCGCCGAATAACCCGCGGAGGTCACACTCGGCGCCGGGACGCTCGGCGCCGACAGCGTGACGGTGGGAGGGAAAGCCTTACGCCGCGCGGGTCCCGGACCGCTTGCGATCGAACTCCGCCTCGGCCGTCAGCCAGTCTTCGAGCGGATCACCGTCCCGAAAGCCGCGCGCTTCCGCGCGGAGGTACGCCGCTTCGGCAATCATCCGGTGCCGCTCTTCGGTCGTGAGGGCGGTCTTTCCGGGAAACGTCTTGACGGTCGCTGTCGCCTTGCCTTTTGCTTTGGCCATCGCAATCTCCAGCAGTTGAGAAAATTCCGTTCTACCGGCGCGTGAGACGCCATCGTTATTAGACATCGGCGCTTCCTCTGGATGAGGGCCGCTGATCCGGTCGTTTTCGTCGTTTGGAAAAACGACCGCCCGCTTCGCGTCGCGGCGCGCGCGTTTTCATTTACGCTACGTCGCCTTCGCTTCACTTCCGATCGAAGATGCATCGAAACCACTGGGAGGCGGTATGAACGTTCTCGTCAAAACCAAGTTTCTCTCCCTCGCTCTATCCGCGCTCGGCGCCGCCGCGTTCTCGGGGACGGCCCCGGCCGAGGAACCACCGTGTCCGTTCCACGAGAACCGCTCGGGACTGTGCGGCTACTATCATTCGGAAATCAGCCCCGCCCGCGCTTTCGCGGACACGGTCGCCAGCCGCGGCAAGTGGGGCAGCCCCTCGAAGCAGCCCGTGATCATCGACGTACGCAGCACTCCGGAATACAAGGCCGGTCATCCGGAGCACGCCTACAACGTCCCTTATCCCTACATCTATCAATACTGCGACGAAGCGGGCCGCGCCCCCGACGGTGCGTGCGCGGGCGGTAAGGTGGCCGAGATCGCGCAGGACCCCGCTGCCTTCGCCGACTACGTCGAGAGCCTCGTTCCGGACAAGAGCACGCCGATCTACACCCTGTGCCGCACCGGCGTCCGGAGCGTCAACGCGGCGAACGTCCTGACCGACCGCGGTTACACCAACGTGCGCAACATCTGGGAGGGATTCGTCGGCATCTACCTGACGGCGCCCCAGAAGCAGGCGGACGGAACCACCAAGACGGTGTCCGTCGATATCAACCACGACGGCGTCCTGAACGACGGCGACAAGAACGGATGGCGCTATCACCAGGCGCTCCCCTACGACACGCGTCTGCTGCCGCCGTTGATCTATCAGCCGTACGCCTACCTGTACGACATGGCCGACTGATCCCTGTCGGCTCCGACAGGAAACAGGAAACCCGCCGCGAGGCGGGTTTCTTCTTGCCGCGGCGTTCCACCGCGCGTCCGAAGAGCGCGGCGAGCGGGCATGCTCGCCGGAACATCCCGATTTCGGTCGTCGAGCGGAAAATGGAAGAATACGGACCCGGTTCGGCCGCCGAGGGAGGTTTGCATGTCACCCCGATGGAAGCGACGGTCCGCCGTTCTGCTGCTGGTGGTCGCCGGCCTGATCGCGCTGGCAGCCGCGCAGCTGCCGTACGTGCCGTTCGTGCACGGCACGCGCGCGCAGGAGGTCGAGCGCCTGGCCGAATGGCTGGAAGTGCGGCCGGGGACGCGCATCGCCGATCTCGGTGCCGGCAAGGGGACGTACGCGGTGGCGCTGGCGCGCCGTGTCGGACCGGAAGGCCGGGTGTACGCGACCGAGGTCGACGACGAGCTCCTCGCCGGCATCCGGCGGTCGGCGGCCGAGGCGAAGCTTTCGAATGTCGAGGCGATCCGCGGCGCCGTATCGAGCACCCGTCTTCCGGAAGGTTGCTGCGATGCTTTGTTCAGCCGCCTCGTCTACCACCATCTCACCGAGGCGCGCGACATCAACGCCGATGTCTTTCGCGCCCTCCGGCCCGGCGGCCGGTACCTCGTCATCGACTTCGAGCCGGGCAGCCTCCTCGACTGGATCGCCGGGTCCGAGACGGCCGAACGGCACGGCGGGCACGGCACGCCGACGGAAACGGTGCTGCGGGAGGCAAAGGCGGCCGGCTTTCAGGTCCTGCGCGGGCCCGAGCCGTGGCGGGGCCGGACCTACGCCGTGCTGTTCGAGCGGCCTTAGGGCATAAGGTCGTCCGCAGGAAAAACGGAGACAGCGCTCGTCCGTCTCGATCGGACATCCACGCCTTCGTCCGCGGGGTGTTCGACGATCCGACCGGTTTCTCCTATTCTTTGGCTACCCGTGGAGGAGGCCGGTCATGCCCAAGAAAATCGATCGCATCGCACGAGGAGGGCGCGGGCGGGCGCTTGTTCCCGTGCTCGTCCTGTTCCTGCTCGCAGGCTGCGCCACGACCCGGCAGAGCCCGCAGACCGTGCGCCGGGTGGCGCTGGAAAACGACGAGGTACTGGTCGTCGAAACGACGTACCCGCCGAAGGTCGGGAGCACGCCGATGCACACGCACCTCTGGCCGCATGCCGTCTACGTGGTCGAGGGAGGCACCCTCCAGACCACGGCGCCCGATGGGAGCGTGAGCACGCTGGAACTGCGCCCCGGCCAGACGCTCTGGCGCGGCGTGCAAAGCCACAGCACGCGCAATATCGGGCCCACGACGGTGCGGATCGTGGAAGTCGAGATCAAGAACGCGAGCACGGCGCCTCGCCCCGCCGAGGTATTTCCCGTCCGGTGACGGCCGTCTCCCGGCCGCAGACGGCGGATCCGGCGTCGCGGGCGGTCCCGCCCGGAATCGAGGGTCGATCCGAATTGCGTTTCGGGATACCCGACATGAAGAATCGGCGCTGAACGAAGAGGGCGTCGGTCCGATCGCAGGCAGGGTCGATGCGCCGCGCTGACGGCAAGCGCACGGATTTTCTTGCGAGTTCGATTACAGCAAACAGCCCGACGAAGGGAGCTACCGCGTGGCGCGCGGCGGATCGGCCTCGATGTGACGCCCAGACCGTCGAAGTCACGTGCTTGGGGAAATCACGGAGGATCACGGATGAGCTGGATTATTGCATTGATCATTGGCGGCATCGTCGGCTGGCTCGCGAGCATCATCATGAAGACGAACGCGGAGATGGGCATCATCGCGAACGTGCTCGTCGGTGTCGTCGGCTCGTTGCTCGGCAACTGGATCGCCGGGTTATTGGGCATCGTGGCCCAGGGCAACATCCTGCGGTTCCTCATCGCGTTGGGCGGCGCGGTGCTGCTGATTCTGATCCTGCAGCAGGTGGGCTTCTTCCGGAAGCGTGCGGCCGAGCACCGGCATTAGCGGCGTTCGGCCGAAGACACGCAACGCCGACGAGGACGACGGCGAGGGTGTCGTTGCGCGGATCCTGGGTGATTTCTTGACCGGTCACTCGCGAGCCGGTTTCGCGCGCTTCGCTGCAACGAACCGCGAACGCTTGCGAGCGCTCAACCCGGAATGATCAGCTTGAAGAAGCCGAGGACCACCAGCAGCCCGATGAGAAAGATAATAAGAACGGCCCATCCGATGATTTTGCCCATGTCGATCCTCCGTGAATGACGGCGGCCGCCTGTCGCGACCCGCCGGTTTCCGCAATCCCTGCTTCCCGAGAGGACCTCGAAGCGGGCTCGGGGTTCCACCGTCATAGCGATTCGCCGAACCGGGTGCAAGTCGTGTCGTTCCCTAGCGCCCGGACGGCCGGCAAAGCGGCAGGCTGACGGCGGCTGGGAAGCGACACAGGGAGGGCGCAGGCAGGGATGTTTTTCCGCGTGAAGGCCGCTCGACCACGGCCCTTAAAGCCACCTTTTCCGGCGTCCCTTCCGAAGGCGCACGCAATAGCGCGCGTCAGCCCGGCTGGACCTCGTTCACGGATGCGATCCGGCGGGCGCGCGTGTCCCATAGTATGTATTTCAGCGCGGCGGGGATGCGGGACAGCCGGATGCGGGTGACGTCGGCAAACAGGTGTTCGTGCTCCTCGTGACACTCGACCAGGCGGTAATTCGGAATTCGGGCGGAGAGGTGGTGGATGTGGTGATAGCCGATATTGGCGGTGAACCAGTGCAGCCAGCGGGGCAGGACCAGGAAGCTCGTGCCCTTGATCGCCGCCGTATCGTAGTCCCAACCGTCGGTCGCGCTCGCGTACGCGTGCTCGAAGTTGTGCTGCACGGCGAAGAGCACGATGGCGGCGCCTCCGGCGATGGACAGGGTCGCGACGTAAAGCGGGAAGAAGAGGGCGGGCCCGATGGACCATGACATCGCCGCCCATGCGCCGAGCAGCACCACGTTGTTCCAGAACATGTGCCCGTACTCCCGGGCGGAGCGCCAGTAGGGCGTCCTGAAGCTTGCCGCGTGCGCCCGGATCGATACGCGCGGCTGCGCGATCTTCCCTCTCAGTACGTGACCGACCATGCCGAGCGTGCCCCTGAGCCAGTTCACGCGCGGGTTGAAGATCAGGTACAGGAATCCCCCGACGGGCGCCATCCAGATGCTGCGTGCGCGCCGATACTGACGCCGTTGCCTCTCCGTCATCGCCGCGTATTCGTCGACCGTGACGATGGCGAGCGGCCCGCGGTACTTTTCCCAGTTGCCGTTGGTCGCGTGGTGGAAGGCGTGGTGCTCGGACCACACGTACTGCGGCATGCCCGACACGACGCCGAAGACGAAGCCGAATGCCCGGTTCAGCCGGGCGGTGCGGAACAGGCTGCCGTGGCCGCATTCGTGCATCAGCACGAAGACCCGGAGCAGAAACAGCGTCATCAGCAGCCCGATGCCGGCGGTCAGCCCGTACGACACCCCGGTGCTCGGAGCGGCGGCCCACCAGAGGAGGGAGAGCGGCAACAGGGTGGTGAGCGTCTGGGCGAAGCCCTTCAGGTTGTCCGGCCTGGCGTACCGATCGATGATGGCCCGTTTCTGCTGCTTGATGCGCGCTACGGATGGCACGAATGTGCACCTCGGTCTCGGGCGTTCCACGACGAGCCCAAGCCGGAGGCCAAGGCGGGATGACAGCACGGTTTGCAGAGAGAGCGGTCAACCGACCGCGGGCGTTCTGCTGCTAGCGGAAAGTCTAGTTGGGAAGGCTCGATAATCCAGGTCGCCGGGTCCCGATGGTGCGCCCGCCACGACCGTTTCTCGGCAGTTACGGGCCGGACACGAGCGCGATCCAGTCCGCCAGCGCATCCAGCATCCGCGCTCTCACGTCCGCGTCGCTGCTTCCGGACCGCGCCGGCACGTGAAACGAGTGGTCCGCGTCGTCGAAGACCCTCAAGGTCGCCCGTGCGCCCAGCCGGCCGACGAGGGGGCGCAGGCGTTGCAGGTCCGCGAGCCGGTCGCGGCTTCCCTGCAGAAAGAGCATCGGGATATGCACGTCCAGGAGGTGCCGGCCGCGCTCGTCCGACGGCCGGCCGGCGGCGTGAAGCGGGAACCCGAGGAAGGCGATGCCGCGGACGCCGGCCAGAGGCGACGCAGCCTGCGCCTGCGAGGTCATGCGACCGCCGAAGGACTTCCCGCCCGCCACGAGAGGGAGGTCCGGCACCAGGCGCGACGCGGCTGCGGTGGCGGCACGCACCGTGGCCTGCGCGACCGCCGGCGCGTCGGGACGCTTCGCGCCGCGCTCCATGTAGGGAAACTGATAGCGCAGCGTGGCGACGCGGCGTTCCGCGAGTCCCTCGGCCAGCGAAGCCATGAACGGATGCATCATGCCCGCGCCGGCCCCGTGCGCGACGACGCAGCAGGCGCGCGCGTCCGCCGGAACCCGCAGCAGGCCGGACACGCGCCGATCCGTGTCGACGGCGATCGTCACCTGCTCGGGTTCACGGGTTCTCATGCCATTCGCCCTATGCCATCCGTACGAGGAGCCATTGTAGGCCGACCGCGGTTGTGCGAACCGCGTCGGTCGACGGGAGTCAGACGATCGTAAACACGCGGAGGCGGGCCGTGATGGACGAGGACCTCGATCGAATGACGCGCGAGGAGCTGATCGTCGAGACCAAGAAGCTCCGGCAAGGAATCCGCAGACACCGCGACAGCAGCCGCCACGAGCTGTGCTGGCACCACCCGTCGCTCTGGGGACTGTTGCCGGAGCAGACCGATCCCCTGCCGGTCGTGCCGGAATGGCCGGAGTTCATGCGCGGTTGCGTCAGGTACCGGCAGTCGCTGGACGAGCAGGCGCCGAATGCCCCGCGCACGAGTGAGCGGTACGAAACGTGAGCCCGGACCGCGCGCGTCAGGTTCTGGCGCGCAGCAGGTCGACCTTCCTGTCGAGCACGACGCAGCGCCCAGGAGGCCGGGAGGTGTTCCCGCGATGATCTCGAGACGGCGCGCCCGCCGGTTCCTTCAGTCGAACAAGGGGATCACCGGCGAGACGCTTGTATCGCACGACGCGCTGCCCTTTACTGACGGGCACGGTTACGGAGAACCGATATGCTTCTATCGGCGAGCAGGACGGCCGCCCGGTTCGTGCTGTCGACCGTGTTGGTCGCGATTCAATTCCCCGGGATCGGGCTGGCCGCCGGAGACTTCCCGAGCCTGCCCCGCGAGTTCCTGACGGCCGGCCACACCGAGAAGTACGCGCTGAGCGGAAGCGACTCCGAGGGCGGCGCCTTCGCCGTCGAATTGACGGAGACCACCGAGCCGGCGACGGAGTTCAACGGCCAGCGCGCCGTCCCGGTTCGATCCGAATACGCGATCACGAACACGACGACGAACGAGTCGGTGGAGGCCGTCACCGTCGCCTACTTCTCGCCCGACCCCGCGGGCCCCCTGCTGCTGGGGCTGAGCGATTCGCTGGGCGGCGTTTCGGTGGCCACGTCCGTCAGCGCGATTCCGCCGACCGCCGCGATCGGCGCTTCCGGTCCCGTCGGCAGCTACACCGGACTGGGCAACTCGGACGGCGAGGCGTCGACCGTCACGTGGCGACTGACCGAGGCGGGCGGCGGGCGGGCCCACTTCGCGGTCGAGACCCAGATCTCCTTCCTGGGCGCGCCGATCTCGACCGAGCGCCACGTCTACGAGATCGACGCGCAGGGACAGCGTCGCTCGCGAACCATCGAGCTCCACGACCTCGCCACCGGCGACACGCTGACGCTGTCCGGCGACCGGCAGTGAGGGCACACCGAGGCGGCGCGCGCCCGGCGGATCGCGGTTGCCTGTCGAGTCGACTCGGGGCGCTCGTCCGCCGCACCGGTTGCCGCCCGGTTCCCTGTTCGCCGAGAATGGGGAGCCTCTCTATGGGAACCTTCGAATGAACGACACGGTACTCCGCGGCAGCTGCCTCTGCGGCGCGGTGCGCTACGAGATCGGCGGCCAGCCTTCGAAGTTCTACCATTGCCACTGCAAACGCTGCCGCAAGGCGACCGGCACCGGTCATGCATCCAACCTGCTCGTCCAGACCGGCTCCATCGACTGGCTCCAGGGCGAACAGCACGTCCGGTACTACAAGGTTCCCGAGGCGCAGCGCTTCGCCAACTGCTTCTGCGGCGTCTGCGGCGCGCGGCTGCCCCGCTACGTGAAGGAGACGGGCTTCATCGTCATTCCGGCCGGCTCGCTCGACAGCGAGCCCTCGATCCGACCGCAAGCTCGCATCTTCTGGGGCTCGCGCGCGAGCTGGTCCTGCGGCGGCGAGGAGCTGCCGGTCCACCAGGAATACGAAAGCTGAAATGCAACCTCGCCGTGGCGCAGGACTATGATGAGCCGCCCGCCGCCTGGCCGATGAGGCCCTTCAGCGCCTTCGCGTTCGTCTCGACCGACTCCCCGCACTGGCCGATGTCGTGGCGTTTCGCGAGATACGCGACGTCGTTGTAGGCGATCCACGTCTGACCCTTGTCGTCCTCGTAGATCAACGCCTTCTGCGGCAGGTCGATGCCGATCGTCTGGGCGCACTGCATCAGCGGGGTGCCGGCCTTGGGATTGCCGAAGATCACCACGCGCGTCGGCCGAAGCTTCATCCCGGCCTTCGAGGCCGCGGCGGCGTGATCGACGGTCGCCACGATGTTCACCCCTTTCTCCTTCAGCACCTTCTGGAGGCGTTGCGTCGTCTGCTCGACGTTGCCTGCGCTCCGGACTGCGATCAGCCCGTTGTCTGCATCGGCAAGAGTGGGTCCGAGACCGAGCTAAACGACGAGGTAGCTCAACATTCTTCTTCGAACTGTCATGACGTCTCCTTCTTCTGAGCGCTTCGGCGCGAGACGGCACGGACGGGTGCCTTCCGTGGCGCTCGACCCGGGACTCTACACCCGACCGGGCGTCGTCGGACATCTTGCGGCAATGCCCTGACATTTCGCGCAAGCTTCCGGGATGACGCGGCCGCTCCGGCGTCACTACGAGAGATGACCCTCGCCTCGGGCGAAAAATGACATCCAGCGCAGAGCCGCCGACGCCGGGTAAAATCGACATCGAAGCGTTCTCCGTCGATCGTGCTGACCGGAACCCGATCCGGCTCATAACGATCTCGTTGCCATGTCGAGTGAAAAGGTAATGCGCCGCCCGTCCCGCTCGCGAACGCTGCTGCGCAGGCGCGTGGTGGTCCGCGACCGCATGCAGAAGGGCTACGCGTACTTCCTCACCGAGCCCGTGGGGCGCCGGTTTCATCCGGATTTCCGGCCGGAGTTGACGCCCAAGCAGATGCTCCGGCTCGGCGTCTTCGGAGGCAAGTACATGACCGACTGCGCCCGGGAGTTTCCGAAGGACTGGTTCGAGCGCGCGAAGCTGTGCCCCGAGCGGCACGATGCGGCGATCAACTACTTCGGCGTGAACGCCTCGAAGCCGCTGTCGTACTGGCGCAGGAAGGGCTGGATCTACCCCGAGGACCCGCGCGGCTGGTTCCAGTGGTACTGCCGCTACTACATGGGCCGCCGCTGCGCGGACGACGAGCGCCAGATCCGGCGCTGGCGGGCGATGGGCCGGCACATCGCGCAGATCAGAAAGCATTGCGAGCCCCGTGACCTCGGTTGTCGCCGGCGACAGCGGCAGGCGCTGCTGCACTGGGCGTACGACTCGCGGAAGATCTGAGCGAGCCGGGTTCTACCGCGCTTTCGCGCGGACGGAGCCGGCGTCCGGAGGCGCACCGGTCGACGCGGACCCGCGCGACTCGATGGACGCGAAAGGCGTGAAGTCGTGCCCGAGGGCGCGCAGCGCCCGTTCGATCTTCGCGACCTGGTACCCGTGGACGACCTCCGGCCCGATCGCCGACACGGGCACGCCGCGGCCGCGCAGCGCCCACATGCCGAGCGACCCCTGCAGCGTCTTCTCGACGTCGTATTCCCTGTACGGGACGTTGCTCGCGCGCAGACCCTCCCGAAGCCGCTCGCAGTAGCCGCACCATGCGGTCGTGTAGAGGACGATCTGCGTGGAATCGGGTCCGGGGCGATGGGCGTAGGCGGCGTAGCGGTCGAAGCCGAGCAGGACCAGAGCCAGAACGAGCGCGACTCCGAGCAGGCGCGCGCGTGTTTTGGCGAGCGGGTTCATTACCGATAATTATAGAAACCGCGCGTCCTCGCGCGGGCGACCCCGACCCGTTCATTTCCCCGCAGGCGTCGCCGGCGCCGCCCGGCGAGCCCGCCCCGGGCACACGGTCGGTTCTTCGCTATCTATACTCAACCGAAAGTCCCCGAATGCCGCCTGGAACGATTCCAGCCGGCGGCGAGCCCGGGACCTTTAATAAGGAGTGGAAGCAAAGCGGGAGCGTCGACCCGCGTTTCTGCGGTTCAAGGGAGATTCCGATGACGAACGACCTCTATCCATCCGGCCCTCAGGCGGTTCCGGCCGAGCTGACTCGGCCCACACTCACCTACAAGCAGCGGGCCTGGCTGGCGCTCGCCAGCCTCGCGCTGTTCGTGGCGCTCTACGTCGCGCTGGCCGGCTGGTTCGTCTGGACGGCCTGGCGGATGATCGGCGAAGCGGTGGCCGGCAGCCCGGATGCGCTGATGCACTACCTCGTGGGCGGCAGCGCGGCCTTTCTCGCGGTCTTCATGCTCAAGGCGCTGGTGTTCATCCAGCGGGGCGGCGCGCCGGACGCGGTCGAGGTCACCCCCGCCGAGCAGCCGCGCCTGTTCGAGTTCCTGCACCGCCTCGCCGACGAGGCGGGCGCGCCGCGGCCGAAGCGGGTCTATCTGTCCGCGCGCGTGAACGCCGCGGTCTTCTACGACCTGTCGGTGCTCAACCTGCTCTTTCCCTCCCGCAAGAACCTCGAGATCGGGCTCGCCCTCGTCAACGTGCTGACGCTGAGCGAGATCAAGGCGGTGCTCGCGCACGAGTTCGGGCACTTCGCGCAGCGGTCGATGGCGATCGGCAGCTGGGTCTACATCGCGCAGCAGATCGCCGGGCACCTCGTGGCCAGGCGCGACGCGCTCGACAAGTTTCTGAAGTTCCTCTCCGGCATCGACCTGCGTATCGCCTGGATCGGCTGGCTGCTGTCGCTCATCGTCTGGTCCATCCGCTCGCTCATGGACACGCTGCTGAGCGTCGTCGTCCTGGCCCAGCGCGCCTTGTCGCGGCAGATGGAGTTCCAGGCGGACCTCGTCGCCGTGTCGCTCACCGGCAGCGACGAGCTCATTCACGCGCTGCACAAGCTGCACGCCGCCGACGACGCCTGGAGCCAGACGCTCGGCTTCGTGGGCGCCGAACTGCGGGAGGGCAGGGCCCCGCACGATCTCTTCGCGGTGCACACGCTCATCATCGAGAAGATCGCGCGCATCCTCGACGACGAGACCTACGGGCGCGTGCCCCGTGCCGCCTCGGACAACCCGCAGGCGCACCGCGTTTTCAAGTCGAGCTTCGCGCAGCCGCCACAGATGTGGTCCACGCACCCGGCCAACGCCGATCGCGAGGCCAACGCCAAGAGGCAGTACCTGCCCGCGCCGCACGACGGACGCAGCGCCTGGCTGCTGTTCGACAATCCGGCGGCGGTGAAGGCGAAGGTCGCCGCGCAGCTCCTCGGCAAGCACGAGGCCAAGCCGGCTTCCGCGGAGGAAACGATCCGCGCCGTCGAGGAGCGGTACGCGCGCAAGCAGTACGAGCCGCGCTACCGCGGCGCCTATCTCGGACGGCCGCTGACGCGGCACGTGGCGCGTTCCGACGAGCTGTACGAGAAGGCGCTGCAGCGCGCCGACGTGCGCAAGGCGCTCGACATGCTGTACCCGGCCCAGCTCGCCAGCGATCTCGCGAAGCTGCGCGAGCTCTCGGAAGAGCGCGGGACCCTCGAGGCCCTGCGCGACAGGGTGTACCAGGCGGTCGGCGGCAAGATCGTCCATCGCGGCCGCGAGATCTCGCGGCGCGAGCTGCCGGCCGCGATCCGGCAGGTCGCTCAGGAGGAGGAGCGGGTGCGCGAGCGCATCCTGACGCACGATCGCCACTGCCGCAGCGCGCACCTCGCGGCGGCCGGCGAGCTCGGCGCCGGCTGGAAGGAGTACCTGCTCGGTCTGATCGGCATTCTCCATTACGCCGAGCACGCGCTCGCCGATCTGCGCGACGCGCACGGCCTGCTCGGCAACGTGCTCGCGGTCGTGACCGCGGACGGAAAGGTGAGCGGCGGAGAGCTGAAGCGCGTCATCGCCGTGGCCAACGTGCTGCAGGAGGTGCTGGCCGACATCCACGCGCAGAAGCCGCACGTGCATCTCGATGCATCGCTGTGCGCGCGGCTCGGCGTCAGCGGATGGCCGGCGATGCTCGAGGAGCTCAAGCTGCCGCCGGCATCCAAGGAGAACATCAACGACTGGCTGCGGGTGATCGACGGCTGGGTCGACAGCACGGGCGGCGCGCTCGGCGCGCTCAACACCGCCGCGCTCGAGCAGCTGCTGCTGGCCGAAGACGAGGTGGCGCGGCACCTGCGCGAGGGAAGCACGCCGGAGGCCGCCGCCGCGCCGAGCCGCGTGCCGCGCGAGTACCGCACCCTGGTGGCCGGGCAGGAGCGCAAGCGCCAGAAGCGGCTCGGCTGGTGGGACCGCTTCCAGATCGCCGACGGCGTCGTTCCGACGCTGGCCCGGCTGGTCGTCGCCGGCGCGATCGTCGGAACGGTGCTCGGCCTCGGAAGTCTGGCCGGCACCACCGCGATCCTCAGCGTCTACAACGGGCTCGGGGCGCCGGTGAAGGTGAGCGTCGCCGGGCAGCAGGTCACGGTCGCGCCCTTCGCCGCCAGGCAGATCGACGTCCGGCTGGACGAGGCGACAACGGTCGCCGCGCGGTCGCTGGACGGGCGACTCATCGAGCAGTTCCGGCCCGAGCTCATCGGGCGCTCGCAGCATTACGTCTACAACGTGGCCGGCGCCGCGCCGCTCGTCGAATGGACGGCGGTCTACGGGTCGGCGACCGAACGGCCGCCGCGCTTCCTCGGCGCGCCGCGCTGGATCACGTCGTCGGCCGATGTCTTCTTCAAGGAGCCGCCCAAGAGCGTGAAGACCAAGAGCGGCGGCGCCACGCGCCGCGTGCTGTCCGGAGCGGGCGACCGCGCGCCGTCGGAGGTCCTGGAGCTGATCAAGAACGAAGCGGAGCGCAACCAGGTGATCGTCGCCCACGCCAAATGGGACCGCCAGAACGCGCCCCATGCGGCGGAGTGGCAGGCGATCGCGCAGTCCCGGCAGTAACGCGCCTCGCCGTGCGCGGTGCTACCGCGCGGGATCCTTGCCGGCGACGAGAGCCCTCGGCCGCTCCAGCCACCGGCGCAAGGCACGGTAGACGGGGACGAGAAGCAGCAGCACGCCGAGGCACGCGCCGAGCAGGAAGGAAACCAGGCTGAGCGCGCCCCGGTCTCCGACCTGCGGCCGCGCGATGCTGCGGTCCGACTTGATCGCGATCATCGAAGCGGCGATCGGCGCGCCCTTGAAGGAAAAGGTGAGCGTCGCGATCTCGCCGCGACGCACGCGGTCGTAGCCGCCGAGCATGCCGGCATCGTCGGTTCGAAGGTTGAAGGAAGGCGAGGACTGCACGTTCCGCGCCGCGATGTCGGGGTGGGTCACGTACACCTTGACGTTCGTCGCCGGGTTCCAGCCGTCGTTGGTGAGCCGGAGATTCTGGAAGACGATGTCGCCGAACACGGCGGGCGGGCTGAGCTCGAAGCGCAGCTTCTCTTCCTGCCAGCTGATTGCCACAAGGGTGGCCGCGGCACCGATGAGGATGCCGGAGGCCATCGAGGCGACATGCTTCAACAGGCTCCTTCCCGTCACGACTCCCGTCCCTGCGGATACCCGATCCACTCCTTAATTATTCACGCGGGTGCGGGGCGGCGCCGCGCGACTGGACGGGCGGCGCGCCGCGGTGGACCCCCGGTCGCGACGACTGCGGGTTTTCACCAATGCCGCGCAAGCGTGCGGACCGGGGAGCGCGCAAGAGGGCGACGGCCGAACGCGCTCACGGACCGATCATCCGAATCCACGCGGGCTGCAGCACCGGCGTCTCGCCGTCGGCGCCGAGCGGGGTCGCGTAATCGACCGCCACGGCGTTGTGATAGCCGAGACCCTCCGACAACGACGTGCCCGCGGGCGCGACGCGCGTCTGGAGCCGATGCGATCCGCCGTAAGGCGGCGCGCCGCCGTCGACGTTCGTCAGGGCGCCGGGGAGACCCAGGTTCTGCCACGACGCCCCGATGTCGGCGTACAGCTCCTCGAGATCGTGCACGAGACCGTAGAAGTGATCGGCCGGCGTCGCGAGCGGTTGCAGCGTCCAGGCCGCGGGTTCCGTGCCGGAGAAGAGCGCCACGCGATGCACGAGATGGAGCTTGCCCGCCATCGCCGCGTGCCCGGCGCCCTGCGAGTGGCCGGCGAACGCCATGAGGTCCCACCGGAGCCCGCCCGCGTCGTCGAGAAAGCCGCTCCAGCCTTCGTCCGGGTGGTTCGCCGCCAGGTAACGCAGGAGCATGATCAGCCGGTTCTCGATGGAGTTGGCGCGGTCGACGTCGACGAGCGGACTGCGGTCGGTGCCGTCGAGGATCTCGAGTCGCACCTGCTCGGGACAGTCCGGGTCCGCGGTGCCGGCACAGATTTGCAGACCGACCGAGCGGTCGTTCACGTAGGCGAGGCCGAGCGCGTGGTAACCCTGCGCGGCGGCCGTCCGGATGACGTAGGTATAGTGCCGTGGCGCGCCTCCGGTGCCCGGCAGGAACACGAAGAGCTTGCCGGCCCGCGGTACGTCCGTGGCCAGGGAGGCGAGATGCGCGTCGTCCTCGACGATACGGGGGTCGGTGGCGCTCGGCGTGATCTCCCGGGGCGCCGGGACGACGGCCAGCGGGCGGGGGGATGCCGGCGCGGCGCTCTGCGAGTCGCCGCCCCCGCCGCATCCCTGCAGCACCCCGGCGAGCACCAGGGCAAACGCCGCCTTTCGCCAGAAAGAATCCGTCATTCGCTTCTTCTCGCGTGTTCGTCGATCGGCATCGCCGCGATCGCTCCCGGTCCCGACGGCCCGCGTCGCCGATGCGCCGAGCCGGCCTTCCGGCCGCCGTCAACGGACGGGGAGGAAGCGCGTTATGGTCCGTTATGAGGTACGCGCTCGCGCGGGCGGGGAATTACCCAGACAATGCGCGCGGCGCGATGACAAAAAGGCTCGATCCCGGGAGGCGGACGCTGAACCGCAAACAGGCCTTGGACCGCTTTCTCGCCGGTGTCGAGCGACGCGCTTTCATTATTGCGCGCTTCGCCACGCGCGATACCGACGAGGCGCTCGACGTGGTGCAGGAGGCGATGTTCGGCATGATCCGTCACTATGCCGGCCGGCCGGAGGAGGAATGGGGCGCGCTGTTCCACACCGTGCTGCAGAGCCGCATCCGGGACTGGCGACGGCGCACGGGCGTGCGTCGTCGCTGGCGCGTCTGGCTGGCGCGCGACGAGGCCACGGGCGAGGACCCGCTGCACAACCTGCCCGATCCCGGCAGCCCGGACCCGGCGAGAGAGGCGTCCAACCACCGCGCTCTGAGCGCCCTGGCGCGGGCCCTCGAACGGTTGTCGACGCGGCAGCGGCAGGTCTTCCTGCTTCGCGCGTGGGAAGGGCTCGACGTGGCGCAGACCGCGGGAGCGATGGGATGTTCGGAAGGCAGCGTCAAGACGCACTACTCGCGCGCCGTGCATGCCTTGCGCGAGTCGCTGGGAGACCACTGGCCATGAGCGACGAAGAGCGGACGATGGAGCAGGGCGCGAAGCGCCTGCTCGACGGTGCGGCGCGAAACCTGGACGCGCAGACCCTGACGCGGTTGCGGCACGCACGCGCGGAGGCCTGGCGCCGGGCGGAAGAGGCGAACCGCGATCGCACGCCCGGCCGCGCGGCGTGGTGGCTTCCCGTCGGGGCCGTGGCCGCGGGCCTGGCGCTCGGCGTCGCGGTCGCATTGTGGATGGCCCAGCCCCGCCACCTTCCGGTTCTCGCCGCGGAGGATCTCGAGCTGCTGGCCGCCGGGGAGGGACCGGAGTTCTACGCGGATCTCGAGTTCTACCAGTGGGTCGCGCTGCATGAAGCGGGCTGAGGCGTGGCTCGGGCTGATCGCACTCGTGCTCGGCGGGCCCGCCGATGCGGGAGACGCGCGCCGTCCGCCGAAGGACGCCGTCGCGCCGCCCGCCGAGGCGTCGCCCTCGCTCGACCTGCTCGAGTTCCTCGGCAGCTGGGAGACGGCGACGGGCCCCTGGGACGAATCCTTACCCGACCGCGAACCGCGCGCCGACGGCGCGCGCGGTTCCAAGGAGACGCATCGTGATTAGGCGACTACTGCTGGTACTCGCGCTGGTACTGCCCGCCGCGGCGGGCGCCCAGGAGGCGCAGCCCCGATCCTGGGATCAGCTGAGCGCGCAGGAGCAAAAAGTGCTGAACCGCTTCCGCGATCAATGGAACTCGCTTCCGGCCGAGCGCCAGCAGCGGCTGCTGCAGGGCGCGCACCGCTGGCAGCAGATGACGCCGCAGGAACGGGACCAGGCGCGCGATCGCTTCGCCCGCTGGCAGAAGATGACGCCCGAGGAGCGGGCCCGGGCGCGCGAGCGCTACGAGCGCTTCCGCAACCTGTCCCCGGACGAGCAGGCGCGCGTGCGCGCGGCCTACGATCGTTTCCGGAACCTGCCGCCGGAGCGGCGGCGCGCGCTGCGCGAGCGCTGGCAGGAGATGACGCCCGAGGAGCGCGAGCGGGCGCGCGAGCGTTTTCGGTCCATGGCGCCGGAGGAACGGGCGCGCGCCAGCGGGCGCGGCGCCGATCGGAACGGTTCGCCGTCGGATCCCTGATCGGCGGTTCCTCGAAGTCGCCGATCAGGGCGACCGGTACGCGGTTCACTCAGCCCCGAGGAGTGCGTACATGTCCAGCTGACGGCTGTCGCCGATCACGCGCTCGAAGTCGAGCCCCAGGGTCGCGAGCACCGGTTCGGCGACGGGCTTCACCTGCTTGACGACGTAGTGCTCGCGGTCGAGCGGGTGCTGCACGTTGTCGAGCGGCTCCGGTCCGGCGGTGGTCATGACGTAGCTGATCAGGCGTCCCGGCGGCTGCGTCATCTTGCGCGCGGCGACCACGTGCGGCGGCGTCGTGGCCGTGTACTCGCCCGTGTCCTTGCGCAGGTTCTTTCGATAGACCAGCGCCTCGTCCAGGTCGCCGCGGCGCACCCGCTTGACCACGTCCGCCAGGTATTCGTTCACCGACCGGTCGGAAAAGAGGCGCTGATACAGCTCGCGCTGCACCTCCTTGGCGAGCGCGGTCCAGTCGCGGCGCACGACTTCCATGCCCACGAACTCGACGCTGTCCGCGCCCCCGCCGTGCAGCAGGCCGGCGTAGCGCTTGCGCGCGCCGCCGGTGCCGTGGCGCACGCGCGGGAGGAACAGCTTGAGGTACAGCTTCTCGAACTTGAGCTCCAGCCGGCTGGGCACGCGCCAGCGCTCGCCGATGTAGCGGGCGAGCTCGTCGTTCAGGGAGGCGGCGAGCTCCGGTCCCCGGGCGCGGGCGGTCTCCGGGTCGTCGATGCCGGAGAGGACGAACAGGCTGTCGGTGTCCCCGTAGAGTACCCTGAACCCGGCCGCCTCGAACCACTGTTTCGACCATTGCAGCAGATGCCGGCCGAGGCCGGTGATGCTGTTCGCGAGCGCCGGGTTGTGGAAGCGGCAGGCGGGCGTGCCGAGCACGCCGTAGAACGAGTTCATCAGGATCTTGATGGCGTTGGCCGCCACGTCGTCGCCGGCCTTCTTCGCCGCCTCGCGCCGCGGGAAGAGCTCGTCGAGCATGCTCGGCAGGATGGCCGGCTCGCGGCGGAACCGCCCGCCGGGCGTTTCGATCAGGTCGGCGCCCGGCGAGGGCTCGGCGACGTAGGCCACCGGATCGATGTTGAAGGTGCGGATGATGCTCGGGTACAGGCTCTTGAAGTCGAACACCCAGACATGGCGGTGCAGGCCCGTGACCGGCTCGAGCACGTGGCCGCCCTGCTGGGCCGCGTGGACGCTGGCGTCGTCGGAGCGCACGGTCGGCGTCACGAGGCGCCGGCGCTCCAGCTCCGTCAGGTAGAGAAAGTCGAAGGAGGCGATGCTCGCGGCCACCCGATCCGGTGTCATGCCGGTCAGCCGGCTGCGCGCAAAGGCGAGCCGCACGAGGTCGAGCTTCCGGACGATCTCGTAGGCGAGGCGCGCGTCGGTGCGCGCGTAGAGCGCGAAGGCGGGGAGATCGTGCTCGTAGTTGTGCATGATCTCGTGGATGCGGTCGCGCACCTCGCCGGCGACGGCCTTGCCCTCGCCGAGCACCTCGCGCGCCACGGCGTCCAGCGAGTAGTCGTCCATGCGCACGAACGCGCCGCGCAGCAGGTCGATGCCGTCGAGCACCAGCCTCCCGGGGATCGTGGCCTGGCCGCTGCCGAAATACCCTTCGGCCTTGCGGATGCGCAGCGGCCCGGGCTCGCGGCCGAGGTTGAACGGATGCCGCAGGCGCGTGGCGATGCGCTGCAGGGCGGTCAGGTCGAAGTCGACGGTGTTCCATCCCGTCAGCACGTCGGGATCGAGCCGGCGGATGCGGTCCGTGAAGGCGTCGAATGCGGCGAGCTCGTCCTTGCAGCGGGTCGCGCGCTCGGGCATCGGCCGGTCGCCGCCGTCCACGATCAGCACCTCGTCGACGCCGGGCCCGTAAAGCGAGATCGCGAGCAGCCGCTCCCCCTTGCCGTCGGTCTCGATGTCGAAGGACAGGACGCGGGGCTCCACGTCGACCGCGGCCGGGCGAAGCGTCGGGTTGTCGAAGACCCAGGCGATGCCGGTCCCCGGAACGCCGTCGCCCTCGATCTCGCAGCCTCCCTTGATGCCCCGTTCGATCAGGTAGCGGACGGCGAAGCGCACGTCGGCCTCGAAGGTGTCGATGCCGGCGGCCTGCAGGCGGTCCCGGAGCCCGGGGACGTCCGGAGGCGTTTCGACCGCGACCCGGCAGACGGGGAGGCCGCCGAACGTGCGCTTGTCGCTCGGCTCGGGTTCCGGGGCCCCGACCGCGCGAGCGGCGGCCGCCTGATCGGCGCGAATATAGAAGTGCGGCCGCTGGCGATCGTCCCGGACCAGGAACGTGCCCCCGTCCTCGAGACGACCGTAGAGGTGGACGACCGGGACGCGACGCCCGTCCGGCTCGGTAACGACCCGGTAGCTCGCCTGAAGAATGAAGCCGCGCACTTTCATGCGGCCGTCATTTTGCGCCATGAGGGCGCCGGCCGCGAGGTCGCGGGGCGGCTCAGGGCGGGTTTTCCGAGGCGGCCGGCGCCGACGCGGGCGGGGCGCCGCGTGCGCCGCGGATGAGCGCGCCCGCGGGATCGACGTAGCAGTTGTAGGTGAAGCGGCTCTCGTTGCCGTCGGCGCCCATCTCGCCGATCACCACGCGCTCCACGTAGTACGCGCCGCCCGTCCGGTGCACTTCGCCGGGCGCCACGACGCGCGCATAGCGCGGCTCCGAGGCGGCCGCGAGCGCGGTCTGCTGGCAGACCTCGCGTGCCTGGTGCTCGGCCGGCCGCACGATACGGTCGACCGCGGTTCGCACGGCCGGAACCCGGTCGTAGAGGATCAGCGCGACGATCGCGGCGAAGACGAGCGGCGCCAGGAGCCGCAGAGGTCGCCGCTTCGGCGCCGCGCGCCGCAGATGCACGTAAGGCGCCTTCGACGGTTCCGGGCGCTGCTCGTCCTCGCTCACTGCCGTCGTACCGCTCGTTGCACGAAGGACATCGTATCCGGTTGCCGGGCGGCGCCCAAACACGGCCGGCACACGCGCAAACGCGTCGGCGGCGCGTATCGAAACAAAGCCCTCGTCGAGGGCGGGGCGGATTCCCGAGGCTCCGCCTCTACTTTCCGCGACGTGCCTGCGATCAAATGGGTGACGAAAAGGCTCCGAGGCCGTGCCCGTGCCAGCATGAAGGCGGTCGTCCTGATGCTCGTCGCCGTCGTCGCGGCGGCGTCGTACCTGCCGCTGATCCGCAGGGAGGCCTGGTGGATCCGGGTCTTCGACTTTCCGCGCCTGCAGATACTCGCGCTCGGTCTCGTCGCGCTCGCCGCGCTCGTCTGCTTCCGTGACCTGCGCGCCGGGAGCGGAGCGCTCGCGCTCGCTGTCCTCCTTCCGGCCCTGCTGATCCAGGTCCATCGCATCTATCCCTACACGCCGGTCGCCCCCAAGGAGGTGATCGCCGCGCGCGATTTCCGACCCGAGGAGACGCTGGCCCTGTTCGTGGCGAACGTGCTCATGGGCAATCGTGAATCCGGCCGGCTGCTCGACCTCGTCCGCGCCTACCGGCCGGACGTCGTTCTGCTGCTCGAGCCCGACGCCTGGTGGGAAGAGCGGATGCGCGCGCTGGAAGCGTCGTATCCGTACGCGGTCAAGGACCCGCGCGACAATCGCTACGGCATGCTGCTGTACTCGCGGCTGCCGCTGGTCGATCCCGAGATCCGGTTTCTGGTGCGGGAGGGCGTTCCGTCCATGCACATGCGCATACGGCTGCGCTCCGGCGCGGCCGCGTGGCTGTACTGCATTCACCCCGAGCCGCCGTCGCCGACCGAGGCGGAGACGTCCGCCCCGCGCGATGCCGAGCTGCTGATCGTCGGGCGCGAGGTCAAGGACCGGGATGCGCCCACGATCGTCACCGGCGACCTCAACGACGTCGCCTGGTCGTACACCACCACGCTCTTTCAGAAAACGAGCGGCCTGCTCGATCCCCGGAAGGGGCGGGGCATGTTCAATACCTTTCACGCCCGGATCCCGCTGATGCGCTGGCCGCTCGATCACGTCTTCCACTCCAACCACTTCCTCGTGGCGGAGCTGCGGCGCCTGCCCGCGTTCGGGTCGGATCACTTCCCGTTCTTCGTGCGGCTCGCGTTTCGACCCGATGTCGCGACGGTGCAGGAGGAGCCCTCCGCCGGCGCGGAGGATCGCGAGGAGGCCGACCGGAAAATCAGGGCGGGGCGGGAGGCGGAGCGGTCAGGGCCCCCGCCCGCCGGAGACTAGCGGTAGAGCAGGACCGCGTCGCGTTCCGCGCGCCACGCCTGTTCGTCGGGCGAAGCGAGCGCATCGAGATCGGCGGGGGTCGCCTCGGTGTCGTCCACCCACTCGCGCAGCCGCTCCGTGCCGTTGATGAGGTCGATCGCGAGCCGGTCGTGCTCGTACTCGTAGGGAAAATCGCGCCACAGCGGATAGTCCGGGCGCAGGGCCCGCAGCGCCTTGAACGCGAGGGCCTGCAGCCGCCACGGCCGGAACGCCTCGTGCGCGTAGGCCGGGTCGTCGACGTGGATCTGGATGCCGGCGCAGAGCGCGCCCGCGTGCTTGTGGAAGGTCGGCTCGAACCGGCACTCGCGCAGCCGGCAGCCGCGCAGCCACGAGGGCGCGAGCGCCTGCATGCGGGCGATCAGCTCTCGCGGCGCGAGGTCCGGCGCGCCGAACAACTCGAGCGGGCGCGTCGTGCCCCGGCCCTCCGACAGCGTCGTCCCTTCGAGCATCACGGTGCCCGCGTAGCAGCGCGCCATCCAGAGGTTCGGCGCGTTGGGGCTCGGGTTGATCCAGGTGCGTTCGCCGAGCGGCCAGCCGTATCCGGGTCCCGCTTCGGGCTTCCAGCCCTCCATCGTCACGACCTCGCACTCGACGTCGAGGCGCAGCGAACGCATGAACCATTTCGCGAGCTCGCCCAGGGTGAGCCCGTGACGCATCGGGAGCGGTCCGGCGCCGACGAAGCTCTCCCAGCCGGCGCGCAGGGTGACACCCTCGACCGGGCGGCCCACGGGGTTCGGCCGGTCGAGCACCCACACGGCCTTGCGGTGCGCCGCCGCGGCTTCGAGGACGTAGCGGAGCGTCGTAATAAAGGTATAGATGCGGCAGCCGAGGTCCTGGAGATCGACGAGGAGCACGTCGTAGCTGTCCATCATCGCGTCGGTCGGCCGGCGGACCTTGCCGTACAGGCTGTACACCGGGATCCCGTGGACCGGATCGGTGTAGTCGGGCGATTCGATCATGTTGTCCTGCTTGTCGCCCCGCAGCCCGTGCTGGGGACCGAAGGCGGCCGTGAGCCGGACGTCGCCGAGGGCGGCCAGCGCGTCGAGCGCGTGCACGAGCTCGCGCGTGACCGATGCGGGGTGCGCAAGCAACGCCACGCGCCGGCCCGCGAGCGGCCTGCGCAGCCGGGCGTCCTCCAGCAGACGGTCAATCCCGAACTTCATCGAGCTCCAGGGCGAATGCCTCGGGGTGATGGAAATCGGGCGCGTCGAGCGGATGGCGGAGCGCCCAGTAGGAGAGCGCGCCGTCGCGATCCTCGACGACGGCGGAGAGCCCGAGCCTGACGTGTGCGCCGAGGCAGCCCGGCGACAGGCGGTCGAGTCGCATCACCGCGTCGAGCTCGAGCCTGTCTCCGCTTCGGCAGACGGTGACGTGCGGATCGAGCGCCTCGCGATCGCAGCCGGCATCGAGGTCCTGTCGTTCCCGGGGCCTTTTGAACCGGTAGACCGCCCACTCGCCCGAAGGCGAAAAGTTGAACTCGCAGTAACCGGGTTCGCCGCGAACGGCGACGAAGGCTTCGCAGCAGGTGTGGCGCCAGAGGTCGTCGGCGAAGCCTGGCGCCTTCGTCTCGGGTACGCGCACCCGATCGAGGTCCCCTTCGAGGACATACGTCACGAGCATGCCACCCGGTACCGGGGACACGCGGCCCCCGACGGCGCGCACCGCCCGGCTTGGCGTTGCCGGATGAGGCGTCAGCGCGAACGAATGGACCCGAGGGGCCGGCATCGGCGAAAGCGTACCAAAACCGCGGCGCCGGCGGATATATATAGATGGCGCTCGCCCGCATGCGGGGCGAAGGCGGTTGCGCGCGCTCCAGGCGATGAGGTTGAATGACCGGTCCTTCGAGCCATGCTTGCCGGATTCCTTTTCCCATGCCGACCCTTCGCTTCGACAACGCCTTCGTGCGCGACCTGCCCGGCGATCCCGAAACCGGTACGCAGCGGCGGCAGGTGCACCGCGCGCTGTACTCCCGGGTCCACCCGACGCCGGTGGCCGCCCCGCGGCTGGTCGCGTACTCCCGGGAGATGGCCGACGCGCTCGGGCTGGATGCCGCGTACCTCGCTTCGCCGGAGTTCGCGCAGGTGTTCGGCGGCAACGCGCTGCTGGACGGAATGGAGCCGTACGCGGCGAACTACGGCGGCCACCAGTTCGGCGTCTGGGCGGGACAGCTCGGCGACGGGCGGGCCATCACGCTGGGCGAGGTGCTCGGCGCGGCGGGCGAGCGCTGGGAACTGCAACTGAAGGGTGCGGGTCCGACGCCGTACGCGCGCATGGCGGACGGCCGCGCGGTGCTGCGCTCCTCGATCCGCGAGTTCCTGTGCAGCGAGGCCATGCACCACCTCGGCGTGCCGACCACGCGGGCGCTGAGCCTGGTGACGACCGGTGAGCAGGTCGTTCGCGACATGTTCTACGACGGCAATCCGGTGCCCGAGCCCGGGGCCGTCGTCTGCCGCGTCGCCCCGTCGTTCATCCGCTTCGGCAGCTTCCAGCTCCCGTCGTCGCGCGGGGACGTCGCGCTGCTGAACGAGCTCATCGACTTCACGATCCGGCGGGATTTTCCGGAGCTCGGCGGCGACCCCGGGAGCCCGGAGGTGCGCGCGGAGTGGTTCGGCCAGGTGTGCGAGCGCACCGCGCGGACGGTGGCGGCGTGGATGCGCGTCGGCTTCGTGCACGGCGTGATGAACACGGACAACATGTCGATCCTCGGCCTCACCATCGACTACGGTCCGTACGGCTGGATCGACGACTTCGATCTCGACTGGACGCCGAACACCACCGACGCCCAGGGCCGCCGCTACCGCTTCGGCAACCAGCCGCAGATCGCCTACTGGAACGTCGCGCAGCTCGCGAACGCGCTGGTGCCGGCCTTCGGCGACACCGAAGCGCTGGAGTCGGGGCTCGAGCGCTTCGTGACGACGTACACCGCGGCCGACCGCGACAACGTCGCGCGCAAGCTGGGACTGATCGCGTGCCGCGACGACGACCTCGAGCTCATGCACGCGCTCTACGCGCTGCTCCATTCCGCCGAGGTCGACATGACGCTCTTCTTCCGGGGGCTCGCGGACCTCGATCTCGCCGCGCCCTCGCTCGCGCCGTTCGCGGAGGCGTTCTACGACGAACGGAAACGAGAGGCGGCCGTAGGCCCCTTCAACGAGTGGTTGTCGCGCTATGTCGCCCGGGCGCGCGAGGACGGGACGCCTCACGCCGAGCGGTGCGCGCGCCTGCACGCCGCCAACCCCCGTTACGTGCTGCGCAACTACCTCGCCCAGCAGGCGATCGACCGGGCAGAGGCGGGCGACTACGCCGGCATCCACGAGCTGCTGGATCTGCTGCGCCGGCCGTACGACGAACAGCCGGGGCGGGAACGCTTCGCGCAGCGCCGGCCCGACTGGGCGCGGAACCGGGCGGGCTGCTCGATGCTGTCCTGCAGCTCGTGAGCCGCGACTGCCGAAACGCGGTGTTCGTACGTCAGAGGGTCAATGCGGGAGCTTGCCGCAGATTTTGTTGACCGCGCGATAGCACGCGCAGGCTGCGCGTTCGAGACCGCGGCGATCGAGCACCGTGATGTGGCCACGCTTGTAGCTGATCAGTTTCTTTTTCTGCAGCAGGCTCGCTGCCCTGGTGACGCCGGCCCGTTGTACGCTCAGCATCTGTGCGAGGAACTCCTGCGTCAGGTAAAACCGATCCGACTGCGCGCGGTCATGCGTCATCAAGAGCCAGCGCGCGAGACGCGGCCCGAGCTGATGGCGGCTGTTACAGGCGGCGGTCTGCGACACTTGCACGATGAAGCTGTAAAGATAACGGTTCAGCTCCCGTCGCAAGCCCGAGCTGCGGGCGGTCTGACCTCGAAACGACGCGGCGGTCATGCGCAATGCGCTGCCCGAACCCTGGACCAGCGCGCGCACCGACGATATGTTCACGCCCAGGAACAGCGGCATCCCGGCGACCCCCTCGCGCCCGACCATGCCCACTTCCACGCCGGGAGGACGATCGACCGGGGTCAGCAGGGAAATCAGGCCGCTGGTGGGAAAGTAAACGTGTTCGATGCGCTGGCCCGGCTCGCACAGCACCTCGGCATACGTCAGTTCGACGGCTTTGCACTTCGTCAGTACTCGCTGACGGTCAGCGCGTGGGAGGGCGGCGATCAGACGATTCGCGGGAGGGGCACGCTTCAGGGATGACATGGGATCTCCTTCGCCTGCTTTACCAAGACGGCACAAGGAGGGAGGGCGAGGCCGATCCCGATGTCGAGTTCAAGTCTGCTTGGTCGACACACTATACACCCGCATGCCACCCTCGTCCGGGGAGCCGGGGAATTTTTATGCTCTCTCTGTGCGCGACCGTACAGAGCCGCGGCCGCCTTCGGCGTAACGTCACGGGCATCGCTCATCCCGGCGCACGGCGCTTCATGCGCGACCGCCGCTTATCCGCGTGCAGTGACGGGAGTAGCACATATGGACCAACCCGAATACGACCGAAAGCCACCGATGTCAGTCGCCGGGTTGTCGCTCCGACTCTTGGACGTCGTTACCCCGACTTCTCCGCCGCGGAAAGAACAGAGCACTCCCCCACCGATCGATCGGGATGGCGATGGTAAAGATGGCACGGAGGAGGATGAGGACGACTCGCGAGACGAACGCAGACAGGATGAATCCTTGCGCTACATGGGCCAGCCGGTGTCGCCCGTGGCTCGGCCAAGACGCAAGTAGCGAACCGCGTCGTTACGCGATGAGATCAGAAGGACGAGGCGCGATTCCGTTTTCGCGCATTCTTGTTTGGCGACCTGCCAACGGAGAACGTCTCACTTATCGCGTCGGCGCATGGTCGCCCGTTTTGGCGCGGTACATCGCGACGTCGGCCTGCTTCAACAGTTCCGAGCGATTTGGCGCGTCAACCGGAAACACGGCGGTGCCGATGCTGACGGTCATCGTCACCTCGACCCCGTCCACGAAATAGGGCGCGGCCAGGCGCGTGCGGATTTTCCGCTCCACGCTGGCACAGCACTCCGCGCCGTCGATCTCCGGCAACATCACGACGAATTCATCCCCGCCGTAGCGGCAGGCGGTGTCGGCGCTGCGGATGCATGCGACCAGTCGCTCTGCGACCGTCTGCAACAGTTTGTCTCCCGCTGCGTGGCCGAGTTTGTCATTGACCGCCTTGAATCCATCGAGATCGATCAGCAACAGCACGACCAGCTTGCGCTGGCGCACGGCCTGGGCGATCGCCTGGTTGAGACGGTCCAGCAATAACCGGCGGTTCGGCAGGCAGGTGAGCTCGTCGTGATAGGCATCGTGATGGGACCGAGCCTCCCGGTCGGCTAGCAGGGCGAGCTCGCACCGCAGACTGGCATTGCCTTCACTCAGCCAGACAATCTGTTGTTGCGCCGTCCGGAGCTGTTCTTCCATCGCTCTGAGCGCACGTTCCGTGCGGGCCGGCGCGTGGACTGGCTGTGGGGTGTCGAGCGATGAAGGCGTGGTTTGGGTTTCTGTCGCTGTTGCTTCACGGGTGCTGGTTGCGGACCGTAGCGCCATGGCTTCCTCCGGCGGGATTATTAGAGTGCACGTGCCAATACGGCGGGCAGGATAAGCGGCGGCGTTGCGCTCGGTCCGTGCGCTATCGCACATAGCGCGCCTCTGATAAATCGGGCGCGATTGCGGCGCTGTCCGAGGGTTAACCAGTAGAGCGGCCCGCGAGTATGCATAAAGACCGTTCTTTTCGCGGTTCCGTTTCTGATACGCTTGACCCCGCGATGCATCCATCGACGCTACCCTCGAGGCACTTGTTGGGGATTACCCCTAATGTCTGACTCGAACAACCCCGATCGAAATCACGTCCTGGGCGCTCTGCCGCCCGGAGATCGCAGGCGCCTGTTCCCGCAGCTGGAGCTGGTGCCACTGCCGCTGGGCGGCGTGCTCTACGAATCCGGCACGGAGCTGCAGCACGTTTACTTTCTGACGGATGGCATCGTGTCGTTGCTGTACGTGATGCAGAACGGGGCGTCCGCGGAAATTGCGGTGGTGGGCAATGAAGGGGCGGTCGGCATTTCGCTGTTCATGGGCGGAGAGAGCACGCCGAGCCGGGCAGTGGTGCAGAGCGCCGGTCAGGCGTACCGGATGAAGGCCGATGTCTTGAGAAAGGAATTCGCTCGCGGCGGGGAGTTGCAGCATCTGCTCCTGCGCTACACCCAGGCGCTGATCACCCAGATGGCGCAGACCGCCGTGTGCAATCGCCACCACTCGGTGGAGCAGCAACTTTGCCGCTGGCTGCTGCTGAGCCTCGACCGGCTGCCCTCGAACGAGCTGACCATGACGCAGGAGCTCATCGCCAACATGCTCGGCGTGCGCCGCGAAGGCGTCACGCACGCGGCCGGCAAACTGCAGGAAGCAGGACTGATTCGCTACAGCCGCGGCCACATCGTGGTGACCGATCGGCCCGGGCTGGAGGCGCGCGTGTGCGAGTGCTACGCGGTGGTCAAGAAGGAATCCGATCGGTTGCTCGGCGGATTTGAAAACTACAAGCACCAGACCAAAGAGTCGGAGTAACGGCTTCCATATGCGCCACTCCGACCGCATTACGGCCGGCGTTTCCGTCAGCGACTGGAGACCGGCGTCAGCGTCTGCGTCAACACCTCAAGGTCGGCGATCGTCGCATCCAGCGCGCGTGCGGCGGCGCCGCCGGCTTGATTCGCATTCTGCACGACCGCCGTGCCTGAGACGGCCGCGACGCCGTTCGGCGTGAGATCGTTGCCGACGACCTGCTTGACATCCTGCAGGTTCGCAACGAAGGGCGCGAACGCCTCGCGCGCCTCCGCAAGTGATCGGTCGATGTTCTGGATGCGCTCCAAGGCCTGGGCGTGCCGTCTCTCGCTCAAGGCCTTGAGCTCCGGGTCCTGCACCTCCGCCTGCGACTTCCGCCAACCCGCGAGCCATTCGGCGCTTCGGGTCTGCAGCTGCCGCGATTCCTCGTCCACCGTCGCTGCCTGTTCCGCGATCTTGTCGGTGTCCTTGGCGAACTGCTGGTAGGTCGCGGGGAGGCGGTCCGGCGAAGCACTCGTCAGCCCATTGAGCGACGCCAGCGTCTTGTCGATCTGTCCCCGAATCGCCACCATCGAGTCGTGCAGGTCGACCAGGGACGCTTCTTTGCGCTCGACCGGCGTACTCGCGCAGCCGGCCACCGAAACGGCAACCACGACGATGACGCCGACCCAACTTGTTTGTCTGTCCATGACGACTCCTTTATTTCCCTTTTCCGCTCTTGAGCATGATACATCGTGCGATCGGGTGAAATGCGCGGTGTGGAGTTCCCAATGGCCCGACGATGAGCACCCTGAAAGAAGCCCATCGACGAGGGAGAACGAGTGTTCAGGCGCGGTCCGAGCTCGTGCCGCTTCCGTAGTAGCTGCGGACTCTCTTTACCCACGAGGGGTCCGACATGTCGGGCCACTTGCTCTTGTCGAATCCGGGGGCGTCCTTGAGCCGTGCCCTGTCAACGTCGAGCAGGAAGCCTTTGTGCTCCGTATCCAGCGTCAATGCTTCCCACGGCACGGCGAAGAGCTTGTCCCCCATGCCGAGGAAGCCGCCGAAAGACAGCACCGCGTAACTGACCTCGCCGGTACGCGTGTCCAGCATGATTTCCTTGATGTCGCCCAGTTCTTCATCCTGTTTGTTGCGGACATGGTCGCCGATGAGCGTGCTGGCGCCCATCAGTTCCGGTCCAGGCCCGTGACGCATATCGGGTCCACGCACATCGTTGTCTGTCGCTCGCTCTGCCACTTTGGTGTCTCGATCCTGGTCGGTCATGTTTGTGTCTCCTGTCACCACGACTGCGCGCGCGGGCTTTCCGCGCCGCTACCGAAGAAATTCCGAAACTGAACTCGTTTGCGGTTCATCGCGGATTGCCGGCGGGGTCAGTGTCTCTTGATGTCATCCTTGACGTCGCCATACCCGGCCTGGATTCGTCCGCCGGTTTTCTCGGCCCGTCCTTTCTCCTCCAGCGCCTTCTTGCCGAAAAGCCTGCCGGTGATCTCCTTGACCTTGCCGCTGGCTTGGCTGATTCGACCTTTGAGCTGATGCGTGTTTATGACTGCCTCCGGACGACGGACTTCATGCGGGATAACCCATGATCTGAAACTGGCCACACAGTATGCGCGCGGCGGCACCCTTGATCTGTACGGTGACGCACATAGCTTTGCACCCGTGTAAGACTTACGATTCTCCATCGGTCGTGCGTCTTGTCCGTATCATCCAGGGTCGGCGCGTGTAACGAGTTCGTTCGGTTCGAATAGCGGGTAGACTGGACAGAACGGTCGGGCTGCTCGAGAGCGTGCGGGTTTTTCTGCGGCAGATGCGAGCTTGCGCGGGAGCTCGATGAACGAGTCGACCATTCGGAAGTCGGCGCTGCGTCCGGAGGATCGGGGTCCACCGAGGGTTCGCTGTGGAGCGTGGTTTGCCGTATTACTGCTTGGGAATCTTGCCGCGGTTGCCTCTACCCCGTCCCTGTGCCCAGGCATCCACGTGCAGGTTTTGGGCATAAGAAGCAGTGCGGGAACCGTAGCGTGTGCGCTTTTCGAATCACCCGATGGTTTTCCCACCGAGTTTCTGCGCTCGGCAACGAATGTCATGGTAATAAAGATTCGCAACGAACAAGCGCGCTGCACCTTTGAAGACATTCCGCCGGGATCGTATGCGATAGCCGCCATTCATGATGAGAATATGAACGGCGAGCTCGACACCAACTGGCTGGGAGTCCCGAAGGAAGGCTACGGCTTTTCAAACGACGCAAAAGCGTCGTTCGGCGCGCCTTCGTTCTCCGCCGCCAGCTTCCTGTACGACGGGCGCGACCTGGGTCTGACCATCCGCTTGCATTACTGACGCTCGTTGTGTGAACACTGTAGATTTCCTTCAATCCGGCATACTCATTAACGGTGGCAGCACCTGAGCGTCCGCGCCTATCGGAAGACACGGCTCTTGGAAAGCCTTCGAGCCGGTCGCTGTGAGTGAAGATCGGCCGGCTACAACCGATCTCGCTCGACTGCCGAAGGAGCTTGTCGACCGGCTGACCCGACCGTTTGCATGGTTCTTGCGCATCGAGGCGGCCGGCGGCGCCGTTCTTCTGTTGTTCACCGTCGCTGCCCTGGTTCTGTCCAACTCCCCGTGGGGCCATCTTTTCCTGGACGCCTGGGAAACCCGGATAGGTCTTCAGTTCGGCCCGTTGGAGTTCGGCCGTTCGCTGAGAGACTGGATCAACGACGGGCTGATGACGCTGTTTTTCTTTGTCGTCGCCCTGGAGCTCAAGCGAGAGCTGGTCCTGGGCGAGCTGAACAACCCGCGCATGGCGGCGCTGTCGATTGCCGCTGCCCTGGGCGGCATGTTCGTGCCCGCGGCGTTGTATCTGATGCTGCAATGGGGCCAGCCGGGCGAGGCGGGTTGGGGCACCGTCATGGCCACCGACACCGCGTTCGTCATCGGCTGCCTCGCGCTCCTGGGATCGCGCGTTCCCCAAAGCCTGCGCGTGTTCATGCTCTCGCTCGCGATCGTCGACGACATCGGCGCCATTCTGGTCGTGGCCATCGGTTACAGCAGCCACATCGCGTGGGGCGCGCTCGCCCTGGGCGCGCTTGGCGTCGCCGTCGTGCGCGCCATGGCGCTGACGGGCGTCCGAAGCATTCCGGTCTACTTCGCGGCGGGCGGCGTCATCTGGCTCGCCGTCGACTCATCGGGGATCCACGCCACGGTCACGGGTGTGATACTCGGGTTGATGACGCCGGCCCGCCGATGGGTCAGCGACGAGCGCTTGTATGCGATCCTGGGCGGAGTGGTGGCGCATCCAGCCGGTGACGAGGGAAGCGGCGACACGAAGGATCGGCGGACACTGCAGGTGGCCGAGATCGCGGCGCGCGAAACGCTGTCTCCGGTCGAGCGGCTGGAGATCAGTCTGCATCCCTGGGTCGGTTTCGTCGTCATGCCGCTCTTTGCGTTCGCCAACGCCGGCTTCCCGCTGTCTTCGGGCGACGTCGACGCCTCTATCACCTTCGCCGTGTTCGTCGGGTTCGTTCTCGGCAAACCCGTCGGGGTGCTGGCGTTCGGCTGGCTGGCGGTGCGTTCGGGCATCGCGATACGCCCCCCGGATCTCGATTGGCGCTTGCTGGCGGGCGGCGGTCTGCTCGCCGGGATCGGCTTCACGATGGCGCTGTTCATCGCCCACCTGGCGTTCAGCAAGGATCTGATCGACAGCGCCAAACTGGGCATCTTCCTCGCATCGGCCGTCTCCGCGGGGGCCGGCCTCGCGCTGCTGACGTGGTTGTCCGCGCGCCGAAAGCCAGCCGACCGGGATCGCGGGTGACGCCTTGCAATCGGGACGTCCGTTCCCGTCCCAGCGGGGACCGTCTGGATGGTTTTTTGATCTGTATCAACGTGGCCCCGGAACGGGGACAATATTGTCTATCGTGCAGAGTGGGTGTGGTAATGCCCGCATGCCCGCTGTAGCGTCCGAACATCTGGATTGCCATCACAGGGGACCCACCGGTTGATCAGCGATTCGGACGATCAGGACAACGCCAAGCGTCCGGAGCGTCCGGCACCCACCCTGGTGGTCGGTGTCGGCGCCTCCGCGGGCGGGCTCGACCCGTGCAGGAGGCTCCTCGCCGACGCGCCCGCCGACAAGAACATCGCATTCGTCGTCGTCCTGCACCTGGCTCCCTCGCAGGAAAGCCACGTCGCCGCGATCTTTAAGACGGTCACCCGCATGGCGGTCACGCAGGTGGCCGGAAGGGAACGCATCGAGCCCAACCACGTCTACGTCATCGCGCCGGCCACCTCGCTCGGCATCCGCGACGGCATCCTGGAGGTCGGCGAACCGGCCAAGCCGCACTACAAGGCAAGACCCATCGATGCCTTCTTCTCCGCGCTGGCAGCGGATCAGCGGGATCGCGCGGTCGGCATCGTGCTCTCCGGAACCGGCAACGACGGGGCGGCCGGTCTCAAGGACATCCGCTCGGCGGGCGGACTGTGCCTCGTTCAGGACCCCGGGACGGCCGAGTACGACGGCATGCCGCGGAGCGCCGTGGAAACCGGTGCGGCCGATGCCGTCGTGCCCGCCGAAGAGATGGGCCGGATACTCCTCGAATACGCCGGGGCTCCGGGCGTTCGCCCGCGCGTTCGGGAACCGGCCGAACGACGGACGAGCGAGGAGCGCGCCGAGGGGCTCGACGCCATCCTGGCGCTGCTCGGCAACCGGTACCGGGTGGACTTCCGCGACTACAAGAAGAATACGCTTGAGCGCCGCACGCAGCGACGCATGGGTCTGAAGCAGATCGCCGACTGGCAGGACTATCTCGCGTACCTGCGTGCGCACCCCGAGGAGGCGGAGGCGCTGTACAGCGACGTCCTCATCGGCGTGACGCGGTTCTTCCGCGATCCCGAGGAGTGGAAATTTCTCGAACAACAGGTCGTGCCGGAACTGCTCGCGAGCCACGACGCCGACGCGCCGGTCCGAATCTGGTCGGCGGGGTGCGCGACGGGCGAGGAGGCCTACAGCCTCGCGATGGTCTTTCTCGAGCATATCGAGCGCGCGGGCGGCCGCTTGAAGCTGCAGGTGTTCGCCTCCGACGTGAGCCATGAGGCCCTCGCGTTCGCGCGGCGCGGACTCTATCCGGCCGGCATCGAAGAAGATGTTCCGCCGGAGCGCCTGCGCCGGTTTTTTCGTCGCGTGGGCGAGCATTTTCAAATGGACCGCGACTTGCGCGAGCGGGTGACCTTTGCGGCGCACAACCTGCTGGCCGATCCGCCGTTCGCCGGCGTCGACCTGGTGAGCTGCCGGAACGTGCTCATCTACCTGGAGCCGCACGCGCAGGAACGGCTGCTCGACCTGTTTCACTTCTCGCTGCGGCCCCATGGCGTGCTGTGGCTCGGCAGCGCCGAGACGATAGGTGGGCGGAGCGCCAGCTTCAACGAGATCACCGGCAAACACCGGATGTACCGATCGGTCGGGCGCGCGCGACCCGAGCGGTACCGTGTTCCCCACTGGGTGGCCGAGCGAGGGCCGATCCATGGACTTCCGCCGGAGCCGGCGGGACCGCCGACGGCGCCGCAGATCGCCCGTCGCCTCGAGCAATGGGTTCTTCAGCGCTATACCTCGGCCTGCGTGGTGATCGACCGGAATCTCCGCATCCTCTACTTCTTCGGACCGACGGGCGAGTACCTGACGCAGCCGGTGGGCGAAGCCCGGATGGACCTGCTCTCCTGGGCGCGGCCCGGGTTGTACGCGAAGCTTCGGACCGGGCTGGCCGACGCGGTGGAGCACGGGCACAAGGTGACCGTCACCGGCATGCGGCGCGAGCGCGATACCGGAAGCGCGCGCGTCGACGCCACGATCGAACCGACCACGCCCGTGCCCGGCGCCGACGGATTGTTCGTCGTTACCTTTCGCGACGTCCCGAAGCCGGCGCGAGTCCGCCCGCCGGCCGAGGGCGGAGCGCCCGCCGAGGCGCTCGTGCATCAGCTCGAGCAGGAGCTACAGGAGGCGCGCCAGGAACTGCAGACCACGGTCGCGCAGCTCGTGAACGTCAACGAGGAGCATTATGCGAGTCACGAGGAGCTCCTCTCGCTGAACGAGGAGCTGCAGTCGAGCAACGAGGAGCTCGAGACGTCCAAGGAGGAGCTGCAGTCCCTGAACGAGGAGCTGACGACCACCAATCGCCAACTCGAGGAAAGGAACACGGAGCTGCGCACCATCACCTCGGATCTCAACAACCTGCTGGTGAGCGCGAACGTCCCCACGCTGTTTCTGGATCGGCAGCTCCGCATCCGGCGCTTCACGCCGGCGTGCACCCAGGTCATGCGCGTCGTCCCGACGGACGTCGGCCGTTCGTTCGAGCACGTCAAGATGCAGGTCCGCGACGACGACCTGCTCGCGGATGCCGGGCGCGTGCTGGAGAATCTGGCGCCGATCGAGGCCGAGGTAACGACCGACGACGGTCGGTGGTTCTTCCGGAGAGTGCTTACCTACCGCTCGGACGAGGAACGCGTCGACGGCGTGTGCATCACGTTTCACGACATCACGGCGCAGAAGCGGGCGGCGGCCGAGATCGAGGACGCGCGGCTTTTCGCCGAGGCCATCATCCGGACGTCCCGCACGCCGCTGCTCGTCCTCGATGCGGAACTCCGCGTCGTTTCCGCCAACGAAGCCTTCTACGAGGCGTTCCAGGTGAGCGACAGGGAAACGGAGGGGCGCAGGATCTACGACCTGGGCAATCACCAGTGGGATATCCCGAAACTGCGACACCTGCTGGAGGCCCTGCCCGCGGAGCGGGCCGTGCGGAGCTACGACGTGGAGCACGTGTTCGACAGCATCGGCTGGCGCGCCATGCGGCTCAACGCCGACCTGATGAAGCGCGCCAGCCAGCCCGACCTCATTCTCGTGTCGATAGAGGACGTCACGGATCTGCGCAAGGCCGAGCTGGCGGCGCAGCGGCGGGCCGACGAGCTGGCGGAGGACCATCGCCGCAAGGACGAGTTTCTCGCGATGCTGGGACACGAACTGCGGAACCCGCTGGCCGCGCTCGCAAACGGCCTCACTGTCCTGCGGGCGGCGGGCGGCGAAGCGGATGTCGTCGAGCGAACGCTCGCCATGATGGCCCGGCAGACCCGGCGCATGACCGCGATGCTCGACCAGCTCCTGGACGTCGCGCGGGTCAGCTCGGGCAAGTTCGCGCTGGCGCAGGAGGCGGTCGACGTCGTCGACGCCGCCACTGCCGCCGTCGAAACCGTGCAGCCGATGCTCGAGTCCGCCGGGCACGAGCTGACGGTATCTCTCCCGCCGAAGGGGACCGCGCTTGTCCTTGGCGACGGTGTTCGACTGGTGCAGGTTGCGGAGAACCTTCTGGGGAACGCGGTGAAGTACACCGAGACCGGCGGCCGGATCTGGCTTACGGTCTCTGCCATCGGCGACACGGTAAAGCTCTCGGTCCGGGACACGGGCATCGGGCTCGAGCCGGACATGCTCGATCACGTCTTCGATCTGTTCACGCAGGCCTCGCGAAGTCTCCACCGCGCCAAGGGCGGCTTGGGGCTCGGCCTGCCGCTCGTGCGCAGCCTCGTGGAGATGCATCGGGGACACGTGGACGCGTACAGCGCCGGGTTGGGCCAGGGCAGCGAGTTCGTCGTCACGTTGCCGCGGCTGCACATCGGTCAGGTCCCGCGGCCCCGCGACGGAGAAGCCGGACTTCCCGCGGTTCTTTCCCGGCGAGTCCTCGTGGTCGAAGACGAGAATGACGCCGCGCAGTCCCTCGCGGACCTCCTGACGATCCGCGGGCACGACGTCCGCACGGTGCCCGACGGCCTCGCGGCACTGGATACGGCGCGCGCCTTCAAGCCCGACGTCGTGATTCTGGACTTGGGACTGCCGAAGATGGACGGCTACCAGGTTGCCCGGAAGCTCCGCGAGGAGCAGGGCAAGCGGATGCTTCTCGTTGCCCTGACCGGCTACAAGAAGGACGCGGCACGCCTGAGCGAGGCCGGATTCGACGAGCACCTGCTGAAGCCGCCCGACCTGGCGAAACTGCTGGACCTGCTCGGTGCCATCGACGACAGGTCGCTCGGAGATGTTCCGGAGCCCCGCGCAGCCCACGACTGAGAACGCCGTTCCCGCCGGTACCCGGCCACCGGTTGCCGCGCGCTGCGCGCCGGGGGAACAGTTTCTCCTTACCGTCTCCGCCCGCGGACGGCCCAGGCACGGGCGACGAGGTCGATGGAGCCGCCCGAGGTCCGTGGGAGCGTCGAGCGGATGCGTTCCCGCAGGGCTGCCCGGCGTCCCTCCTCCAACGACATGACATAGCCGGGCGCCGGCCCCTGGCCGCCGAGGAACGGGGACCAGTAATCGTCGAAATCGCGAAAGCGGGTCGGAATGTCGATCGGGCGCACCTCCACGTCGGTCAACCCGGCCTGCGCCATGACGGCGGCCAGCGGCGTCGGGTGACAGATCGGGAAGCGCCGGCCCTCGTCGAGCGATTCGGCGTCCGGGTCGAGCGCCACCGCCGCATCCCAGAAGTAGCGCATCAGCTCCATCTTTCCGGCGTAATCCCAGACGTAGGCCGCCACGGCGCCGCCCGGGCGAACGACGCGCGTCATCTCGGCGAGCGCCTGGACGGGCTCCGGGACGAAGTTCAGGAGCAGGCCGGCGACGGCGGCATCGGCGCTGCCAGTTTCGCGGGGGAGGGAACGGGCGTCGCCGACTTCGAAGCGTACGCCCGGGTGCGCGACGCGGCTTTTGGCGTACTCGACGAAGCCCGGCGAGGCGTCGATGCCCACGATCGATCTCGGATTCCGCGTTTCGGCGATCGCGTGGAGGAGGGCTCCGGTACCGCAGCCCACGTCCACCCAGTCCCGCTGTTCGGGCACCGCCAACCACGCCACGAACGCCCGGGCCACCTGCCGGCTCCAGCGCCCGACATAGGGCTCGTAGAGATCGCCGGCGGCCCAGACGTCTCGATGTCGAGGCTGCTGTTCCGTGGCCGCCTCCTCTCCGAATTCAGGTCGGGTCCGTTCCGAAGTTATACGCCGCGGCCGGGGCCCTGCCCAGCCCGGTCGAACGCGTACATGGCGTGTCGCCGACCGCGGGCCGATCGACTCGCGCTGTTTCGACGGTCGTGCGCTTGTCGGCGCGCGGCAGGGCGCCCGGGCGCTCCGGGGCGGGGACCCTCTTTGTCATCGGGTGGGTCTTTAGGCATTATGCCTTGCCCGGCGCACCGTCGGCCCAAGGCGATCCGGCTGCCCGGCTCTGATTGCGAGTGCTTCGATGACCCCTAGCCCGACCGGCGTGCCGCTGCTCGACGAAGCGCGAGCCGCCTTCCTCACGCGCCGCGTCGCGATCAACGTCGCGTCGTGCAGCGCTGAGCTCGTGCCCTCGGTCTCGCGCGCGGTCGGATGTCGCGTCTCGCCGGATCGCCGCCGGGTTACGGTGTTCCTGTCGGTCCCCCGCTCGACGGCGTTGCTCGACGACCTGCGCGCGGGCCGCGGCATCGCGGTGGTCTTCAGCCTGCCGAGCACGCACGAGACGATCCAGCTCAAGGGCGCGCGGGCCGCGATCGTCCCGCTCGAGGACGGCGACCGCGAATGCATGAAGGCCTACGCGGCGAGCTTCATCGACGAGCTCCGCCACCTCGGTTACCGCGATCCCTTCGCCACGGCGATCATGTCCGCCGTCGGCGAAGACGCCACCGGGGTGGAGTTCGAGCCGACCGCGGCGTTCCTGCAGACGCCCGGCCCGACCGCCGGCCGGCGCCTGGAGCCCGCTCCGTGAAACTCACCCCGGGCGCGATCCGCCGCTGCCTCGAGGGCGCGGTGCCTTCGACCATCGCCACCTGCGCCCCGGACGGCACGCCCAACGTCGCCTATCTCTCGCAGGTGCATTACGTCGACGAAGAGCACGTGGCGCTCTCGTACCAGTTCTTCAACACGACGCGCAAGAACATCCTCGTCAACCCGCGCGCGACCGTGCAGGTGGTGGACCCGGTCACCGCCGCGCACTACCGCCTGCATCTCCGGTATCTCCGCACCGAGACCGCGGGGCCGCTGTTCGAGAACATGAAGGCGAAGCTGGCCGGCATCGCCTCGCACACCGGGATGAGCAAGGTGTTCCGTCTGCTGGGCTCGGACATCTACGCGGTCCTCGCCATCGAAGCCGTCCTCGGTCCCGCGGCGACGGTGGCCGAGCGGGATCAGCACCTGCTGCCGGGGTTGCGCGCGTGCCTCTCGGGGCTCGCCGGGTGCGAGGACCTCGCGCGGCTGTTCGACGCCGCGCTGCAGGGGCTCAACAGGCATTGCGGCATCCGGCACGCGATGCTGCTCATGCACGACGAGCGCCGGCGCCGGCTGTACACGGTCGCCACGCGCGGCTACCCGGAGTCGGGCGTCGGATCGGAGATCGCCGTCGGCGAAGGCATCATCGGCGTGGCCGCCCGGGAGCGCACGCCCATCCGCATCGGCTACGCGGCGCGCGAGTACCTCTACAGCCGGGTCATGCGCCAGGGCTTCGCGGACAGCGCGTCGGTGGACGACCTGGAGACCGAGATTCCCTTTCCGGGTCTGCCCGACTCGAGCAGCCAGCTCGCCGTGCCGCTGACGGTCGGCTCCCGCCTGCTCGGCATGCTCTACGTCGAAAGCCCCGAGGAGCTGCGTTTCACGTACGAGGACGAGGACGCGCTGGTGCTGCTCGCGAGCCACCTCGCGCTGCGCACGGAGCTTTTGTCCCACGCCGCCGAGCAGCAGGAGGAGCCGGCCGAGGCCGCGCCGGCGCCGGAGGTCGTCGACGGCCGGCCGCTCGTGATCCGGCATTTCGCCGCCGACCACAGCGTGTTCATCGACAGCGACTACCTCATCAAGGGCGTCGCCGGCGCGATCCTGTGGAAGCTCGTTCGCGACTTCGTCGAGGCCGGACGAAGCGAGTTCACCAACCGCGAGCTGCGCCTCGATCGCTCCCTGCGCCTGCCCGACATCACGGACAACCTCGAGGCCCGCTTGATTCTCCTGCAGCGCCGGCTGGCGGAGCGCAGCCGCCTCCTCGCCATCGAGAAGACCGGGCGCGGCCGTTTCCGGCTGAACGTCCGGCGGCCGCTGCGCCTCGAGGACGCGCCCGGCCGCTGACCGCGCGGTCGCCGCGCCCGTCGTGGCGAGGACAGAACGCGCGCTTTCTCCGCAACGGCCTAGGCGATCGCCGCGTTCCGTCGCATTTCCCGCCCCTCGCCGACGAGATCCAGCGCGGCGCGCACGACGGCCTCCGGCTGCGGCACGGCCGCCTGCTCGAGCGCCCACGACGACGCGGCCGGCGCGTCGGGCCCGGTCAGTCGCACGACCGGAGCGCGGAGCGCGTCGAAGGCCCGGGTGACCGCGAGCGCCGCGATCTCCGCCGCGATGCCGCAGAGCCCGCTCGCCTCGTGCACGACGACGAGGCGCCCGGTCTTGCGCAACGAACGCAACACGGTCGCTTCGTCCAGCGGCTTGAGGCTGCGCAGGTCGATCACCTCCGCCGAGACGCCCCGCGCCTGCAACTGCTCGGCGGCCTGCAGGCAGGTCGCGACGGTCTTCGCGTAGCTCACGAGCGTCACGTCGCCGCCCGGGCGGCGCACCGCGGCCTCGCCCAGCGGCACCACGTGGTCGGCGTCCTCCGGCACCTCGCCTTCCCGGTGGAGCAGCCCGATGTCCGTGAAGAAGAGCACCGGGTTCTCGTCGCGGATCGCGGCCTTGAGGAGGCCCTTGAAGTCCGCCGCCTCCGAGGGCATCACGACCTTCAACCCGGGCGCGTGGACGAACATCGCCTCGAGGTTGTGGTTGTGCTGCGCGCCGACGCACCAGCCGCTGCCGGTCAGGCTCATCGCGACCATCGGGAACGCGAACTGCCCGTTGGAGATGTGGCGGAGCTTCCCGGCGCTGTTGACGAGGGCGTCCATCGAGTACGTCAGGAACGGGGCGAAGAGCAGGTCGATCACCGGCCGCAGGCCGCTCGCGGCGGCGCCGACGGCCGTGCCGGCGATGATGGCCTCGGCGAGCGGCGTGTTGCGCACGCGCGCCGCGCCGAAATCCTGCACGAGGTCGCGGCGCTTGGTCGCGACGCCTTCGCCCATCAGCAGGACGCGCGCGTCGCGGTGCATCTCCTCGCGCAGCGCCCGGTGCAGGGCCTGTTCCGCTGTCATGCGGGGCATTCGGTCCTCCTCGTTCAGGCGTAGACGTGTTCGGTCAGGGTTTCGGACGCGGGCCAGGGGCTGGCGTGGGCGAACGCCAGCGCGGCGTCGAGGCGCTCGTCGATCCGGCGCTTCAGGGCGGCGAGGCCGGCGGCGTCGACGACGCCTTCGGCGACCAGGCGCGCGGTCTGGACGCCGATCGGGTCGCGCTCGCGCCAGCGCGCAAGCTCGGTCGCATCGACGTACGATTGATCGTCGGGCTCCACGTGACCGCGCAGGCGATAGGTGACGAGCTCCAGGAACCGCGGCCTTCCGTCCGCGCGGATGCCGGTGACCGCGCGGACCGCCGCGGCGCGCACCGCGTCGACGTCGTTGCCGTCGACGCGCTCCACCGGCAGACCGTGCCCGCGCGCCCACGAGGCGATGGCGTCGTCGCGCATGGTTTCGAGGCGATGCACGAAGGCCTGCCACTGGTTGTTCTCGCACACGAAGAGCAGGGGCAGCTCCCACTGGACGGCGAGGTTCACCGCCTCGTGGAAGATGCCCTCGCACGCCGCGCCGTCGCCGAAAAAGACGGCGACGACGCCGCCCGGCTCGCCGTGGCCCATCTGCTGCGCCAGCGCGACGCCCGGCGCCATCGAGAGCTCGCCGCCGACGATCGTGGACGTGAGCACGACGCCGAGAGCGCTTGCCGAGATGTGCAGGCTGCCGCTTCGGCCGCCGCAATAGCCGTCGCGGCGGCCGAGCACCTCGGCGTAGAGCCTGCCCGGCTCGGCGCCGCGCGCGAGGAGGTGGCCGGCGCTGCGGTGGTTGGTCACGATCCGGTCGCGCGCGTCGAGCGCCTCGATCACGCCGACGGCGCATGCCTCCTGGCCGACGCTGGTGCAGGTCCCCGGGGCGCCGTTGCGCTGGAGCTCGGCGAGCCGCTCCTCGTACGCGCGGATCAGCATCATGGTTTCGAGCCGCCGGAGGCCGTCCTGGTCGGAGTCCGAGCTCGTCTTCGATGGGCTCATGGCGTTTCTCCGTGTCTAGCGGCTGGCGCGCTTCGGCAGGTTCTTCGGCACGAACTCGAAGTACGGCGTGGCCACCGGAACCCCGGGGCCGGCCGCGGCGGGCGCCGGCTCGCCCGACGGTCCCAACGCGTGGAGAAAGCGATACATCGCAATCAGATCGCCGTCGGTCATGTCGCGCAGGTTGAACCAGGGCATCGGCGGGCGCATCGGCTGGCGGACGCGCGCGAGCCACTGCGCCTCGCTCATCTGCTGCGCGTACAGGCGGAGGTTGACCGGATAGCTCGTTCCCCACGGGCCCTGGAAGCCCACGGTGTTGCCCGTGAGCCAACGGTCCCGGGGCACGTTGCCGGCCCTCTCCGGGTAGTTCGGCGTGTGACAGTCGTGGCACCCGCCGACCTGGAACAGGTAGCGGCCACGGTCGAGAACGCTTTGTTCGGACGGGGGCTCGCCCGCCTGGGCGGACGCCGACAGGGCGGCGAACAGCAGCAGGGAAGGCCGCAACGAACGGGATTTCATGGGGGCTCCTCGACAAGTGGTGGATTGCACGGCGCAGAGCTTAGGTCCGTGCTTCGGAGGCCGTTGCTAAATGTTGGCTCAGGAATCCCTAAATATTTCTTAACCCGCCCCGGACGTTCTTCCCCGGGGCGGGCGCCCGGCCACGGCGTCGCACGACCGGCGCGTAATGGATGGGGGACCAGGCGGGTCTATTCTTGGAACGGCGGCCTCCTCCGGCCCCGTACGCCGACCATGAGCGCCAGCCACGACGCATTTTTCGCACGCCCGAGCCGCGGCGCCGTGCTGCGCACGGCGGCGATCGCGCTGCTCGTCGGGGGCGCGTTCGCGTTCGGTTACCGCTACGTCGTCGCGACCGGCGTGGAGGAACTCGAGGCGCCTCGGCCGGCGCCGGCCTTTACGCACCGCGACGCGTCCGAGTGGATCAACTCGCCGCCGCTCGACCTTCGTGCTCTACGCGGGCGGGTCGTGCTGCTCGATGTGTGGACCTTCGACTGCTGGAACTGCTACCGCTCGATCCCGTGGCTGAAGGGCGTGGAGAGCCGGTACGCCTCGCGAGGGCTGCAGGTGATCGGGGTGCACAGCCCCGAGTTCGACCACGAGCGCGATCGAAGCGCCGTCGAAGGAAAGGTGAAGGAGTTCGGGATCGGGCACCCGGTCATGCTCGACAACGACTTTTCCTATTGGGATGCGCTCAACAACCGGTTCTGGCCTGCCTACTATCTCATCGACCGGCGCGGGGACATCCGCGCCTACTACGTCGGCGAGACGCACGCGGGCCAGGCGCGCGCCCGCGCGCTGGAAGCGAAGCTGGAGGAACTGCTCGGGGAGCCGGCGCCCGGCCGGTGAGTCGGGAAAGCGCGCGTCGTTCGTGCTCCGCCCGGCGCCGTCGCGGGCAGCCCGGGCGCCGCCGCCGGCAAGGTCGGGTCGCCCGTATTGCGAAACAGCCCGGAAGCTGGCACCGTGCGATCCGGTTCGCCGGCTCACCGCGCGAACGACAATAACAACCCTTTCTCGAGCATGCTCATGCGAAAGCCCTTGGCCGGCACGCGACCGTTCGGCGCGCTGCTCCTCTGTTGTCTTTGTCATACCGCGCTGGCGGATCGGGTGGCCGACATCACGGAGGTGTACGCGGCGGCCGGCGTGCCGGGGCAGGAGCGCGAACCGCCCGCCGGTTGGCGCGCGGTCGTCGGCCTGGGCCTGGCGAGCGCCGAGGAAGTCGTCGGCGACGGAGAGCGCCGCACCCTCGTGCTGCCGGTCCTCCTCATGACCTACGACGACTGGGCCTACTGGAGCATAGCCGGGGGCGGCGTGTGGATACGCTCGACCGACCGCTCGTTGCACCTCGGCGTGGGCGTCAAGCTGCACGCGGGTTGGCGACCGGAAGACGACCCGCTCCTCGCCGGCATGGACAGACGCGACACGTCCGTGGACGGTTCGCTGAACCTCCTGTGGAAGACGCCCGTCGTGGACGTGGGCCTCAATTACTACCGCGACCTTCTCGACGTCAGCGACGGTTCCTTTGCGTCGCTTCGGCTCTCGCGCACGTTTCTCGTCGACCCGAGGATCCGACTGACGCCGAGTCTCGGCGTCGAACGGCAGAGCGACGAGCTCGTGGATTACTACTACGGCGTCCGGCCGTCGGAGGCGACGTCGTTCCGCCCCGCTTACGACGGACGAGCGACGGTCAACGTGACGCTCGGGCTGACGGGTGCCTACCTGTTGAACCGGGGCTGGTCGCTGCTCGGGGCCTTCCATGCCACCCGCTTCGGCGACGGGGTGGCGGACAGCCCGATCGTCCCGGACCGGACGTCGCGGCTGCTGTTTTTCGGCGCGGTCAGACGGCTCTGACGCGGCGGCCCGGCGGGCAGCGGCGTGCGACTGTCCGGATTCCCGCGGAGGCCGCCCGCCGGTTGCGCCCCGATCCGGACCCGGCGCGGTCGAAATCGCGACCCCTTGTTCGTCGCACTCCACGGACGGCAAGCGCGGGAATGGCGTTAAACTTCATCCGATGCGACCGATGCTCTCCATTTCGGGATTGACCAAGACGTACGCCTCGGGCCTCCAGGCGCTGAGGCACGTGGATCTCGAGATCCGCCGGGGCGAGATCTTCGCGCTGCTCGGGCCAAACGGCGCGGGGAAGACCACGCTCATCAGCATCGTCTGCGGGATCGTGACGCCGACCGCGGGCACGGTTCTCGTCGACGGCCACGACATCGCGCGCGACTACCGCGCCGCGCGCGCGAAGATCGGCCTGGTACCGCAGGAGCTCCATACCGACATGTTCGAGACGGTCTGGGCCACGGTCAGCTTCAGCCGGGGCCTCTTCGGCCTTCCGCCGAACCCGGTGCACCTGGAGAAAGTGCTGCGCGACCTGTCGCTCTGGGGAAAGCGCAACGACAGGATCATGACCCTGTCGGGCGGCATGAAGCGGCGGGTGCTGATCGCCAAGGCGCTCGCGCACGAGCCGGAGATCCTGTTTCTCGACGAGCCGACGGCGGGCGTGGACGTGGAGCTGCGCCGCGACATGTGGGCGCTGGTGCGGCGGCTGCGCGACAGCGGCGTGACCATCATTCTCACCACGCACTACATCGACGAGGCCGAGGAGATGGCGGACCGGATCGGCGTCATCAACCGGGGCGAGCTGATCCTGGTCGAGGCCAAGGCCGAGCTGATGAAGAAGCTCGGCAAGAAGCAGCTGACCCTGCATCTGCAGGAACCGATGGCGGCGATTCCGCCCGGCCTCGGCGGGTGGAACCTGACGCTCCACAACGGCGGCAGCGAACTGGAGTACAGCTTCGACGCGACCGAGGAGGGCACCGTCATTCCGGCGCTCCTGCGGCGGATAAGCGACCTCGGGATCGAGTTCAAGGACCTCAACACGCGCCAGAGCTCGCTCGAGGACATCTTTGTCAGTCTGGTGAGCGAACGAACATGAACGCGGCAAGCGGGACCCTGCGGTTCAACCGCCACGGCGTGCTGGCGATCTACAAGTTCGAGATGGCGCGCTTCCGGCGGACGCTCTGGCAGAGCCTGGCGACGCCGGTGATCATCACCTCGCTCTACTTCGTGGTGTTCGGCGCCGCGATCGGCTCGCGCATGGGCCAGATCGAGGGCGTCACCTACGGCTCCTTCATCGTTCCCGGGCTCATGATGCTGTCGCTGTTCACCGAGAGCCTGAACAACGCCGCGTTCGGCATCCACATGCCGAAGTTCACCGGGACCATCTACGAAGTCCTGTCGGCGCCGGTGTCGGCCTTCGAGGTCGTGCTCGCCTACGTCGGCGCGGCCGCGACCAAGTCCGTCATCCTCGGGCTCGTGATCCTCGGGACCGCGAGCCTGTTCGTGCCGATCCACGTCCTGCATCCCGCCTGGATGATCGCGTTCCTCGTGCTGATCGCGGCCACCTTCAGCCTGGCCGGGTTCATCATCGGCGTATGGGCTAAGGGCTTCGAGCAGCTGCAGTTCATCCCGATGCTCGTCATCACGCCGCTCACCTTCCTCGGCGGCGCCTTCTATTCGATCGACATGCTGCCGCCGGGATGGCGCACCGTGAGCCTCTTCAACCCGATCGTCTACGTGATCAGCGGCTTCCGCTGGAGCTTCTACGGGACGTCGGACGTGGGCGTCGGCGTGAGCCTCGCCATGATCCTCGGCTTCCTCGCGGTCTGTCTGGCGCTCGTGTGGTGGATCTTCCGGACCGGATACCGGTTGAAGAGCTGACCGCGGCCGGGGGCAGGCAGGGCCGCGCGTGACGCGGAACGGCAAGTCGTGTGCCGCGCCCGGCCGCGCGCGGTCCCGCACGCCGGCCGTCACAGCGTCGGGTGGTCGCGGTCTCCCGTGTCTCCCTTCGGCAGCGAAAACTGGAACGACTGCGTGTACGGCGGTTTTTCGCCCCTTTTGTACGCCTCGTACAGCCGCGTGTACTCCTGGCGCGCTTCGGCGACCGTGCGCTTGCCGGTGACGATGTCGTGCGCGAGGTTGATCGCCACGAAGTTCATCGAGGTGCCGCCGCAGCGCGCCGAGAGCTCGCCCTTGGTGCGTTCCGCGATCACGCTGCCGTCGAACTCCGCGAGCGTCGAGTACTTGTCGACCGGCACCTTGTAGTCGATGAACTGCTCGAGAAAGTCGGTGTGGTGCGACGGGAAGTCGTGCGGCACCTCGTCCCTCGCCAGTTCCGTCCGCTTCCATCCGTCGCGCGTGTTGCGCCAGATCAGGCGCGACGGGGAGTACTCCTCCGGCTCTCCGTAGTATTCGACGAGCCTGCGCGCCGACGCCTGCGGTTCCTTGGGCCAGCCCTTGATGATGTTTTCCAGCGCCTGATTCATCGCGTTGCCTCCTTGGCTTCGCCCCGCCGGGAGCGGGGCCGTTGGTCCTCGCCTGCTCCCCGTTTTTGACCGACCCGCGCCGGCCGGACTCGCCGCACGAAAAAGCAGGCCGAGGTTGCGGGTTTTCGGGCACGGCCCGCTCGCGTCAACTCACGCTCTCCGCGCTGTAGCGCGCGAGCAGGCCGCTGCGCGCGGCATAACGGTAGACGCGCACGAAGAACCAGGAGGCCGCCACGATGTAGAGCGCCGCGAGGCCTCCGCTCCACAGCAGCGCCGTCTGCGAGACCGTTCCGTCCAGTACGATCGCGCGCATCGCCTCGAACACGTAGGAGGGCGGCAGCAGGTAGCCGATCTGCTGCATCCAGCCGGGGAGCGTCGAGAGCGGGTAGAAGACGCCCACGAACGGGGAGAGCAGCGCCGGGACCGGCCAGACGAGCCACTCGGACGCCGGGCCGAGCCGCAGGACGACGGCGCTCGCGAAGATCCCGAGGGCGATGCCGAACAGGAAGAGGACGAGCAGGAACGGCACGAGCATCAGGCCGTAGGCGAAGAACGAGAGACCGAACACCGCGGTGGCGAGCGCAACCATTACCACGAGGCCGATGGCGCTCGTCGCGATACTGGTGACGACGAGGCCGGCGACGTACTCCGCGATCGACAGCGGCGAAGCGAAGACGTTCAGGAAATTGCGCGACCACACGTCCTCGAAGAAGGCGATCGTGACGCCCTGCATGACCCGGCCGAAGAAGTCCCAGAGCAGCACGGCGCCGAGGAGCGTGGAGACGAAGCTGAAGCCGGGCGAGGTGACCGCGTGGAGGTACCGGGTGATGAAGCCCCAAAGCACGATGTCGATCGCCACCCAGACGACCAGCGGCACGACCCGCGCCGGACTTCCGCGCATGAGATAGAACTGGCGCAGCACGAGGGCGGCGACGCGGTCGGGGCGCACGGTCAGGCGGTCTCGAGCGTCAGCGGCTCGCGCGCGACGGTGATGAAGAGCTCCTCCAGGGTGCTCTTGCCGTGCGCGCGGGGCAGCGTCTTCGGGTCGCCTTCGAGCAGGATGCGCCCGTGCGAGAGGAACAGCACGCGGTCGCAGACCTCCTGGACCTCGTACATGTTGTGGGACGTCCAGAGCACGCCGCCGCCCTCGCGCCGCGTGAGGTCGCGGATCTTCGCGCGGGTTTCCCGCGCGGTGGCCGGGTCGAGCGACGCCGTCGGCTCGTCCAGCAGCAGGAGGTGCGGGCCGTTGAGCATGGCCTTCGCGAGCTGGGCGCGCGACTGCTCGCCCGACGAGAGCAGGCCGCACTTCGTGTCCCGAAAGGGGCCGAGATCGAACTGCTCGAGCAGGCTGTCGATGCGCGCGGCCAGCCGGGGCACGCCGTAGATCAGTCCGAAGAAGCGCAGATTCTGGTAGACCGTCAGGTTACCGGGCAGCGGTGCGTAGACGGCGGTGAAGTTGGTGCAGGCGAGGGCGCGCGACCTTTCGGTCGCGACGTCCCGCCCTTCGATGCGGATGCGGCCCGACGTCGGTTCCAGCACCCCGAGAATCATGTTGATGGTCGTGGTCTTGCCCGCGCCGTTCGGTCCGAGGAGACCGACGATCTCGTTGTGCCGGACATCGAACGAGACGTCGTCCACGGCCTTTGTGTGGCCGAACTGTTTGCTGAGGCGGGCGACCGAAAGGACCTGGGTGGCGTCGGGCATCGTGGACCGGCTCCGGGCGACCCGGCATTTGGTCATAGAGCGGCAGGCCTGGCAATCCCCCGATAGGCCGCGCGACGTCATGGATAAACACCGGCAACCGGCGAGAACGTCACGTCGTGGTCGGCGACGATGTCGGTTCGGTGTTGCGCGAGGACACTATTCACGAAGCGCGCGATGTTGGTACGCTGCGCGGCGTCGTGCTCTCGACAACCACAAACAGCAAGGAGGACAGGCATGGCCAGGTACAGCAAGAAGGCGTCGAAAAAAGTCGCCAGAGCGATGCGCGAACGCAAGAAGGGAACGCTTAAGAGCGGGCGGTCGGGCAAGAAGGTCAAGAGCCGCAAGCAGGCCATCGCCATCGGGCTGTCCGAAGCCCGGCGCGAAGGCGAGAAGGTGCCGCCCCCGAAAAAGAAACGGCGCGCCAAGAAAAAGAAGTAGCGGCGTCGCCGTTCTCTCCGGGGCCGACGCCGCCGTCGCAAGCCTGTGAGTGACGCCGGCATGGTCGAGCGGCGGGGGCGGTTTCCCCTCGCCGCGCTGCTCGCCGGCGCCACCGCGATCGGCCTCGCTCCGATCTTCGTCCGGCTGTCCGAGCTCGGGCCGACCGCGACCGCGTTTCACCGGCAGTTTCTCTCCCTGCCCGTCCTCGCCCTGTGGCTGTCCTGGGCGAGGGTCGCGGGACCGGCCGCCGGCGGCATCCCCGGCCGCGGGATGCACGCGCTTTTCGCCGCCGGCCTTTTCTTCGCCGCGGACCTCGCCGTGTGGCACCGCGCCATCGGCATCACTTCGGTCGCGAACGCGACGCTGCTGGCCAACTTCGCGCCGGTCTTCGTCGCCGCCGCCGGCTGGCTCTGGTGGCGCGAGCGCGTCCGGTCGGGCCTGGCGCTTGGCTTCCTGCTGGCGTTCGGCGGGGCGGCCGTGCTCATGGCCCACAGCCTCACGCTCGATACGCGGCGACTCGGCGGCGATGCCCTCGGGCTGCTCACCGCCGTCTTCTATGCCGGCTACCTCACGCTCGTCGCGCGCAGCCGCAGCCGTTACGCGACGGCGATCGTGATGTTCGTCACCAGCGCGGCGAGCGCGGCGGCGCTGTTGCCGCTCGCCCTGCTCTCCGGCGAGAATCTCGTTCCCGCGACGACGCGCGGGTGGCTCGTGCTGTCCGGCCTCGCCTTCGTGTCGCACGCCGCGGGGCAGGGGCTCATCGCGTACGCGCTCGCGCACTTGCCGGCCGCGTTCGGCGCCGTGAGCCTGCTGTGGCAGCCGGTGGCCGCCGCGCTCTTCGCGTTTCTCATCCTCGACGAGCCGCTCGGCGCGTGGCAGCTCGCGGGGGCCGCGCTGGTGCTGTCCGGCATCGCGACCGCGCGCAACGCAAGCCTGGGCGGGAGGTGACATGAGCTTCAGGAACGTCGAAGTCCGGAAGAAGGCGAACGTCTATCACGGCGGCAAGGTGACGAGCCGCACGGTGATCACCCCCGACGGCGAAATGAAAACGCTCGGGGTGATGCTGCCCGGCGTATACCGGTTCAGTACCGAGGCGCCCGAGCGCATCGACATCACGCAAGGCCACTGCCGGGTGAAGCGCGCCGAGGACAGCGGCTGGACCGACTATCAGGAGGGAGAGACGTTCTCGATCCCCGGCCACTCGCATTTCGAGATCGAGGTCGTCGATTTTCTCGATTACGTCTGCCACTTCGACTGATACCTCATCCCGCCCCCGATGGCGTCGGGGCCATTCCCGCATGGCGGGCGCCGGGCGGCGGAATCGGTTCGACCGGCGAACCGTGCGCGTCGCGACCCCTCGTTATACTCATTCGTATCCCGACGAAAAGGAGGACGGCAGTGGAGCGGGGAGACTCCGTGGCGACGGGCCCCATCCGCGGCCCGAACCTCGAGACGACGCGAACGATCCGCGCGGACCCGAGTCGGACACCGACGGCGGCCGGTCGCGGCCGCGGCGGCGCGCGCTGAGGGCGCCGGCTTGTCGTTCCGGCTGAAGACGATCGTCGGCGTCGCCCTGATCGAATCCGTCCTGCTCTTCCTGCTCGTCTTCTACAGCCTGCAGCTGCTCAAGAACTCGAACGTCGCCGAATTCACGGCGCGCGCGCACACCACCGCGACGCTGCTCGCGGCCACCACGCGCACCGCCGTGCTCGCGCAGGATGCCGCCGCGCTCGACCACGTCCTCCGCACCGCCATTGAGCATACGGGTGCGCTGTACGCGCGGGTGCGGGATTCGGCCGGCCGCGTCCTCGCCCAGGCGGGGTCGCCGGTCGCGCCTACGCCGACCGCCCTGCCGGACCCGCGGCCGGAAGAGATGCGCGACGGCGTGTTCCACACGTTCGCCGACATCGGCGAGTCGGGCGTGCGCTTCGGGCGCATCGAGCTCGGTTTTGCCACCGACGGGCTGCGGACCGTGCTGCTCGAGGCCAGCCGAAAGACCGTCACGATCGCGGCGCTCGAGGTCATGCTGGTCGTGGCGTTTTCGTACATGCTCGTGATCTATCTCACCCACGCGCTCGACGCGATCAAGGTGGGTGCGCAGCGCATCGCCGGCGGCGAGCCGGGCTACGAGGTGGAGGTGCGCGGCAACGACGAGCTCGCCGAGACGGCGCGCGCCTTCAACGGCATGTCGAACATGCTCAAGCAGGCGTTTCGCGAGCGGATGCGCGCGGAGGCCGAGCTCATCGCGCTGAACCAGGACCTGGAGCGCCGGGTGGAGCAGCGCACCGAGGAGCTGGAGCAGGCGTACCGCAAGATCGAGCGCCAGGCCCTGTACGATCCGCTGACGTCGCTTCCCAACCGCGCGCTGTTCCATGCCCGCCTCGCGGAGACGATCGAGGAGGCGCGCCGGTCGGGGAGGGGTTTCGCGCTCGCCATCCTCGATTTCAACGGATTCAAGGAGATCAACGACACGCTCGGTCATCATGCCGGCGACCTCGCCCTGCAGCAGATCGCCGTTCGTCTGCGCACGGCCGTCGAGCCTTCGGCCACGGTCGCGCGCCTCGGCGGCGACGAGTTCGCGCTGCTGCTGCCCGGCGCCGGCGATCTCGCCAGCGCGACCCGCGCCTTCGATCGGGTGCCGGCGGTGTTCGAGCATCCGGTCCGCATCGGCGCACGCACGGTGTCCGTCGGCGCGAGCATCGGCGTCGCGCGCTATCCGCAGGACGGCACGGACCCGAGCCTCCTGATGCGGCGCGCCGACGTCGCGATGTACAGCGCCAAGCGCCGCCGGCTCGACTACGTTCTTTATACCCACACGCTCGATCCGGGACAGCTGGCGCAGCACTAGCCGCCGGGCGCCGGCGCGGCTCTCGCCGGTTTGAAGTCCCCCGCCATCCGGAGTACTCTCCCGCGCCTGCATCGGGGGGTGTCATGCGCGTTCTGCATACGATGATACGGGTGGGCGATCTCGAGCGCTCGCTGCGCTTCTACACCGAGGTTCTGGGCATGAAGCTGCTGCGCCGTAAGGAGTATCCGGACGGCAAGTTCACGCTCGCGTTCGTGGGATACGGGTCGGAGGCCGAGCACGCCGTCATCGAGCTCACCTACAACTGGGGAACGGAGAAGTACGACATGGGTAACGCCTTCGGGCATATCGCCGTCGAGGTCGACGACGCGTACGCGGCCTGCGAGGAGATCAAGCGCCGGGGCGGCAACGTCGTCCGCGAGGCCGGGCCGATGAAGCACGGGACCAGCGTGATCGCGTTCGTCCAGGATCCCGACGGGTACAAGATCGAGCTGATCCAGAAAGGAACGCAGGGTGGCGCCGCCGCGTGAGCTGCTCGCGTGGCTGGACAGCGTTCCGCTGATCCCGCTCGCGATCGGCGCCCTGTTCCTGGGCCTTGCGCCCTTCACGCCGGAGCCGCACGTCTGGCAGAAGATCAAGATGCTCGCCGCGGGGCAGCTCTCGCGCCCGCTCGACATCTTCGATCTCCTCATGCACGCGGCGCTTCCGGTGCTGCTCGTGCTCAAGCTCGCGCGCCGCGGGCGCGCCGCCTCGCACCCGACCCATTGAGTCCGCCCGGCGAGAGGCCGGGGCGCCGGCCGTCGATCGCGGTCATCGTGCCGTTGTGGCGGGAGAGCGAGCCCGCCGCGCTCGATTCCCTTTCCGGCGACAATATCCCCGACGAGCTCATCCTGGTCGAGGTCGCGGGCGACGCCGTGACCGGCGCCGCGCTCGATGCCCGGACGGCGAAGATCGGAATCGGCCCGCTGCCGCCCCGGCGCCTGTCCGCGCCGCGTGGACGCGCCGCGCAGATGAACCGCGGCGCCCGCGCGGCGGGGGCCGACGTGCTGCTCTTCCTGCATGCGGATACGCGGTTGCCGCCCGGCGCCCTCGCGCGAGTCCGCGAGGTCGTCGCCGGCGGGCGGGCGTGGGGGCGCTTCGACGTGCGCCTGTCGGGCGGCGCTGCGGTCTTCCGGGCGATCGAGTGGCTGATGAATTGGCGCTCCGCCGTCACGGGCATAGCGACGGGGGACCAGGCGATCTTCGTGCGGCGCGACGTCTTTCGGATGCTCGGCGGTTTTCCGGCCATCCCGCTCATGGAGGATATCGCGCTCTCGACGCGCCTCAAGTGGGTGGAGCGGCCGGCGCGGCTGCGCGACCGGGTCGTGGCGTCGAGCCGGCGCTGGGAGCGCGACGGCGTCGCCCGGACCGTGGTCAGGATGTGGCTACTGCGCGGCCTCTACGGAATCGGCGTCTCCCCCGGGCGGCTGGCCCAATGGTATAAGTAGGCCATGCCCCAGCCGGCGCTGATGATTTTCGCGAAGCAGCCATTGCCCGGGCAGACGAAGACCCGCCTTCTTCCCGATTACTCGCCCGAGCAGGCGGCGGCAATCGCGGAGGTGATGATCCGCGAAACGGTCGGCCTCGCCGTCTCGAGCTGGCCCGGCGATATCTACCTCTGCGGCGCGCCCGACACCGACCACCCGCTGTTCGAGGAGCTCGCGCGCGACTTCCGGCTGCGGCTCCTCGACCAGACGGGCGCCGATCTCGGCGCGCGGATGCTCGCGGCGCTGCGTTTCGGCATCGAGCGCCACGGCGCGGCCGCCGTGCTCGGCTCCGACGTGCCCCACTGCCGTTGGGACGTGCTCGACGAGGCGAACGCGCACCTGGCCAAGGGGCGCAACGTGCTGGGTCCCACCGAGGACGGCGGCTACTATCTCATCGGGCTGACCGAGGCGCACGACGCGCTGTTCGCCCGCATGCCGTGGGGCGGCGCGACCGTCCTCGAGGAGACGCTCGCGCGCGCGGCCGCGATCGGTCTCCACTTCGAGTTGCTCTCCCGCCTGCGCGACATCGACACCGCCGCGGACCTCTGGCTCATCGGCCGGGGATACGAGCCGTTGATGCGCTTCCTTTGATCCGACCGCGCGTCGCATCCTCTTTCGCGCTCGCCGTGGCGCTCGTGCTGCCCGCGGCGCGGCCCGCGCTCGCCGAATGGCTGAGCGGGCACGAAGCGATCATGGGGACCGAGGTGCGCGTCGAGCTGTGGCACGAGGACCCGGACGCGGGCCGCGCGGGAATCGCCGCGGTGATGGAGGAGATGCGGCGCATCGATCGCCTCATGAGCACGTACAAGCCCGAGAGCGAGCTGTCGCGCCTGAACCGCGAGGCGGCCCGCGGCCCGGTGCGCGTGAGCCGCGAGCTTTTCGATCTCATCACCCGCGCGCTCGAGTTCTCGCGGCTCACCGGCGGCGCGTTCGACGTCACCTACTCGAGCGTCGGGTACCTCTACGACTACCCGCGCGGCGTCGCGCCGAGCGAGGAGGAGATCGCGCGGCGACTGGACGCGATCGACTATCGCCACGTCGTGCTCGACGCGGCCACGACCACCGTGCGTTACGCGCGCGCGGGCGTCCGTATCGACCTCGGCGGCATCGCCAAGGGCCATGCGGTCGACCGGAGCATCGCGCTGCTCGCCGGGCGCGGCGTCGCCGCCGCCATCGTCACGGCGGGCGGCGACAGCCGCGTGCTCGGCGATCACCGGGGACGCCCGTGGATGATCGGCATCCGCGATCCGCGCCGCCGCGAGGACGTGGTCGCGGTCCTGCCGCTCGTCAACGCCGCGATCTCCACCTCGGGCGACTACGAGCGGTACTTCGAACGGGACGGCGTGCGCTATCACCATATCCTCGACCCGAAGACCGGGAAGTCGGCGCGAGGCCTGCGCAGCGTGAGCATACTCGGACCGGACAGCACCACGACCGACGCGCTGTCGACGAGCGTGTTCGTGCTGGGCGCGGAGCGGGGAATGCGGCTGGTGGAACGGATGCCGGGCGTCGACGCGCTGCTGATCGACGACAGCGGGCGGCTGAGGTTCACGGAAGGGCTGCGCAAGGCGATCGAGGGTCGAGATCGCTGACCGGGGGCGCGACGCGCCGCCGGGCCGAGGTCGCCTCCGGTGCGTCCGTCCCCGGCTGTCGGGCGCGCCTTGGCGCCTCAGGCGATGTGCAGGACGGACATGCGCATCTTGCCGTCCTTCTTCACGATCTTCCGCCAGCTGCTGTTGTCGTTCATGGTGATCCAGCGCCGCTCTTCGGTACGGTAGAACCAGTCCTTGTCCTGCTGGTAGTAGATCTGCGCGCCCGGGGTCTCGAGTATGTTCAGGATCTCGTTGCCGTGCGCGCGAATCTCGTCGAAGTCCGTCGTCGCCTTCTGTCCCATTTCGCTGTAAAGCTCGTTGAGATCGAGCAGCAGGGAGTTGGTTTCCTTCTCCATCTGGGTCGCGTTCAGGCCGATCTTGCGCGCTTCCTCGAAGAGGATCGGGTAGTTGTGCGACGGATACTTGGCGTTGAGCGTGTTGGCGATCTGCTCGGCCCTCGCCTGGTCGTCGATGTGGTAGGAGAGCAGCTCCCGGCAGAGCATGATCGACAGCGACTCGGCACGGTCGACGGCGCCGATCACGAGTGGGTGGACGTACTGGAAGAGGGCGTGGTACGGGTTCGATTCCTCGCTGCCTTTCTCGCTGCGCCACAGCCGCACGACGCGCATCAGCTCGTCCAGGCTGACGCTGACGCGGTCGTTGTCGCGATCGATGGGGGAGAGATCGTGGGTCAGCGAGGTGTCGACGGAGGTCAGGTACGCCATGGGACCCATCCGGATCTCGTTGCAGCCCAGGGCCATCATGGTGGCCGCCGAGGCGCACTCGATCGGAATGAGCGCGACCAGCTCCCGGCAGTACTGGCGGATCAGGTTGACGATGCGCAGCGAGGCGCGGCCCGTGCCGCCGTTCGACTTGATGAAAAGAAAGATCCGGTCGCGTTTCCCGAGGCCTTCCAGCAGCTCGTAAAGGGCGACCACGTCGTCCTGGCAGACCGATCCCCGGGGATTGTTCCAGTAGGCGATCAGGGTGCCGTCCAGCACGTTCTGGATCTTCTCGATGATGGCCTGGGTCTTTTCGAACAGCACCGGCGGCTGCTTGATGGCGGGCTTCTTCTTGAGATCCTCGTTCGCCATGGACATGACGTTCTGCTCCTCGTTGCGGTCGTTCACCGGTGGGCACGGTCGGCGGGCCGGCGCACCCGGCGCGCGCCGGCGCGTCGCCGTTCGCGCGGCGCGGCGTGATCCGTCGGTGTTTCCTCTCTTTATAGACAGCGGGAGGCGAACGCGCGAGCCGGCGGGAGAAGGCGAGGCGGGCGTTGGAGCGCGGCGTCTGGCCGTGCCCCCGTCCGCCCTCTCCCCGGCGCGGGGGAGAGGGCGGGCGTCGGACTAGCGCTTTTCGGCGGTTTTGACCGGCGGGGCGTCGGGCACGTAGGCGTTGAAGCCGAGCAGGAGCCACACCTGCATGCCGCCGCGGTAGTAGTAGATTTTGTTCGTGGGGTAACCGAGCTTCACCAGCGCGCGGATCGCGCGGGGCGACTGGTCGCACCAGGGGCCGTTGCAGAAGAGGAGCACGTCCTTCGCGCGCGAGAAGTCGTAGGGGAACGCCCGCTTTGCCTCGCCCAGCTCGTCCATCGCCCGGTGCTCCATGTCCGCGTAGTTGACCGACTGGCCCTTGCGGACGCCGAGGAGCTCCAGGGTCTTCACGAGCTCCGGATCGGTTTCCCTCAGGTCGAACACCGTGAACGGGATGTTGATCGACCCGGGGATGGTGCCCTTCTGGTACCAGGACGGCGTGCGGGCGTCGACCAGGACGCCGTTGCCTTTTTCCAGCTTGTTCTTGGCGAACTCGAGCAGCTCGAGCTCGGCCACGGTGTTGACCCCGGGCGCGATCTGCATCGGGTGCACGCAAAAGGGCGGGCACTTGCGCGAGGTCTTCGCGAAGCCCCCGCTGAGCTCGTGCTCCGGGTCCTGCACGCGTTCGATCGTGTACTTCTTGCCCTGGGCGAAGAACGTGACTTCCGGCAGGTACTCGGTGATGTTGACGTCCTTGGCCGGGGCGGGCGCGGCGCCGAGAGAGGAGCCGAGCAGCAGGCTGGTGAGCAGGATCTTTTTCATGAAGCGTTCCTCAACGGTTCTTGGTCGAAAGCGCGATGATGCGGTTCAGCACGGGGAAGAAACGGGCGGCTCCCCCGGAGCGCGACTCCCGGTATTCGGCGTAGACCTTCGTTCGGTCGTCGGCGCCCATCATGGAGTAGAGCGCGTAGCTCGCCGGAAACTCCGCGTTGAGCTCCCGCTCGAACTGCGCCTGATCGGCGGCCACCGGGGTCGCGGCCGCCGGCTGGCTCACGCGCCGTTCGAGCAGCTCGCGCTCGCGGCGTGCCTTGCCGAGGGACTCCAGCCGGTCGCCTTCCGCGTTGATGGCGCTCAGGTAATCGTCTGCCTCCGCCGGGGGCGGCGCGCCGGCGATCACGGCGCCGAGCGCCAGGGAGGCCAGCAGCGCGACGACACCTCGCCGGATGAGATGGGGGGATCGGATCATGACGCAGTCCTCGCTGTGAATCGGGCGCCGGGCCGTTCTCGGCGCCTCCCTACAGATGTAGCAAGAAGCGTGCGCGCTATCCGATCAGGTGATCATGAACAAGAGGGAAAATCGTTTTCCCGTTGACGGCCGTCAACAGGCGCCGGGATCTGGAATCAGTCGACGAGGGCGCCGCCGCAGCTGCTGCCCGCGCCGGCCGTGCAACCGAGGCAGTGCACGTCCGTGGCGATCGGCTGTCCGGCGAGCGACGACGCGTCGACGTCCCAGAGGTATCGGTGCGGCCGGGCGGCGAGCGGCAGGTCCAGCATCTGGTTGAAGTCGCAGTCGTACACGCGTCCGAGCCAGTCGACCGAAAGCAGGTGCCGGCACATGAGGCCCGGAAGCGTGGCCGGGTTGAAGCTCTCTTCGAGGAGCGCCATGTAGCGCCCGTACTCGCCGGTGCGTTCGAGGTAGTGCGCGAAGCGGTTGATGGGGAGGTTGGCGAGGGTGAGCAGGCGGTTGAACACGATCCCGAACTCGTCTGCCAGCCGGCGCTTGTAGTCCGCCTCGAGCTTTCGCTGGTCTCCCGGCAGGTACGCGCCGCCGGGGTTGTACACCAGGTCGAGCGCGAGGCGGGGCTCGCGGGCGTAGCCGGCGTCGTTCAGGGCGCGCAGGGCGCGGATGCTCTTGTCGAACACGCCCTTGCCGCGCTGCGCGTCGACGTTGTCGCGCGTGTAGCAGGGCAGCGAGCCGACGAGGCGCACGCCCCGCGCGGCGTACCAGGTCGCGAGGTCCTCCTGCCCCGGCTCGGTGAGGATCGTGAGGTTGCAGCGCGAGGTGACCGCGCAGCCGAGCGCCAGGAAGCCGTCGACGAAGCGCCGGAATTCGGGGTTCGTCTCCGGCGCGCCGCCGGTGATGTCGACCTGCCGGATCCCCGAGCGTCGCGCCCAGTCGAGGATGCGCGCCATCGTCTCCCACGTCATGACTTCGGTGCGCTTCGGTCCGGCGTCGACGTGGCAGTGCGAGCACGCCTGGTTGCACAGGCGTCCGACATTGACCTGCAGCTCGCTCAGGGGCGCACGCAGGAGCGCGCCCTCGCCGTGGCGGGACAGCACCGCGCGGAAGCCGCGCGGCGAGCGCAGTTCGGTGATCGGAATCGCGCGGGTCGCCATCGGACGATTATCCTACCCCGCGCGGCGACCGGAAACACGCGCGCCCGCGACGCCGGCGCATCAGCGTACGCCGCGCTCCAGCCGCTCGAGGCAGTCGAGGAACCCGGCGTCTTCCGGCGGCGTCCCCGCGCGCTGCGCGCGCCAGAGCATCTCGGCGAGGCAGTCCATGATCGCGTGCTGCACGGCGTGGTCGTCGGGGAGCTTCTGCCGGAGCGTCCGGTATCGCTCGCGCATCCCGCGCGGCTGGTCGATGGCGAGGCCTTCCTCGATCGCGAGGTGCATGGCGAGGTGCATGAACGGGTTCGTCTCCCCGAGCCCGGCCGGAAAGTCGCGATCGGCGTGCGCCTCGGGGTGATCGAGGAAACGGTGGTACTCGGGGTGCCGCAGGGCCACGTCGACCACGAGCCGCTCCACCCCTTCCAGCGGCTCGTTCGCGCGGTGCCGGCGCCAGGCCCGGAAGAACACCTCGCGCAGCCCCGCGCGGTCCGTTCCGTACATCACGCCGCCTGGGTGCGGAACAGCCCGAGTACCGCCGAGTACTGGTACAGGTGGTTGGCGTCGTCGAGCGGACCGATCTCCCCGTTCCCGTACATGCCGATCACGGGCAGTCCGGGGAAGCGCGCGGTGAGGAGCTCGAGGTCGCGGTCCCGGTTGCCGTAGAAGTGCGGGCCGCGTCCCATGCACGGGAAGAGCAGCGCGAAGCTCGGCGCGTCGCCGAGCGCACGCGCCGCGTCCTCGATGGTCTGACGCATGTCGCGCTCGGCGGTGAGCGCGTCGCGCATCGCCCAGAAGAGCCGCTCGCCGCGGCTCAGCGGGTGCGAGAGCGTGATCGACTGGTCGCCGAGATTCGCCGCGACGATGTGGTTCAGCCGGTAGCGGCCCTCGCGGATCGCCGTGAGCGGATCGCCGAACGTGACGCCGCCCATGATGAGGTGCAGCGGGATGCGTTCCAGCTCGCGCACGCCGACGGGCAGGGACTTCACGAGCACGTTGAGCGCCGGGTAGTTGCCGAGGCGCTTCACGTCGTAGCCCTGCACCTCGGCGACCTCGATCGGGGACGTCAGCGCCCGCACGCCCTGCGAGGCGCGCAGCACGCCGCGCACGCCGAGCAGGATCGCGTCCGCGCGGCCGGATTCGGCTTCGCGGCCGCCCGCCCAGACCTTGAACGGACCGTGCCCGAAGAGATCGCCGGAGACCGCGCCGACGCGCTTCACGGGCACGTCGAGCCAGTCGGCGGTGAGCCCGGCGGGCGTGCACAGGCTGAGGATGATCGCCTCGTCGTCCAGCGGCGCGGGACCGATGGGGGCCGGCGTGACCGGGGCCGCGAACACCATTGCGGCGGCACCGGGACTGTCCAGCACCCATTCCTCTTCCGTCAGTATGCCGGCCGCCGTCGCGCCGATGACCTGCAGGCTGCCGGCGGCGCGCGCGGCCGCGCGGATCGCGGGACCGGGGTTGGCCGCGTAGTGCGGCGTGAGGAAGAGGAGCACCGCGCCCGCCCGCTCGAGCCGTGCCCGCTTGAGCGCCCGGGAGACCGCGCGCGCCGCGTGCTCGGCCTCTGCGCGCCCGCCGTAGCTCAACCCTGTCGCGGCCGGTGCCCTCATTTTTTTACTTTATCGCCGTACCTGCACAAATCATAGATGACACAGCGTTCGCAGTGCGGCACGCGCGCGGTGCAGGTGTAGCGGCCGTGCAGAATCAGCCAGTGGTGCGCGTGCCGCCGGTACGGCCGCGGCACGGCCTGCATCAGCCGGTCCTCGACCTCGCGTACGTGGCGCCCGGGGGCCAGCCCCGTGCGGTTGGCCACGCGGAAGATGTGCGTATCGACCGCGATCGTCGATTCGCCGAACGCGGTGTTCAGGATCACGTTCGCCGTCTTTCGCCCGACTCCGGGCAGGGCTTCCAGCTCCTCGCGCGTGCGAGGCACCTCGCCGGCGTACCTGTCCGCGAGCACCTTCGACGTCTTCAGAATGTTCGCGGCCTTGGTGTTGTAGAGGCCGATGCTCTTGATATGGCGCTTGAGCCCGCGCAGGCCGAGCGCCAGCATCGCCTCCGGCGTGCGCGCGATCCTGAAGAGCTCCGCGGTCGCCCTGTTGACGCTGCGGTCGGTGGCCTGCGCCGAGAGGATGACGGCGACCAGCAGCTCGAAGGGCGTGCGGTATTCGAGCTCGGTCGTGGGCGCCGGGTTCGCGCGCTTCAGCCGGCGAAACAGCTCGCGGCGCTCGCTTTCCGAAAGCAGGGAGACGGGGCCGGCGACGGCCCGCCTGGCGGTGGCGTTCATGGGATCGACGCGATCTCGAGTCTTGAATCTTTGATGTTGAATTGCCGTAGGCGCTGCGCTCGCCTCATTAATTCAACATTGCGTATTGAATATTCGACATTCGCGCGAGCGCCGTCCTCGTCATTCCGGCGCCGTGCCCCGCGGGCGTGCGCTCGCGCGTCTTTGCCGCGAGCGCTCGAGCGCGGCCTCGAGGTCGCGGCGGATCTGCTCGGGCGGCGGAATGTCCGCGAGCGTCGGCTCCGCGCTTCGACGCCGGACCCGCTCCCTGCGCGCACCGAGGCGCAGGAGCCGCGACCCGGTGCGCTCGCGCCACTCGTCCGCTTCCGCCCGGGCGTACTCGTTCCACGGCGCGGCCGCCGCCGGCGGGGCGGGGACGAGCAGGATGCAGTCGACGGGGCAGGGCGGCACGCAGAGCTCGCAGCCGGTGCAGAGCGGAGCGATGACGGTGTGCATCTGCCGCCGGCTTCCGACGATGGCGTCGACCGGGCAGACGTCCAGACACTTTCGGCAGCCGATGCAGCGCGCCTCGTCGACGGCCGCGCGCACGCGCGGCCGCGGCGCTCCGACCCCGGGATCGAGCGGCTTCGGCGGAACGCCGAGCAGCCGCGCGAGCGAGTGGAGCGTGTAGTCCCCGCCCGGCGGGCAGCGGTTGAGGTCCGCCTCGCCGCGCGCGACCGCCTCCGCATAGGCGCGGCAGCGCGGGTAGCCGCAGCGGGTACACTGCGTCTGCGGCAGGCAGGCGTCGATGCGGCCGACGAGGTCCTCCGGAGCCATGCCCCCAGTGTGCCCGCGCCTGGCCGGCGAGGCAATTTCAGTCGCGTCCGGGGACCAGCTCCGAAGGATCGTGCAGCCGGCCGCTCTTCATCACGCGATGGATGCGCTGGAGGTGAGTGATGTCGGCGAGCGGATCCGCGTCGAGGACGAGCAGGTCGGCCGCCTGGCCCGGCGCGACCCGGCGCAGCTCGTTCCGGCCGAGCGCGGCGGCTCCGCCGAGCGTCGCGGCGCGCAGCGCCTCGAGGGGCGAGAGGCCGGCGGCCACGAGCAGCTCGAGCTCCCGGTGCAGGCCCGGCCCGTGCAGCGTGCCGATGTTGCCCGCGTCGGAACCGGCCGCGACGATCGCCCCGGCGGCCTGCAGGCGCCGCAGGTTCCACGTCATCGCCGGCGTGATGCCCTTCGGGGCCGGTCCGCGGCGCTTCGCCGGGATCCAGGCGATGTCCTCGAGTGTCGCGATCGCCTCGGGATCGCCGAAGCGCCGCGCGAACGGCGAGAGGGCGAGCTTTCCCGACAGCGCCTCGCGGTAACCCTCTTTCACGGCGAGGGTCGTCACGTAGACCACCCGCCGGTCCACGATCTCGCGCACGAGGGCGGTGTCGATGCGCGCGTCCTCGATGCCGTGCGCGAGGATGTCCGCGCCCGCCGCGACGGCGAGGCGCGCGAGCGCGAGCTGCGTGGCGTGCACGGCGACGCGGGCACCGCGCCGGTGCGTTTCGTCGATCGCCGCGCGCAGCCGCTCGGCGTGCGGCGCGAGCGGCTCGCCCGGCACGGGAACGAACCAGATCTTGATGAGGTCCGCCTGCGCCGCGAGGTTCCTGGCGACCAGCTCGCGCGCGTGCTCCACCGAGCGCATGCGCAGGATCGGCGGATCGTCCTGCTCCAGCTCCGGCGGCGCATGGGTCGCGAGCAGCGGTCCGGCGGCGACCACCGTCGGCGTCGTCTCGACCTCGCGGGCGCGCCGGCGCGCTTCGAGAATCCAGCGCGGGCCGCCGGCGTCGAGCACCGAGGTGACGCCGCTCGCCAGGTAGCGGCGCAGCGTGTCCGGGATCTTGGCGCGCACCATCGCGGTCTCGTCCTCGTACGAGCGACGGTCGCGCAGATCGATCACGTCGGGCCGCGTGTACAGCCCGCCCGACTGGAAGAGATGGACGTGCGCGTCGATGAGCCCCGGGACCAGATATTTTCCGGTCGTCTCCACGATCTCGGTGTCCGGCGGGATCGGGGTCTCCGACCGGGGACCGACCGCGGCGATGCGGTCCCCGTCGACGAGTACGACGGCGTCGTCGAGAGGCACGCGCCGAAAACCGTCGATCACCGTGCCGCCGACCAGCGCGACGCGGGCCGACGCGATCGGGGCGAGGAACAGCAGGAGCGCCGCGAGGATGGCGCCACGACGACCGGGGACGGCTCGCATGGATCGACTTTGGCACGCGCCGCGCGTCGATCTCAATGCGGCATTCTCCCCACCCGGCCGGAACGACGCACGCGTTCGCGTCGGAATGCTCGCGCCGAGCCGGGCCGGTGGAGCACGGCGGAGGCCGTTCCCCCTACAATACGCACGATGGCGGATTCAGCGGGCGACGGCCGGACCGGTTCCTTCACCGCGCGCGGCGGGTGGTGGGTGCTCGCGCAGATCCCGGTCATGCTCGTGGCGGCGCTGCTGCCGGTCGCCACCGGAGCGGGCGGCTGGGCGCCCGCGGCGGGGCTTCCGATGCTCGGCGCCGCGCTGACCGCGTTCGGCGTCGGGCTTTCGATCGCCGGCCTCGTCCGCCTGGGCGAGGCGCTCACGCCGTTCCCGGCGCCGCGCGCGGGCGCGCGGCTGCGTACCGACGGCCTCTACGCGCGCGTGCGCCACCCGATCTACGCAGGGCTCATCGTCGCCACGCTCGGGTGGTCGCTCTGGTGGTTGAGCGCGGGCGGGGTCGCGTACGCCGGCCTCGTCTTTCTCTTCTTCGACCGGAAGGCGGCGCGCGAAGAGGCGCGCCTGCTCGCCGCCTACCCGGAGTACGCCGCGTACCGGCGCGCTGTCGCGAAGTTCGTTCCCTGGTTATATTAGCGCCGCCCGGTTGCGGGTCACCCGACCCTGTGCGGCACGGGACTTTTGGGGCAGGGACACGCCGATGGGACGCGCACGCGCCGGGTACCTCGTTGCGCTTTACGGACTGCTGCTCGCGGCCGCCTGGTCGGCCGACGCGATCGCCGGCGCGGGCCTGCATCGCAGCGGCCGCTGGTTCGCCTACGAGGGCAGGCCGGTGTACCTCGTTGGCTTCGACGTCCAGGAGCTCGCCTGCAATCCCGCCCTCGACTACGAACGCGCGCTCGACGAGCTTGCGCGCTATCGCCTCAACAAGGTTCGCATCTGGACCTACTGCTGGTTCGGCACGACCCGCTTCGGCGCGCTGACCCCGTGGGTACGCGACGCGAGCGGGCGCCACGACCTGGAGCGCTTCGACGAGCGGTACTGGGCGCGCGTGCGCGACGTGGTGGCCGCCGCGCGGAAGCGCCGCATTTTCGTCGAGGTCACCGTCTTCGCGCCGTACCCGAACCGGCCCGGCTACTGGTGGGGCGATCCCGATGTGCGCAACGCCTGGAACGCCGAGCACAACGTGAACGGCGTGTTCACGACCAACGCCGAAGGCCATTTCTATCCGCAGTTCTACGACCTCGACTACGCCGAGCGGGGCAAGCGGCTTCGGGACTATCAGCGCGCGCTGGTCGAGAAAACCGTTTCGGAACTGGGCGCCTTCGACAACGTGTACTTCGAGATCGCCAACGAGTTCGCGGTCGAGGGCTGGGGCGCCCCGGCCGGCGCGATCGAGCGCATATACCCGTGGCAGCGCCACTGGGCGCGCGCCGCCGCGGCGCTGACCGATCGGCCGATCGGGGTGCACGCGGACGCGGACGGGAAAGGCAAGGGCGCCCGGTACTACGCGGACGAGCCGGCGGTCGACGTGCTCAACTTCCGCCTGCCGGAATCGACGCCCGAGGAGATCGGGGAGCGTCTGCGCCCGTTCCTGCGGAGCGGGCGGATCCTCGCGATCAACGAGGCGCCGTTCGACTTCCACCAGGACCTGGACGGGGCGACGCGCTACGCGTGGGCGATGTTCCTCAGCGGCGGGCACTTCGCTGCCTACGAGGACGACGTCGCGCGCATCGGGTCGCCGCAATGGCGCGCCATGGCGAAGCGCCTGCAGGTGCTGCGGGAGACGGCGGAATCGGTCGATTTCAGGAAGCTCTCGCCGGTCGACCGCCGCGGCCGGCCCTACGACCGCCTGATCAGGCAGGCGCCCGCGGCCGGGAGCCGGATGATGGCCGATCCCGGCCGCGCCTACATCGCCTGGTTCTGGGGGCGGCCCGCGGGCACGCCCCTGGTTCTGAAGCTGCCGGGGGGCCGCTACGTCTACCGCTGGCAGGACGCGCGGGACGGTCGCGTGCTGCGCAAAGGGAGCGTCGAGGGCGGAGGAATCCGCTCGATTGCCCCGCCGCCGGCCGGTGCCTGGCAGGAGGGCAGCGGCGTCGTGCTCGCGATACGCGCCGTCTCGACGAGGTAAGGCGCGGCTTCGTCAGTTCTGCGCCGCGCGCCAGTGGTGGTCCTTGGGGAACCAGCGCGCGATTTCCTTCTCCGGCAGCGGGCGCGCGATGAAGTACCCCTGTCCGTAGTCGCAGCCGTGCTCGCGCAGGAAGTGCACCTGCCGCTCGGTCTCGATGCCTTCCGCCACGACCCGCAGGCCGAGCCCGTGCGCCATCGTGATGATGGTCGTGGCGATCTGCGCGTCGTCCATGCGTTCCGGGATGCCGGCCACGAACGACCGGTCGATCTTGAGCACGTCGATCGGCAGCTGCTTGAGATAGGCGAGGCTCGAGTACCCCGTGCCGAAGTCGTCGATCGACAGCCTGACGCCGAGGCGCTTCAGCGCGTGCAGCGTGTCCGCCACGTTGATATTGACGACGAGCAGCAGGCCTTCGGTAATCTCGAGCTGCAACCGGCTCGGGGGCAGGCCGGAGTCGACGAGCGCCTGCTCGACCGTGCCCACGAAGTTGGGCTCCTGGAACTGGCGGGCGGAAACGTTGACCGAGACGCTGAGCGGCTCGGGGCTGTCCTGGTGCCACGCGATCGCCTGGCGGCAAGCCTCGGAGAGCACCCACGCGCCGACCGGAACGATCGCGCCGCTGCGCTCCGCGTGCGGGATGAAGACGTCGGGGCGCATCAGCCCGTGCTCGGGGTCGTTCCATCGTATCAGCGCCTCGGTGCCGATGACGCGTCCGTCCGCGAGCGCGACGATCGGCTGGTAGTGCAGCGTGAGCTCGGCGCGCTCGAGCGCCTGCCGCAGGCGGGTGTCGATGTCGAGGCGCTCGACCACCGCGTCGATCAGGCCGGAGCGGTAGAGCTGGTATCGGTTGCGGCCGTGTTCCTTCGCGTGGTACATCGCCGCGTCCGCGCACTTGAGCAGGCCTTCGACGGTCGTTTCGTCGTCCGGGTAGACGGCGATGCCGATGCTGGCCGACGCATACACCGGTCGGCCCGCGATGTCCACCGGCTGTTTGAGGCTCCGCAGCAGACGCGACGCGACCGCCTCCGCGTCGCCGATGGAATGGATCTGGTTCGCCGCGACCAGAAACTCGTCGCCGCCGAATCGAAAGATGCTGTCGTTCGCGCGCAGACAGGCACGGAGGCGTTCTGCGACCGCACGGATCAGTTCGTCGCCCGCCGCGTGCCCCAGGCTCTCGTTGACGGTCTTGAGATGATCGATGTCGATGAAGAGCACCGCCGCGCGACTCTTCTGGCGCTCGGGCTCCGCGACGAAGACGGGAAAGCGCTCGAGGAACGAGGCGCGGTTGGGGAGGCCCGTGAGCGCGTCGTAGAGCGCGAAGTGCTTGAGCCGCTCCTGCGCCTCGCGGCGCTGCTCGATCGCGGCTTCGAGCTCGTTCGAGCGCAGCGCGAGCTCGCGCGTGCGGCGCTGCACCTGCATGCGCAGCAGCCACGCGCCGCCGCCCACCAGCGTCAGGGCCAGGGCGCCGCCGGCGATCGCGGCCGGGAGCCACGTCGGCGCCCGCACCTCGTGCTCGGTGAGCCAGCGTTCGAGCGACGCGTAATACGGCGAGTCGGGCTGGGCCTTGAGCCGGGCGAGGTGTCCGTCGATGCGCGCGACGAGTCCGGCCGTTCCCGCGTGGCCGGCGTAGTGCACGTAGACCGGGTTGAAGACGATGCCGGTGATGTCCACCGCGTAGCGGTGCGCGTGCATCGTGCCGAAGACGCGGTTGACGACGGCCGCGTCCGCCGCGCCCGTCGCCACCGCCTTGAGCGCGTCCTCGTAACTGTCCGTGTACAGGGCGGTGAAGCGGACCTGAAACCGCCGCAGCAGGTCGGCGAAGGCGTCCGAGTGTATGGCGTTGCGCATGAACGCCACACGCCGGTTCGCGAGGTCGAGCGGAGAAGCGATCGGCAGCCCGCGGCCCTTGTACACCACGCCCCAGTTCCCGATCAGGCTCTCGCCGGTGAACACGAAGCGGCCGGCGCGCTCGGCGCTGTACCCGATGCCGGTGAGCAGATCGATCTCGCCGCGTTCCATGCGCTCGAGCAGTTCGCCCCAGGGTGCGTGCTCGTACACGAGCTCCCAGCCCTCCGCGCGCGCGATCTGCTCGAGCACGTCGATGGCGATGCCCGCGTGGCGGCCTGCGGCATCACGGAAAACGATGGGCGGGTTGTCCCAGACGCCGACGCGGACCGCGCGCTCGGCGCCGTCGGCGAAGCCCTTCCCGGGGAAAGCGGCGGCAAAAAGCGCCACGGCCGCGGCCAGCAGGCCGCAAAAGTCCAACGCGGTTCTCCGGCGGACCGTGCACCGCCCCATGCGAGTCTCTCCCTTTAGACCAAGCATAGAAGAGAGCGCGCGGGAGTCCACGAAAGACCCCCGGCAGAAGGGGGCATGACCGCCTCAGCGCGCCGGGTCGAGGGCGATCGCCTCCGATTCGAGCGTGGTCAGGCTTTGGGCCGCGCCGCCCGGGGCGGGCCGGCCGCGCAGCAGCGGCAGGAGGTTGCTGTGGTCGTCGCGCCAGGCGGTCGCCAGGCGCGCCGGGGCGGGTCCGGGCGGCACGGGCAGGGCCTCCGGGCGCCGGGCGAGGAAGGCCCAGGTGCTGCTCCACAGCCCCCGGTCGTCGTGGTGACTGATCGCGTGCGAGAGCCCGAGCTCCCCGGCGAGCGCCGCGACGAGCGGGCGGAGGTCCAGGTAACGGTTGCTGACGTGCAGGGCGATGACCCCGTTTTCCGGCTCCAGATGCCGGACGTAAAGCGCGACCGCCTCCCGGGTCAGCAGGTGCACGGGGATCGAGCCGCTGTTGAAGGCGTCGAGCACGAGCACGTCGAACCCCTGCGGCCGGCCCTTGCGCAGCTCGCGCTCGAGCGCCAGCCGGGCGTCGCCGAGCACGACGCTCACGGCCGCCGGCGTGTCGCGCAGGAAGGTGAACAGCGCCCCTTCGCGCGCGCCCGCCAGGCTCGCGACCGCCGGGTTGATCTCGTAGAAGCGCAGGTAATCGCCGGCCCGGCCGTACGCCGCGAGCGTCCCGGTTCCGAGGCCCACGACCCCGATGCGCAGGGGCAGCCCTTCGCGTCGTCGCGGGTGCCGGCGCAAGGCGAGGGCGATCCCGCTCGCCGCGGTGTAATAGGTGTTCGGCTCGGCGCGCCGCTGCGCTGCGAGCGACTGCATGCCGTGGACCGTACGGCCGTGGCGCAGCGCGAGGACGATGTCCCCGTCCTCGCCCTCTTCGGCGAACACCTGGAACACGCCGAAGAAGTTGCGCGACGCAGCGATCGGAAGATGGCGCGACTCGAGGGCGAAGGCGAGGTGGATCGCGCCGAAGACCGCGAGAGCGACCCAAAGCGCCGGCATCCGGCTGCGCGCACCCCGGCTCAGCAAGGACTCGAGGCGCACGGTGGCGCGCGCGAACCCCGGGCCCAAAGCGGCGGCCCCGCGCGCCTGGGCATAGAGCAGGCCCGCGCCCAGGGCCGCCGCGGTCGAGGCGCCGAGCGCGAGCGGATGGCTCATGGCGTTCTGCGCGGCCGTGCGCAGCAGGTCGGAGAACACGAGCGTCGCGAGCAGCACGGCTCCGAACAGCGCGAGATGCGAAGCGGCGTTGCCGGTGCGGGGTGGAGCCGGGACCGGATCCCGCCACAGGGCGACGATCGCGAGGGCCGCGCAGCTCCACAGGCCGAGCGACAGCTCCCAGTACCCCGAAAAGAGCGCCGGCGCGATCAGTGCGACGAACACGCCGCCGGCCGCCCCGCCGGCCGTGACCGTGAGATAGAAGGCCGTGAGGTGGCGCGGCGCCGGCTTCAGCCGCGCAAGCTCGCCGTGGCACACCATGCAGGCGACGAACAGCGCGCCCGAGTAGAGCACGAGCTGCGAGAGCATCTCGCCGTGCACGCCGTGCTGAAGAGCGAGCGTCGCGAGCGCGAGCGCGGGCACGAGCAGCGCGAGGTAGACCGGCCGCGCGTACCAGCGATCGCCGTCGAAGCACAGGACGAACGAGAGCAGGTACAGCGAGAGCGGCAGTACCCAGAGCAGCGGCACGACCGCGATCTCCTGCGAAAGCTGGTTGGTGACGGCGAGGAGGAGGACCGAGGCGCACGCGGCGAGCGCGAACCAGAGGACGCGCGTGCCGGCGCCGGGAACGGGCTCCGCGGCGCCGCGCGGCCGGACGCGCGCCGGGGTTTCGCCGGCCGTCGCGTGGCGGAAGGCGATGTAGCCGACCCCCCCGGCGAAAAGAACGTAGCCGACCGCCCAGGCCGTCGCCTGCAGTCGCAGCGGCACGAACACCTCCACGAGGAACGGGTAGGTCAGCAGGCCCAGGAGCGAGCCGAGGTTCGAGAGCGCGTATAGCCGCCAGGGCGGACTCCCGCGGGTGCGGCTGAACCAGGTCTGCACCAGCGGCGCGGTGGCGGAGAGCACGAAGAACGGCGCGCCCACGGACCCGGCGAGGAGCACGACGATATGCCATACCGGTTCCTCGTCGCCGAGCGGCTTCCACGAGGCGGAGGGCAGGAGCGGTGAGCCCCACGCGAGCGCTCCCGCGAGGAGCGCCGCGAGCGAGGCGCCGAGAAGGAGCAGGTGCAGGCGCCGCTGCATCGCCCCGGTGCGGCCGGTGAGCCAGTGCGCGTAGGCGTAGCCGCCGAGGAGCAGGCACTGGAAGAACAGCATGGCGGTCGTCCATACCGCCGGCACGCCGCCGTACCAGGGCAGGATGAACTTCGCGATCACCATCTGCACCTGGAACAGCAGAAAGGCGCTGAGGAACGTCGTGGCGAGGAACGCGGTCAGGGTGCCTCCGTGCCGGACGCTGCTCCCGGTCGCTCACCATATTATGCGGCGCCGGGCCGCGGCGGTATCCCTCGCGTCGTCCCGTCAGGCGATCAGGCGCACGCAGGCGCCTCCGCGACGGCCACGCGGTTGCGGCCGGCCTGCTTGGCCGCGTAGAGCGCCGTGTCCGCCCGCCGGAGGACGGCGCTCAGGCTGTTCAGTCCGTCGACGCGCTCCGCCCGCGCCACGCCGATGCTCGCCGTGACGCGGATGCTGCCTTTCTCGTGGGTCACCGCCACGCGCTCGACCGCCGCCCGGATCTTCTCGGCCTGGACCTGCGCGCCGTCGAGATCACCGTGGTTCAGGACGAGGAACTCCTCGCCGCCCATCCGGAACACGAAGTCGCTGACGCGGCAGCTGTCCCGCAGCGCCCGCGCGAAATGGCGCAGGACCTCGTCTCCCGCCATATGGCCGTGGCGGTCGTTGATCTGCTTGAACAGATCGAGGTCGATGAGCAGCACCACGAGGTGCTGGTCGCTGCGCAACGCCTCGGACCAGAGCTTCGGGTAGAGCTCGTAGAGGTAGCGGCGGTTGTAGAACCCCGTGAGGGCGTCCGTCGTCGCCTGCTCGGCCAGCTGCGTATGGACGCGCCGGATCTCCTCCTGTTTCTCCCGGAGGCTGGCGACCATGGCCGAAAACCGGTTCAGCAGGTAGCCGAACTCGTCGCGCGCGCTCGTCTCACCGACCTCCGGAAACCGGCCCTCGCTCACCGCCTGCATGACGCCGACCAGCCGGGTCAGCGGAGCGCTGAAATTGCGCAACAGCATGAAGCCCACGAGCAGGATGCCGAGGCTCCCGGCGATGGCGAGGCCGAGGATGACGTTGCGCTGCTCGGTGAGCTGGCGCAGCAGCTCCGCGTCGGAGAGCCCGAACCACAGCGTCGGAAGCGCCGCCGGCGATGCGGCGAAGGCGATCGGCCGGACGAGGTAGCCTTCGTCGCGCAGCGTAATGGCGTTCCCGGCGGGCGCGAAACCGAGCCCCGTGAAGGAGGCGTCGCCGGTGCCGAGCGCGATCCTGCCGTCTTCGACCAGGAACAACTGCCCGCCGCCCGCCTCGCGCGCCGCGAGGAGCCAGGCGCGGTCGATCGCGCGGGTGATCGCCGCGATCCCGAGCACCTGCGAGCGGTAGCGCACGGTCGCGTACGCGACGAGCTCGAGGCCGCGCGCGCCACGGAAGTAGAAGTGGCCGTCGGGCGGGTCGCCGCGGTTCAGCGCGCTCAGCCGGGCGGCGAGGTCGGCGTGCTCGCCGCCGAGCAGCGGCCTGCCGTCGGGGGCGAGCAGCACGACCCGGTGGACCGGAAGCCAGCCGAACTGTCGCTGGTAGAGCTCGCGCACCGCGCCGCCGTCCGTGCCGAGCCAAAGCACGACATGGATATATTCGACGAGCGAGCTGTTGTCGCGAACCATCTTGACCCGCTCGAGCAGGTCGCGCGCCTCGCGCGCCATCTGCCCCTCGATCTGCTGCGCGACGCGCGCCACGTTGCGCTCCGCCTCTCCTCGGATCACGCCGCGACTGGAGTAATAGGAAAAGCTCAGGACGCCGAGCAGAAACGCGAGCAGCAGGCCCACGTAGATGACCAGCCGGGCGCGGTAGGTGTGCAGCCCGAACATCAGCGCGCCGCGGTGAGCGGCAGGAGCTCGTACTTCTTCATGACCGCGCGAAAGGCCGGGCCCGTCTGCACCTCGCGTATCATCCCCGCGAGCTTCGTCGAGAGCGGGCCGTGCGTGACGATCGACTGCTCCTGGTAGAACGGGTAGCGGCCGGTGCGCAGGTTCTCCGCGGTCGGCGCGACGCCGCCGACCGTCACGACCTTGACCTGGTGCCGGTCCTCGAAGATCCACGTCGAGCCGATGTTGCCGATGCCCTCGACGAAGTCGGACACGCCCTGCACGACCTCGGCCTCGGCCTTCACGTCGATCCGGTCCTTTCGCAGCTGCTCGAGCGTGGGGACGATCGTCTTCCAGTGCCCCGGCCGCTGCGGGCAGTGCGGGCGCATGACCAGCACGATGGGCCGGTCTTCGCCGCCCACCTCCTTCCAGTTGCGGATCTCGCCGCGCAGGATCGCCCGCACCTTCTCGGCCGGTATATCCGAGACCGGGTTGGCGCGGTTTACGAGGATGAGCAGCGGCTCGAGCGCGATCGGGTGCACCGTCAGCCGTTCGCGCTCCACCTCCTCACGCGAGAGGGGGCAGCACACGAAGCCGAACGTCTCGTTCCCCGGGCGGTTCTCCTGCGCCTTGCGCACGCCGTGGTTGCAGCCGTGGCCGAGCATCGACTCGCGCCCGATCAGGTGCAGGTTGATCTTGAAATCGCGCTCGAGCCGGGGCCGCACGGCGTCGAGCAGCACCCAGGTGAAGTGCTCGCCGGCGCCGGTGACGGTCGTTATGCCGGCCGGTGCCGGAGGCGCCGGAGCCTCGTCCGTGACGAGCGGCGTCGGGCAGATCTCCCCCGACTTGAGGTGCTCGACGGACCGGTCCTCCCCGCGGGATGCGGGCGCGCAGGACAGGCACGCGCACAGCAGGACCGTGCGCAAGGACAGTGTCGCGGGTTTCAAAAGCGGGTCTCCCTCTGGGCCTTCTTTTTAGCCTTCGGGGGAGCAAGAAGCATGCCCCGGCCCGGGGGGATCCCGAAACCGCCGGAAAATCAGCACTTTCGCTGCTTAGCCGTTTCCGCCGCCCTCCGGCTGACGGCTAAATCATTGCTCCGGGTGTGTGTTTACGTAAGCTTCCCCGTCAAGCAGACACTCCAGAAGTAGAACTTCGCCGTTCCAACACCTGTTGCCGGTACATCATCGGCGGTATGCGGTTCAACGACCGGTGCGGTCGCTCCGCGTTGTAACTGCACAGCCACCACCACACCATCTCCCGCACCTGGTCGAGATCCTCGAACAGGTAGGCATCGAGCAGCTCGTGACGCAGGCTGCGGTTGAAGCGTTCGACGAAGGCGTTCTGGTTCGGCTTGCCCGGCGCGATGTAGGCGAGCTCGATGCCGTGGTCGGCGCACCACTTAACGAGGCGCTGCGCGGTGAACTCTGGCCCGTTGTCGAGCCGCAGGCGCTTCGGGAGGCCGCGCCAGGCCTTGAGCTGTTCGAGCACGCGGATAACCCGCTCGGCCGGGAGGTTGGTGTCCACCTCGATCGCCAGAGCCTCGCGGGCGCCTTCGTCCAGGATGTTGAGCAGGCGGAAGGTCCGCCCGCGGTAAAGGGCATCGCTCATGAAGTCGAGCGCCCAGACGGTGTTGATGGCCGATGGCGCCTGAAGCGGCAAGGAATCGCGTTTGGGAAGCCGCTTCTTGGTACGCCGGGGAAGGTTGAGCTTGAGGGCGCAGTAGATTCGCCACACCCGTTTGTGGTTCCAGGGATGATTCTGCACCCGCTTCAGATGGTCAAAACACATCCAGAACCCCCAGCGGTGATGCCGTTCGACCACACCGCTCAGTGCCGTGATGACCTCGCGGTCGCGCTCGGCGGCGGGTACGGGGACCCGGTAATAGGCGGCGCGGGAGAGCCCGACCGCCGTACAGGCCCGTCGCACCGCTAACCCGTGTTGTCCCACCAGGTAGGCCGCCGATTCGCGGCGCTCGGCGGGGCTCAGTGCTTTTTTTGGATGAGATCCTTAAGCGCGTGGTTCTCGAGTGAGAGCTCGGCGAACATGCGCTTCAACCGGGCGTTCTCCGTCTCGAGCTCCTTCATGCGCTTGAGCTCCGCGACGTCGAGGCCCCCGTACTTGGCCTTCCACTTGTAGTACGTCGCCGAGCTGATGCCGTGTCTTCGCCAGATCTCGTTCACCGGCACGCCCGACTCCGCCTCCCTGAGGATCGCCACGATCTGGCTCTCCGTGAACCGCGATTTCTTCATTGTTCGAACCCCCTGACAGGTTAAGATTGCCAGAAAGTTCTACTTGCCGCTTGTCTACGAAGCGGGGAAGCTTACGTTTATCGGGCCCTTGACCGGTCCGCGCCAGGGCGGCGGGCGATTACTTCACGCGCATTCCGGGTTGCGCGCCGCTGTCCGGGGAGAGGATCCACAGCTCCTGGCCGCCCGGCCCGGCGGCCAGGACCATGCCTTCGGAGACGCCGAACTTCATCTTGCGGGGCGCCAGGTTCGCGACGACCACGGTCAGCCGGCCCTCGAGCGCGGAGGGCTCGTAGGCGGAGCGGATGCCGGCGAAGACGTTGCGCGTGCGGCCCTCGCCGATGTCGACGGTGAGCTGCAGCAGCTTGTCCGCGCCCTCGACGTGGGCCGCCTTCACGATCCTCGCGATCCGCAGGTCGAGCTTTCCGAACTCGTCGATCGTGATCTCGGGCTTGATCGGCTCGATCGCGGCGCCCGCGGCGGGCGTCTCCGGGGTCGTCGTCTTCATGCTCAGGCTCTCTTTAGATTGTTCCAGCATCGCTTCGATTGATTTCATCTCCACGCGAGTTGCTAGGTGCTCATAAGTGTTGATCTTCATCTCGTAGTAATACTGGAGATCCTCCCAACGTAGAGATTCATCGAGATTGAGAAACTTTCTTACTTTCTCCGCTAGAGATGGGAGAATCGGCTTTAGGTAGATCGTTAGAATGCGAAAGGCATTGATCGATTCACTGCAGACTTGGTGCAGTCGAAGTCTTTGGTTCGTGTTTTTCGCTAGCTCCCAAGGCTTATTCTTGTCGAAAAACTGATTCACTAGGTCAGCCAACCGCATGACCTCTCGCACCACCTTATGGTATTCCCGCTCTTCGTAGGCTTCGGCAATAAAATCCTCTGAACCGAGCAACCTGATTGCTAGCCCTAAATCAGTACTTACTTGTGAGTCTTGTATGTACTGATCACGGCGAGAGCTCTCAATTAGCTTTCCCTGAAAAAATTTAGTGATGAAGCCCGCAGCTCGACTTGCAATGTTTACGTACTTGCCAATCAAGTCGCTATTGATGCGCGCGATGAAGTCGTCGAAGTTGAGGTCGATGTCCTCGACGTGGCCGTTGAGCTTGGCCGCGAAGTAGTAGCGCAGGTATTCCGGATCGAGGTGTTCGAGATAGGTGCGCGCATTGATGAACGTGCCGCGCGACTTCGACATCTTCTGCCCGGCGACCGTGAGGAACCCGTGCGCCCACACCGCGGTGGGCTTGCGGTAACCGGCGCCTTCGAGCATCGCCGGCCAGAAGAGCGCGTGGAAATAGAGGATGTCCTTGCCGATGAAGTGATAGAGCTCCGTCGGGCTTCCCGCCCGCCACCATTCGTCGAAGTCGAGCCCGGCGCGGTCAGCGAGGTTCCGGAAGCTCGCCATGTAGCCGATGGGCGCGTCGAGCCAGACGTAGAAGTACTTCCCGGGCGCGCCGGGGATCTCGAAGCCGAAGTAGGGCGCGTCGCGCGAGATGTCCCAGTCCTTGAGCCCCGCGGCAAACCACTCGGTGAGCTTGTTCGCGACCTCCGGCTGCACGTGCCGCACGGCCGTGATGTCCGGGTGCAGCCACTCGCGGAGCCTCCCCTCGAAGTCGCCGAGCCTGAAGAAGTAGTGCTCGGACTCCTTCTCGACCGGCGTCGCGCCGGACAGCGCCGAGACGGGATTCTTGAGGTCGGTGGGCGCATACGTGGCGCCGCACACCTCGCAGGCGTCCCCGTACTGGTCCCTGGCGCCGCAGCGCGGGCACTCGCCGCGGATGAAGCGATCGGGCAGGAACATCTGCTTCACCGGGTCGTAGGCCTGCTTGATCGTGCGCTTGGCGATATGCCCCGCCTCCTGGAGCCGACGGTAGATGTCGGCCGCGAGCACGCGGTTCTCCTCGGAGTGCGTGGAGTAGTAGTTGTCGAAGGCGACCCGGAACGCCGCGAAGTCGCGGGTGTGCTCCGCGTGCATGCGCCGGATCAGCTCCTCGGGCGTCACGCCCTCCTGCTCGGCGCGGAGCATGATCGGCGTGCCGTGGGTGTCGTCCGCGCAGACGTACCAGCACTCGTGTCCGCGCATCTTCTGGAAGCGGACCCAGATGTCCGTCTGGATGTACTCGACCAGGTGGCCCAGGTGAATCGGCCCGTTGGCGTAGGGCAGGGCGCTGGTGACGAGAATTCGACGTCGGGCGGCGGTCATGCGATCGGGTATCGACGAAACGCGGGCGCCGCCTTCGTGGGCGGCGCTTCATCCTTAGCGATCATAAGGGAAAGAAGCGGCGAAGTCGCCTCGGAATCATGACATTTTCGGGGCCCCGGTGTAGCATGTCGCCCCCTTCAGACGCAAATCTCCGGAGAGTTTTTCGATGGCAGAGCTGTCGCAGCTGCAGGTCGAGACCGCGCTCAAGCAGGTCATCGACCCGTACCTGGAACAGGACCTGGTCACGGCCAAGGCGGTGAAGAAGATCACCGTGGACGGCGGCAAGGTGACCGTCGACGTCCAGCTGGGCTACCCGGCCAAGGGCTGGAAGGACGAGCTCGCGGCCAAGCTGAAGGAGAAGGTTGCCGCGATCGAAGGGGTCAAGGACGTCGCGATCAACATCGCAGCGAGCATCGTCTCGCACAGCGTCCAGAAGGGCGTGAAGCCCATCCCCGGTATCAAGAACATCATCGCCGTCGCCTCGGGCAAGGGCGGCGTCGGCAAATCGACGGTTTCCGTGAACCTCGCGCTCGCGCTCTCGGTCGAGGGCGCGAACGTCGGCATCCTCGACGCGGACATCTACGGCCCCTCGCAGCCGCGCATGCTCGGCGTGAAAATGAAACCCGAGTCGAAGGACGGCAAGAGCCTCGAGCCGATCCACAGCTACCACCTCCAGGCCATGTCCATCGGCTTCCTCATCGACGAGGAGACACCGATGATCTGGCGCGGCCCGATGGTGACCCAGGCGCTCGAGCAGCTGCTGCGCGACACCAACTGGAAGGACCTCGACTACCTCATCGTCGACCTGCCGCCCGGCACCGGCGACACGCAGCTCACGCTCGCACAGAAAGTCCCCGTCACCGGCGCGGTGATCGTGACGACGCCGCAGGACATCGCGCTCCTCGACGCCCGCAAGGGCCTCAAGATGTTCGAGAAGGTGGAGATCCCGGTGCTCGGCATCGTCGAGAACATGAGCATCTACATCTGCCCGAAGTGCGGCCACGAGGACCACATCTTCTCGGAAGGCGGCGGCCGGCGCATGGCCGAGGAGAACGACGTCGACTTTCTCGGTGCCCTTCCGCTCGACCGGCGCATCCGCGAGGAGACCGACAGCGGCAAGCCGACCGTCGTGGCCGACCCGGACTGCCGCATCTCGCAGCTTTACCGGGAGATCGCCCGCCGGGTGGCCGCGAGGCTGTCGCTGCAGAAGAAGGACTACGCGGCGAAGTTCCCGAGCATCGTCATCCAGAACACCTAGCGAGAGCGGGCGGGTTGGACCGCCCGGGCCCGGACAGCGACACGGACGAGCGGCGCGGCGCTCGGTCCCCCGCTTCCGGCTCCCCCTGTCCGCCCCTCCGCCGGACGGCCGGGAAATCGCATCTTTTCTGGTAGAATTCCCCGCGTCTCCAGCGTCCCTTGGCGGTACAGCGCCCGAATGAGCATCAAATCCGACAAGTGGATCCGCCGCATGGCGGAATCCCACCGCATGATCGAGCCGTTCGAGCCCGGGCAGGTGAAGCGCAACGGGAACGGGCCGATCGTCTCCTACGGCACCTCGAGCTACGGCTACGACATCCGCTGCTCGGACGAATTCAAGATCTTCACCAACATCAACGCCGCGATCGTCGATCCCAAGCATTTTGCGGCGAACAGCTTCGTCGACTTCAAGGGCGAGGTGTGCATCATCCCGCCCAACTCCTTCGCGCTCGCGCGAACCGTCGAGTATTTCCGCATCCCGCGCAACGTGCTCACCATCTGCCTGGGCAAGAGCACCTACGCGCGCTGCGGCATCATCGTCAACGTGACGCCGCTCGAACCGGAGTGGGAAGGGCACGTCACCCTGGAGTTCTCGAACACCACGCCGCTCCCCGCGCGGATCTACGCGAACGAAGGGGTGGCGCAGGTGATCTTTCTCGAGGCCGACGAAGTGTGCGAGACCTCGTACAAGGACCGCGGCGGGAAGTACCAGGGCCAGCAGGGCGTCACGCTGCCCAAGATCTGACCGGCCGGGGCGGAACTTGGGTCTGGCGCGCGCCTCTACTCGGGATGCGAGGAACCGGAATGAACAGAGCGGCGATCGTACTCCTGGTGTTTCTTTCGAACGCGGCCTGGGGCCAGGACGCGAAGTACTCGTCCGCGGACGAGGCGCTGGCGGCCGAAGACTACCCCGCCGCGATCGAGATCATGAAGAAGGAGGCGCGGCGCGGCGACCTCCGCGCGGCGCGCCAGCTCGCCGAGTTTTATCGCGACGGCAAAGGCGTGGCCCGGGACCCCGCGAAAGCGCTCGACTTCTTCCTTCGCGCCGCGAAGCCCGACATCCGGCGCGCCCGGTTCAAGAAGGGACTCCCCGAGGCGCAGCTCGAGGTCGCGAAGATGTACCGCGATGGCATCGGGACCGCCCCCGATCCGACGAAGGCGGCAAAGTGGTACCGCCTCGCCGCGGAACAGGATCAGGGCGAGGGGCAGCTCGCGCTCGCCGAGATGTACCTGCAAGGGAAGGGCCTGGAGCAGGACTACGCCGCCGCCTACCGCTGGGCGACCATGGCGCACAACAACCTCGTCGAAGACGAAGCGGAGACCGCCGCCCGTATCCGCGACGAGGCGGCGGAACACCTCTCCGAGGAAGAGCTCGCAGAGCTCAAGAAGGACGCCGAGGAACAGGCCGGTCCGCAGGCGCTCTGACCGCCGGGCCCGCTTTTGCGGGCGCGGACGCTCAGGGGAACGTTCCCCGCCGCTGCCGCTGCATCTCTTCGGTCTTGTGTTCCTCGTTCACACCCAGCTTCTCCCGGTTCACGCGCTGGTTTTCCGCGCTTTCCGGCGGCCGTGTCTCTTCCGATTCGGGTACCAGCTCGTCCCCGCCCTGCTGGAGAATCTGCTCGCGCTCGTTCTTCGCGTAATACTTCGTGCTGCGCAGCGTGTCTTCCTGGTGTGGCATGGAGGCTTCCTCGGAGTGATCATCTCAGATGACCGGGGCGCTTCCCCGTAGTTTCCCTGCTTGCGCGGTTCCCGTGCGGAGACACCGAGATGATCCGGATTCGTCCCTCAACACCCGGGCCGATCTGCCCGTTCTCAAGGGGCTGGTGTCCGCGTTGCATTCCGGGGTGCGGCGCTACGATCCCTCCTTGCCGCCGGCCGAATCCATCGTCGAGGCGTACTTCCGCTACCTGCTGTCGGGAATCCGCGATACGGGTGGGCGTCTTCTGCTGGCCGTCGACGGGGCGGACGAGGTCGTCGGCTACCTCTGCCTGTTCGGACCGATGCCGCCCGACGAACCCGACGAGCGCCATGCGTACATCTCCGAGCTGTACGTCGTTCCCGCGCACAGGCGCCGGGGCGTGGGCAGGCGCCTGGTCGACGAAGCCGGGCGCCCGCGCGCGGGCGCCCGGCGCGTCCAAAATCGAAGCTCGACGTGCTGGCGGGCAACGAGCCGGAGTTCGGGTTCTACGTAGCCTTGGGCGTCGCGGAGCGCACCGTGCGCATGACCAGGAGGCTGGACGGCGGACGCTGACCGCCCGATGCCCGGCGGGGCGCCGGCCGCGCGGAAGATTCAGGGCCGCGAGGCCAGAGGGTGCGCCGATTCCCGGCGCGGTGCGCCCAGCAGTGCGTTGACGCGGTCGAGGATCAGCAACAACACCTCGGGGTCGAAAGGCTTGATGAGGAACGGATCCATTCCCGCGGCGTAGGCGCGGCCGGCGGTCGCCTGGCTGATGTGACCGGAGCAGGCGATGAGACGGGTGTGCCTGCAACCCGCCTCCTGCCTCAGCCGCCCGGCCAGCTCGAACCCGTCGATGTCGGGAAGCAACAGATCGACGATCGCGACGTCCGGCTGGAATGCCCGCGCCTGCGTCAGGGCGCTTTCGCCGCTGAAGGCGGCGCGTGCATCGTAACCTTCCATCCCGAGCAGCACACAAAGACTTTCCGCAATGTCCCGGTTGTCATCCACGATCAGAATTCGCATTTGCTCGCGCTCCATGCGTTGCAAAGAGATGCCGGCGAGAGTTTTTTCATTTTCTTGATCATCTTCGGCCTCGCATTGATCCGGATCAAGAACCAGACGGGCCAGGCGCGGCGCGGTGGACGCGCGGAGTATCGCGACGGACCAGTGGCGGGCAGCGAACGAGCAGCCGCGAGAGCGACGCGGGCTTTGGTCGCGAAAGCAAGCGTTGCTGAACGTCGCGCGCGAGAGGAAAGAGGCGGCGCCGGGCGTCAGCCGGGCAGCACGCGGGCGAAGAAGCACTTCAGGTACGAGGTCTCGGGAATAGCCGGGTGCACCGGGTGGTCCGGCCCCTGGTGCCCTTCCTCGACGATCTCCAGGAAACGGTCCAGGTGGTGGCCGGTGCGCAGCAGCACGCTCACGAGGGCGTCGCGCTGCATGTGATAGGAACAGGAGCACGACACCAGCACGCCGTCTTTCGCGAGCACCTGCATCGCCATCTGGTTCACGCGCTGGTATGCCTGCGTGCCCTCTCGGACGTCTTTCTTGCGCTTGATAAACGCCGGCGGATCGAGGACCACGACGTCGAAACGCTCGCGCGCGGAGCGCAGGTCGCGCAGCGCCTCGAACGCGTCCGCGCGCAGCGTCGACACGCGCGCGCCCACGCCGTTGAGCTCGGCGTTCGCGCGTATCGCCTCGGCGGCGCGCTGGGAGCTTTCGATGCACAGTACCGACTCGGCGCCGGCCGCGGCCGCCTGGATGCCCCACGCGCCCAGGTAGCTGAAGACATCGAGAACCTTCAGTTCCTTGACATAGTGTCGAAGCCGCATGCGGTTCGGCCGCTGATCGTAGAACCAGCCGGTCTTCTGGCCGGTCTGGGGCGAGACGGCGAACCGGACGCCGTGTTCTTCGAGCATCACGCTCTCGGGCACCTCGCCGAAGGCGGTCTCCACGTACCGCGGCAACCCTTCCAGCTCGCGCGAGGCGCTGTCGTTGCGGAACAGCAGGGCGCTCGGGTGGACGACCTTCTGGAGCGCCGCGGCGATCTCCGGCTTCAGTCGCTCCATGCCCGCGGTCGTGATCTGCGCGACGACCAGTTCGCCGTAGCGATCGACGACGAGCCCCGGAAGGCCGTCGCTGTCGCCGAAGACGAGGCGGTAATAAGGCGCCTCGTAAAGGCGCTCGCGCAGGCTCAGCGCGACGTTGAGGCGGTGCGTGATGAGCGACTGATCGAGCAGGTGGTCCGAGTGCCGCGACACCAGGCGCGCGCAGATCAGGGCGTGCGGGTTCACGTACCCCGCGCCGAGCGCATGGCCATTCGCGTCTTCGATCAGGACGGGCTGACCGGGCTCGAACTGGGCCAGCGGGGTGACGCTCGTGTTCACCTCGTTGCTGAAAACCCAGACGTGGCCGGCCCTTATGCGCCGATCTTCATTCTTGTTGAGCCGGAGACGCGCGAGAGTCATCGTTCTTTCCGCAGGCAAGAGGGACTAATCATAGCCGCAAATCCGCCTCGTTCCCGGCGGCACAGCGTCGGGCATCAGCCGCGGTCCGTGCGCGGCATACCGATCCCCGCGTAAATCCGCATTGACGCCGGCAGGCGACAGTCTTGTCATGCGGGAGACAACAACAATGCATACGGGGGTCGGCCATGAGCCGATTGATGGCGGATAACTATAGCGTCCGGTTCGACACGTCGCATCGAAACTTCGACTCTCTTCTTCATCGCGGGCAGTTCATTCTGGGCCCTCCCGTCGACGTCGCGGGATGGCCCACCATGGTGCTCGAGGGCGGTGTCCGGCTCACGTTCCATCCCGATCTGGGCGTGACCCGGGTGAGCGGGGCGGGTGTCGCGCTGACGCTCGCGGGCTTCATGCTCGATCCGGTGTTTCCCGGCAGAACGGACGTCGAGATCCTTCGTTCCCTCGCCGACGGGTGCGCGCGCGTCGAGGACATCGTCGCGCGTACCGCCGGGCTCGGCGGACGTTGGGCCCTGATCGCCTCCGATCGGAAACGCCGGATCGTGCTGAACGACGCCATCGGGCTGCGTCAGCTCTTCTACACGATCGACGCGCGCAGCGGCGCGTGCTGGGCGGCCTCGCAGCCGAAGCTGCTCGCGGACCTGCTCGACTTTCGCGTTTCCGAGGCGGCCGCGCGATTCATGGACTCGTACGCGTTCCGCCGGCAGCAGGAGTTCTGGTGGCCCGGGGATACGACGCCGTACCGCGAGGTCCGCCATCTGCTGCCCAACCACTGTCTGGATCTCGAGAGCGGCCGCGCGGAGCGTTACTGGCCGAAGCGGCCGTTGCCGCGGCTCGGCGTCGAGGAAGGGGCGGAGCGGGTCGCGGCCACGCTGCGCGGTCTGCTTCTGGCGGCGGCGGAGCGCTTCGAGCTCGCGATTCCCGTCACCGCCGGTCTCGACAGCCGCCTCGTGCTGGCCGCCTCGCGCGACATCAGGCATCGCGCGGTCTACTTCACGGTGCGCCAGGGGCGGATGGCGGACGACAGCGCCGACCTCTCGATCCCGCCGCGACTGCTCGCGCGGCTCGGGCTCGAGCACGAAACCATCCGCGCCGCCGCGTCCATGTCCGCCGAGTTCAGCAGCTTCTTCAAGCGGCACGTCTTCCTCGCGCACGACCACTACGGCGCGGACGCGGAGGCCATCTACGCGCACTTCGCGCTGCGCCGGGTGGCGGTCACGGGGAGCGGCGCCGAAATCGGCCGCAGCCCGTACCTGGAATTCATACGGCCGCGGCAACCGTTGAGCCCCGGGTACCTCGCTTACGTGAAGGGATACGGCGGCAACGACTTCGTCATCGAGGCCAATCGTGCCTGGCTGAACGGTCTGGGCCCGCTCCACGGCACGTCGGCCATCGAGCTCTACGAGTGGGAGCAGGAGCACGGCAACTGGCTGGCGATGACACAGCTCGAGTTCGACACGGCGTGGCGCGACATCATCGCCGCCTACAACTGCCGTGACGTGCTCGCCAACCTGCTCGCCGTGCACGACCGCCACCGGCGGGCGCCCGGTTACACGCTCTTCCGGCGCATCATCGAGAAGTTGTGGCCGGAGGTCCTCTGCGAGCCGATCAATCCGCACAAGGTGGAGCGCCTTCCGGGTCTGCGCCGCTGCCTGGCGCGGTGGCGCACCGCGTGCCGGCTCTACGCGAGCGGCGCGCGCAAGCCGTCTGCGGACGCCGGAGGATCGTAGCGTTCGGAGTGCGCAGGCGGCATGGGGAACGGCCCACCGCGCAGCGGTCCCGGGCGGTCGATCTTCGAATCCAATTACGACCGGAGTTCCCGCTGGCGGCGGGCGAGCGCCGCGTGCAGCGCATCGAACGGCTCGATGAACTTCTGTACGCCGTCGCGCTCGAGCTGCTCGGCGGTGCGATCGAGATTGATGCCGAGCCCGGCCAGGTCATCGGGCAGGTCGAGCGCCCCCTGGAGGTCTTCCTCCAGGCGCGGTGCCGGGCGCCCGTGGTCCCGGTACGCCGTCAGCGTACCGAGCGGCATCGTGTTGATCGTCTCCGGACCGATCAGCGCCTCGACGTACTTGGTGTCCGCGTAGGCCGGGTCCTTGGTAGAGGTCGAGGCCCAGAGCAGCCGCTGCGCCCGCGCGCCTGCCGCGGCCAGGCGCCGCCAGCGCTCGCCGGCCGTCCAGCCCCGGTAGTGCCGGTACGCGAGCCGTGCGCTCGCGATCGCCGCCCGGCCCCGCAGCGCGCGCGCCGGGGCCGTCCCTATTTCGTCGAGCTTCCTGTCGACGAGCGTGTCGATGCGGCTGAGGAAAAAGCTCGCTACGGAGGCGACGCGATCCACCGGGCGGCCGTCGGCCAGGCGCGCCTCGAGACCGGCAAGGAACGACTCCGCCACCTCGCGGTAGCGGCTGAGCCCGAACAGCAGCGTCACGTTGACGTTCACGCCATCGCGCAGCAGGGCACGGACGGCGGTCAGGCCGGCGTGCGTGCCCGGCACCTTGATCATGGCATTCGGGCGGTCGAACGCCGCCCAGAGCCGCTTCGCTTCGCGCACGGTCGCGTCCGCATAATCGGCGAAGTGCGGCGACACCTCGAGGCTCACGAAGCCGTCTGCGCCGTTCGTGGCGTCCCAGGCGGGTCGCAGCAGATCGGCGGCGCGGCGCACGTCGTCGATCGCCAGCGTCTCGTACACGGTACCGGGCGTCTTGCCGAGGCGCGTCAGCTCCGCGATCGCGCCGTCGTACTCGCCGCCGCCGCTGATCGCCTTCTCGAAGATCGCCGGGTTCGACGTGACGCCGGCCACGCCGTCGTCCGCGATCAGGCGCGCGAGGGTACCGTCGTCCAGCCAGGCGCGGCGGATGTCGTCGAGCCAGACGCTCTGGCCGAGCTCGTGCAGCGCCCGCAACGGGTTAGCGTCCATGACCCCTCTTCATGAGCATTCCTTCATTGAGCCTGTTGCCCGTCCTTCTTATGGAGTACCGGGGCGCGGCGCAAAAGTTCCATCTTTCGCCCGATCCTCACCCCATGGAAGGGCAGGGGCGAACGAAGCGCCAGAACCCGGCGGCGGCTACGGCCGCGAGCGCCGCCGAGACGAGGAACGCCGGCGTCACGCCGTAGAGCGTCCAGACGCCGCCGAGCGTGACCCCGGCCGGGATCGCCGCCAGTCCGATGAGCATGTGATACCAGCCGAACGCGGTCCCGCGCTCGGTGGCATCCGCGAGGTCGCGTACGAGCGCGCGCTCGGCGCCCTCCGAGGCGCCGAAGTAGACGCCGAGCACCAGCGCTCCTATCCACAACGCCTCGCGTGTCTCCGCGAAGGCGAGCGCGCCGATTGCGACCGCGTAAACGGTCCAGCCGCCGACGATCAAGGGACGCCGGCCGTGGCGGTCCGCGAGCCGGCCGGCGTACTCCGAGAGCGCGGCCTTGGCGGCGTGCAGGGCGGCCCACAGCAGCAGCAGCTCGACCACCCCGAGGCCGATCTCGTGGCCGCGCAGCAGCAGAAACGTTTCCGGGATGCGGCCGAGCGCGAAAAGCCCGAGCACGACGAGGTAGCGCCGGATCGGGCTGCGCAGGGCGGACCAGCGCAGCGGCGGAAGATTTTCCGACCGCAGCCCGCGCGGTGCCGACTCCCGGACACCGAGCCCCACCAGGAAGACGGCGAGCGTGCCGGGTATCGCCGAAGCGGCGATGACGACGTCGAGGCGCTCCGTGCCGAAGTGGACCACGGCGGCCGCCGCGAGCGCGCCGAGCACCGCGCCGGCGTGGTCGAGCGCGCGCGTAAAGCCGTAGGCCCGTCCGGCCGCGCCGTCCTGGATCGCATCGGCGAGCAGGGCATCGCGCGGCGCGGAGCGCAGGCCCTTGCCGACGCGGTCGGTCACGCGGATGGCGAGCACGGTCACCCAGCTTCCGGAGATGGCGACGAGCGGCCGCGCGACGTTGGACAACGCGTAGCCGAACACCACGAACGGCTTTCGGCGCTGTCCTTCGAGGTCCGATCGCCGGCCGGACCATAGCTTGAGCAGGTTCGACACGGTGTCGGCCGTGCCTTCGATCAACCCGAGCGCCGCCGGGCCGGCCGCGAGCACGGTCGCGAGCAGCAGCGGGATCAACGGCACGACCATCTCGCTCGCCAGGTCGTTGAACAGGCTCACGACGCCCAGAACGATCACCGGTCGGGGCAGACCGGTTCGCCGCTTCGCTCGGCCGGCGCCACCGGAGCGCGGGCGGGCCTGCGGACGGGAGCGGCGGGCCAAGGGGACCGGCTAGGGGGGCGGCGGGGAAGAGGAGACGCGTTCGGCCGCGGGCGCGTGCCGCATGAGCCGGCGGATCTGCGCGATCAGGGCCGGGTCGTCCCACTCGCGCCCGCCGACCGCGGAGTAGGCGATGCGGCCTTCGGCGTCGATGAGGAAGGTGGTGGGAAGCCCGCGCACCGGCCACTGTTTCACGACCTTGCCTTCCTTGTCGAGCAGGATGGGGAACGTGATCTCCACGCCGGTCGAGAAGGTGAAGCCGAAGATGGTTTCCTCGTCCTCGCCGACGTCGACCGCGTAGATGACGAAGTTCTCGTTCTTGAGCTGGTCCCAGGCGCGTTGCATGGACGGCATCTCCCGGCGGCACGGCGGACACCAGGTGGCCCAGAAGTTGACGAGCACGACCTTGCCGCGGTTCGACGAGAGCCGCCGCGTCTTGCCGTCGATGTCGGGAAGAGTGAAATCGGGCGCGTTCGGACGACCGGGAACGGGTGTCATCGTCTGGGGCTGCGCGGCCGCGCTGGATAGCCCGAGCGCGAGCAGCACGGCAAGCGCCGTTCTCATCGGGCCGCCGGCTCCGCTTCGGTCGCGCATCGAACACCGGGCAGGACGAGCGAGCGGCGGTGGCGATCGCGCCAGTAGACGACGCGCAGGTCGAAGCGCGTGCCGAGCGGGAGCGCGTAGGTGGTCATGCCCATGTTCCAGTCGCCGAGCTCGTACGTGTGTTCCGTCGGAAACAGCGCCCAGCGAAAGGCCAGCCGGCCGCTCTCGGGGACGCCATACCGTTCCCACTCGGGCAGCCACTCGCGCACCAGTTTGAGCGGACGAACGCCCGCCGGAGTCCGGACGCGCCAGTCGGCGAGGTCGAAGCGAATGGCACCCGTGTCCGACTCGTTGCGCAGTATCGTCTGGAAGACGCAATGACGCGCGGCGAGGTGCTCGATCGCGTCGGGCGGAAAACCGCGCGCCGCGTAGAAACCGCGGACCTGGTCGGGCAGGATCTGCGCGAGCGTGAGCGAGATGCCCTGCGTACGCAACGTCCAGGAATGGCTGCCGGTGTTCGGGTCGATCGCATGTACCGGTTCGACAGGGTCGGGCCAGGCGGCGTTCGACGTCAGGAGAATCAGGCCGGCGGCCGCGGCCGGCAGGTGCCCTTTCTTCATGGCGGGCCTATTAAAGCACACGAGCGCCGGGCACACGGCCCCGATCGGCGTTCTCTTATATACCCCTTAGTCATTCTAATTTGGCGCAAAAGCCGGCGCTCCCTATAGTGATTGTCCGCGCCGCCCCGGCGCGCCGCTGACGTCGTCATGGAATCCCGGTCCGCCGCCCGTATCGAGGTGAAGTCCACCACCTGCTACATGTGCGCCTGCCGCTGCGGCATCAACGTGCACGTGCAGGACGGTGCCGTGCGCTACATCGAGGGGAACCCGAACCATCCTCTTAATAAGGGTGTGATCTGCGCCAAAGGCGCCTCGGGCATCATGAAGCAGTATTCGCCGGCGCGGCTCACGCGGCCGCTCAAGCGAAGAGAGGGCGCGGCGCGCGGCGCGAACGAGTTCGAGGCGATCTCCTGGGAAGAGGCATTCGCGCTCCTCGAAGAGCGGTTGAAGCGGATCCGCGCGACCGACCCGAAAAAATTCGCGCTCTTCACCGGGCGCGACCAGATGCAGGCGCTCACCGGCCTCTTCGCCAAGCAGTTCGGCACACCGAACTACGCCGCACACGGCGGCTTCTGCTCGGTCAACATGGCCGCCGGCATGATCTACACCATCGGCGGCTCGTTCTGGGAGTTCGGCGGCCCGGATCTTGACCGCGCCAAGCTCTTCGTGATGATCGGCACCGCCGAGGACCATCACAGCAATCCCCTGAAAATCGCCATCTCCAGGTTCAAGCGCAGCGGCGGCAAGTTCATCTCCATCAATCCGGTGCGCACGGGTTACTCGGCGATCGCGGACGAGTGGGTGCCGATCAAACCGGGCACCGACGGCGCGCTGTTCCTCGCGCTGATCCACGAGCTCGTGAACCAGGGATTGTACGACCGGGAGTTCCTCGTGCAGTACACGAACGCGGCGCAGCTCGTGAACATGGACAAGTCGTCGTCCGAGTACGGCATGTTCGTGCGCGCCGAGGTGCCGGTGGAGGAAGGGTGCTTCGATCCGCAGAACAAGCTCTGGTGGGATCGGAACGCGAACAGGGCGGTGGTCACCCACGCCGAGGGCGCCGATCCGAGGCTGCTCGGGCAGTTCCAGCTTCCCGACGGCACGCCGGTGAAGCCGTCGTTCCAGCTCCTCGTCGAGCGCGTGAAGGACTACACGCCCGAGTGGGCCTCGGCCATCACCGGCATCCCGGTCGAGACGATCCGCCGCCTTGCGCACGAGATGGGCGTCACGGCGCGCGATCAGAAGATCGAGCTGCCCATCGCGTGGACGGACATCTGGGGCAAGGACCACGAGACGGTGACCGGCAATCCCGTCGCGTTTCATGCTATGCGCGGGCTGGCCGCGCACTCGAACGGCTTCCACACGATCCGCGCGCTTGCCATCCTGATGACGGTGCTCGGCACCATCGACCGGCCGGGCGGCTTTCGCCACAAGGCGCCGTTCCCGCGCCCGATCCCGCCGTGCGCCAAGACGCCGCGCGGGCCCGAGGCGGTGCAGCCCAACAAACCGCTCGACGGCATGGCGCTCGGCTGGCCCGCCGACCCGGACGACCTGTTCGTCGACGAGTCCGGTACGCCGGTGCGCATCGACAAGGGTTTCTCCTGGGAGTATCCGCTCTCGGTGCACGGGCTGATGCACAACGTCATCACCAACGCCTGGCGCGGCGATCCGTATCCGATCGACACGCTGCTGATCTTCATGGCCAACATGGCCTGGAACTCGACCATGAACACGGTCGAGATCCGCAAGATGCTGAACGACAAGGACGAGCGCGGCGAGTACAAGATCCCGTTCATCGTCGTCTGTGACGCCTTCCAGTCGGAGATGGTGTCGTACGCGGATCTCGTGCTGCCGGACACGACGTACCTCGAGCGCCACGACGTGATGAGCATGCTCGACCGGCCGATCTCCGAGTACGACGGGCCGGTCGACTCCGTGCGCATCCCCGTGGTGCCGCCGACGGGCGAGTGCAAGCCGTTCCAGGAGGTCCTGATCGAGCTCGGCTCGCGCCTCAAGCTCCCGGCGTTCGTCCATCCGGACGGCGCACGCAAGTTCAGGAACTATCCCGATTTCATCGTGAACTACGAGATCGAGCCCGGCTCCGGCATCGGCTTCCTCGCCGGCTGGCGCGGCAAGGGCGGCGAGAAGTTCATGAAGGGCGAGCCGAACCCCAACCAGTGGGAGATGTACGCGAAGAACAACTGCGTGTACCACTACGAGCTGCCCAAGAGCTTTCAGTACATGCGGAACTGGAACAAGGGCTACCTCGAGTGGGCACAGCGTCATCGACTCACGCGCTACGCCGAGCCGATCCTGATCCACGTCTACTCCGACATCCTGCAGCAGTTCCGGCTCGCGGCGCAGGGCAAGACGCACGGCAAGCAGCCGCCGAAGCACCTGCGCAACCGCATCGAGACGTTCTTCGATCCGCTGCCGTTCTACTACGAGCCGCTCGAGGCGCAGCTGACCGACAAGCAGAAGTACCCGCTGAACGCGGTCACGCAGCGGCCGATGGCGATGTACCACTCGTGGGACTCGCAGAACGCCTGGCTGCGCCAGATCCATACGCACAACTACCTCTTCGTGAACCCCGTTACGGCGCGCGCGCAGGGCATCGCCGACGGCGACTGGATGTGGGTCGAGTCGATGTGGGGCCGGGTGCGCTGCATGGCGCGCTACAGCGAAGCCACGGAACCGGGAACCGTGTGGACCTGGAACGCGATCGGAAAGCAGCCGGGCGCGTGGAACCTCGATCCGCGCGCGAACGAGGCGCGCAAGGGATTCCTGCTCAATCACGTCATCTCCGAAGAGCTGCCGCCGACGCCCGAGGGCGAGCACCTGTCCAACTCGGACCCGGTCACCGGCCAGGCCGGCTGGTACGACGTGCGCGTGCGCATCTATAAGGCGGACGCGTCCGAACCCGAGGTCACCTCGCCGCAGTTTCCGACGCTGAAGCCCACGTCGGGACAGCCCAGGCGGCCGTCCTGGCTCGCCTACCTCGCGGGAAAGAAAGCGTCCTGACATGACCCAGCTCGCACTGGTCATCGATCTCAACGTCTGCGTCGGCTGCCACGCCTGCGTCACCTCGTGCAAGGAGTGGAACACGTCGGGCGCGGCGGGCTACCTGTCGGACGATCGTCCCTATGGCGAGGACCCGACCGGCTGCTTCTTCAACCGCGTGCAGACCTTCGAGGTCGGCGAGTTCCCGAACACCGACACGGTGCATTTCCCGAAGTCGTGCCTGCACTGCGAAGACCCGCCCTGCGTGCCCGTCTGCCCGACGGGTGCCAGCTACAAGCGGCCCGAGGACGGCATCGTGCTGGTCGACTACGACAAGTGCATCGGCTGCAAGTACTGCTCGTGGGCCTGTCCCTACGGCGTGCGCGAGATCGACGAGCACCAGAAGGTGATGAAGAAGTGCACGCTCTGCGTCGACCGCATCTACGACGAGTCGCTGCCCGAGGACCGGCGCAAGCCCGCATGCGTGCTCGCCTGCCCGACGAACGCGCGCCTCTTCGGCGACGTGCACGACCCCGAATCGCAGGTGTCGGTCGCGATCCGCGAGAACGGCGGCTACGCACTCATGCCGGAGTGGGGCACGAAGCCGGCCAATCATTACTTGCCGCGCCGCAAGCAGCGCATCACCATCCACAAGGACGAGCTCGTACGCGCGGACAACCCGCTCAAGAAGGAAGGCGTGCAGCCGAAGCCGTCCATCACGGAGCCATCGCTCGATGACGTGACGTCGTGGTGAGGCAATTTTGAATGTTTAATGCTTAATGTTGAATTGATGAGCGCGCTTCGCGCGCAGTAATAAGAAATTCCAATGGGGGAGGGAGCGTGGAAACAGGGAACGCGATCCGCGACAAGAGCTATGCCTTTGCGATCCTGGCGATCAGAGCAGTGCAACAACTTCGCAAGGCAGAACGGGAGTTCGAACTCTCCGGCCAGTTGGTCCGCTCCGCGACAAGCATCGGTGCGAATGTGGAAGAGGCGCTCGCCGGCCAGACTCGGAAGGATTTCACAGCAAAGATGGCCGTTGCGTCGAAGGAAGCGCGCGAGTCGAGATACTGGTTGCGGCTCCTGACAGACGTGGGACTGTTGGACGCCAAGGCAGCCTCCGAGCTTCTCGAGCGCTCGGATGAGTTGATTCGCATTCTGACGGCTATCGTGAAAACATCGCAAAGCAGGCCTTCTGGTCGGACTCGTTAGCTCGGATAGTGAAAGCGTGCGCGAAGCGCACACCGCAATTCAACATTAAGCATTCAAAATTCAAAATTCGTATCTAACGAAACCGATGCATCCCGCCATCTCCGTCATCCTGCTCACGACCCTGATCGGCGTCGGGCAGGGCTTCTTTCTCGCGCTCTACACCGCCGAGGTGTACGCGGCGGTGGAGCTGTTGCCGCGGCAGCCGGCGCTCTTCTACGTGGCCGGCAGCCTGATCGCGTTCGCGTTTCTCGTCGCCGGGCTCGTGGCCTCGTTCTTCCACCTTGGCCATCCGGAGCGCGCGTGGCGTTCGGCTGCGCGCTGGCGCACGTCGTGGCTTTCGCGCGAGGTCATCGTCCTGCCGGCGCTCATGGGCGCCGTGTTCGTGTACGGTCTCGTGCACTACCTCGACTGGGACCTCGGCATCGTCGGTATCCGTACCGGCGAGCCGAGCGACCTGTCGCTGGTGATCGGGGCGGGCGCGACAGGGCTCGCGTTCCTGCTCTTTCTGTGCACCGGGATGATCTACGCCTGCATCAAGTTCCTGCAGGAGTGGGCGAGCTGGCTGACGGTCGTGAACTACACGCTCTTCGGGCTCGCCTCCGGCTTCCTGTTCGCGACGGCGTATGCGGCCTACACCGCCCCGTCGCTGGTCGCGTTCTACGGCGTGTGGACGCTGGTCATCACCTTCGCCGCGATGGTGACGCGCCTGGCGTCGCTGATCCGAAACAGCAGGCTCAAGCGCAAGTCCACCCTCCAGACGGCGATCGGCGTGCGCCACCGGCGTATCGAGCAGAAGTCGCAGGGATTCATGGGCGGCTCGTTCAACACGCGCGAGTTCTTCCACGGCGCGCGCCCCGCCGTGTTCCGATCGATCAAATGGGTGTTCCTGGCGCTCGTTTTCCCGGTGCCGGTCGTGCTGCTCTACGTCGGCATGACGGCGGGGAGCGCCGGGCCGATTGTGATCGCCTTTCTCGTACAGTATGCCGGACTGCTCGCCGAGCGCTGGTTCTTCTTCGCGCAGGCCAACCACCCGCAAAACCTCTACTACCAGGTCGTTTCCTGATCCGATTCGCCGGCCGGTGACGGACCGGTCGCCGGCGGTCTAAGCCTCGTGTCCCGGAAACGCCAAGCCGGCCCGGCCGCCGTGCCCTCGCGGCGCCGTTCCTCCGTCGCCCGGGAGGCGCCACGCGGGTTTCGCTACCAGCCGGACTTCCTGTCCGTCGCCGAGGAGCGCGAGCTGCTGGCGCACATCGAGCGGCTCGCGTTCGAGCCGGTGCGCATGCACGGCGTCGAAGCGCGCCGTCAGGTGGCCCACTTCGGGGTGCGGTATCAGTACGACGCGGGCGCGCTCGAGGCGGCGGACGGGTTGCCGGCGTTTTTGGCGGCGGTCGCGACACGCGTTTCGCACGCCGCGCGGTTTCCGCCGCAGGCTCCGCTCGAGACGCTGGTCACGCGCTATCCGCCCGGCGCCGGCATCGGCTGGCACCGCGATGCGCCCCCGTTCGGGCCGGTAGTCGCCGGCTTGTCGCTCGCGGCGTCCTGCGAGATGCGCCTGCGACTGTCCACGGAGACGGGTTATGAGGTGTATGCCACGGAGCTCGCGCCGCGCTCGCTCTACGTCTTCGCCGGTACCGCGCGTTTTCGCTGGCAGCATCGCATTCCGCCGGTGGCTGCGCTCCGCTACTCGATCACCTTCCGCACGATAAAGAACAGCCCACCGCCCAGGGTGATCCCGAAGAGCGCTAGCTCGGAGTGATAACGACGCGCGGAAACGCGCGGTGCACCCGCTCGGGTCGATCGGTGGTCGGCCACGCCACATGCTGACGTGCTCCGACGGCAGGCGCTCAGTGTCGGGTCACGGCGGCGTTGAGATCGCGCATCAGCTCACCGAGCGGGATCTTGTGCACGCGAGCCGCCCAGCGCACTTTCATTGCGCGCGCCATGAAGGGAAAAATACCTTTGCGCATGTCGGGGCAGCCGTGCTGCAGGAAGACGTCGATGGTCTGCGGGTAGCGCTGGAAAACCGTCCAAACCCGCATGTCGGCGGTAATGAGCTCCCTGTCCATGGGCGGTGCTCCTCTCCGATGACGTCCAGCTCATTCCATGCCGGTCGGTCGAGGATTGCAAGTAATCCTCAACGCTCGAGCGTCCCGACGGGGACAGGCGATCGAGCGCTGCATCAAGGGTGCGCTGCGCGAGCCAACGAGCGCCATGCCGCGACCAGCGAGTTGCAGGCTTCTCTCGCCTGTTCCACTGTCGTGAAGCGACCCGTCGACAATCGAATCGCACCGCGTGCCCGAAGGAGGCTGATGCCCATGGCAGCCAGGACGCCGCTGACGGTGTCCTCGTCTTCATGACAGGCCGACCCTACCGAAGCGGCAACCGCCTCGACGTGCGCCAGCAGATCACGCCCGCTGACGTCCGGGAACGATACGTTCAGCGTGTTGGGCAGACGTTCCACCGGGTGACCGTTCAGAGCGAGACCCGCGACGGCCTCGAGCAGACCGTCGTGCAGCGTGTCGCGGACCCGCCGCAGTTGCCGGGATAGCTCGGGAAGCATGCGGCGTGCCGATTCGGCGGCGCTGCCGAGCCCCACAATGCAGGGCACGTTCTCCGTTCCCGGTCGCAGCCTATGCTCCTGTCCGGCCCCCACGAGCACAGGCGTCAGGGGCGTGCCGGTGCGGACATAGAGCGCGCCGACCCCCTTGGGCGCGTAGAACTTGTGGCCGGCGAGGGTGAGGAGGTCAACCGCCAGTTCATCCACGTTCACGACGATCTTGCCGACGGATTGCGCGGCGTCGGTGTGGAACAGGGCGCCGTGCCGCCTTGCGAGCCGCGCCATCTCGGCAACGGGTTGTATCGTGCCCACCTCGTTGTTGGCATGCATGACCGAAACCAGCACCGTATCCGGGCGCAGCGCGGCGGCGAGGTTCGCGGGATCCACCCGGCCGTACGCGTCCACGGGCAGGACCGTGACCTCCCATCCCTGCGCCTGCAACCGCCGAAACGGCGCAGCCACCGAAGGATGTTCGATGGTGCTCGTGATCAGATGTCGCCCCTTTTCGGACCGTGCCCAGGCCGCACCCGCGATCGCCAGGTTGTTGGCCTCCGTGGCGCACCCGGTGAACACCATCTCGCGCTCGTGGGCGCCGATCAGGCCCGCCACCTGCCGGCGGGCCTTCGCCACGGCATCGGCTGCCTGCGCGCCATAGGCATGTGCGGAAGACGGATTGCCGAATTGCCCGCGCAGGAACGGTTCCATGGCCTCGAGCACCTCGGGCGCGACCGGCGTGGTCGCGTTGTAATCGAGGTAGACGGGAAGGCTCATCCGGGGTGCCTGCTCGGGATCGGCGGTCGGATTATTCGGGGCGAGCAGCGAACGTGTAAGCGCGGCGCGTGGGGAGGGCAGCGATTCGGAAGTTCCCGAGCGCCGGATTGGCGGGTGTCCAACGCTCAATCCTCGACCGGAAGGCCCGCGATTCGCCACTCCGGGAAACCGTCCTGAAGGCGCCGCGCACGGAAGCCCTTCTCCCGCAACCGCGCGACCGCCTCATAGGCGAGCACGCAGTAAGGACCGCGGCAGTACGCGACGACTTCGCGATCTTTCGGCAACTGCTTCAAATGCTTCTCGAGCTCGGCGAGCGGTACGTTGACCGCGCCGGGCACGTGACCCGCCGCGTATTCCTCGGGCGGGCGTACGTCGAGCACGGTGATCAAGCCCTGTCGTGCCCGCTCGAGCAGTTCCGCGCGCGGCACCGGCTCGAGGTTGTCCTTCACGCTCAGGTAGGCATCGACCAGGCGGTCGACTTCCGCGATGTGGCGCTCGGCTGCGTGGCGAAGGGCGATCAGCAGCTCCACCACGTCCTCGCTCGCGAGGCGGTAGAACACCTGCTGTCCCTGCTTGCGCGCACCGACGAGCCCGGACTGACGCAATTGCTGCAGATGCTGCGAGGTATTGGCGATGGAGAGCTTGGCTGCGTGGGCCAGGCTTTCCACGTTGCGCTCTCCCTGGGCCAGAAAGTCGAGAAGCTCCAGGCGGACCGGGCTCGCCAAGGCCCTGGCGATCCGGGCGAACTCCACGAACAGCTGCTGCTTGAAACCGGTGCTTGACATCCTGCTATCCTATCGTATTCAATTAATCAATTGAATATATACAAATCGAGAATAACCAATCCGCAGTGCTGTTTCCACCGAGGAGAACGATATGGGTATCGGCGAGGCGATTCTGAGCTACGAGGCGCCCATCCGCCTCGGCTTTTTTTTCGGCATTTTCGCGGTCATGGCCCTCGTCGAGGTGGTCGCGCCCCGACGGGCGTTGGCCATCCCGAAAGGGCGCCGTTGGGCGAGCAACCTCGGCCTCGTCATACTTAATACCGTGGTCCTCCGCCTGCTCTTCCCGGCGGCGGGCATCGGCATGGCCGCGTTCGCGGCGGCGAACGGCTGGGGGCTGTTCAACTACTACGCCGTCCCGGGGTGGCTGGCCGTGCTGGCCTCGGTCCTCCTGCTCGATCTCGCGATCTACCTCCAGCACGTCATGATGCACTCGGTGCCGGCACTCTGGCGCCTGCACCGCGTGCACCACGCCGATCTCGACTTCGATGTGACCACCGGCGCGCGGTTTCACACGATCGAGATCGTACTCTCGATGCTCATCAAGTTCGCCGTCATCGCGGTGCTCGGCCCGCCGGTGCTCGCCGTGCTGGTCTTCGAGGTGCTGCTGAACGCGACCGCGATGTTCAACCACTCGAACGTGCGGTTGCCGCTCGGCCTCGACCGCTTCCTGCGGCTATTCGTCGTGACGCCCGACATGCATCGCGTGCACCACTCGGTCGAGGACGACGAGACCAACTCGAACTTCGGTTTCAACCTGCCGTGGTGGGATCGTCTTTTTGGCACCTACCGCGACCAGCCGCGCGCCGGCCACGAGGCGATGACCATCGGCATCCGCACCTTCCGGGACCCGACGCAGTGCGACGGGCTCGCCGGCATGCTTGCGATGCCGTTCGTGGGTGCAGTGACCGACTATGCCATCAACCGCCGGGCCTGGAGGAAGACCAATGAGCCAGCCTGAGGCCCTGCACAAGATGTCTTCCCCGCGGCCGGCACAGATCGCGCGTCTCGCGCTTTTCGGCCTGCTTGTTCTCGCCGTCGTCGTGGCGTTCGCCTACCGCGACCGGATCGACGTCGCGGCACTCCAGCTCTGGCTGGAAGGGCAGGGGGCAGCGGCGCCTTTCGCCTTCGTCGCGTTCTACGTGCTCGCGACCGTGCTGTTCCTGCCGGGTTCCGTGCTCACGCTGGCGGGCGGGGCTCTCTTCGGTCCCGTCGCCGGCACGGCGTACAGCCTCATCGGCGCGACCATCGGCGCAACGGCGGCGTTCCTCATCGCCCGTCATGTGGCCGGCGACTGGGTCGCACGCAAGGCGGGCGGGCGGCTGAAGACGCTGATCGACGGCGTCGAGGCCGAAGGCTGGCGCTTCGTTGCGTTCGTACGGCTCGTGCCTCTCTTTCCCTTCAACCTGCTGAACTACGCGCTGGGTCTGACGCGCATCCCGCTCGCGCACTACGTGGTGGCCTCGCTCGTCTGCATGTTCCCGGGCGCGCTCGCGTACACGTACCTGGGCTACGCGGGGCGCGCCGCCGCGGAGGGTTCCGAAAACATGATCCGGATCATACTGCTCGCGCTGGCGCTGCTCGCCGTCGCGCTCTTTCTCCCGAAGCTCATCAAACGGTGGCGGCAGGGAGCGGCCACGGGCGTCGCCGGGCTGAAATCCTCCGAGCTGAAGGCCCGCCTCGACCGGGGCGAGGACATCGCCGTGCTCGACGTGCGCCCGGCGAAGGACTATGCGGGCGAGCTTGGGCACATTCCCGGTTCCATCAACATCCCGCTCGATGAGTTGCCCAAGCGGCTGCCCGAGATCGAGGACCGCCGGGAGCGACCGCTCGCGGTGATTTGCCGGACGAACCGGCAGTCCGGCAAGGCGGTGGGCATGCTGCGCGACCTCGGTTTCAAGCAGGCGCTGCTGGTCGAGGACGGCATGGTCGGATGGACCGGGAAGGCCGGAGCACCCGCGCAGTCCGGCGCGTGCGGCGCCGCGGCGCCCGCGCAGCCGAGCGCGGGTACCGGCAAGACGGTGACCCTCATCATCCAGAACGCGCCGTACAGGGGCGACAACAAGGCATGGCATGCCCTGCGCTTCGCCGGCGCGGCGCTCGCTGGGGACATGAAGGTGCGCGTGCATCTGCTCGACGACGGGGCACAGCTCGCGCGCAAAGGGCACGTCGTGCCGGAAGGTGCAGCGGATCTCGAGAAGCTGCTGACGCAGCTCATGGAGTTCGGCCTCGAGGTGCGCGCGTGCGGCATGGCGCTGAACGACTGCAAGCTGGACGAGCGCGACCTGATCCCGGGCGTGCAGTCGGGATCGATGACGGCACTCGCGGGCTGGGTCAAGGAAAGCGATCTCGTGCTGACGTTCTAAGGAAAGGAGCAGCGACCATGAAGCATCTGTTCGTACTCAATGATCCGCCCTACGGCACCGAGCGCAGCTACAACGGCTTGCGGCTGGCGCGCGAGCTGCTGAAGAACCCCGCGGCCGGGAACGAGGTGAGGGTGTTCCTGCTCGGCGATGCCGCGGCGTGCGCCAAGGCGAACCAGAAGGTTCCGCAGGGGTACTACCATCTCGAGTCGTTCATCAAGATGCTCTTGCGCGCGGGCGCGGCCGTCGGCGTGTGCAGCACCTGCCTGGACGCGCGCGGGATCGCGGACGCGGAGCTGATCGAAGGCACGCATCGGGGCTCACTGGCGGAGCTCGCCGAGTGGACGCAGTGGTCGGACAAGGCGCTCGTCTTTTGAGGACGGCTTACCCTTCCGGGCCGGCGGGCGGAGGCGAGGCGCGCACGCCGGACTGCGACATGGGCCGAAGGCAGTCGCGGTACCGATCATCCTTTCGGCGTAACCCATTCCTTCCCAATCGAGAACAACCCATGACCCGGCTCTTCAAGTTCCTGTTGCCCTTGTTGCCCTTCCTCCTGCTTGCGCCCGCCTTCCCGGCCGCCGCCCTCGAAGTCCAGAAAGTGACCGAGGGCGTCTATGCGCTGGTCGGCGAGCTCGGGCAACGTTCGCCGGAAAACCTTGGGAACAATGCCACGTTCGGCGTCGTCGTGACGAAGGACGGCGTCGTCCTCGTCGATCCGGGCGGGAGCCGCGAGGGTGCGCAGCGCATAGAGGCCGCCATCCGCACCGTGACGGACAAACCGGTGACGCTCGTGATCAATACGGGCGGGCAGGACCACCGCTGGCTCGGCAACGGTTACTTCAAGGCGAAGGGTGTGCGCATCGTGGCATCCAAGGCGGCCGTGGCGGATCAACGCGCCCGCGCCCGCGATCAGCTGATCCTGCTCGACAACCTGGTGGGCGCGAAGGGCATGGCCGGCACGACGCCGGTCTATGCCGACGAGACCTTCGAGGAGCGCAAAGAGCTCACGCTCGGCGGCACGAAGCTCGTGCTCCGTCACGCCGGACCGGCGCATACGCCCGGCGACAGCTTCGTGTGGTTGCCCCGCGAGAAAGTCGTCTTCACCGGCGACGTCGTCTACGTCGAGCGCATGCTGGGCGTGGGCGCCGAGTCGAAGAGCGGTAACTGGGTCAAGGTCTTCGATGAAATCGCGGCACTCGAACCGAAGTACGTCGTCCCCGGCCACGGCAGGGCCACGACGCTCGAGCGCGCGCGGGCGGATACGTACGACTATCTGGTTGCGCTGCGCGCGAGCGTGAAGGAGTTCATCGCCCGGGGCGGCGGCATCGAGGAGATCGGAAAGATCGACCAGTCGCGCTTCAGGTACCTGCAGGTCTACGAGGAGCTCAAGGGCCGGAACGCCCAGCAGGTCTACCAGGAGATGGAGTGGGAGTAGGCGACGGCATCGGGAGGAGACATGTGCGAGCTTTTCGGCATGAGCAGCGGGCTCCCGGTCCGGGCGGTGGCGCCGCTACGCGAGCTTGCCCGGCATGGTGGCGAGACCGCGGACAATCCGGACGGCTGGGGTATCGCCCGTCTCGAGGAGGAACGGCTCGTGATCGACAAGGCGCCCGAGCCGGCCGCGGGAAGCGCGCAGTACGCGCAGCTCGCGGATACCGTGCGCTCGACCCTCGTGATCGCCCACGTGCGCAAGGCCAATCCGCCGACCGATCGCATCGAGGCGAACACCCACCCGTTCGTCCGCGACTGCTGCGGGCGGTCATGGGTCTTCGCCCATAACGGCAGGATTCCGACGCTGCTCGAGCCGAACGGGTGCTGCCGGCCGCGTGTCCCGATGTGCCTCGGCGACACGGACTCGGAACGCGCGTTCCATTTCCTGCTGGAGGAGATCGCGGGCGTCGTGGCGGCCGGCGAGGCCGGTGAAGTGCCATGGGTCGAGACTGTCGCGAAGCTCGGCGCGCTCATCGCCGGCTACGGCCGGTTCAACTTCCTGCTGTCGGATGGCGACGTGTTGCTCGCGTACGGGCACGACCGGCTGCACCGGCTCACGCAGCGCGCCGACCGCTACAGCCGCACGCTCGTCGCCACCGAGCCGCTGACGGCGGATGCCTGGGAACCGTTCGCCCCGGGCGAACTCCGGGTGTTCCGCTCCGGCGAGCAGATCCTGCGATTGAATTGAGAGGCTGCCGATGAACGCGATCGCCCCGGTGCTGCCCCAGTCCGTCCCGTCGACCGGCGCGCGGCGGGTGATCCTCATCCAGCCGATCACGCACGCACCGCGCGCGAGCGATGGGAGCGAGCAGGATGTCCTGCCCCGCAAGTACTCGCTCGGCGTGCAGCTCTTCGCCTTCGCCGCGTTCACGCTCGCCTTCGTCGGCTGGCTCAACGAGTCGTGGCTGTTCCTGTTCGAGAATCCGGTGTGGCTCAACCGCTATACCGAGTACGCGATCATTCTCGGCTTCGGCCTCTGGCGAATCTACGCCGAGCAGAACCGCTACACCCGCCTGCGCCTGACGGTGCTCGTCGCCGCCGTCACCGTGCTGTGGTGGCTCATTCCCTGGCTCACGCCGTTCTTCGAGCCTTACGTCGGCTATCTTTGGAGCCAGCCGGTGTTTCCGGGGCTGCACGTGCCCGGGACGGTGACCTTCTTCCTCGTGCTGGCCGCGGTGTTCCTCTTCGGCCGTCGCGTGATCTGCGGCTGGAACTGTCCCTGCGTCGGCATCCGCGAGACCGTGGGCTTCGCCTTCCGTGACCGCACGGTGCGCGGCAAATGGGCGTGGCGGCTGCGCCACACGAAGTGGTTCTTCTTCGTGTTCTACGTCGGCGTGATGGTGGTCACGCAGTATCCGCCGAACTCCTGGACCGTGAGCTTCGTCGGAATGTTCTATCTCGTCGTCGGCCTCACCTACTTCGGCACCTTCTTCGTCGCGCCGATCACCGGCAACCGGTTCTACTGCCGCTATCTCTGCCCCTACGGCGCGACCTTCGGGCTCCTGAACCACGCGGGCTTCTACGACGTGCGCCTGGACAGCACGAAGTGCAACGACTGCCGGCGCTGCGAACAGGTGTGCGACATGGGCATTCCGGTGTGGGAGCAGGGGAAGAAGCACGGGCGCATCACCGGCATCGAGGACTGCATGGGCTGCGCGCGCTGCGTGGTGTCGTGCCCGACGGACGCCCTCGAGATCCGCGACGTGCGCAACCTGTTCCGGCCCGGCCTCGTGCAGAACGGCAGCCATCTCATGAAGAAGCGGCCAGTGCCTCTCGTGCCGCGGATCGATCCGGAGCCACGGCCGGTCGCGGAGCGCGTGCGCGACGACGACGAGATCTACCTCCGCCCCGCGCTCGCCGAGATCGAGAAGCAGGCGGCGCGCTGCCTCGACTGCGGCGTGCCCGGCTGCCGCACCGGCTGCCCCTTGCAGAATCGCATCCCCGACTGGATGCAGGCGGCCGCACGCGGCGACTTCGTCGAGGCCGCCGCCATCGCGCAGTCGACGAGCGCGCTTCCCGAGGTCTGCGGCCGCCTCTGCCCGCAGCACCGGCTGTGCGAGGGAAGCTGCACGAAGGCAAAGGAAGACGGCGCGGTCACGATCGGCGCGATCGAGCGCTACGTCACCGAGATCGCGTTCGAGCAGGGATGGGGGCCGGGCGAGCCGGCGCGCCGCGACGGCCGGCGTGTGGCGGTCGTGGGCGCGGGCCCCGCGGGCCTGTCGTGCGCCGATTTTCTCAATCGCGCAGGCGTCACCGTGACCGTGTACGACCGCGCCGAGGAGATCGGCGGCCTGCTCGGGCACGGCGTCCCGCCGTTCAAGCTCGATCGCTCGGTGCTCGCGACGCGCCGCGCACTGTTCGAGGCAGCAGGTATTCGCTTTGCGCTCGGTACGGACGTCGATCGGGCGGCGCTCGCCCGGCTCGTCGCCGACCACGACGCCGTGTTCATCGGCACCGGCACGCAGAAGGCGCGCGAGGTGCCGCTGCCCGGGCGCGCATTGCCGGGCGTCCATGCCGCGCTCGATTTTCTGTCGCAGTCCGTCGCGCTTCGCGGCCGGCGGGTCGCGGTGCTCGGCGCCGGAGACACGGCGATCGACTGCGCCCGCCACGCCCGGCGGCTCGGCGCGAGCGCGACGATCCATGCGCGCGCCGGCGCGGACCGGCTGCGTGCATCGCCACGAGAGGTGAAGGTCGCCCGGGAGGAGGGCGTCGAGTTCCAATTCGGCCACGCGCCGATCGCCATCGTCGGAGAGGGCCGGGCGAGCGGCGTGCGGTTCGAAGCGAAAGGCGGCATCCGCGACGAGCAGGCGGACGTCGTGGTGCTCGCCTTCGGGTTCGAGAGCGAGCCGCCCGCGTGGCTCGCCGATCTCGGCGTGGAGACGGACGAAACGGGACGGATTCGCGTGGACGGGCGCGGGCGCACGACCCGCCCCCGCCTCTACGCCGGCGGCGACAACGTCAGCGGGCCCGACCTGGTCGTCACGGCCATGGCGGCCGGCCGGCGGGCGGCCGAAACAATTATTAAGGATACGGCCGGCTGGCGGCGGGCCGTGCACGCGCTCGCGCTTCGGCGGCCGGCGCCCGCGCCGGACGCCGCGCCGCTGGCCGCGAAGCAGTCGCTCTCGGGTGTCGGCGCGTGAGAGCCGCCCTCGTCGGCGCGTTTGCCTGCCTCATGCTCGGGACCCCCATCGTTGAGGCGAGCCACGACTGGGGCGGCATCGACGTGTGCAAGACCTATCGCGACCGCGTCCCGCCCGGGCTCGACCCGATGCTCCTGCCGGAGCCGGACGCGCGCGGCGCGCGACTTCTGAAACAGTACTGCACGCAATGCCACGAGCTGCCGGGTCCCGGCCGGCATACGGCCGAGGAGTGGCCCGCCGTGCTCGAGCGCATGGCGGTCCTGATGGACGTGTCGCAGCGTTTCCGCGGCCTGATGGGCAGGATCGCGGCGCCGAACACCGACGAGCGGGCCGCGCTCGAGGCGTATCTGTCGGCGCACGCCCTCGCGCCGATGCGCGGCACGCCCCGGGGGCCGGGAGCCGCTGAGTTCGCGCAAGCCTGCGCCGGCTGCCACGCCCTGCCCGCGCCGGGCCAGCACGCCCCGGAGGAGTGGGGCGACGTCGTCGCGCGCATGCAGCGCAACGCCGCGATCATGCAACGCGGCGCGTTCGATGCGCGGGCGGAGCAGGCGATCCTCACCTACCTCGCTTCCGCCGCCGGTGACCGGTACACGAGCGACCCGCACGGCGCCGGCGTGCAGCCGTCGCGCCAGCCGGCGTCGGATTCCGAGCCGTCCGACTGGACGCTCCGGCGGCTCGCATACCTGTCGCCGTTCTTCGCCGTTGCCGCGCTCGGCGTCCTGCGCTGGTGGCGCGCCGCGCGTGCGCGAAGGGCACTGCGATGAAGCGGCGCGCGTACATCTGGATCACGCTCCTCGCCACGCTCGTGCTGGTGCCCGCCGGTTACGCCTATGTGCAGTGGAGCAAGAGCGGGCCGGGCAGCGGGGTGTACTCGCGCGCGTGGACGCCCGAGCCGGTGCACGCCTACTGGGACCCGGACCGCTTCTACCAGTCGGTGCAGACGGTGCAGGGCGAGTTCAAGGGCGAGGAGTGCCTCGCATGCCATCAGGCGGTGACGCCCGGCATCGTCAAGGACTGGCGCGCGAGCCGCCATGCGAGCCCCGGCCCCGGGAAGGAGCCGGTCTATTGTTCTTCGTGCCATGGCACGAACCACCAGGCACTGAAGATGCCGACCCCGAAGGTGTGCGCGCAGTGCCACGAGAATCGTCACGCGGAGTTCGTCGACGAGAAGCGTTTCGGTTTTCCGAGCCACGCGCTCGCGATGGAGCGCGCGGTCGACGCGAAGCACTTCGCCGACAAGCCCAAGGCCGAGGTGGCCTCGTGCCTGCAGTGCCACTCGGTCGCGACCAAGTGCGACTCGTGCCACACGCGCCATCGCTTCACCGCCGCCGAGGCACGCCGCCCCGAGGCCTGCATCACCTGCCACAGCGGTCCGCCCCACCCGGACGACGACAGCTACTTCGCCTCCGCGCACGGCAAGCGGTATCTCGCCGAGGGCGATCGGTGGGACTGGTCGAAGACGCTCACGAAGGGCAACTACCCGGCCCCCTCCTGCGCCTACTGCCACATGCGCGACGGGAAACACCAGGTCGCGGACAAGACGATCTGGAAGTTCGGGCTGCTCGAGGTGAACCCGAACACCTCGGGCAACGAGGTGCGCCGAAACGCCTGGGTCGAGGTGTGCAGCGACTGCCACGAGGCCCAATGGTCCGCGGAGCGGCTGAGAGAGCTCGATCGGGAGCGGCGGACGGCGTGGGCCAAGCTCGACCGCGCCGAGACCGTGCTCAAGAACCTGCGCTCGAAGGACCTCCTGCACCCGGGCGCGGGCGAGCGACCGCCGTACCCGATGGACTTGATGGAGCGCCTCCTGCCGCACGCCCGCATCGGCTATTACGACGGCCAGGCCTCGGCGTTCTACAACGTCTCGCCGATCGAGCGCGACTACTTCGAGATGTGGTACTTCGCGAACCTCGGCGCCTACAAGAGCGCGGCGCACGGCGACGCGGGCTCCACCTCGAGCTGGCACGCGCAGATGGACCGCGCGCTCGAGTCGATCGAGCAGCGCGCGCAGGCGCTCGAGGAGCAGGGCGAGGCGGAGAAGAACGCGCTCGGCCGCCGCCACGACCCGGGACCGGCGTGGCTCGAGGGCGAGTACACGACGCACAACCGGGATCGTAACTGACATGCAACCGAGGTGCGTGCCCGTCCTTTTGGTTCTTTCGCTCACCGCGCTCCTCATGCGGCCGGCACTCGGCGCCGAAGCGCCGGACGGCCCATTCCGTAACGGCCAGTGCCTGAGCTGTCACGCCGGGCGCAGCCCGGAGCTCGTCGCCGCATGGAAGCGCAGCGCGCACGCACGCGCGGCACCGAAGGCGGATTGTGTCGCCTGCCACGGCAGGACGCACGACGGTGCTGCGGTGCGGGCGCGGCGCGACGCGACTTGCGTCGCGTGTCACGAGAAGCGCGATCGGGCGAGCGTGCACAGCTACGCGACGTCGAAGCACGCGGTGATCGTGAAGCTCGAGCAGGACGGATGGGACTCGTCGCAGCCGCTCGCGCGCGGGAACTACCGCGCGCCGGGCTGCGCCTATTGCCACATGCACGCGGGCGAGCACGACACCGGCAGGGGTGTTTCGGGCTGGAAGCCGTATGCGTCGACCGACGGCGAAGAATTCGTGCGCGAGCGCACGGCCGCTGTCTGCGGCGCTTGCCACGCGCCGCGCTATGTCGGCGAGCAGCTTGCGACCGGGGCGCGCATGCTCGAGCTCGCGCGCATGAAGATCCGAGAGGCACGCGACGTCGCCGCACGTCACCACGATGCCCTCACCGAACCCGAGCGGGCCGAGGTCGCCCGGCTGCTTCTCGGCATGGAGCGCCACGCGCGCAACGTTCGGATCGGGGTCGCTCACCAGTCGCCGGATTACCAGTGGTGGCACGGGCACCCGGCGCTCGACGGCGATCTCCTGCGCGTCAAGGGAATCGTGTCGGAGCGCGAACGGCGGCTTGCCCTGCCGCGCTGAGTCGGCGCCCTTTTCCCGTGACGCCCACGAGCCCTGCCGAGTACGACGCCTGGTACCAAACCGATCGCGGCCGGTGGATCGGCGAGACGGAGTTCGGGGTGATGATGCGGCTCCTCTCGCCGCGGGAAGGGGAGACGCTGCTCGATGTCGGCAGCGGCACCGGCTACTTCACGCGTCGCTTCGCGGGCGCCGGCCTGGCGGCCGTCGGTCTCGAACGGGAGCGCGCGAGCGTGGCCTACGCGCGCCGGCTTGCGCCCGGGATTCCGTTTCTGATCGGGGACGCAAAGTCGATTCCCGTGCGGGATTCCTCCTTCGATCACGTCGTCGCGGTAACGAGCCTGTGCTTCGTGGAGGAGCCCGCGCGCGCACTCGGCGAACTGTGGCGCGCCGCGCGCCGCGCGGTGCTCCTCGGCCTGCTGAACCGACGCAGCCTGCTCTACCTTCAAAAGCACGAGCACGGCGGATATCGCGGCGCGCGCTGGGACACGTTGCGGGAAATCCGAGTGTGGGCGGCGCGGCTCGTTCCTGCTCCCGACATCGTTGCGCGCAGCGCCGTCTTCATGCCGTCCGCCGGCCCGTTGGCTCGACGGGTCGAGCGGCTCGCCCCCGGTTTTCTCCCGTTCGGGGGGTTCCTCGCCGTGTGTCTGACCAAATCCCCCTAGGCCACGCGGCGACCGGTTTCCCTGCGGATGAAAGGGAAATCGGCCCGAGCCAGGTTCGCAACGTTTGCGCGCGCCGCGCCGTTTCCCGATACTCGTACGCGGGAAGTCCGTAGAGAGGGAGCGATGAGGCTGCCCGACCTTTCGCGCCGCATTCTCGGTCGTCGCCGGCGACATGCCGGTGTCCTGACTGTCGCGATGCTCGCGCTCTCCTTCGCTTTCTCGCTGTGGCCCTGCTGCGAGCTCTTCGCGGGTTCACCCCCGCACTCCGGTCAGGCGCAGCACGGCGGCGTGACGCACGACCCCGGTCCGGGACCCTGTGCCTGGATGGACGCGGGCGACGTTGCGCTCCCGGAGATGGCGCCGGGTGCGCACGCCGGATGCGATGTCCTCCCTCCCGTGCCATCGCGGACCGCGCCGGCCGTCGCCGTGCGGGCCGTGTCGCACATCGGGCTCTCCCGCGGCCCGCCCGGGCCGCTGTACCTCGAGTTCCATCGGCTGCTGTTGTAGCCGCGTGGCCATGCGGTCCGCGCACGACGTCTTGTCGTGCGCGTGGACATCAGCGAGGTGACGCGGCGTGCAGCGGCAGGAAATCACAGTCTCGGAGATTGAAGCCAGGACCCGCCTTCCGAAAGAGGTGCGCGGCGGTCCCGGCGGCCTTCTTTCGAATCTCGTCTTCTGGATCGCGCTCGCCGCGCCGCTGCACTTCGCCTGGGAGTGGGCGCACGCGACGTTGTATACGCTCTGGCGTGGCGCAAGCGGTTCGGTCGTCGCCTACTCGATCGCGCATTGCACGGCCGGGGACGCGCTGATCGCCGGGGTGTCGTATCTGGCCGGCGCGGCGTGCGGCCGCGCCGTCGACTGGCCGAACATCGCGCCTATACGCGGAACGACGGCCGCGGCGCTGTCCGGCGTCGGCTACACGGCCTTCAGCGAATGGCTCAACGTTCATCGCCTCGGATCCTGGGCGTACACCGATGCGATGCCTCTGGTCGCAGGCATCGGCGTGACGCCGCTGCTTCAATGGCTTCTGGTTCCGTCGGCGATGGTTTTCATCTGGCGCTGCTTCCGGCCGCGCGGTCCTCGACAGACGCGATGCGGTGGCGCCGGCAACGAAAAGTGAACATGTTCAACAACGGAGGTGACGCATGACCTGGAAAACGTCTTTTCAAGTTCGACCGATTCCTCGCGCGGCCGCGCTCGCGCTGCTGCTTGCGCCTGCCGTCGCTTTCCCGCAGGCGGGCATGATGAGCGAGGAGGGGACGGCGCCCGTGACGGGCGAATACGCGCCGGGGTACGGCTACGGTTACGGCCCGGGATGGGGGATGGGCCCGGGAATGATGGGGCCCGGAATGATGGGACCCGGAATGATGGGCCAGGGCGGCTGGGGCATGGGTCCGGGCATGGGCATGATGGGTCCGGGCATGATGGGGCCCGGAATGATGGGCCAAGGGGGGTGGGGCATGAGTCCCGGAATGGGCATGGGCCCCGGCATGATGGGCGGCATGGGGATGGGGTGGGGCCCCGGGACGGGCGCGGGTCCGTTCGCCATGCTCGATCTCTCGGACGAGCAACGCCAGCGGATCGCCAAGATCCAGGAGGACGTGCGCAAGCGCCACTGGAACACCCAAGGGAAGATTCTCGAGGAGCAGGCACGCCTGAGCGAGCTCTACGGGGCCGAAAAGCCGGACGCAAAACAGATCGGCCAGGCCTACGGCAACATCGCGAAGCTCCAGCAGGAGATCATCGAGGGCAACGTGCAGGCCCAGAACCAGATGCTCGACGTGCTGACCAAGGAGCAGCGCGAACAGCTGACCCAGTGGCGTCGCGGCATGGCGCGAGGGGGCATGGGACCGCGGGGCTACGGCCCGGGGCGCGGCATGGGTCCGGGAATGATGTACCGCGGAACTCCTCCCGGTGGCGGTTCGCCGTCCGGCTCCCAGTAAGTACCGGGCCTCGTTGCAGGGCGTCGGCCGGCCGGCGCCCTGTCCGCCCCTGGAAAGGAATCTTGACCGGGGTCAAAGATCGTTACGGCGGCCGGGCGCATAAAGACACCATGTCGAAGCTCGCGAGCATGCTCCTGGCGGCTTCCGTCCTCCTGGCGGGAGTGGGATATGTACCGGTCGCAAACGCATGTGCCGATGCGCACGCCGATCCGGGAGCGGCCGGGACCACCAGGGCACCGGCAGAAGCGCAAGGTCTTCCGGACACGAACGTCGCGATCGGCGCGGTCGCCTCCGGCGCGGCTTGCGAGTGCGATTGCGCAGGCTGCCTGTCCTGCGTCGCGAGCACCGGCTGTGCGAGCCACGGCGCGGCGGCGTTTACGCCGGGTGTGGCCGGTGCCGATCCCGGTGTCGTCGTTACGCAATTCCACTGGTCCTCGCCTTCCCTGAGCTTCCTCGTTCCGACCGATACCGAGCCTCCCCGCGCCGCGGCCTGACCGCATCGGCGCAGGCTGGACGCACGAGACGTCTCCCGCGTGCAGCTTCCGGCGCCGATCTTCGCGCGCGGCGCATTGCGTCGCGCCTGCATCGCAAGCGGCGGCCGTGGTGACCCTGACGGACCGCTGCCGAAGGAGGGAGTATGAAAAAGCAATTGGTGGTTGTCGTCGCCGGTCTGTTCGCGGCCATGCTGCTCGTTTCGTGGCTGACGCACGGCACGGGCGTGGTGAAGGACGACCTGAAACAAAACGTCTACATCCCGAAAGAGCTGACGATGCCGTTGCAGGTGCAGGCGGCCTACGACGGCGAGCGGATGTTCTTCCGCTATCGCTGGCCTGCCAGGCAGCCGTCCATCTACCACGACATGCTGGTCTATCGGGGCGGCAAGTGGGAACGCGTCGGCAACAGCACCGTGGGGCCCCAGCCGCAGGGGATCTACGAGGATCGGGTCACGATGCTCGTCGACGACGGGTCGGTGCCGGAGTTCGAGAAGTACGGCGGCTACATCACGATCGGCGACCGCATGCGCTTCTTTACGGGCGAGGCGACCAAGGCGGAGGTGAACGCGCACCCGTATCTCGGCAAGAAGAAGCAGAACGAGGTCGGCAAGCACCTGCCCGGGACGCGCACGAATCCGGGGGATTGGCGTTCGGTGGTCCCGGAGGAGCAGCTCGCGGCGCAGCGCCAGGCCGGATACTTCCTCGATCTCTGGCACTGGCGCGCGCACCGCTCGAACCCCATCGACAAGTCGGACGATCAGTTCGTGGCCGAGGCGCGCTACGGCGACGGCGGCAAGGGTGTCTTCTTCACGAACTGGGACGGGGACAAGAAGCAGCCGAAGCTCATGTTCGACCCGGCGAAAGCCGGCACCGCGGCGCTCAAGTGGGATGACCTCGCGCGCCGCAAGCTCGGTTTCGACGATCTCTACTACATGCGGGAGGATCAGGCGAAGCCGTTCGATCCCAATCACGCCTGGAAGGAGGGCGATACCATCCCGAGACGGGTACTGCGCGCCGGCGAGGGATCGCGGGCCGACATTTCGGTCGTCGGCAAGGCCCGCTGGAAGGACGGGTACTGGGACGTGACCCTGATGCGGGCCATGGACACGGGCCATCCGCTCGACGACAAGATTCTGCGCGATCAGGGCCGCTACACCGTGGCATTCGCCGTGCACCGCGACACGAACGGAAGCCGCTGGCACTACGTCTCCCTCCCCGTCTCGCTGGGCCTCGCGCGCAACGCCGACCTCACCGCGGTGCGCTTCACCGGCGAGACGCCGCCGTGGAACCAGCCGTGGCACGAAGTGAAGCTGTTCTATCCCGGCCAGGTGAGCTGGCCGATGTTGAACAGCCAGCGCCACGCCGGGGCCGACAACATCCGGAAGGGCGTGCCGGTCAAGTTCCGGCACAGCGAGATCCAGCTCGCGAACTACGGCGTCGAGGTGGAGTTCAACGAGGCGATCCGCGGCCAATGGGGTTACACGCTGTTCGCCGGCGTGCTGCTCATCGGCGGCTTCGGTACCGCCGTCAACCTCTTGATCCCGCGGAGGAGGAACTGACATGGGTGCCTATCACGCAATGCTCGTGCACTTCCCGCTGGCGCTGTGGACCACCGCGGCGCTCGTGATCGCCATCCGGGCCGTCTCGGACGGCACGTTCGCGCGCGCGGCCGACCGCGTCCTCGCGCCGTTGCTGCTCCTCGGCGCGTTCATGGGGCTCGCCGCCTACGTCGTCGGGCTGCTGGTGTGGCCCTTCGAGGCGATGACATCGTCGCCCCTGGGGCGCAATCACCTGTTGCTCGGCACCTGGACGCTCGCCTACTGGGCGCTGCTCTGGGTCACGCGCGCGCGGCTGGGCGAGGCGGTGTGGGACGGCGTCAACCGCTGGATCATGCTCGGTCTCGCGGCGCTCGGGGCCGGGCTCCTCACCATCACCGGTACGCTCGGCGGCCACCTCGTCGGCAACCCGACGGCGGTGTCGCAGGTCTTGCGCGCCCTCGGCTGGGAGGTCTACCGCACGTTCTATCTGCCGACGTTCGTTCTGGTTCTGCTCGTCGTCGCCGCGATCGGTTTCGTGGCGCTCGGCTGGTGGGGCCGCGCGGAGCGTGCGGTTCCGGGCGGTGAAGCCAGCGCGGCTTCGCGCGCGGCCGCCCGCTCTCCCGAGCGGACCGGTCGCAAAGTCGCCGCATGAGATAGCCGGTCACCCGTCCGCCCGTTCCACCGGCGGACGGGACCGACCGACATGGAGGGCAGCATGCAATTGCGTACGCTCGTCAAACCCGCGCGAGCCGGTGCCGTCGCCAGCTTCGGCCTGCTCGCCGCGTATTTCCTGATCCTGAGTCTGGTATCCGGCTGGAACTTCGCCTGGACTCAGTTCGTTGACTTCTGGTACTTCGTGATCGCGCTTGCCGCCGGCTTCGGTGTGCAGATCGGACTCTACGTTTACCTGAAGCAGGCCACGCGTCATCCGAACGCGTCCGGCAAGGTCGTGGCCGTCTCGGGCGCGACCTCGACCGGCGCCATGATCTCCTGCTGCACGCACTACCTGGCGAATGTGCTGCCGGTCCTCGGCGTCACCGGTGTGGTGGCGCTCGTCGCTCAATACCAGGTGCAGCTCTTCTGGGTGGGGCTCGCCTTCAACCTCGCCGGAGTGCTCTACATCGGTCGCAAGGCGCTGGAGGCCTCCCGGCACATGGCGTTCATGGAGGCGCATTCGTGAAGCGCTCATCGGCAGTCGTTCTCCTGTTCGCCGTCCCCTTTGTCGCCTGGATGTCGTCGGGATCGGAATCGGGCGGGGTGCTGCCCCTGCATGCGTCACAGGTTGCGATCGGCAAGCTCGATACCCGGACGAACCGGGAGGGTCCGGTGACCGTCACGGTAACACCCAAAGAGATTTCGCCGCAGGCGGAAACCTGGGATTTCGAGGTAACGCTCGAGACGCACTCGGCCTCGCTCGATCAGGATCTCACGCGCGTCGCCGTGCTGATCGATGCCTCCGGGACCGCACGACCGCCGCTCGGCTGGGAGGGCGATCCCCCCGGAGGCCATCACCGCAAAGGCGTGCTGCGCTTCTCCCGGTCGGCCGAAGAAACCGAGTTCGTGGAATTGCGCCTGAGCGGCGTGGGCGGCGTGCCCCGGCGCGCATTTCGCTGGCGTTTGCGTTGACGAAGCGTGGATCGGGCCCGATGGGCGGCCGCCGGTCGCCGTGGAGGTGGCTCATGCGAACGGGATACATGATGGGATTGCGCCTGGTCGGCGTGCTCGCTTTGGCGATATCTTCGGCGGGCCACGCGGCCAGCTACGAGCAAGTGGTCGACGGCATCGCGATCTACTTCGGCGTGGTGCCGGCCGAGCTGGTGCGCGGGCATCCGCGCGAACACCCGGAGAGCGGCATGCACGGCGGTGCGCCGGTCGGCGAGAGTCATCTGATGGTCGCGCTTTTCGATGCAAAAACGGGCAACCGCATCACGGACGCACGAATCGCCGCGAGCGTCACCGGAGACGCGGGCGCCAAACTCGAAAAGAGGCTCGAGCCCATGACGGTGGCCGGTGCGCTCACTTTCGGCAATTACTTCTATCTGAGCGGCAGCGGCCCGTATCGCATCGATCTCCAGATCCTCTTGCCCGGGCGTAGCACGCCGGTTCGGGCGCGCTTCGAATGGGGGCGCTCCTGATGCGCCCAGGAGGTTCGGGATGAACAACCGAATGGAGCTGGGTCTACTCGTGTTGCGGCTTGGCCTCGGCGCGTTCCTGCTGCTCTTCGGCATCGACAAGCTCGTCGCGCCGTATACCACCGTCGAGGTGTTCGCCCGTTACTACGATTTCACCGATATGCCGCCGTCGGCGGCTTACATCGCAGGGGTGCTCGAAATCGCGCTTGCCGTCGCGATCCTGGCCGGAATCCGGCAAACCTGGAGCTACGGACTGGGCCTGCTCGTGCACGCCGTCTCGACGCTCGCAACCTACGAGGAGCTGCTTTCGCCGTTCGGCGACAACCATTTATACCTTGCCGCCATTCCGGTGCTGGCAGGTTTCGTGAGTCTGTTCCTGCTGCGGCGATACGATGTCCTCTGGCGCCTCGGGCCACGCGCGCGATCCAGGCCGGCATGACCGGCCGACGGGCGGGCCTTGGGAAACCACTCGTCTGCCCTCGGCCGATTCACTACGGAAAGCGTGGGCGGAGCGCGTAGAGGGGTTCGGTACACTGAGGCCCACATGGAGGACAGACACCACGAACACGCGCCGCCGCACGGAGCCGCACCCGAGACCCGTGCGGCGAGCACGGCCGCGAGCCATGCGACCGGCCACGACCACGCGGGGATGATCGCCGAGTATCGCCGGCGTTTCTGGGTCTCGCTGGTCCTCACCGTACCGATCCTGCTGCTCTCGCACGGCTTCTGGGAGCTTTTCGGGTTCAAGGCGCCAATTCGTTTTCCCGGCGAGGACCTGGTCCTCTTCGGGCTCTCGAGCGTCGTCTACTTCTACGGCGGCTGGCCCTTCCTGCGCGGCATCGTCGAGGAACTGGGCCGTCGCCTGCCCGGCATGATGACGTTGATCGCCGTCGCCATCACCGCGGCGTACGCGTACTCCACGGCCGTGATCTTCGGGCTTCCGGGCATGGGCTTCTACTGGGAGCTCGCAACGCTGATCGACATCATGCTGCTCGGGCACTGGATCGAGATGCGTTCGGTGATGGGTGCATCCCGTGCGCTCGAGGCGCTCGTGCGTCTGCTGCCGTCGGAGGCGCATCGCCTGCGCACCGACGGTTCGACCGAGGACGTGCCGGTCTCGGCGCTCACCACCGGCGATCGCGTACTGATCCGGCCGGGCGAGCGCGTGCCGACCGACGGCGACATCGTCAAGGGGCGGACCAGCCTCGACGAGTCGATGCTCACGGGGGAATCGAAACCGGTGGAGCGCGCGGAAGGCGCAGGCGTGATCGGCGGCTCGGTCAACGGCGAAGGCGCGATCACGATCGAGGTGAAAAAGACCGGCGGCGAGACGTACCTCGCCCAGGTGATGGAGATGGTGCGCGCGGCGCAGGCCTCGCGCTCGCGCACGCAGGACCTCGCGAACCGGGCGGCGGTCGTGCTCGTGCTCGTCGCGCTCGGTGGGGGCGCGGCGACCCTGATCGCGTGGCTCGCCATCCGGCCCGATTTCGCCTTCGCGATGGAGCGCGCGGTGACCGTCATGGTGATCGCCTGCCCGCACGCACTCGGGCTCGCCGTGCCGCTCGTGGTCGCCGTGAGCACCAGCCTCTCGGCCCGGCGCGGTCTCCTGGTCCGCGACCGCGCCGCGTTCGAACGTGCGCGCGAGCTGCAAGCGGTCGTCTTCGACAAGACCGGCACGCTCACCCAGGGACGCTTCGGCGTGAGCGATACCGTGGCCCTGGGCGATCTGCCGGCCGACGAGTGCCTGCGGCTCGCTGCCGCACTCGAGAGCCAATCGGAACACCCGATTGCGCGGGGCATCGTCCAGGCGGCGAGCGAGCGCGGGCTGGCTCCGCCCGAGGTCTCGGGCTTTCGCAACATCACCGGCCGCGGGGCGCAGGCGCGGGTCGAGGGCCGGGAGATCAAGGTCGTGAGCCCGGGTTACGCACGCGAGCAGGGACTCGCGACCGACGACGCGCGCGTGCGGCAAATCGAGGAGCAGGGCAAAACGGTCGTGTACCTCATCGTCGATGGACGGCTTGCCGCGGCGATCGCGCTCGCCGACCTCGTTCGCCCCGAGTCCCGCGCGGCCGTCGAGGCGCTCAAGCGCATGGACATTCGTCCGATGATGCTGACCGGCGACGCGAGCGCCGTAGCCCGTACGGTGGCACGGGAGCTCGGGCTCGACGATTACTTCGCCGAGGTGCTCCCGGAGCAGAAGGCCGCCAAGATCCGGGAAGTGAAAGCGCGGGGGCTCACGGTGGCGATGGTCGGCGACGGGGTGAACGACGCGCCGGCGCTGGTCGAGTCCGATCTCGGCATCGCGGTCGGCGCCGGCACGGACGTCGCGATCGAGTCGGCCGACGTCGTGCTCGTGCGGAGCGATCCCCGTGACGTCGTCGCGATCCTCGATCTCTCTCGCGCGACCTACCGCAAGATGGTGCAGAACCTGCTCTGGGCGACGGGTTACAACACGATCGCGATCCCTCTCGCGGCCGGCGTCGCGGCGGCGTGGGGCGTGCTGCTCACCCCGGCGATCGGCGCGGTGCTGATGTCGGCCAGCACCGTGATCGTCGCGATCAACGCGCAGCTGCTCGAGCGGCACGGCACGGCGAAGGGCGCGGCCGGCGTGCGCCGCGAGCCCGAGCCGGTCCACGCGGCGCATCGCCAGCGAAATCATCCGGCTACGCGAAAACGGAGGTGAAGATGATGTGGGGCGACGGCGGTTACTGGTGGTGGGGCTTCGGGGCGCTGCACATGCTGATCTACTGGGGGCTTCTCATCCTGCTCATCGTGGCGCTCGTCAAATGGGTCTTCGGGACACCGGGCGGCGGCCGGGACGGCGCGCGCCGCGAGGACGGGCGCGCGCTCGAGATCCTGAAGGAGCGCTACGCGCGCGGCGACATCGGCAAGGAGGAGTTCGAGCAGAAGAAGCGCGACCTGCTCGCGTGAGCGCGCGACCCTGGGCAAGCAGCCTCACCGCCTGACGCGCGCCTCGCCCAGTTGCCGCAGGAGCAGCGTAAGCAACTCCGCCTCCGACTTGCAGCGCTCGTAATCGCGCTTGGAGCAGGCGCAGCGCATGTTTTCCTCCGCGCGCGTCTTGGCCGCCAGCGCGGAGTCGGCGTCGAGCTCGTCGTTGCGCAAAACGGTATCGGCCAGGACGGTGGCGAGGTGCGGCTGCACCTCGAGCAGCCCCGACGAGACCATGAAGTGCCGCTCCCGCCCGAAGGTGTCCGTCAGGCGCATCGCTCCCGGGTGCAGGCGCGCGATCAACGGCGCGTGACCGGGCAGCACGCAGAGCTCGCCGTGGTATGCCGTGACCACGAGCTTCGTCGCCCTGCCGGAGTAGATCAGCGCTTCGGCGCTGACGATGTCGACATGGATGGTCATCCGCGCCTCACGCCAGCGCGAGCAGCGTACCGCCGCCTGCGGCGAAGAGGACGACCCACAGCGGCGACGCTTTCCTGTGGACGAGCAGCGCGAAGGCGGCCGCGGCCAGCGCGAAGTCGCCGCGGCTCGCGACGGCGCTCGTGAAGATCGGATCGTAGAGGGCGGCGAGCAGGATGCCGACGACCGCGGCGTTGATGCCGTTCAGCGCCGCGCGCATGCCGGCCTTCCGCCGCCACGCGTTCCAGTGCGGCAGCGCGCCGAGCACGAGCAGGAACGACGGGAGGAAGATCGCCGCAAGGGTCAGGAGGCCGCCGGCCCAGCCGCTGGGCCGGCCTTCCATCACCGTGCCGAGATACGCGCTGAACGTGAACAGCGGACCCGGCAGCGCCTGCGCCATGCCGTAGCCGGCGAGGAACGCCTCGTCGGATATCCAGCCGGGCGGGACCACCTCGGCGCGGAGCAGCGGCAGCACGACGTGACCGCCGCCGAAGACGAGCGAGCCCGAACGGTAGAAGCTGTCGACGAGCGCGAGCGCATGCCGGCCGGTCGTGCGTGCGAGCACCGGCAAAAGCACGAGCAACCCGAAGAAAAGGATCCACGCCATGGAGGGCGTCCGTCGGCCGATGCGAAAATCGACGTGTGCGCCGCCGCTGCCGTCCGCCGCCGGGAGCAAGCGCCAGCCGATGAGACCGCCGATCGCAATCACGGCGATCTGCGCGAGCGTGCTCGGCCACGCGAGCACGAGGAGCGCCGCGGCGACCGCCACGGACGCGCGCGCCCGATCGGGCGTGAGCTGTCGCCCCATGCTCCAGACGGCCTGGGCGACGACCGCGACCGCGGCGATCTTGAGCCCGTGCAGCCAGCCGGGCTCGCCCCCGCCCTCGAAAAACTGAAAGCCGTACCCGAAAGCGATCATGATCGCCGCGGAGGGGAGGGTGAAGCCGACCCACGCCGCGACGGCGCCCGGCAGGCCGGCACGCAGCGCCCCGAGCGCGATGCCCACCTGGCTGCTCGCCGGGCCGGGAAGAAACTTGCAGAGCGCGACGAGATCGGCGTAGGCCGCGTCGTCGAGCCACCTGCGCCGCTCGACGAACTCGGTGCGCAGGTACCCGAGGTGGGCGATCGGGCCGCCGAAGGAAACGAGCCCGAGCTTCAGAAACGCCGCGAAGACGGTGCGGAGCGAAGACGTGACCCGACTGCCGGCCGCCTGGCCGACGGAGGACGCGTCGCCGGTTGCGCGCCTGTCGTCCACGGCTCAGTCCTCGAAGAGCTCGCCGAAGAGCTCGCGCACCCGCTCGCGCGCGGCGGCGAGCGCCCGGCGCCCGCGTGCGGTCGCCTGGTAGAGCCGGCGCTGCCGCCGTCCTTCCTGCACCGGGCGGGACCGCAGGTATCCCTGGCGCTCGAGGCGGTGGAGCATCGGATAGAGCGTGCCGGGACTCAGGACGTAACCGTGCCGGCGCAGCTCCTCGATCAGCCACAACCCGTAGAACGGCTCCCGGGCGGCGTGGTACAGGATGTGCAGGCGCACCAGACCCGCGTAAAGCTCGTGATCGTCCGTGCCGCGAGCCGGTCGGAGTTGGCGTGGTGTTTGCATCGCCCGGCGACTATATCGCCATTCGATAACGAGAAACAAAATGCCGAAGCGGAATGACGCGCTCGCCCGCCGCGTCTCACCCCACCGGTCTGGCCGCCTGATGGCGCGGCCGGCTCGAATCAGGCGGTCGCCGTCCGAGGTAACGGGCGGCGTCCGGCCGCGTGGCGGATGAGCGCACCATCGACGCTTTCTCAGCGCGCCGGACCTACGCCTCCGCGGGCCGCGCGCACCGTCGCCGGAAGGACCAGTAATGGGCGATGGCCTTCGCATCGGCCACGGTCCGGCCGAAGCGACCGGTTCGCTTGTGCGGATTGATCGGCTCGGCCAAGAGCTCCGGCCAGGCGCGGCGGATGAACTCGCGCCAGAGCAGGGCGTCCGGCCCGCGGTAGCGCTCGGGGGTGCCGAGCAGCGTCGCGAGCACCGCGCGACAATTATAAGGAGTGACGATCTCGCGCCAGGCGACGTCGAACTCGAGCTGGGTCTGGGCCAGCCAGTTGCCGTAGTCCTGCTCCCATTCGAACAGGTCGAGCAGCTTCACGTGCTCCTGTCCGCGGGCGCCGTCCAGCCACTCCGCGAAGTGTTTCACCAGGAACGGATGGGTGGAACCGTACTCGAGCCAGGCGAGCGTCTCCGGCGTCAGCCGGACACGGTCGGCGTGGGGGAGCTTCGTGCGGAAAGGACGGCGGCCGACCTCGGCGCCGCTGCCCGTGAGTACGGCGCGCGTGCGGCCGTAGTAGTCCAGAATCGCTTCCGCGTCGTGCCCGTAGTGATCGTGGGCACGGTATACGTTGCGCTTGAACCGAAGGCTGAACTCCGGCGACATGGTCGACGTGGCGGAGATCACGTCGTGCGGCAGCCCGAGCCGCGCGAGCAGGCGGGCGGGGATCTCGACGTCCGGATGGCCGTCCGGCAGTCGGCCCTGCCGCACGGTGACGAAGCGCAGGCGATCGACCAGGTCGCGGGCGGCGGCGAGGACGAAGCGGCTGTCGACGCCGGCGGTCAGTGACAGGGCGACGTCGAAGCGCGCGGTCGCCGCGCGAACCAGCCCGGGGACGAGCGCGAGCAGGCGCTCGACCGCCGCGTCGAGCGTGAACGTATCGAGCGGCTTCGACGGCCAGTAGCGGTGGCTCGCGCCTGTCGCGAGGTCGAGCCGGTGGTTGGGCGGCAGGTGCCTGAGCCCGGTGAACGTCGAAGCCGTTCCCGGCCATCTGTATTCGTTGGTGCGACGGTAGGTCTCGGTGTCCATGTAATCGAGGGCCTGCTCGTCCGGGGCCAGCGCCAACGCCTCGGCGGCGATGCCCGGCTGCGACACGGCCCAGAGCTCGCCGGTGCTCGCCGGATCGGTGTAGAACACCTGGCGCAGCCCGAGCGCATCGTGGAAGAGGAACGACTCCTGTCCTCGGGCGGCGATCAGAAGCCAGCGACCGCCGTACCCGGTCGTCGCATCGACGAGGTCCTCTCGGGTGCGAAAGCGGGAGAGGAGGGCTTGCAGGATTTCGGCGTTACCCGCTTCCGGGCGCCGCGGGTCGAGGATATGTCCGATCAACGTCAGTTCGCGGCCGGCATCCGCGACCTGCGTGCACGCGAGCGACGGGTGCAGCGTGAGGCTGAATCGGCCGGCGACGCGCTTCCTTCGCCACTGCGCCAGATGCTCCACGAAGCGCGGACCCAGCAGAAACTGCGCGACGTAGGGGAAGCCCGGCTCGCTCGAATGCGCGTGCGCGCATGCCCGCGGCGTTTCCGGGGAGACGAGAGACTGCCACCGTTCGGTACCCGTCATCGTTATTGGTCTTGGCGCGGGTTTGGCGTGCGGAGCGCGCTCAGGAAGCGCGACCGGCGCTTCATTCTCGACCACGCGATCGTCGCCGCTCAAACGGGGCTTGTAGGGTCTTGCAAAGCGCCGCTTGCCCGCTTCGCGCGATCGGTCGACACTAATCGTCGCCCGGCGGGGCGGCGCAAGGAAGTCGCGCCTCTCTTCCGGGCGACCGGAACAATAATCGACATGGAGGTAACAACGATGAGAAGCAAGCACGCAATCGGCGGTGGCGGGCAGCCGCCAAACTCGATCGGCGGCGGCGGACAGCCGAACGACCTCATCCGCGGCGGCGGAGGTCAGCCCCCCCGAATGGGCGGCGGCGGACAGCCCAAGCCCACGGGCGGCGGCGGACAACCGCCCGTCCTCTGACATAACTATTTCGTACGAACGGTATCGGCCCGTACGGCCGAGCCCCACTCAGGTCGCTTTCGAAACCGTGTGCTCCGCGCTCCCTCGGGACGCGGAGCTTTTTTTTGCGCGACGATCCCGGTGATCGCCGTGTCTCGCCATCTCGGTCTCCGGTCAGTCGCGCGCCGGCAAGACGGAAGTCGGCGGCCTGCTCGCCCTCGCGGCCTGCGTCTGCCGTGCCACCCGCCACCGCTGCCAGAGCAGGTACGCCGCAGGAATGACGGCGAGCGTCAGTAGCGCCACGCTTACCATCCCGCCCACCATCGGCGCGGCGATCCGCTGCATCGCCTCGGAGCCGGTGCCCGAGCTCCAGAGGATCGGGAGCAGCGCGGCGATGATCGCGATCTTGGTCATGGTCACCGGCCGCACGCGCAGCAGCGCGCCTTCGACGATCGCCTCGTGCACGTCCTCTCCCGTCATGTCTTCGCCGCGCGCGGTGCGGTCTTCGCGCCGCCGTTTCATCGCCTGGTCGAGGTAGGCGAGCATGACGACGCCGATCTCGACCGCCACGCCGCCGAGCGCGATGAAGCCCACGGCGACCGCGACCGAGAGGTGGTAGCCGAGCGCCCAGAGCAGCCAGAAGCCGCCGACGAGCGCGAGCGGCAGCGTCGCGACGATGATGAGCACCTCCATGCCGTTTCGGAAGTTGAGGTAGAGCAGGAGCAGGATGATCGCCACGGTGAACGGAATCACCACCTTGAGGCGCCCGACCGCACGCTCGAGGTACTCGTACTGGCCGGACCACGCGAGCGCGTAGCCGGGCGGCAGCCGGACCTGCCCGGCGACCGCGCGCTTCGCGTCGGCGATGTAGGCGGCGATGTCCCGCCCGGCGAAGTCGACGTAGGTCCAGCCGGAGAGGCGCGCGTTCTCGCTGCGGATCATGTCGGGGCCGTCGACGATGCGCACATCGGCCACCTCCCCGAGCGCGATCGGCAAGCCGTTGCCCACGACGATCGGAAGCCGGCGCAGCCGCTCGAGCGAGTCGCGCGCGTCGGGCGGGTAGCGCAGGTTCACCGGGTAGCGCTCGCGACCCTCGATCGTCTCGGTCACGTTCATCCCGCCAATGGCCGTTTCCACCGCATCCTGCACGTCCGAGACGTTCAGGCCGAAGCGCGCCGCGCGGTTCCGGTCGACACGCACGTCGACGTAGCGTGCGCCGGTCACCCGCTCGGCGTAGACCGAAGTGGTACCCGGGACTGCCCGGATCGCCTGCTCGATCTGACGGCCGACGTCTTCGAGCGTGGCGAGCGACGGTCCCGTCACCTTGATGCCGACGGGCGTGCGGATGCCGGTCGTGAGCATGTCGATGCGGGTCTTGATCGGCATCACAAAGACGTTGGAGAGTCCCGGCATCTTCACGAGTGCGTTCATCTCCGCGATCAGCTTCTCCGTGGTCATGCCCTCCCTCCACTCCGAGCGCGGTTTCAACTGGATCGTCGTCTCGAACATCGAGAGCGGCGCCGGGTCGGTCGCGGTCTCGGCGCGGCCCGCCTTGCCGAAGACCGTCTCGACCTCGGGGAGCGTCTTCAGAAGACGGTCGGTCTGCTGCAGTACCTGCACCGCCTTGCCGGGCGAGAGCCCCGGCAGCGTCGTCGGCATGTAGAGCAGGTCGCCTTCGTCCATGTCCGGCATGAATTCGGCCCCGAGCCTCGTCGCCGGGTAGACGCCGGCGAGCACGAGCGCGGCAGCGAGCACGAGGACCGCCTTGGGCCAGCGCAGCACCCAGCCGAGAAACGGCCGGTAGGCGGCGAGCAGTGCGCGGTTGATCGGGTTCTCGTGCTCCGGGCGGATGCGCCCGCGGACGAAGTAACCCATCAGCACCGGCACGAGCGTGATCGAGAGCCCGGCGGCGGCCGCCATGGCATAGGTCTTGGTGTAGGCGAGCGGCGAGAAGAGCCGCCCCTCCTGTGCCTCGAGCGCGAACACCGGCAGGAAGCTGAGCGTGATGACGAGCAGCGAGTAGAAGAGCGGCGCGCCCAGCTCCTGCGCGGCCGTCCGGACGAGCGCCCAGCGGTCGGCGATGACGCCGCCGGCGCGCTCGATGTGCTTGTGCACGTTTTCTATCATCACGATCGCCGCGTCCACCATCGCCCCGATCGCGATCGCAATGCCGCCGAGCGACATGATGTTGGCGTTGATGCCCTGTCGTTGCATCACGATGAAGGCCATGAGCACGCCGATGGGCAGGGTGAGGATGGCGACCAGCGCCGAACGCAGGTGGAACAGGAACGCGGCGCACACCAGCGCGACGATGACGAACTCCTCGATCAGCGTGCCGGTGAGATTGTCGACCGCCCGGTGGATGAGCTGCGAGCGATCGTAGGTCGGCACGAGCTCCACCCCTTCCGGCAGGCTGTCCTCGAGCGCCTCGAGTTTCTCCCTCACGGCGCGGATGGTGCTGAGCGCGTTCTCGCCGTGGCGCATGACGATGATGCCGCCGGCGACCTCGCCCTCGCCGTCGAGCTCGGCGATGCCCCGACGCATCTCGGGCCCGAGCCGGATCTCCGCGACGTGCGCGAGCCGGATCGGCGTGCCGTCGCTCGCGATCCCGAGGGGAATCGCCCGCAGGTCGCTCTCGCCCTGCAGGTAGCCGCGGGCGCGGACCATGTACTCGGCTTCGGCCATCTCGACCACCGAGCCGCCCGTCTCCCGGTTCGCCTGCTCGATCGCGCGGCGTACGTCCATGAGGGTGAGGCGGTGGGCGCGCAGGCGCGCGGGATCGAGGACGACCTGGTACTGCTTTACCATCCCGCCGACCGAGGCGACTTCCGCGACGCCGGGCACCGTGCGCAGCTCGTACTTCAGGAACCAGTCCTGGATGGCCCGGAGCTGCGCGAGGTCGTGCCGCCCGGTCCGGTCGACCAGCGCGTACTCGTACACCCAGCCGACGCCGGTCGCGTCCGGGCCGAGCGCCGGCCGGGCGTTCCGCGGCAGGCGCGGGACGACCTGACTCAGGTACTCGAGCACGCGAGAGCGCGCCCAGTAGAGGTCCGTGCCGTCCTTGAAGATCACGTACACGAACGAGTCGCCGAACATGGAGAAGCCGCGAACCGTGACGGCCCGCGGCACCGAGAGCATCGCCGTCGTGAGCGGGTAGGTCACCTGGTCCTCGACCACCTGCGGCGCCTGACCGGGGTAGCTCGTCTTGATGATGACCTGCACGTCGGAGAGATCGGGGATCGCGTCGAGCGGCGTGCGCGCGAGCGCGAGGATGCCCCAGCCTATGAACAGGGCGGTAAGGAGCAGGACGAGAAAGCGGTTGCGGACCGACCAGCCGATGATGTGCGCAATCATCTCAGCGTCCCGCGTGACCGGAGTGATCCGTGCGTGCGGGCTCGTCGGCGGCCGCCGACGGTTCCGCCGACTCCATCCGGGCGAAGCTCGCGCGGATGCTCGCCTCCGAGTCGAGGAGGAATTGCCCCGACGTCACCACGCGATCGCCGTCCGCGAGGCCGTCGACGATCTCGACGTGCTCGCCGATCTCCGGCCCGACGACGACGTCGACCGGCTTGAAGCGGCCGGCGTCCAGCGCGAGCACCACGCTCGTGCGCGTGCCGGTCCGGATCAGCGCTTCGCGCGGCACGAGCAGCCGTGCCTGCGCGGGACGCGGGCCGAGCACCGCGACCTGGGCGTAGGTGTTCGCGCGAAGCCCGGCCGCCGGCGAGGTCAGGCGAACTCGCGCCTTGAGAGAGCGCGCGCCGAACTCCACGTCCGGCGAGACCCAGCTGACGGTTCCCTTGAGATTCCGGTCACCGAGCTCCGGAATGCGGATCTCGGCCGCGAGGCCCCGGCGCACCCAACCGGCATCGCGATCGAAAATGTCGACGAGTACGCCGAACCCGCGCTCGTCGCGAAACACGTAGCCGTCGGTCTCGAGGCGCCGCGGCGCGCTGCTGCGCGCCGCGCGGGCCGTGCGCACGCCGAGCGTGTTCACGACCTCGGGCCGCACGGTGACGATCGCCGTGTCCCCGGCCGGCGCGTCGTCGGCGTAGACGGGCACCAGGTCCATGTCCATGAAGGGCGATCTGCCGGGCTTGTCGAACCGCTGGCCGGGCACCATCGGGTCGTGCCAGTAAAGCACCTTGCGCCCGGCGCTCGCGGCAGCCGTCGTCGCGCGAGCTACGCCGTTGCCGGCGTCATTCGTATAGGTCCAGCCGGTGATACCGAGCAAAGCGCCGACCAGGGCGGCGGCCAGCATCAGTGCGGTCGTTTTCGCGTTCATGCTCATTCTCCGGTGAGATACAGCAGTTCGGCCTGCGTCCTGGCGTGGTCTACCCTGAGACGCACGAGCTCGAGACGCGCATCGAGCTCGCGCATGCGTGCGTCGCGCAGCTCCGCCTGCTCGCGTGCGAAGCCCGCGGCCGTGACGCTCGCCTCGCGCTTGAGCGCCGGCAGCAGCTCGTTCTCGAAGATCCGCAGGCGCTCGCCGTGCTCCTCGTGCTCGGCCCGCACCGCGGCGTGCATGGCTCGAAGCTCCCGGCGCTTGTCCTCGGCCTCGAGCTCCGCCGCGCGTTCGAGCTGCACGCGCTCGGAGAGGCGCGGGTCCTGGCGCTTCGCCCGGAAGATCGGGAGATCGAGGCTCACCTGTGCCGTGATCATGTCCGGCCGGTCCTGCCGCACGCCGTACATGACGTCGACCATGTAGCCCGGCCGGTACTCGGCGCGCGCCATGCCCGCCTCCGAGCGCATGGCCTCGATCTCGGCGACGGCCATGCGCATCTCGGGATGGTTGTCGGGATCGAAGCCCGGTGTACCGACGCCGAGCGGTGGCAGCGCGGCCGGAACCGGCTCGTCGGCGGCGTCGCCGAGCCAGCGGGCGAGCACGGCGCGGGCGCGTTTCGCCTGCGCGCGGAACATCGGCTCACGTTCGTTCACGCGGGCGAGCGCGGACCGGGCGCGGAGCACGGCGCGTTGCGCGTCCTGGGCAGCGCGATAACGCCCCTCCGCCGATTCGAGGTCGCGGCGCGCAAGCCGCCTCAGCTCGTCGACGAGCCGGAGCGAGGTCTCGGCCGCGTACACCTCGAGCCAGGCGGCGCGCACCTCGCGCAGCAGCCGGCGGCGCCCGGCCTCGAGCCGCGCGGCCTCGCGCTCGACGCCGGCCGAGGCGCCGCGCGTCCGTTGCGCCCGGGCATCGCCGGGCGGGAACGCCTGACGCAGCCCGATACCGACCATCGTCATGTCGTCTTCGGTGAGGCTCAGGCTGTCGGTGGGGACGTTGATCGCGCCGAGCGTGAGCGCCGGGTCGGGCAGTTGCCCGGCATAGGCGACGCGCTCCGATGCCGCCGCCACGTTGCTCTGCAGCCGCGCGAGCGACGGCGCGCGTTCGAGCGCGAGTGTCTCCGCGCGCGCGAGCGTCAGCTCGGCGGCAGGGGCGTCAAGGGCAATGGCAAAGTGACTTACTAGTATGATGGCGGCCGCCCGGCGGCCGCTGAACAACGCACGCATGGATCCTCTCCTTCAATCGTGGACGGGACGATCGAAGGAGCGGGCTACCTCAGCAGGACGGCGGGTCTCAGCGCGAGGGGCGGCGGGGCACGAACCGCCGCGTTGGCGGCATGATGCTCGAAAGGCGCGATCGGCACGGCCGCCGCGTCGGCGGGGACGATCGCGAGCACGTGGATCGGCGCCGGTACGTCCAGGGAACCGTCGAGCGTCACGGGGTTCAGTTCCGGCAGGGCACAGTCGACGGTCATGGCCGGCTGGCAGGCGTTCTCATCCAGCGGCGCGGCCGTCGACGACGACGGACAGTCCGGGCAGTGGGGGTCGTCCGCCGCCATGAGGCAGGGTGAAAGCGCGGCGTAGAGCCACACGCCGGTGAAGGCGACAAGGAGCCGGCGGGCGATGGATCGACGGGTGGAAGCCCAGATCATGAGATAAGTATACGCTCGCACCGTGCCCCGTAAATTTGACCCTCATCAAGAAGCGGGCGGGCGTCCGGCTCCTCAGGACAGACTCTTGGTAATCGCGTACTCCGGCGCGATGCCCCCGGCCGCGCGGACCGCGCGGCACCGCAGGCCGAACCAGACGATCAGGCCGCCGGCCAGCGCCAGGAACGGCAGGATGGCATAGTTCACGGCCTCCCAGCCGAAATGGTGCAGCAACCAGCCGGCGGAGAGCGAGGCCGCGGCGACCACGCCGAAGACGACGAAATCGTTCAGCGCCTGTGCCTTCGCCCGCTCCGACGGACGGTAGGTTGCCGTCAGGAGGACCGTGCCGCCGACATAGAGGAAGTTCCAGCCGATCCCGAGCAGGACCAGCGCCGACCCGAAGTGGGCGACGGCGACGCCCGACAGCGCGATGACGACGTGGCCCGCGAGCAGCACGATCCCCGCGCTCATGACGCGCAGGAGGCCGAAGCGCCGGATCAGCGCGCCCGTGAAGAACGAGGGCAGAAACATGCCGAGCACGTGCAGCTGGATGGCGAAGGCGGCATCGCCGATGCCGTGCCGGTGATGGCCGACCATGGCGAGCGGCGCGGCCGTCATCGCGAGCACCATCGCCCCGTAGCCGATCGCGGCGGACACCGTCGCAATGAAGAACGCCGGCTGCCGCGCCACCGCGATGAGCGGGCGCGCCGGCGTCGTGTCGCCGCCCGCGCCGGGCCGGCCCATGTCGAGGAAGAGCAGGACCAGGATCGCCGACACGGCGAGCAGCGCGGCCAGCGCAAAAGCGCCGGTGTAGGGCGCATTTCCCATGAGCGACTGGCCCCACTCGGCGAGCTTCGGCCCGGCGACGGCCGCGACCACGCCGCCCGCCAGCACCCACGAGACCGCGCGGCTTCGAAAGGCGTCGCTCGCCGCGTCCGCCGCCGCGAAGCGGTGATAGTTGCCGAAGGACTGGTACATGCCGAGCAATCCGTAGGCGAGGGCGAACACCGCGAAACTGCCGGCCTGCAGCGCGTAGAAACCGAGGAGGCCCCCGCCGAGGCCGAGGCCCGTGCCGACGAGGAAGGCTCCGCGCCAGCCGAGGCGGCGTACCAGGAGCGAGGCCGGGACCGTCGCGACGGCGGTGCCGACGACCATCAGCGCGTTCGGCAGGGTCGCGAGCGACTTGTCGGCGGCCAGCTCGTGCCCGAGGATCGCCCCGAGCGTGAACGCGAGCACGATCACGGTGAGCGTGACGGACTGGGAGGCGGCCAGCAGCAGGACGCGGCGTTTTTCGGCAATCATCGTGCTTCGGTCTCGTCGCGTTCGTGCCGCTTGGGTCGGGCCCGGTGAAGTCGCACGTTACCACGATGCCGCGTCGCCGGGTGTTTCTCGTTTGTTATCGCTTTGTTGCCGCCGAGTCCTGCCCGAAGGGCGCCGCGGTACACCGGTCGCGGCACCGTCCGTTTACCGGGAGCCTCCGTCGGCGCAACCGGCGATCGCCGGGGATTTACGCCGCGCCGATCCGGTGTCATTGTCAAGCGCCGTCGCAGAACAGAAGGTGAAGCATGGCTGCACGCGATCCGCATCGATTCGTCAACGAGCTCGACCCGGCCTCGGTGGAGCGGCTCATCGCGCGGCTCGAGAACCGCGCCAAGGACGCCGTGTTCGCGCGGCTGTTCGACAAGTACGCCGCGCGGCTCAATCTGCCCGACTCGGCGCAGGTGCTGGAGGTGGGGTGCGGGACCGGGGCCATGACGCGCTTTCTCGCGCGCCGCCCGGACTTCACCGGCCGCGCGGTGGGCGTCGACCACAGCCCGCCGTTCATCGAGGCGGCACGACGCCACGCGCAGGCGGAAGGCGTCGGGGACCGCATCGCGTTCCGGGTCGGCGACGCCCATCGCCTGGACTTCCCGGCCGCGACGTTCGACGCGGTCATCGCCCACACCGTGATCAGCCACGTCACCGACCCGGCCGCGGTCCTGCGGGAGATGGCGCGCGTGGTCCGCTCCGGCGGGACCGTGGCCGTGTTCGACGGCGACTACGCCTCCCTGACGTACGCGTTCCCGGACGCCGGGCTCGGCCGCCGCGTGGACGCCGCTCTGGTGAACGCCACCTTCAACAACCCGCTGATCATGCGCGAGCTGCCGCGGCTGTTCCGGGAACTCGGCCTCGATCTGATCGAAGCCTGGGGCGAGGTCGTGGCCGAGATCGGAAAGGGGAGTTACTTTCGCACTTTCGCCGAGACCTACGTGCCGGCCGTGATCAAGGCCGGCCTGCTGCCGGCGGAGACGATCGAGGCGTGGCTCGCGGCGCAGCGCCGGGCGATGGAGGGCGGAACCTTCTTCGCCTCCTGCAACTACTACACCTATCTGGCCCGGCCGGCGTAACGCGCCTGCCCGGTCGCGATCTCACCAGTCGATCGGCACCGATTCGACATTCAACCCGTTCGCCGGCAACAGCTCGTCGAGCAGGTAGCCGCGGTGGAGGTTCGCCGCCTGCAGAAAACGGCAGGCGAGCGTGCGCTCGACCCGTTCCCGGTCCTGCAGCGCAAACGCGCGAATTTCGCCATCGAGCATGTGCGCGTCGTAGTCGGGGATGGGCTCGGGCCGCCTGTAAAGGAGGCCCGCGCCCGCGGCGCCCTTCCATGCGTCCACCCGCTCTCGCACGTCGCCTTCGACGGCCAGAATCGCCCGAATCGTGCTGCGCATGTGGGCGAAGTCGCGGTAGGCGCCGGGGTCGTCGTACCCGCCGTCGAGCCGCGCTCGCGCGCGCACGAAGAAGTCGTGGAGGCGCTCGCAGCACACGAGGAAGGTCTTCGCGTTTTCGCGCTTTCCCGACGGTCGCGCCGGACTGGCATAGTCGAACTCCCATGCGAGGTACGGCTCGTCGGGGAACGTCGCGACGGACCCGTGTCCGAGGCACAGCAGTCGACCGGCCAGGGGGCCGCTTGCGTACCGCGCCACGAAGCGGTCGCGACGTGCGGCGAGGGCCGCGCGGGCGGCGGCCGAGCAGTGGAAGACGAACGATGCCTCGTCGACCCGATTCATCGGGGACGATATCCCGGAGAACCCGTAGTGCGCGAAGGTGTCCGCATACGCGTGGGCGACGATCCCGAGCAGCGGGACCCCGAGATCCCGGTCGAGGCGCTCCAGGGCATGATCGAGGACGGCGCGGGCGATCGGGCTGTCCATGGCGCACAGCAGCCGCTCGTCGAGCGAGTCGCCCTGGTTCCCCGGCAGGAAGTGAAACGGGATCCACGTGCGGCGCTGGTCCCGCGGCGTCGTGTAGTCGGCGCGACCGGAAGGGTGGTGCGAGGTCGGCTCGGCCCGGATCTCGAAGCCGTCCTGACAGACGACGGCCACGCGGTCGGCGTGATCGACGTACTCGGCGCAGGTCGCGATCTCGCGCGCGGCGTCCGCGCGCAAACCGGCGGCGCGCGCGAGAGCGTACGTCGCGTAGTAATGCATGTCCCTCTGCAATGCGTTTCTCCCGGCGAGGCGAGCGATCGTGCCGCGGGTGTCTCCCTGCAGAAAAAAAGGGGGCTTGACGCCCCCCAAGAGGGAGGAAGAGTCTCACCGGGCCCACCGCCCGCGCGACGGCGCGGATTACAGCTGCTCGGACGCCCCGCCGTAATCCTCCGCATGGGTCGTGCATGCGCGAGGCGATGGGCGCGTAAGCGGTTGTAGCCGTGCCGCATCCGCGGAATGGAAACCCGCGAGCAAATGTAGCCAACAGCCCTCTCGGAGGCCAAAACTTTGTTCTTATCGACTCGATAGGGCATTGCTATGCAAGCCCGGGACACGACGACGCGGGCGTTGCATCGCAGCGCCGTATTGCGGATGTCGACCCGCGCTTGATAGTTTGTCGAACGATCGTCGTCGGATCTTGTTTGGTTGAAGACCGGAGGGGCAGCGATGCGGACCGCGATGGAGAACTTCGGATTCTTCTTGAGCCGTGCGTTCGCGAGCACGAAGCCCCGGCGCCGGACCTGGCCCTACGTGCCCGGCAGCTATTTCGTTTCGGATCCGGACGCGCCTGTCGCCGTCACGACCCTCGGCAGCGTGGCGCTCGCCGAAGCCGTCAGCCGGAATCCGCCGTCGGGTCTCTGCATCGTCGGTAAGGTCGAAACCGAGAACATCGGCATCGAAAAGATCGTGAAGAACGTCCTGTCGAATCCGGCGATCCGCTATCTCGTCTGCGCGGGAAACGAGCCGCCCCGTCACCTGACGGGCGCGACCCTCCTGGCCCTGTTCGCGAACGGCATCGACGAGCGCAAACGGATACCCGGCTCGCCCGGCATGCGGCCGGTTCTGCCGAATACCTCCGCCGCCGAGGTGCAGGCATTCCGCGAGCAGGTGCAGCCCGTCGACATGATCGGTTGCACGGACGTGTCCGCCATTCACGCCCGGGTGGCCGAGCTGACGCGGAGCGCCGCGCCCGCGACCGGGCCGCGGTTCGATCGCGGGCGCGAGGCGGGCGGGGAGACGGAGGTCGAGCGCGTGGTCGCCGTCGGCGTCGACCCCAGGCGCATCAAGCTCGACGAGGCCGGCTATTTCGTGATCCACGTGGAAGGCGACGCCCTGCTGGTCGAGCACTACGACTACCGCGAGAAGCTGCTCCGCGTGATCGAGGGGCGCGATGCGAGGAGCATCTACCTGACGGCGGTCCGGAACGGCTGGGTATCGCGGCTCGACCACGCGGCGTATTTCGGCAAGGAGCTCGCGCGGGCCGAGTGGTGCATGAAGCAGGGGCTGCCTTTCGTCCAGGACGGCGCGTAGCGCTGCCCCGCCACGCGCGCTGTGCTCCCTCAGAGCCAGGAAGACGACGGCATCGACGATCCGCGGTGTTCAAGGGCGAGGCTGATCCCTCCAGGTTAGGGGCAGGCGACCACCTGCGCATCAAGGATCTGGCTGACATCTCCTGCAGCCGGTGCCAGACCCGCCCCCACGACAAAGGTGAGATTCTGTTGCATTGGTCGGGACGCCTTTTGCCGTCGGCCTGACCCGCCTCGAGCGTGGCACCACGTCACCTTTGCAGTGGGTCCAGATCGCCGCGGCGACGCTCTCGCTCGCGTGTCTGCTCTGCGCTTTATCCGAGAAGAACTACTGCAGCGCGGAGACGCTGCGCGCGATCGTCCCGCATCACGGCGTCACGACGAGCGGCTCGAGCTACCTGCATAGCGAAGAGGGTCGTTACTTCGAGCACAAGATGATCGTGCGCGTCGCCGCGTCGCACGTTTCGACAGCACCGAGAAGCTCACCGCCACACGCCAGGTGCTCGAGTGGTCGCTCGTTCCGACCGGAGAAGGCGGGGAGGCGACGGGAAAGCTGTTCCGCCAACCTGGCTCCGGTATCATAGGCCGACTCCCGATGAAGCCAGTGCTCGTCAATTTCGTCCGCGATACGCCCCTCGGACGCGACGCCGCGGCCCTCCTGCGCGCGTGCGTGCACTGCGGCGCGTGCGCGCCGACCTGCCCGACTTTCCAGCTCCTGGGCGACGAGCTCGACAGCCCGCGTGGCCGCATCTATCAGATGAAGATGGTGCTCGAGGGTCGCCGCCCTGCGACCCGGGAGACCCTCGCTCACCTCGATCGCTGCCTGGGCTGCCGCACCTGTGAGGCCGTTTGCGCCTCGGGCATGCACTACGCGGCGCTCCTCGACATCGGGCGCGTGCTGATCGAAGGCCGCGTAGCGCGCCCCTGGCGCGAGCGGGTGGCGCGCGCGCTGGTGCGATCCGTGATTCCCCATCCGGGACGGTTCACGCCGTTGCTGCGCCTCGGGCAGCTCGTGCGGCCGTTGATGCCCACTGCGTTGAAGCGCCGGATCCCGGCACGCCGCCGCGCGGTCGAGTGGCCGGCGTCGCGGCATGCACGGCGGATGCTCGTTCTCGACGGCTGCGTGCAGCCGGCGATCGCGCCGAACATCAACGCGGCCGCCGCGCGCGTGCTGGACCGGCTCGGCATTTCACTGGTGCGCGCCCAAAGCGCCGGCTGCTGTGGCGCGCTGCACCAGCACACTTCCGATCCCTCCGGAGCGCTCGACTTCGCCCGGCGCAACATCGACGCCTGGTGGCCGCACGTCGAAGCCGGCTGCGAAGCGATCGTGACGACGGCCAGCGGCTGCGGCCTTCACGTCAAGGAATACGGTCACCTGTTGCGCGGTGATCCGACGTATGCCGCGAGGGCGAAGCGCGTGTCGCAGATGGCAAGGGACCTTTCCGAAGTGGTCGCGCGAGAGGACCTCGGGCGGCTCGAACCGGGCGTGCCGGCCGGAACGAAGGTTGCGTTCCAGTCTCCCTGCTCGCTGCAGCACGGGCAGCGGTTGAACGGCGTCGTGGAGAAGATCCTGAGCGAGGCTGGCTTCGTCCTGACGGAAGTGCCGGACCGGTATCTCTGCTGCGGCTCGGCCGGCAGCTACGCGCTGCTGCAACCGGGGATCGCGAGCCGACTCAAGCGCAACAAGGTCGCCGCGCTCGAATCCGCCCGGCCGGATCTGATTGCGAGCGCCAACATCGGTTGTCTCGTGCATCTGCAAAGCGGCACGGACTTGCCGGTGCGACACTGGATCGAGTTGTTCCAGCTTCCGCGAGGCGACGCGTAGTCGCGGCGCGGGATCGCCGGGCGCGGACAGGAACCCGACCCGCGACGAACGCGTCCCTGTACGATACCTTCGATGTCGTCCACCTGAGAAGACTCGCGCGAGCGGTGCGTCCCACCGCCGGCTCGCAGCGGGGCGTCGAGATCTTCCGAGCAGTTCGCCCGGCCGGAGTTGAGGTTCACCGGCGGCTCGGTACTCATTCGCTGCGCCGCTCATCGCGACTGGGCCGCGCGCGGTTCGCGCAATCCCGCTCTCTTCCCGATCGGCGATCGTCACCGGGCTTCGATTCGTTCCGACGATGTCAACGCGCGCGCAGCGACGCCGCGTCGCGCGCGAGCGAGACGATCAGTCCTGTCGTCGTTCTATACCTGGTCTTATTAAAAATAGGGCGCACCTATGCGACAGATCGAGATTGAGACTTGGACAGCGAGACGTGCGAGCCGCATGATTCTCGCATCGATGCATGTATTGCGATCCGTGTGAAGAGAACGACGTAAGAGGAGAACGAGATCATGTCATCGCGTAACGTCCCGAGGCCGCCGCAGCCGGCGCCGACTTCCGCCGCTTTCGAGCACGCGCGCTTCAAGGAGTCCATGCGCGTCGTCCACGATCTCGGCGGCCAGGAGGGCGGAGCGATTCCGCTCGAAGAGAGCAAGCCGAAATCGTGGGAGCTCAACACCTACGCGATCTGCGAGTGCCTTTCATGGCGCGGCGTCTGGACCAACGTGGAGAAGCTCCGGCGGGGCGCCGACCTCGGCGACAAATACCTCGCGGTGCCGTACTCGGCGCGCTGGCTGCTCGCCGCTGCGCGGGCGCTGGTCGACCGGGACCACATCACGCTGACCGAGCTGACCGACAAGATCGAGGAGGTGAGAAGACGCCATGCGCAAAAGTCGCCACGCTGAGACAGACGACGAGGGATTGGGCAAGGCGAGCAGCGCGCCCAAGTACAACTACCTGCGCGTTGCCGAGATCGCCGCCGGCATCGGCGACCCGCAGTGCTACAAGGGCAAGGCCGGTCGCCCGCCCCGCTTCAAGATCGGCGACCGCCTGCGGGTCAAGGATCAGCCGGATCTCTTTTACAACCAGACGCCCGGCTACATCCGCGGCGCCGTCGGCACCGTGGAGGACATCGCCTACGAGAGCCCCGCCCCGGAAGACGAGGCGTGGGGACACATCGACAAGGTCGAGTGGTTCTACGTGGTGTGTTTCCGGCACGAAGACCTGTGGGACGACGATTCTCCCGATACGAATCCGGACGACACGATACGAACCGAGATCTCCGAGCGTTGGCTCGAGCCGGTGTAGCCCGCTCGGCTGCCCGGCGCCGAATCGGCAACCCATTCACTTCTCGTATTGGGAGGCGTGACGTGGCTCGACAGATTCCTCATCTCCCGCTGGTGTACAGCTGCTCGGGATGCTCGAGCGCAGCCCAGCTCGCCAATACGCTGGCCGTGCGTCTCGATCGCGACGGCGAGGCACAGATGTCCTGCATCGCCGGCGTCGGTGCCGACCTGCCGAACTTCGTTCACCAGGCGACGTCGGGTCGCCCGATCCTCGCCCTGGACGGCTGCCCGCTGGCGTGCGTGCGCGGCTGCCTGCGACGCCACGACGTCGAGCCCGACCGCTACGTGCAGCTCCAGAAGCACGGCGTGAAGAAACGCTACGGCCAGGATGCGCCGGAGGAAGACGCGGAGCGTCTGTATCCGTGGATCGTGCAGCTCGCGCGCGAGATCCGGCCGGACGGCGAGCGGTCGCAGCCTGCGGCCAAGATCGGCGAAGCCCAATGAGCGGGGTGGTGCCGGTACGGCCGGCCGGCGCAGCGGCGGTGCCACCGAAGGAGAATCAGATGAGATCGATCGCGACCGGCCGCGAGCAGACGGCGACCGGACGGCAGACAGCGAGCGAGCAGCCTCGGAGAATGAAGGGGCAGGAGTTCCTCGCGGAGCTGATCCGCCGCTCGGGCACGAAGGCGGTCTTCTTCGTCCCGACGTTCCTCTATCCGACGCTCGTCGAGCTGGCCGAGACCCGGATCAAGCGCGTGCTCTGCCACTCGGAGAAGGCCGCGGGCTACATGGCCGACGGCTACGCGCAGGCGTGCGGCCGCCCGACGGTCGTGATCGCGCAGGGCGGTCCCGGCGCCACGAACCTGTACGCCGGCCTGGTCGATGCCTGGCAGAGTCACACGCCGCTGCTCGCCGTCACGCCCGTCCTGCCGAGCTCGCGCTACCAGGGCAATTCGTATCAGGAGGCGTACGTCGACTTCCGGCCGGTGACCAAGTACGACGCCGAAGTGCGGTCGCTCGACCGGATGGCCGAGTTCTTCGGCAAGGCGTACCGCGAGATGACCACGGGCGCGCCGCGGCCGGTCCACCTCTACCTGGACGGCGCGCTCGAGGCGGGAGAAGCGGAGTTCGACTTCCGGTTCCTCGATCCGCGCTACTTCTCCTATCCCGCCTTCCGGCCGCGGGCGGACGAGGACCTGGTGGAGCAGGCCGCGCGGGAGCTGACCGAGGCGGAGCGTCCGGTCATGGTCTGCGGTCGGGGCGCGGTCGCGTCGGAGGCGTGGAACGAAGTCACCGCGCTCGCCGAGCATCTCGCGCTGCCGGTGGCCACCACGCTCGGCGGCAAAGGAAGCATCGACGAGCGGCATCCGCTGTCGCTCGGCGTGACCGGTTCCTACCGCAGGCCTTCGACCGATCCGGTGATCGCGGAAGCGGATCTCGTGTTCTATGTGGGTGGCCACCACGGCGGCGCCACGACGAACATGCGGCGGCTGCCTGCGCCGGGCACCCGCGCCATCCACGTCGACATCAATCCGGCGCAGCCCGGCGCCAATTACCCCAACGTGCTGCCCCTGATCGGCGATGCGCGCACGGTGCTGCGGCAGATGCGCGAGGCGGCGGGCCCGGCGGAGCGCGGCGCGCATGCGGCCTGGGTGGCGAAGGCGCAGGCACGCCTGCGGACATGGCGCGAAAGCGAACGCGAGCACACGCAGGGCAACCGGACGCCGATCCGTCCGGAGCAGCTGGCGGTCGAGCTGGTGAAGGCCTGCCCGGACGATACCCTTTACGTCACGGACACCGGTTACGTCGGAACGTGGGCCGGCGTGTTCATGGATCTGCCGGCCGGCCGGAATTTCCTCCACTGCGAGGGGAGCCTCGGGTGGGCGTTTCCGGCGGCGATCGGCGCCAAGGCCGCCGCGCCCGATCGACCGGTCGTCGCGTTCACCGGCGACGGCGGGTTCTTCTACCATCTGAGCGAGCTCGAAACCGCGGTGCGCAACGGCATCCCCGTGATCACCGTGGTGCTGAACAACCAGGCGATGGCGTTCCAGACGCATCTGCTGCGGACGTTCTGGTCCGGTTCGCCCGGCCTCGACACGCTGTCGGAGTTCAAGGAGACGCGCTTCGCGGACCTCGCACGGGCAATGGGTGCACGGGGCGTGCGTGTGACCGATCCCGCGCATCTCGGGCGAGCGGTACGGGAGGCGATCGATGCGAACGTGCCGGCCGTGATCGACGTCGTCATCGATCAGACGGCGGCTGCGCCCGTTGCGGTGATGGCCGGGCAGGGCAGCCGCGCGGGCGCGTCCGTTACGCCCGTGGACGAGAAGGGCCCGACCAAAAAAATTTAGGCGAGTGCAAAGCCAGGCGACCCGCGGGACTTCCGGCAGGAAGCGCACCTCCAGCGACCAGACGGGATCCCGGCATCGGGCGGGGCGAATCGTCCCGGGACCAGCGCGTGTCGACCCGTTCCGAGACGCCCGCAGACAACGCGTCCGCCGAGCGTCGGTTGCCGGCAGCGGCGGACCGGTCGTTATCTCGGCCCCGCCGTTTCCCTCATTCACTTCTGCAGATCGACGACGCGCTTCTTTTGTTGATCGAAAGGCGGCTTCTTTTCGAGGTAGCAGGGCCGCTTGGGGCGAGCGGGTACCTGTCGCCGACCGTGCGCCGACCAATCCGCCGCGAGCGCCATGAAGGCGAGAGAGGCCGGGCTGCGGTAACCGTTCTTCCGGCTGATCACCGTGATCGTCTTGCCGGGCAGATCGGGCGAAATCTTGATCGGATAGAGACCGCACTGGGTGCGAACGATGCTGACGGGGAGCACAGTGGCCAAAGGCCCCACCTGAACCATCTGAATGATCACGCTGAGCGAATTGGTTTCCATCGCGATGCGCGGGCTGATCTCGTTCTGCGCGCAGTAGTCGTCGATGTGGCGCCGCAGGGCAAAATTGCGGTTCAGCAATACCAGCGACTCTTTCCCGAAATCTTCCGCGCTCAGGTGATCCACCGTCCCCGCCATGCGATGTGCATTGCCGACAGCCATGCATATCCGTTCTTCGAAGAGCAACTCCGCCTCGATTTCGTTCGATTCCACGAGGTTCGCGGGCTTTCCCCGGAAAGCGATGCCGATGTCGATGATGTCCTCGAGCACCGCCGTCTCGATGTGCTCCTGGGGCATCTCGAGCGTGCTCAGGGTGATGCCCGGATAGAGGCTGTTATATCGATCCAGCAGCGGGCAGGTCAGGTAGTCCGTGATGGGGTTCCAGCCGAGACGGAGCGACCCGCGGCTCAGATCGTGAACGTCGTGGATGGCGCGCATCCCTGCATCAAGCTCGCCCCACGCGCGACGCGCGTGCTCCAGATAGATCCGACCCGCGTCGGTGAGCCTGACCGCGCGCCCCGATCGATCGAGCAGCTGCGAGTGCAGCGACTCTTCGAGATTCTTGATCTGCTGCGACAACGTCGGCTGCGAGACGTGCAGTACCTCGGCCGCGCGCGTGAAGCTTCCGTGCTCCGCGATCGCGAGCAGGTACTGGAGGGAGCGCGGAAAGATGACGCGATGCATAAGAATCTCACTATGGGTTCGATAAGAACTAAGTCTTGGACCGAACAAACCGCTCCACGATAGAGTGCCATCAGGTCGACTGAGAGAGCAATAAAGCAGGCTTATTAGCGAGTCCTTATGGTCGACCGTTACGACCCATAGGCAAAGTCTATTAGGCATCTGCCGACGAAGTACAGCCCCACGCGCCAGACGGTCTTGTTCGAACTTCTAAGGAGGACCTCCGTTCATGTCATCTGATATCCGAGAGAAGGTGATGCGCCACATCACCACGGTCGGCTACCTGCAGCCCGCGCTGCACAAGGCGACCCATGCGCCCGCTCCCGACGAAATCGACCACACCCTCTACCGGGCGTACACGCGATCGGCGCACGACGTCGGCGGCGAGCCCGATGTGCCCATTCGCTGGGAAGAGAAGGAAGAAGAGCAGTGGGAGCTCAACACGTTCGCGACCTGCGAGTGCCTCGCGTGGCGCGGCGTGTGGAACGCCGAGGAGCGCCGTCGCCGGCAGAACGTCGACCTCGGTCAGACGCAGTACCTCGGTCTGCCGTACTACGGGCGGTGGCTGCTGACCGCCGCACGGATCCTGGTCGACAAGCAATACGTCACGCTCACTGAGCTCGTCAACAAGATCGATGAGGTGAAAAAGCGCCATGAGCAAAAGTCAGCACGATAGAACGCACCACGCCAAGAAGGCGACCGGCATAGGTGATCCGCAGTGCTTCAAGGGCGAGGCGGGTTCCGCCAAGTTCAAGGTGGGCGACAAGGTGCGGATCAGGGATCTGCCGGATCTCTTCTACACCCGCTGCCAGGTCTACACGCGCGGGGCGGTAGGGACGGTGGTCGCGCTGGTCTATGAGAGCCCCGCTGCCGAAGACGAGGCCTGGGACAACACCGACAAGCCGGAATGGTTCTATAGCGTGAAGTTCCGACAGAAGGACCTCTGGCCGGAGTATCACGACGTCTACGCGAACGACACGCTGGAGACGGAGTTTTCCGAGCGTTGGCTGGAGAAGGCCTAACCCGCCCGCGGATCTTGAATAGAGAGGACTAGCGAAATGTCAGACAAGCACAAACCCCAGCCGATGGTCGACGAGATCAGCGATTTCGAAGTGCTCGAGACCGCCGTGCGCGAACTGGCCATCGAGAAAGGGCTTTTCTCCGCCGAGGACCATCGGCGCTGGACGGAATATGTTCATACCCTCGGCCCGGTGCCCGCGGCGCGTCTGGTCGCCAAGGCCTGGCTCGATCCCGAGTACAAGAAGCTCGCCGTGAAGGACGGCGTCAAGGCGAGCCTGGCGGTCGGGGTCGACTGGATCAACAGCCCGCCCACCGGCTTCGGCACGCCGAGCGACTACTGCAACCTGCGCGTCCTCGAAGACACTCCCAAGCTCAAGCACGTCGTCGTGTGCACGCTCTGCTCGTGCTATCCCCGTCCGATCCTCGGTCAGTCCCCGGAGTGGTACCGGACCCCGAACTACCGCCGCCGACTGGTCCGCTGGCCGCGGCAGGTGCTCGCGGAGTTCGGTCTTCAGCTGCCGCCTGACGTGGAGATCCGGGTCGCCGACTCCAACCAGAAGACGCGCTACATCGTGCTGCCGGTCCGGCCGGCGGGCACGGAAGGCTGGACCGAAGACCAGCTGGCCGAGATCGTGACGCGCGACTGTCTGATCGGCGTGGCGGTGCCGAAGCCGGGCGTCACCACGAACGAGAAGCGGCCGGTGCGTCCTGCGGTCCATCCGGTCCATCACGACCACTGAGGGGCACGCCATGGACACATCGAACCGGAAGGATCGCGGCTCCACGGGCCCTTGGCACGGGACGGACACGACACCGATCGCCCTCCTCGAGACCATCCGGCGCCGCGGCCGGGTGTGGGAAGAACTCGCCGCGCAGTACGGCGTGAGGAATCCGGACCCGCCCTGGAAGATCACCCTGGACGCGACCTGCGACATGCTCGCCGCCGAGTCGTGCGTGGTGCCCTACGACCAGGTCGAGCCCGGCTCCTGCGCGCTGCCGTCGCTCGAACGGCGTGCAGAAGAGGACGATCTCTCCGAGACGATCTATGCGGACGTCCCGTTCCCGGAGCGACAGCTGCTCGCGCTTGCGCATTCGATGATCAAACGCGGCCTGTTCAAGGAGGAGGAACTGGCGCAACGGATGAAGCAGGTGCACGAACGGCTGACCAGCGCCTAGCGGGAACGCGGCGATCGGACCGCCCGCCGGGGCCCGATCGGGCCGCGGCGGGCTGCCGGATGGCCGGCCGGAACGCGAGTAAAGAAGTTTTCGGTTGCCTGGTGTGTGAACGAACCCAGCGCCGAGTGCGCGACAAAACGAAAACCAGCGCAACCACTGCTGATGGAGGAGAGATGACGGTACGCGGAGTTCATATCCAGATCGAGAAGCTGAGCCACCGCTACAGCGCCCGATCACCGTTGACGTTCGACCGGGTGGAGCTCGAGGCGCAGCGCGGCGAGGCGCTCGCCATCATCGGCCGGTCGGGCTGCGGCAAGTCCACCCTGCTCCACATCCTCGCAGGTCTCATGCGCCCGACGGACGGAACCGTTCGGCTCGACAACGACGTTGTCGACAAGCCGTCGCCGCGCTGGGTGATGATGTTCCAGGCGCCGCACCTGTTCCCCTGGATGAAGGTGTCGCAGAACGTCGGCGTCGGGCTGCATTTCGCCGGATGGAGCGAGGAGAAGCGGCGTGCGCGCGTGACCGAGGCCATCAAGCTCGTGCATCTCCAGGACTACGCCGACAACAACGTCCAGGACCTGTCCGGCGGCCAGCAGCAGCGCGTGGCGCTCGCCCGCTCGCTGGTCATGGAGCCCGAGATGCTGCTCCTCGACGAGCCGTTCTCCGCGCTGGACGCGTTCACGCGCGCGGCGCTGCAGCGCGACGTCCGCTCGATCACCAAGCGCCTCGGGATCAACCTCGTGATCGTCACGCACGACATCGACGAGGCGGTGCTGATGGCGGACCGCGCGCTGATCATGGCCGGATCTCCCGGCAAGATCTACGACGAGCTGCAGATCGACCTGCCGGATCCCCGGGAGCGCCAGGACCCGGCGGTGCAGGCGATGCGCGCGCGGCTGATGGAGGCGTTCCACAAGGCCGCCGGCGCGCCGCCGCCCGACGGCGAGGACACGCACGACGCCGCAAAGCCGGCGTCGCAGTCGATTCAGGGTATCGGTGCAGGAGGTAAAGGAACTACAACAACGCCCAGGATCATGTCCGCCGGCACGCCGGCCGACATCGGGTAGGGAGCTGTCGCTTTTCCAACCCGTCAACCATTTGGAGGAGACGCCGAATGAAAAAGAAACTAAGCGAGGAGATGGTCGAGACTCGTCTGGACTTGCCGCCCGACGAGCTGATCCTGCCGGACGATCCCGAGGTCAGGGAAGGAAAGCCGGACCCGAGGCTGGTCGTGGAGCGCGATCCGCTCTTCAGCCCGGTGCTCGGCACCGGCGTCACCCGGCGCGACGTGCTCAAGATGGGCGCCGCGCTCGCCGCCATGGGGTGCGGGCTGCCCGCGGCCGGGCGCGCCTTCGCCCAGGAGAAGAAGTTCAACGAGGTGGTGCGCGTGGGTTACCTCCCCATCACGGATGCGGCAGCGCTCCTGATCGCGCACGAACAGGGATTCTTCAAGAAGGAGGGGCTCGATTCGGTGCGTCCGGAGCTCGTCCGGGGCTGGTCGCAGATCGTCGAGGCCTTCCAGTCGCACAAGTTCAACGTTGTGCACCTGCTCAATCCGATCCCGATCTGGATGCGCTACAACAACAAGTTCCCGGTGAAGATCACGGCCTGGGACCACACCAATGGCTCGGCCTTCGTGTACGGTCAGCATACGGGCATCAAGAGCATCAAGGACTTCGGCGGTAAGCAGCTCGCGGTACCGTACTGGTATTCCAACCACAACATCATCGCGCAGATGCTGCTGCGCGACGCCGGCATCACGCCGGTGATCCGCCCGCAGGACGCGAAGCTCGCGCCGAACGAGTGCAACCTCCTGGTGCTCGCGCCGCCCGACATGCCGCCGGCGCTCGCCTCGAAGAAGATCGACGCCTACATCGTCGCCGAGCCGTTCAACGCCCTGGGCGAGATCCGGGCGCGCGCCAAGATGCTGCGCTTCACCGGCGACGTGTGGAAGGGCCATCCGTGCTGCGTGGTCGCGATGCACGAGGCCGACGTCATGGATCCGGCGCGGGCCGCGTGGACGCAGGCGGTGCACAACGCCATCGTCGCCGCGCAGCTCTTCATGGGGGAGAACCGGAAGGAGACGGCGAAGATCCTGTCGAAGGACGGCGCGAACTACCTGCCGTTCGACTTCGAGATCATCGACCGGGCCATGAACTTCTACGATCCCGCGTACTACAAGAACCCGCTGGCGATCAAGCACGTGGACTGGGGACAGGACCGCATCAACTTCCAGGCCTGGCCCTATCCGTCGGCGACCAAGGTCGTCACGGAGGAGATGAAGCGGGTCGTGCTCACCGGCGACCGGGCGTTCCTCGACAACCTTTCGTCCGACTTCGTGGCGAAGGACCTCGTCAACTACGACTTCATCCGCAAGTCGCTCGAGAAGTATCCCAGCTGGAAGAAGGACCCTAGCGTCCCGCAGTCGGGCGATCCGTACACGCGCAAGGAGGTCATCCAGGTATGAGCTCGGTCGTCGCGCCCACCGGGGGGCTCGCGTCTTCCGGCCTGAAGTCCCCGGTGGTGCGGCGCCTGCTTTGCGGCGCCGTCGGCCTCGCGGCGTTTGTCGCGATCTGGGAATTGGGCACGCTGCTTCTCGGCCTCAATCCCCAGACCCGCACGTTCGTGACCTTCGGGCCGGTTCCCACGTTCACCGCGTTCCCGGAGCTGTGGGCGCAGGGCAAGATCCAGAGCGCCGTCTACGCGAGCGGCCAGCGCCTCGGCTACGGGATGCTGATCGCCATCGGCCTCGGCATCCCGGTCGGCATTCTCATGGGGCGGAGCAAGCGGTTCCGCGAGCTCAGCAACTCGCCGTTCCAGCTGCTGCGCATGATCAGCCCGCTCGCGTGGATGCCGCTCGCCGTGCTGGTGTTCATCGGGTGGGACCAGGCAATCGTCTTCCTCATTGCCATCGCCTCGGTGTGGCCAGTGGCCTACGCCACCGCCGCGGGTCTCGCCAAGGTGGATCCCGCGTGGTTCAAGGTGGCGCGCAACCTCGGCGCCCGGCCGGTGCACATGCTGACGCAGGTCATCCTGCCCGCGATCGCGTTCGACATCTTCACCGGTATCCGGCTCGCGCTCGGCGTCGCCTGGGTGGTGCTCGTGCCCGCGGAGCTCCTCGGCGTCACCTCGGGGCTCGGTTACGCGATCCGGGACGCGCGCGAGACGCTGTCGTACAACCAGCTCACGGCGATGGTGCTCGTCATCGGCGTGATCGGCTGGACCTTCGACACCGTCTGCGTCGCGCTCATCAAGCGCTACAGCTGGCACCACAGGGGGAGCGAATGCTGAGCGGCAACATCATCCGGCATCACTTCAGCGGCGGCTCGGTTCGCGGCGCCCGGACGGGAACGACAAGACCATGAGCGCGACACCCGTAACGGCAGTACCGAGAATGCACGCGTCCCTGGGCTTGCTGAAGACAACGGGGAACGGCCTTTTCAACTTCTTCGCGGGCCTCGCGATCCTGTTCCTTATCTGGTGGCTCGGTATCGCCTACATCGCGAGCAAGCCGGAAACGGCCCTGTTTTCCGACTTCGGGCCCATCCCGGCTATCGAAGGCGTCGCCGAGCTGTGGCACGAAGGCGTGATCCAGGAGGCCATCTGGGCGAGCGGCTATCGCCTGGGCATGGGCATGCTGATCGCGATCGCGGTCGGCGTCCCCATCGGGATCCTCATGGGCCGCAGCCGGACGTTCCGCGAGCTCAGCAACTCGCCGTTCCAGGTGCTGCGCATGATCAGCCCGCTCTCCTGGGAGCCGATCGCGGTGATCGTGTTCGCCGGGTGGGACCAGGCGATCATCTTCCTGATCGCGATCGCCGCCGTCTGGCCCGTGATGTTCTCCACGGCCGCGGGGCTCGCCAAGGTGGATCCCAACTGGTTCAAGGTGGCGCGCAATCTCGGCGCCAGGCCCTGGCACGTCGTGATGACGATCATCGTGCCGGCGATCGCCTTCGACGTCATGACCGGCATACGCCTCGCGATCGGCGTCGCGTGGATCGTGCTCGTGCCGGCGGAGTTCTTCGGCGTGACCTCGGGCCTCGGCTACGCGATCGAGGACGCGCGCGAGTCGCTCCAGTACGACCACCTCATGGCGATGATCCTCGTGATCGGCGCCATCGGCTACGTCCTCGACTCGGCGTGCGTGCAGATCATCCGGCGCTACTGCTGGTCGCGCCAGTCATGAGGGGCATCGGATCCGGTCGGATATCCGCCATCGACGGTGTCCGTTTTATCGGGTGTTTCAACGCAGTCGTATCAACCAACTCGGAGAAATGACCATGCAAAGCCAGGCCACCATTGCTGGAACCACCCGCGCTACCCTGCTTTCGAAGGGGATCCAGCTCGCGTCCGCCCTGTTCCTGGGGATCGTGGTGCTGTACGGCTCGGGTTTCGTGCAGTCGTCAGAGGTGCACAACGCGGCGCACGACATGCGTCATGCCGCAGGCTTCCCCTGCCACTGACCGGCCATGTTGTTCCGTCGAATCATCTTTGCCGCGCTGCTGGTGGGCGGCCTGTCGGGACTGCTCCTGAGCGCCGTCCAGCGGTGGCAGGTCATCCCCATCATCAACGCGGCCGAGCAGTTCGAGAACGCACGGATACCGCAGGCGGCCCGTGCGGCGAGCGAGGAGGCGCCCGCGCATTCGCACGGCGATCATTCGCATGCCGCTCACGAGCACGAAGCGGGCGCCTGGGAGCCGGCGGAGGGTGTGGAACGGATCGGCTTCACGGTGCTCGCCAACGTGCTCGCCGCGTTCGGTTTCGCGCTCATGATGATGGCCGCGATGGCCATGGTCGTCCGGCAGCAAGCCCTTGCTCCGCGTCGGACGGCGCCCAGGCTGGACTGGCGTTACGGCCTGTTGTGGGGAGTTGCCGGCTACATGGTGTTCTTCCTGGCCCCGTCGCTGGGTCATCCGCCCGAGATCCCGGGGTCGGTTGCCGCGCCCCTCGGTGCCCGGCAGCTCTGGTGGATGCTTGCCGCCGGATGCACGGCGGCCGGTCTGGCCGTGACGGTGTTCGGAAGGTCGCCGTGGCGCTGGGGCGGGCTCGCGCTCCTCGCGTTGCCTCATGTCATCGGCGTCCCTGAAAGCGGCATGAGCCCGTTCGTGGGCTTCCCCGCCGACGTCGCTGCGGACATGAACAGACTCGCGCGGCAGTTTGTCTGGGCAACGGCGCTCGCCAACGCAGCATTCTGGCTCGCGCTCGGAGGGCTGTCGGGATGGGCGATTCAGCGATTCGTCGCGAAATCCGTCGTCTGAACGCCGAGGCGGGACCGGGTGGAGACCCGGTCCCGCGGCCGGCCCCGGTGACCGAGCGTTCCCACGTGGCACGGCCCGGGTCCGGGGAAGGAAGGTGCAGTCGTGGTCCGAAACTGATGTTCGCGCGAGCGACCCGATCGAGGAACGAGGCAAGAGGAAGATGGCACGAAAAATCGACATCGTGTGCGTTTCCGGCACGCGCGAGAAGCTGCAGATGGCGGCGATGTTCGCGTCGGTCGCTGCCGCCACCGGGGACACGGTGACGGTGTTCTTTTCGATGAATGCGCTGAAGCATTTCGTCAAAGGCGCGGCGGGAGACGCGCCGTCCGAAGGGGAGTTCGGGACGCTGATGAACCAGCACGGCGTGCCGCCCTTCAAGCAGCTGTTCAAGCAGGCCGCGGAGCTCGGGGACGCCAAGCTGCTGCCGTGCTCGATGGCCATGGACCTGCTCAAGATCACGCGAGACGAGCTGGACCCGGAGTTCGGTCCGCCGACGGGGCTGACGCGCTTTCTCAGCGATGCCGAGGGCGGCCAGCTTCTCACTTTTTGATTCGGGAAGGGGAAATCATGAGCAACACCAAGCTACAAGAGGAAACGGTAATGGGTCAGTGCAAGGTCATCGACGCACGCAACACGTTCTGCCCCGGGCCACTGATGGAACTCATCACCTACATGAAGCAGGCCAAGGTGGGGGAGACGCTGGAGCTGCTGTCGACCGACCAGGGCTCGGCCACCGACGTGCCGGAATGGATCAAGAAGGTGGGCCACGAGATGATCAGCAGCGAGAAGGTCGGCGAGGTCTGGCACATCAAGGTTCGCAAGGCGAAGTAGGCAGTCGGCGTCATCACTCGACCGCGTCCGGTCCTTACCGGGCGCTTACCGGGAAGCGCTCCCGGCTATCCGAACAGGAGAAGTAATGAGAATCCTAATCGTTGGCGGCGGCACGGGCGGCACCATTGTGGCGAACAACCTCGCGCGCCGGCTGGCCGGCGAGGTCCGTGCCGGCAAGGTCCGGCTCACGTTGATCTCGGACACCGACCGGCACATGTACCAGCCGGGCCTCCTGTACGTCGCGTTCGGCCAGATGACGCCGGATCAGCTCTATCGCGACGAGGCGAGCCTGCTCGACCCGAGCATCGATTTCCATGTCGACCCGGTCACCGATTTCCACCTCGGCCGGAACCAGGTCAGGACGCGGAGCGGCAAGACCCACGAGTACGACCTGCTCGTCATCGCCACCGGCGCGCGCATCGTGCCGGAGGAAGTGCCGGGCATGAGCGAAGGGGCGGAGACCTTCTACACGGAAGAGGGCGCCGTCCGCCTGCACAAGCGCCTGATGGAGTTCAAGGGCGGCACGGTGGCCATGGTCGTATCGATACCGCACAAGTGCCCCGTGGCGCCGGTCGAGGCGATCTTCATGCTCCACGACTTCTTCAAGGCGCGCGGCATCCGCGACAAGGTGAAGCTGCAATACAAGTATCCCGTCAACCACGTCCATGCCACGGCGAACGTCGCCCGCTGGGCCAAGCCGGAGTTCGACAAGGCCGGCATCGAGTACGAGACCCTGTTCAACGTGAAAGAGGTCGATCCGGTCAACAAGGTCGTCTACAGCGAAGAGGGCACCGAGTGCAAGTACGATCTGCTGATCGCGATCCCGCCGCATCGCGGGATGGAAATGGTCGAGCGCAACGACCTCGCGCAGGGCGGCTGGATCCCGACCGACCGCTTCAAGCTGACCATGACCGGTCATGACAACGTGTATGTGATCGGCGACGCCACCAACATACCGGTCAGCAAGACCGGGTCGGCGGCGCATTTCGAGGCGGAAGTGGTGGCCGAGAACATCGCCTCCATGATCAAGACCGGCACGCCGGTTCGGGAGTACGACGGCCGCGTGTACTGCTTCATCGAAGCGGGCTACGACCGCGCCACCTACAACGCCTTCGACTACGTCAATCTGCCCGAACTGAAGCCGCCGTCCAAAGCGATCCACTGGTTCAAGGTGGCATACAACAAGATGTACTGGACCACGGTGCGTGGACTGCTTTGAAGGAGACCCTCGTGAAGGCGAACGAAACACCGAAACTCCCGCCCGAGCTCCCGCCCATGCTGGACGAGGCGACCATCAACAGCCTCGTCGAGACGATCAATTTCGTCGCGTCGGCGAAGGATGCGATGTCCGACGAGATCGTTGCCCGGCTCGCCGGCACGTTCAGCGAGGGCATGACGCTGCTCGACCGCCTCACCCGCAACCAGGGCCTGATGCGCCTGCTCCAGGTGCTGGATCGCCCGGAGGTGCAGTATCTGCTCATGAGCTTCGGCGATGCGCTCGCGGCGATGAGCCGCGACCTCGCGACCGCGCCGCCGGCCAAGGGCGGCATCGGCGGCCTGCTGAAGGTGGCCCGCGACCCCGGCACGCAGGAGGGACTCCGGTCGCTCTCGCTGCTCGGTAAGTACTGGAGCGAGAGCCTGCGGGAGCTGCACCGGCAGGGCGGTTAGACGCGCCCCCTTCCGTCGAGCTCCGCGGCGTTTCACGGCGGCAGGCGACCGAACATGCACCGATCCGCTCGCGGAGTACGACCGGGACGTCCGCCGACGTATCGAAAGCGCCGCAGTGAGCGCTGGCTGCGGCCGCTTTCGATCCACCCGGCGCGCCCGCTCGCACGCATCCAGTCCACGACCCGTTTCGCGCCCGAGGAGTCCCGATGAAAAAGTCCGAAATGACCGAAGCCATCCTGGCTGCCAAGACCCGGAAGAAGCTCGCCTGGGAACAGATCGCCGAAAAGACCGGGCTGTCCCCGGTATTCACCACGTCCGCGTGCCTGGGCATGAACAGCATGCCGAAGGAACATGCCGACAAGCTGTGCGCGGCGCTCGGTCTGCCGGGCGAGGTATCGGAGGCGCTCCAGGCCTTCCCGCACAAGGCGTGGGACAAGACCATCCCGACGGATCCGGTGATCTACCGGTTCTACGAGGCGTTGAACGTGTACGGCGAGACCATGAAGCTGCTGATCGGCGAGAAGTTCGGCGATGGCATCATGAGCGCGATCGACTTCTCGATGACGATCGACAAGCAGCCCGATCCCAAGGGCGACCGCGTGGTCATCACGATGAACGGGAAGTTTCTTCCGTACAAGGTGTTCTAACTGTCTTCCTGGCCAACAGGCCCTTCGGCAACGAGCGACATCGGGTCGCCCGGCCGAAGTCTTGCGCGCCCACGCCCAAGACTGTCGATGCCGAGCACCAGACGCTGCGCGACCGCCTGCCGCCCGATCGGGTCCGGGTCCGCGGCGACCGGGCGCGGCTGATCCAAGTCCTGGGTAATCTGCTCGGCAACGGCGGGTTGCTCTGGCTGCTTACCGTCAGGCGCGCGATCGCGAGCGGGCGGCGGCCGCGCAATGCGATCGCGATTCCGTGAAGCTCACGGACACCCGACACTCCGGTGCTGTTCTTCGCATCGGCGAGAGCATCAGGGCATTAACGCATTGAGCCGCGACGCGCTCGCGTTCACCGACTTGGCCCGTGCAACGGCCGGGCAGCTATTCTTACAGTGGGGTTCGTCCGTGCGGTTTGGAGCGGTCCGGGACGCCGGTGTGCCGGTTTCCTGAAGTAGAGTCGATCCACACGAAATCCGACGGTTGGACCGTCGAGGTAACTCAATAAGAAAAAGGGGAAATACTCATGTTTGCGCTTACCCGATTCCAATCTCTCTGCATTGCGGCCCTCGCGCTCGCCCTCGCCGTGCCCGCCCGAGCGGCTGACTACGTCTTCTCCGCGCCTCCGCTCGCGGACCCCATCGACGATAGAGCGGTATATGGGCCGGTCGCCGAGTATCTGTCGGCGGTCATTGGCAAGAAGATCGTGTACCGTCGCTCGGACAACTCGCTCGCCTATCCAGAGCAGATGCGCAAAGGGACGTATGATCTGGCATTCGATGATCCGCACTTTGTGTCCTGGCGTATGGTCAAGTTGCAGCACACGCCGCTTGCCAAGCTCCCCGGAGAACTGGTATTCGCGGTCGTGTCGCGCAATGACAACAACGAGGTGAGCGACGTCAGGGACCTGATCGGCCGGCCGGTGTGCGCACTCGTGCCACCGAACATTGCCACCCTGACGCTCATGGCGCAGTTCGAGAACCCGGCCCGCGAGCCGCTCATCGTCGAGAAACAGTCCTACACGGCGACATACGAGGGTGTGATCAGCAAGAGCTGCGTCGGTGCCGCCGTTCCGGTTGGGATCGCCCAGAAACTGGCCAATGAAGGAGTGATGAGGATTATCTACGAGAGTGACGGCGTGCCGAACCAAGGGTTCTCGGCCGGCCCGCGCTTTTCGGCCGAGGACCGGACCAAGATGGCGGATGCGCTCGTTGCCCCCGAGGCCCGGACGAAGCTCGCAAGGTTCTTCGATACCTGGAGCAAGGACAAGAACCTGCAGCGCGCGTCGCATGCGGAGTACCAAGGCGTGGCCCGGCTCCTCAAGAACACGTACGGCTTCGACCTTTCGGCGACCGCGGCCGACCCAACGGTGCGCTGATCAGCCGAGATCGAGCTCGGCCAACGACGAGGGCGTCGGCCGGTCTGTCCCCGGCGGGCGATCGGACCCTGGCCATCGATGCTTTTGAGGAAAAGCGCCAGAAGATTACCGAGATCAGCAGGACGGGCATAGGGCCCTGTGCTCACGAGGGGGCCGTGCAGCTCAGCGCCAACGCTCTACGAAGCAGCGGTAACGACCGGACCGAAATGAAGGAAGAAAGAAGGCACTTGACGCTCCAGGAGGGCCTGGTTATGACGCGGCATAGGTCGTACGACGACCCAGGAGCGCGAGGCGAGCGCGCGGCACGTGAGCAACATCGCCTCGCCGCGGCAACTCGCGCGCGGCTCATGCCATGGAAACGGGGGAAGTCCGCTTCCCCGTCACCCGGACCTCTCCGGAGGGGAGGGGAGAAGAGGAGAGGGGATTCGATAGCGGATTGAGTTGTGCGCGTGTCGGCGCCAGCGCCTCCGGCGAAGCCCCGCGTCTCGCTCGAATCTCGCAGCGGGAACGAGGACGACGCCTCATTTCACGCCGGCCTTCCAGACGAGGGCATAGCGCGATCGATCGACCTTGCCCTGGTTGTCGACGATCGTGATCTCCGCGCCGCACGACTTCGCGGTCTCGTTGATCGGGCTGTTGAAGAGCGCTTTTCGAAACCGCCGGTAGTCGAGCGAGCGGAACTCGGCGTCCTGCTCCTGCAGAAAGGAATGAAGGTCCGGCAGGGTGAAGCACCAGCGCCCGGGCTCCACGGTGAAGCGCGGTTCCTGCCTCAGCTTGTTCAACAGCGTCTCGTTCCTTCGAGCCGCCTGCTCGAAGAAAGAGATCAGCGCCTGTTCGAGCATGCGGAAATTATCTCCGTATCCGGCGGCGTAAGGCCAGCGACGTTCAGCGCGCGCTTCGGCCCAGGCGGCGCATCTGCTCGAGCCAGTGCTGACGCCGCGCCGGGCTGCCCTCGACCAGCCCGATCAGCGTCGCGCGCACGGGCCGCACGCCGGAGAAGCGGAGGATGTTGCGCTCGAGGCTCTTCAGGCCGTGGGCGCCGAAGTACCAGCGGTAGACGAACGCCGGCATGCCCATCGTGACGACGATGCGCGCGGACTTCCCGGTCAATCCCTTCCTCGGGAGCTTGCCCCGCTGCGTCTCCGCCGCGAAGCCCGGGCGGAACACCTGCTCGAGAAAGCCCTTGAGCAGGGCCGGCACGTCGCCGTGCCAGAGCGGATAGAACAGGACGAGGTGATCGGCCCAGCGGATCGATTCCTGCGCGGCGCGGATCGGCTCCGGCGGCTCACCGGCGTCGAACTCCTTCTGGGTGCGGAGCAGCGGGAAGTCGAGCCGGGCGACGACGATCCGGGCGACCTCGTGGCCGGCGTCTTCGGCCGCTGCGGCATAGGCGGCCGCGAGCGCGTTGCCGAAGCGCGTGCCGCTCGGGTCGGGATGACCCTCGATGATCAGGATGCGTCTCGGCATGGGTCCGATACTGTGCGCCCGGCCACGGACGCCGTTCAACAGCGGGACAAGGGACAGCGCGCGCCCTGCGCGATTACACTGAACGCATGAACCCCGCGCTCGCCGCCCTGCTCGCGGCGTTGCTTTTCGGCCTCAGTACGCCCTTCGCGAAGCGGCTTCTCGGCGAGGTCGAGCCGCTCCTGCTTGCCGGCGTGCTGTACCTCGGCTCCGGACTCGGGCTCTGGGCGTGGCGGCTCGCCTCGCGCCGGCTGTCGACGGGGGAAAGCGAGCGTCGACCGGGCTTCACGCGCGACGAGCTGCCCTGGCTGATCGGCGCGATCGCCGTGGGCGGCGTCCTCGCACCCGTGCTCCTGCTGTACGGCCTGCGGGCGACGCCGGCCGCGACGGCCTCGCTGCTGCTGAACCTCGAAGGCGTCTTCACGGCGCTGCTCGCCGCGGCGTTCTTCGGCGAGCACCTCGGCCGCCGCATCGCGCTCGGCCTCGCGTGCATCGTGGCCGGCGGCGTACTCCTCAGCTACACGCCCGGGACGCCGTTCCGCATCTCGCCGGGCGCGCTCGGCGTCGCCGGTGCCTGCCTGGCGTGGGCGCTCGACAACAATCTCACCCGCCGGATTGCGACCGCCGATGCGGTACGGCTGGCGGCGATCAAGGGCCTCGCGGCGGGAACCGTGAACACCGTGCTCGCCCTGATCGTGGGCGCGGCGCTGCCGGCCCCGCCGGCGGTGCTCGGCGGGCTGGTCGTCGGCGCGCTCGGCTACGGTGCGAGCCTCGCGCTGTTCGTCCTCGCGCTCCGGGGCCTGGGGGCCGCGCGCACGTCCGGTTACTTCTCGACCGCGCCCTTCGTCGGCGCCGCGGTCGCCGTCGCGTGGCTCGACGAGCCGGCCGGCGTCCGGTTCCTGCTCGCGGGCAGTTTCATGGCGCTGGGCGTATGGCTGCACCTGAGCGAGCGTCACGCGCACCTCCACCATCACGAGCCGCTCGTTCACGACCATGCGCACCGTCACGACGACGGGCACCACGAGCACGCGCACGATTTCCCCTGGGACGGCCGCACCCCCCACGCCCACCCGCACCGGCACGAGCCGATCACGCATTCGCACCCGCACTACCCGGACGCGCACCACCGTCACCGGCACTGAAAAAACCAGTGAAAAGTTCCAGGTGACAAGTTCTAAGTTATAGTGCGCGCTTCGCGCGTTCATCCACTTATCACTTCGCACTTATCACTTATCACTGTTCTCATGTTCCCCGCCGCCCGCCGCTGGATCGACCGCAACATCCTCGAGCTGGGGCGGGAGATGCGGCTTTCCTACCTGCCGCCGCTCATGGTCTACATGGCGGCCGGCGTGTCGGGCCTCACCGCCATCGTCGGGACCTTCTTCGTCAAGGAATACCTCGATCTGTCGGCCGCGTTCCTGGCGGCCCTGGGCTTCTGGGCGGGGATTCCGTGGGCCCTGAAAATGCCGCTCGGGCACCTGGTGGACCTCGTCTGGCGCTGGAAGGGCTGGCTCGTCTACCTCGGCGCCGGGCTCATCGCGACGAGCCTTCTTATTATGGTGGGTCTCCTCACGGACCGGGAGGCGATGACGGCGGTCATGTCCGCCGGGGCATGGTACGTGCTCTCGGTGCTGCTCGCGCCGGTCGGGTACGTGGTCCAGGATGCGGTCGCCGACGCGATGACGGTGGAGGCCGTGCCGCGCGTGGACGAACAGGGCCGGCCCATCGACCCGGCCAAGCGCAAGCTCATGCACACGACCATGCAGACGCTCGGCCGCGTCGCGATCATCGGCGGCAGCGTGTTCGTGGCGGTGATCAACCTCTACCTCTTCCGCGGGGTCGCCGGCCTGCCGCCCGAGGCGATCGCCGGCATCTACCGCAACGTGTACCTGATGGCGCTCGCGATTCCGGCGATCTCCGTGTCGGGCGTGCTTCTGGCCGCGGGGGTGCAGGCGCGCGACCGCCGGCGGCTGCGGTCGCAGGGCTTCAGCGCGGAAAAGATCGAGGAGCTCGTGACCAAGCGGACGGAGCCGACCCGGCCGAACTGGTGGATCCTCGGCGGCAGCCTGCTCTTCGTCGCGTTCACGCTCACCGTCGGGCTCGGACAGGCGCCGTACAGCGAGGAGATCGTCTTCGCCGGCTCGATGGCGATCGTGGTGTTCCTGATCGCGCAGATCACGCGGGAGCTCGACGCGGAAGGGCGCGCCACGCTCGTGGGCACGGCCGCCGTCATCTTCGTCTATCGCGCGATCCCCACGCCGGGCCCCGGCCTCACCTGGTGGATGATCGACGAGCTCGGCTTCGACCAGCACTTCCTCTCGGTGCTCTCGCTCATCGGGAGCGCCCTGACGCTGGCCGGGATGTTCGTCTTCCGCCGCTTCATGGCCGAGCACTCGATCGCCTACGTCGTCGGATTTCTCACCCTCGCGGCCTTCGTGCTCGCGCTGCCCATCGTCGGGATGTACTACGGCCTGCACGAGTGGACGGCGGCGGTGACGGGCGGGGTGGTGGACGCGCGCTTCATCGCGCTGGTCGACACGGCCGTCGAGTCGCCGCTCGGGCAGATCGCGATGATCCCGATGCTCGCCTGGATCGCGCAGTGCGCACCCGCGAACCTGAAGGCGACGTTCTTCGCGGTGATGGCCTCGTTCACGAACCTCGCGCTCTCGCTGAGCCAGCTCGGGACGAAGTACCTGAACCAGATCTTCGTCGTCACGCGCGAAGTGCGCGATCCGGCGACGAAGGCGGTGACGGTGCCCGCGGACTACGGCCAGCTCGGCGACCTGCTGATCGCGCAGGTGATCCTCGGTCTGGCGCTGCCGTTCGCCGCCATCCTGTACGTGCGCCTCACGCGGTTGCGCACCGCCTAGCCCGGCGCGCGGGATCTACGGCGTGGCCTGACGCCGCGGGCGCTTCGCTCACCCCGGGGCCTTTTCCGTCTTCCTGCGGGCCATGCCCGCCAGCCCCACCAGTGCGGAGAAGAAGAGCCATGCGGCCGGAGGGACGGGCACCACGACCGGCGGAGTCTGCCCGAAGCGGATGTTGTCGATCCCGATGTTGTCCTGGAAGCCGCCCGCGAGGTTGCCGAAGTCGATCTCGATGAGGAGCTGTTGGGCGCTGAGCGGCGTGGCGAAGTCGAACGCCGTGTGCCGGGGCCCGACGATGTCGCCCTGCACCAGCACGTCGGCCTGGGAATACAGCGCCAGCGAGTCGCCGAAGACGCTCACGCCGTCGATGACGTAATCGGTGTTCGACCAGCCGGCCAGGTCGAAGTGGTAGAGCTGCACCTCGTATCCCGGATCGGCGGTCAGGAGCACGTTCAGGGCGTTCGGCGTGGTGCCCGGCAGCGAATTGGCGAAGGCGACGTTCGTCAGATCGCCGTACTGGGTGGTCCAGAGGCTGACGGCCGTCCCCGAGGAGTAGTCGACGACGACGTTGGGCGTGAAGCCCTCGCCGTCGTTGCCGTAGGTGAACTGGCCGCCGGTCACGTCCATCGACGAGCCGGTCACGTTGTCGCCGTAGTCCTGCTGGACGCTCGAGCCGGAGGTCGTCGGTATGACGGTGGAGCCCGTCGCGCTGCGCGTTTCATCGAACGTGAGGACCGTGGCCCGGCTCTCGGCGATGAACCCGAGCGCGAGCAGCGCGACGGAAACGGAAAGGAAATGCGGTGCCTTCATGTGCCCCCCTGGTTATTGGTTTCCCTACGTCCGAATCCGACCACGGGGAGGCGCTTCGGTCAATTCTCCGAAAGCCGGGCATCCGAAAGTCGAGCGTCGGCCGCGCGGCTCCTGCCCGTGCGGTGACTCCCGGGGTCCGGAATGCGATCACTCCGACGGCGGAGGCGGGATTTCGGTCGGGTGCTCCGGGGAGTAGCCGGGCGGCACGTCCGGAGGAGGCTCTTCCGGCGGATTGCCCGGAGGGTACTCGAGGGGCAGGTCCGGGGACGGTTCCTCGGGCGGCGTGCCGGGAGGAATCTCGAGCGGCTTTTGCGCCTTCATCGGCATCTCCTGTTCCTGCGGTCCGTGCTTCCTTGGACCGCAGGAACCGGCGCCGGCTCGGCATCGCGGGCGATCGGGTCGCCCTGAGCCCGCGAGGACCGCGCTGCTACTCGCGGGCGGGTCTGGGTCTAGAAGCGCAGGCCCAGACTCAGGAAGTCGATGTCGTCGTCGATCCGGGTGTACTCGAGCTCGAACTGCGCGATACCGATGCTGAAGCCCACGCCCGCGCCCAAGGCGGTGCCGGTATCCGACCCGGAGGACGAGCCGACCTCGACCTCGTTCCGCACCACGCCGGCCTTTCCGATCAGGTAGACGGGCCCCGCCGTGCGGAACGCGGCATAGAGCCCCTGCGTGTCGACCTTCACGTCCTGCCCGGCGAACTCGCCGTCGTCCAGCGTCCGGGTCAGTTCGGCCTCGACGCCGATGTCCCCCGCGACCACGCCCCACTCGTGACCCACCAGCACGCCGACGTTGGTCGGGTCGTCGAAGCCGCCGACGTCGATCATCATGGGCCCGGTCTTGGCGCCGAAGTACCAGTCGGCCTGGGCGGCGGGCGCGAGCAGCATGCCGGCGGCGAGCAGGATGGCGGCGCCGTTCCGCGCCAGGGGGATGCAGGTCGTGAATCCGGTGTTCGTCACTGTCGTACCTCCGCGTGCAGCCGGTTGAATCGGTCGATAAGTACATGCTAAGTCGGATCACGCGGTCCAGAAGCCGTTTCCGACGATGTGACCGGCCCGGCCGACCGGTGTGCCGGCCGAACAGGGCGCCGGCGATCCGGTCGAATAGGGGACCGTGACCACCCGCATGGAGGTCCCATGAAGCGGCGAAACGTCCTCAAGGTCCTGGCGAGCGCGCCCGTCCTGGCGTTGCCCGCCTTCCGCGGATGGGCCGCGCCGCCGGCGTCCGCGGACATCGAGGCGCTGCGGCGGAACTGGAGGGAGCTCCTCGCCGAGGGTGCCGACGTCGAGCTCTCGACCGAACCGCTCAGGCGCCCGAACGAGGAGTGGAAGAAGATCCTGCCCCTGGCGCAGTACCGCGTGCTGCGCGAGGAGGACACCGAGCGCGCCTACACCAGCCCCCTCAACGAGGAGAAGCGCCCCGGCGTCTACGTCTGCGCCGGGTGCCGCCTCCCGCTATTCACCTCCGCGATGAAGTACGACAGCGGGACCGGCTGGCCGAGCTTCTTCACCACGATCCCGGGCGCCTTCGAGACGAAGAAGGATTACTTCCTGATCTTTCCGCGCACGGAGTACCACTGCGTGCGCTGCGGCGGCCACCACGGGCACGTCTTCGACGACGGCCCGCCGCCCACGGGCGAGCGCTGGTGCAACAACGGCGTGGCGCTCAAGTTCATCCCGAAGACGGCGACCGCCTGACTGCGGACCGACCGGCCGCCGAACGGTCCGCCGGCGCGCGGTCCCGGTCTAGGAGAGCCGCCCGGCCGCGTTTAAACTGGCGGCCGTGCCTGCGCCGAGGGAGCGAAAACAATCATAAGAATGGACGACGCCCGCCACATCCTGCACAGCGTTTTCGGCTACGAACGGTTCCGCGGACACCAGGAGGAGGTCATCGCGACGCTCCTCGCCGGGCGGGACGCCCTGGTGCTCATGCCGACGGGCGGCGGCAAATCGCTGTGCTACCAGATCCCGGCGATCGCCCGCCCCGGCACCGGCATCGTGATCTCGCCGCTCATCGCGCTCATGCAGGACCAGGTGGCGGCGCTCACGCAGGCGGGCGTGCCCGCGGCGTTCCTCAACTCGACGCAGGCCCCCAACGCGCAGCGCGAGGTCGAGCGCCAGCTGCTGCGCGGCGACCTCGACCTGCTCTACGTCGCGCCCGAGCGCCTGACCCTGGAGCGCACGCTGGAGATGCTCGCCGGCGCCCGGCTCGCGCTCTTCGCCATCGACGAGGCGCACTGCGTCTCGCAGTGGGGGCACGACTTCCGCCCGGAGTACATGCAGCTTTCCGTGCTGCACGAGCGCTTCCCGGACGTCCCCCGGATCGCGCTCACGGCGACGGCCGACGAGCCCACGCGCCGGGAAATCGTCGCGCGCCTCAAGCTCGAGGACGCCCGCGTCTTCGTGAGCAGCTTCGACCGCCCAAACATCCGCTACCGCATCGGGCAGGGCGGCAACGCGCGCGAGCAGCTCCTGCGCTTCATCCGCGAGGAGCACGCGGGCGACGCCGGCATCGTCTACTGCCTGTCGCGCCGGCGCGTGGACGAGACCGCCGAATGGCTCGCGGAGCGCGGCTACACGGCGCTGCCGTACCACGCCGGCCTCGAGCCCGCCGTCCGGGCCGCCAACCAGGCGCGCTTCCTGAACGAGGAGGGCGTGATCATGGTCGCGACCATCGCCTTCGGCATGGGCATCGACAAGCCGAACGTCCGCTTCGTCGCGCACCTCAACCTCCCGAAGAGCATCGAGGCGTACTACCAGGAGACCGGCCGCGCGGGACGCGACGGCCTCGCGGCGGATGCCTGGATGACCTACGGGTTGCAGGACGTGATCCTCCTGCGCCAGATGCTCGAGGCCTCGGACGCCGACGACGCGCACAAGCGGGTCGAGCGCCACAAGCTCGACGCGATGCTCGCCTTCTGCGAGCTCACCACCTGCCGCCGGCAGGCGTTGCTCGGCTACTTCGGCGAGACGGCGCCGCGTCCGTGCGGCAACTGCGACACCTGCCTCGATCCGCCCGAGACCTGGGACGCCACCGTGCCCGCGCAGAAGGCGCTCTCGTGCGTGCACCGCACCGGACAGCGCTTCGGCGTGAGCTACCTCGTCGACGTCCTGCTGGGCAAGGACGACGACCGCATCCGGCGCTTCGGCCACGATGCGCTGAGCACGTACGGCATCGGCAAGGAGCTCGACGCGAACGCCTGGCGCGGCGTCTTCCGGCAGCTCATCGCCCGCGGGCTGCTCGCCGTCGATATCGAGGGGCACGGCGGGCTGCGCCTGACGGAGGGCAGCCGCGCGGTGCTGCGCGGCGAGGAGCGGCTGTGGCTGCGGCGCGAGGCCAAGCCGGAACGGACGCGCAAGGCGAAGGCCGCGCGCGAGGCGCACGGCGCTTTCACGGCCGAGGCCGACGTGCGTCTCTGGGAGGCGCTGCGAACGCGCCGCCTCGAGCTCGCGCGCGAGAAGGGCGTTCCGCCCTATGTCGTGTTTCACGACGCCACCCTCGCCGAAATGGTCGAGCGCCGGCCGCGCACGCTCGAGGCGCTCTCGCACATATCGGGCGTCGGCGAACGCAAGCTCGCGGCCTACGGCGACGACTTCCTCGCCGTCATTCGGACGCACGCGGCCGAGTCCGAGCCGATCGAGGCGACGGCCCCCGCTTCGTGAAAGGCAAGAGACGCGCCGCCGGCGCACCGAGGGCCACGGCGGCGGCAGGCAAGCCGGCCGCGATCGCCATGAAACGGCTTGGCCGTGTCTTTTACAACCGGCCGGCGATCGAGGTCGCACACGATCTCCTCGGGAAGTACCTGGTGCACGTCTCGGGCGGCGTCGAGCGCGTGGGGCGGATCGTCGAGGTCGAGGCCTATCTCGGTCCGCACGATCTCGCGGCGCATTCCGCGAAGGGGATGACTCCCCGGACGAAGGTGATGTTCGGCCCCCCGGGCCACGCCTACGTGTACCTCATCTACGGCATCTACCACTGCATGAACGTCGTGACGGATCGCGAGGGCCACGCCTCGGCGGTGCTCCTGCGCGCGCTCGAACCGGTGCGAAACGTCGCCGGCCCCACCCAGGGGCCCGGTCTCCTGTGCCGGGCGATGGCGATCGACCGGCGCCTGCACGGGCACGACCTGGTGAGCGAGCACTTCTATATCGCGGCACCCCCGAGGGCCGAGCCGGTCGTGATGGTGAAGCGCCCGCGCGTGGGCGTGGACTACGCGGGTCATTGGGCGAAAAGGCTCTTGCGTTTCTATATCCGCGGCAACCCGTTCGTCTCTAAACCCTAGTACGCGTCCCCTCCCCGCTCGCGGAGGGGCGAGGGCGCCTTTCGGTTCGACGCCGCCCGGATTCGAGCACCTATACTCGGGGAATCACCACGTGCGCAACGGCAAGGCATGGCGATCCAGGCGATCTGCGTCTGCTGCGGCAAGCCGAAGACGAAGGTCTTCGGGCCTTGTCGCGCGTGCGGTTTCCTGCCCGAGACCGAATATCAGATGGCGCGGGCCCTCATCCTCTCGCTGACGCGGACCGTCGGCGGCCTGTCCGTGGGCCGGGATGCGTCGACCCTGAAGGCGGTGGCCGCGCAGATCCAGGCGGGCCGCTTCTACGAGTTCGATCCCCGGGAAGAGCAGCGCGCCGTCGCCGCCTGGCGGGCATGGAGCGCAGAGAACGAGCGAAGGCGCGCGCGGCGCCGGTCGATCGCCTGGACGGTTCTCACGCTCGTTCTGGCGGCGGTCGCGATCGCCGTCGCCGCGCACCTGACGTGACGGAAACGACGGGCGCCGCCCCGCGCGCGGCGCCCGCTGCCGTCCTGCCCCGGGCCGTCGACGTCGCGCCTCACGCGTCGTCCGCCAGCGCGAGGAACCCCGCGAGCGCCGCCTTGCCGTGCCCGACCCACGGCGCGCCGTGGGCGAAAAGCAGCGTATCGAACTCCAGCGCGAGGTGCCGGCGGAAGATTCCCCGCAATCCGCGTTTCACTCCTTCCGGGTCGTCTCCCATGAGCCCGTCGGGCACGAACCCGAGGGCGCCGTCCAGGCGGACGATCGCGTCGCCGATCGACAGCACGCCGCCGCGTTCCGGCCAGTAAAGCGCCGTCTCTTCGGGGCAAAGCACACCGACCTCGAGCGCGCGGACGCCGCCCGGCAGCGAATCGCCGTGCTCGAAGCCCCTTACCGGGCGCTTCCGGTCGAAGTGATGCAGGCCCGCGCGGTGGCACCACACCGTCGCCCGGAACGATTTGCCGAACGCGTCGCTGTGGCGGTAGTGCAGGCGGTTGGTGAGGAAGACGTGCGCCGGCGGCGGCCGTCCCCGAAACCATTCGAGACCGTCCTCCGGCACGCGCGGGTCGATCAGCACCGGCGGGTCGGCGGCGGCCACATAATAAGAATGCACGTCCTCGCCGATGCCTTCGTGGAAAGTCGTCCAGTGGAACAGGCCTGGCAGTATCTCTTCCATTGGGTCTCCTGCCTGCCCGCATTGTGCGCCTCGCCGCGGCCGGTCGCGACCCGCCCGGCCAATGCCGCGCGGACCGCGCGGCGAAGACCGCCGTCGCGCCGTGTGCTTGATGTTCCACGGCGCTTTCTTTGATCCACGCGCGCTCGAGGCGGAACCGGGGAAGAAGCACTTCTGTCTAGGAGATCACCGCCACTCGGCTCATCGAAAAGGAGATTCGCATGGCCCTGTCGTTGATGGACTCAAAGGGAACGCCGCTCGACCGGCAGCATTTCAGCTGGAAGGAGATGGTGCAGAAGCCGATCAGCAAGCTGAACGACGACGCGTTCACCCGCGTCCGCGTTATCCTCATGAACGGCCAGGAGACCGAAGCGCTGCGCTTCAGCCACGCGTGCGCGCGCATGAACGGCGACCTCCAGGTCCCGCTCGCCCGGGTGCGCCGGATCGAGCAACATCAGCAGACGATGGTGAACTGGCTCATCGGCGCGGATCATTCGCCGCTCGAGACCACCATCGGCTACGAGCAGGTGGCGATCGAGGTCACCGCCGCCATCGCGCAGCGCGAGCCCGACCCGTACCTGGCGCAGGTGTACCGGTTCGGCCTGCTCGAGGACTTCGATCACCTCTATCGTTACGCGGCGCTGCTCGACCGCACGGAAGGAAAGGACGCGAACAACATCACGCAGAGCTACAGCGACATCATGGCGGGGCGGCCGACCGTGGTGGAGCACCGCGCCCCGGAGGACGACGTGCGCCGCCCCTACGACCGCAAGAAGGCGCATGCGCTCTCCAAGCTGCACGCGCTCACGATCATGGCCGGCGAGCACCAGACGCACGATTACTACGCGCACGTCGGCCCGCTGTTCACCGACCCGGTCGCGCGCCAGCTCTACGCCGAGATCGCCTCCATCGAGGAGCAGCACGTCACCCAGTACGAGTCGATCATCGACCCGAACGAGTCGTGGCTGGAGAAGTGGGTGCTGCACGAGGCGAACGAGGCCTACAACTACTACGGCTGCGTCCAGCAGGAGTCGAACCCGCGGATCAAGGCGATCTGGGAGCGGATGCTCGACTACGAGCTCGGGCACCTGCAGATCGCGCTGGAGATGTTCAAGAACGTCGAGCGCCGCGACCCGGCCGAGATCCTGCCCGACAAGCTGCCCGATCCGTTCCCGTACGAGAGCAACCGCGACTTCGTGCGCAAGACGCTGAAGCAGGAGGTCGACCTGCGGGCGAAGGACGGCGAGTTCGTCCCGATCGACCAGGAGACCGAGGCGACCCTTCGCTACCGCGAGCAGGTGAACGCGGACGGCTCGCCGAGCGAGACCGTGGCGGCCGGATACCAGTGGGCGCCCGGCACGGAGCTGCGGCGCAAGGTCGCGAACCTGTAAGGAACGACGGCAGCAAGGAATCGGATTCCCAACGGAGGCGTCATGGAAAAGACAGGCAGTGAGATGGGCATGAACAAGACCGGCGTGCAGATGTCGCCCAAGGACATCGAACGCATGCTGAAGAACGTCGAGGAAAGCGGGGCCGAGGCGGGGGACGGCTCGGGCATCGCCGCGGTGCGCACGAGCTACATCACCGAAGCGGAGCCGGTCGGCACCGTGCCGATGCCGGGGACGGTCAAGGGCGCGGCGAAGGCGGGGGTGAAGAAGCTCACCGGGAAGAGCCCGGAAGTATTCCTCGACATGCTCGGCGAGCGGCTGGCCTTCGAACGCGGCGGCGTCCGGCTGTACGAATCGATGCTGACCAAGTGCCAGGCGACGCCGGAGAAGATTCCGGGCATGTCGACCGAGCAGCTCACGCACTTCCGCGACGAGGAGGCCAAGCACTTCCGCTGGGTCGCCGAGGCGCTGGAGTCGCTGGGCGCGGACCCGACCGCGCAGACGCCGGGGGCCGACGTCACCGGCATCGAGTCGATGGGGATCATGCAGGTGATGGACGACCCGCGCACGACGCTCTCCCAGTCCCTGCACGCGCTCCTCGTCGCCGAGCTGGCCGACCACGACGGCTGGGAGCTTCTGATCAAGCTGGCCGATGACATGGGCCAGGACGAGATGGCGAAGAACTTTCGCCAGGCGCTCAAGGAAGAAGGGGAGCATCTGAGCCATGTGCGCGCCTGGCACGAGCAGAGCGTGCGCAGCGAGTTGAAGTAATCCCGCCCCGAGCGGCGCCCGGCGGCGCGACCGTGCGCCGCCGCGCGTACGCGCTTTTCCCGGATACGAAGTCCCGTACCGCGAAACAGGAATAGACCGTTCGCGCGCTGCGCGCGTGCGTCGGCGAACCGCTCTTGCGGCGCGTTCGTGTGCGGAATCACCGCGCTCATCGGGCAGTCGGCGCGCGGCGTGCGCGAGGAGCTAGCTTGAGTGATTGCGGCCGCTGTCGCCGCAGGGAATCAACAACACGAAGGGAGATTCGACGATGAACCAGCCATCGCTTCTTGCTTGCAGCGCGTCCATGCTGTTCGCGCTTTCGGCCGGCGGTCTCGCGGCGGACGATTCGGTTCCGCAGCCGGGTGCCGCGAAAGTCGCCTACCAGCTTCCGGGAAAGCCTGCCGTCGCCGTCGCACTGAAGGATGTGGCGCCGATCGTGCTGTCGGCGCCGCCTCGCGACAACGCGACGGAGGGCGAAGCCCGGTTCGGCCCGATCGCGTCCTACCTGACCGAGGTGCTGGGACGCAGGGTGGTGTACGAGCACCCGCTGACGTGGGGCGCCTACCAGGCCGACATGCAGAAAGGCCACTACGATCTCGTCTTCGACGCACCTCACCTGAACGGCTGGCGGCTCGAAAAGCTCGGCCACAACGTGCTCGTCAAGATTCCGGGCGACTACACGTACGTCGCCTTCGTGCGCAGCGACAACACCAGGGTCACCGGGCTGAAGCAGCTTGCCGGCCATACGATCTGCGCCCATGCGCCGCCGCACCTCGGCACGCTGATCCTGCTGGGCCAGTTCGACAACCCCTCCCGACAGCCTTCGGTCGTCGTCCGCAACGGCTACGACCGCGTTTACGAGTCGTTGCTGAACGGGGAATGCACCGCGGCGATGCTGTCCCTGCGGCATCTCGAGAAGTTCGACCACGGCGGCCGGCGGACCCGCATCGTCTATCGCCATCGGGCCCTGCCCAACCAGGCCCTGTCGGCGGGACCGCGCCTGTCCCTCGAGGAGCAGAACCGGATCGCCGAAGCCCTCATGTCGCCGGCCAGCGAGGCGGCGACCGCGCGGTTCCGCGCGGTGTACGGCGGCGGGAAGGGTTTCGCGCGCGCGGCGAACGTCGAGTACGCCGGCCTCGGGGCATACCTGAAAAACCAGTGGGGGTACGACTGACGTCGGGCGAAGGAGCGCATGTGCGAGCCGGGCGGGAGCGGCGCCGCCCGCCGACCCGTCGGGCCTCAGGTCCCGGTCGCCCTGCGCAGACGCTGTACCAGCCCCGTGATCCCCTCCCGCGCGTCGAGCCCCAGCGCGAGGCGCCGCGGCCGGCCGGCCTCGGCGAGAATCTGCTCGGCGGCGAGCCATCCCGAGCGCACCGCGCTCTCCATGCAGGCGGGAAAACCGGTGCGCGTCCAGTCTCCGGCGAGGAGCAGCCCGGGCAGCGCGGTTCGCGTCGGCGGCCGCTTGCGCTCGGTGCCGGGGAAGGGGCAGGGAATCGCCATCGGGATGCGGTGCACCCGCGCGTGGCGTAGTGTCGACCACGCGGCCTCCGGCAGGTACTCCGCGATCTCGCGCCGCGTCGCGTCGACGATCGCCTCGTCGCTCATGCCGTCCGCGCGGTGGCTGTAGATGATGTTGCTGGCGATCACGGAGGGCCGGGCCTCCCATCCGGAACGGATGTTCGACAGGTCGTACGAGTCGTAGTTGAGGTTCGACGGCGACCACACGCGCGCCCAGCTCGGCTCGCGAGTGAGCTTGCGGTCGAACCAGAGATAGGTGCTGACGTAGGGGCTCGGCTCGAAGGCGGACAGCTCCGCGAAAGCCGGGTCGCGACCGCGCCACTCGGGTGGCAGGATCTCCCCGAGCGACTGCGGCGGGACGGCGCTGACGCACCAGCGCGCGTCGACGCGCGTGCCGTCGGCGAGCACCGCACCGACGGGCGCGCCGTCGGCGCCGGTCAGCCGCTTCACGCCGGACTGCGTCAGGATCCGCCCGCCGTCCGCCTCGATGCGCCTCGTCGCCTGCGGCACGTAGAGCTCGCTCAGTCCGATGGCGGGGAAGCCCATCCGCAGATCGTTGTGCCCGAGCAGGAGCTGGTAGAAGCGCAGGAGCGCGCCGGCCGAGCAGCGCTCGAGCGGCACGTTCATGATCGACATGGCGGTGGACGCCCAGAACCAGTCGCGAAAGCGCTTCGTCACGCCCTGGCCGCGCAGAAAGTCGGCGGCCGCGACGCCGTCGAGCCGCTGCACGTCGTCCTCCGTGAGGCGCATCGCGGTCCAGGTTGTGCGGGCGTTCGAGTTCGCGTCCGCGATCGAGATGGTCGGCGCCGAAAGGATGCTGCGCACGAAGTGCAGCGGGGCGGGTAGCCGGCCCATGCGTACCGGCACGGCGTGCGGTTTCTCGAACAGGGTGATGAAGCGGTCGGTGCGCCACGCGATCCGCTCGCGCGTGCCGAGCAGCTCCAGCAGCCGGAGCATGTTGCGGTACTCGCTCAACAGGATGTGCGGGCCGATGTCGACGACGTCGCCCGTCTCCCGGTCGACCCAGCTCCGCGCGCGCCCGCCGAGCGCCGCGCTCTGCTCGACCACGACGACGCGCAGCCCGTTACCGCAAAGCCCGACGCCGCACGCGAGTCCGGCGATCCCGCCGCCGATGATCAGTACGTCCGTGTACACGAGAACGCGAGGAACTTCCGGTTCGGTTCCCGATTATCGCCGTTCGGGAAAGGCAAACGAAGCGCCGGCCCCTGGCCGCCGCGCGGTATTCGGGGAGGCGCGCCCCCTTGCTTTCCCGATACCCGGTTGCGCCGCCGCCGATTATTGGGAGTAGTCGATCACCACGCCCTGTTTCAGCAGCTCCTCCCGCCGCGCCGCGTTGTATTGGGTCTTGGTCGGGTATTGGTAGTAGTACCGCCCGCTGACGTAGCGCAGCAGCTCCTTGAAATGGAAGCGGTAGAGCATGCCGTCCATGCGCGCGCGTTCCTTGCCCTCGTTGAAGAGCACGATGCCGGGGCGGTAGACGAGGTTGAGCCGCTTGGCCCAGTCCTTCGGCGTTGTCCTGCGCCCCTCGATGTCGACGATCGGCGAAGTGGAGTACGCGTCGAGCCGGACGACCGTGAACTCGTCGAGCTCCGGCCGCACCTCCGGATGCGTGAACACCTTGTCGTGAAACTCGTCGCAGTCGGTGCAGTCCCCGTCCTCGAAGACGACGGCGAGGGGCCTGGCGTAGCCCTTGAAGTTCGTCATCTCGACGTACTTCGGGTGGGTCCGAAACCGGTAAACCGTCTCGTTACTCCGCTGCTCCACGAACTGTGCGAGCGTCTGTCTCTCGTAGTGGCGTCCCTGCACGTACTCGAGCGCGTGGCGGAAGGCCGGCGGCTGGCGGTAGCCGTTGAGCCTGAGCACGACCTTTCCTTCGGCGTTCAGGAGCACCACCGTCGGCGTCGCGACGACCTTCGTCGCCTCCGCCAGCTCCCGCTCGGTATAGCTCTTGCCGTCCAGCCACTCGACGGGACTGCTCCCCCGGATGTCGATGGCGATCACGTCGAAATGCCGCTCCATGAATTCCTTCGTCCCGCCCGCGCGGAAGTTCTCGTCCAGCATCCGCGCGCAGTATGGACATTCCTTCAGATGCATGAACAGCATCGCATGGCGTCCTTGCGCGCCGGCCTCCCGGGCGTCGTCGCGCACGGCGAGGAAGCTCTTCTTGAACCAGGGCGGCAGATCGTAGGCCTGTCCGCCCGCAAGGCGGCCGCGCGGCGTCTCGGCCGCGAGCCCGCTTGTCGCTGCCACTGCGGCCAGGACCAGGGCGACCAGCCACCGGGCAGCGATGCCCGGCCGGCGTCCCGAGCGCTCATGGATCATGCGTCTCCTCCATTCGGTTGGTTCGCGCCAGGCGCGGGCCGAGGGTGTCGTCGCGGCGCGCCGGCGCCCGCGCGAGCTTAACGAAAATCGCGCCGGCCCGCGCCCCCCGGCATCAGGGCGACACGGTGGTTTCGACGGAGTCCGATTCGCCCCGATTGTCGCGCCAGGAAACCGTCAGGGTGTCGCCGGGCCTGGTCCCGGGAATCCGAAAGCCGAGCAGCGGATCCTGCGAGACGCCGCCGCCCGTCGCGACGGTCGCGACGACACGGCCGTTGTGCGCGACGGCGATCTCCTGAATGAAGTGGGCCGGGATCTTCTGTCCGGTCTGCTTGTCGATGCGCAGGCCGTTCTCCATCGGATGGTTGACCAGGACGACCAGCTCGACCTCGCCGCCCTCGTGCGGGCGGCTGCGTACCTTCATGCTTCTGCTCATGGTTGCCTCCTGTATCGCGGCGCGCTCAGGCGCCGCAGCCGCCGACCGCGACGCGCACGTTCCGGCGCGCCCGATAGAGGCCGTCGGCCGTCTCCACGACCACGTGCACGTCCGAGCTCTCGCCCATCTTGATGCGCATCGCGAGGTAGGGCAGCGCGCCGCTGAACGCGGCGCTCGCGATGAGGGGAATCGGATTCTTCTCGCCGAGGATCGCGACCTGCCGGACGTTCGGGAGATTCGTCGTAATCGTGATGGGCACGACTGCGCCGTTCTCCGCTTCGCCCGGTGCCTTGATGGTGATCGCACCCTCGGGCGCCGCCTGCGGCGACGCTCCGCCGTAAAGGCCCCTCAGGGCGTCGTCAACGCCCTTGGCCTCGAACGCCTGGCGTGGCCACTCCGCCAGCAGTCGTGCGGGTGCGAGCAGTCCGGCCGAGGCCCCCGCGCCGACGAGCGCGGAGGCAAGGCCCTGCTTCAAAAAAGTCCTGCGTTTGCGATTTGTCATGGCGGTCTCCTGGGTCACGATGGAACCGCTTCTGTTGTATTCCCGCCCGGGGTTAAAGTGATCGAGAAAGACCGACGATCCGACGCTTTTTTGACGACGGGGAGCCGCGCGTGTCGACGACCGGGCACGAAGAGCCGAAGACGGCAGGGGAGGACATCCGCCGGTTCCGGATCGCCGGCTGGGCGGTCGAGCCCGCCACGAGCCGTATTTCCCGCGACGGCCACGAGGTCGCGCTCGAGCCGAAAGTGATGGACGTGCTCGTGTACCTGTCCCGGCACAAGGGGCGGGTCGTCGGCCGCGAGGAGCTGGAAGCCTCGGTCTGGGCCGGCAGAGTGGTGAGCTACGACGCCGTCACCAACGTGATCATCAAGCTGCGTCGCGCCTTGGGCGACGACTCCCGCCACCCGCAGATCATCGAGACCCTCTCGAAGAAGGGCTATCGACTGATCGCCGACGTCGAGCCGATCCCCGAGCGTCCGCCCGCCATGGCGCGGCCCGCGCCGCCACCGGCAGCCGCCCGCCGGGATCCCTTGTACAGGAAGAAGCCTGTCGCCTGGGCGCTCCCCGGACTGCTGACGCTCGCCCTCGTCGTGGCCTGGTGGCTGCAGACGTCGGGCAATGGCGAACGGGCCGTGCGGGCTCCCGGGGGCGCGTCGATCGTCGTCCTTCCTTTCGCCAACCTCGCCGCCGATCCGGGGCAGGATTACTTCAGCAACGGCATCACGGAGGACCTCATCACCGAGCTCTCCAGGATCCCGGCGCTGTCGGTCATCGCCCGGGGCTCGGCATTCGCCTACCGCAGCGAAGACAGCCTCGAGCGCGTGCGTGACGAGCTCGGCGTGCGCTATGCCGTGCGCGGAAGCGTACGTCGGGAGGGCGCACGCGTCCGCGTCAACGCCCAGCTCATCGATACCGTCGACGGACGGCATCTCTGGGCCGAGCGCTACGACGCCACGCTCGAGGACACGCTCGCCCTGCAGTCGTCGATCACCCGTGAGATCGCCGAGGTGCTGGAGGTCCGGCTCGCCACGCACCCGGGCGGCGTGGCGGGGAAGTACACCGCCAGTGTGGAGGCGTACGACCATTTCCTGCGCGGCCTCGACCACTACGGGCGCCGCTCGCCCGACGACATGGGCTCGGCCAAGGCGTACTACGAGCGCGCGATCGCGCTCGACCCGAGGTTCGCGCGAGCCTATGCCAACCTCGGGCTCACGCATCTCCAGCAGGTCATCGGCGGCTGGGACGAGGACCCGCAGACGTCGCTGGATCGAGCGCAAGCGCTGGCCCGGCAGGCGCTGGATCTCGACGAGGAGCTGGCCGAAGTGCATTTCGTCAACGCCTTCGTCGCGCTGTTCCGTCGGGATCACGAAGGTGCGATCCGCGAGCTCGACCGGGCGCTCGCGCTGCGTCCGAGCTATGCCGACGCGCATGGCCTGCTGTCGTACGTGCTCTACTTCGCCGGCCGGCCCGAGCAGGCGCGCCCGGCGCTCGATCGGGCGACACGCCTCAACCCGCGCGTGCCGTCGGCGTACCTGATGATGCGCGGCGAGTTCGACCTCGTTCAGGCGCGCTATCCCGATGCGATCGCCGCACTGGAACAGGCGCTCGAAATCAGCCCCGCGCACCCCCGCATACAGCTTCTGCTCGCGGCCGCCTATGTGCGCGCCGATCGGATCTCGGACGCGCGCTGGATGATCGAGCAGCTCACCCTGCTCTATCCCGGGATGTCGCTTTCGCGGCTGCCCGTGACCTTCCCGTTCAAGGATCCCGCGCACCTCGATCACCTGCTCGACGGGCTGCGCAAGGCGGGCCTGCCCGATTAGCGGGGGCCGACGCAGGGCGCGATTGCGTCGACGGCAGGCCGGCGGCTCCGCCGGGCGCTCGCATGACAAATTAGTTAACAATGTTTACTATCGCCGCAGTCGACCCGCCCGGGAACTCGTGCCGACCGCCGCATCGGAAACCGACCGCGCCCTCAGCGGAGATCTCCTCGACGTCATTCCGCCCATCATCCGCGTGGTGCGCGCCGCCATGCGCGACCTCAAGACGTCGCGCCTCACCGTTCCGCAGTTCCGGGTGCTCGGGTTCGTGTCCCTGCAGCCGTGCACGAGCAAGCAGCTCGCCGAGTGGCACGGCGTGAGCGTGCCGGCGATGTCGCGCATGGTGAGCTATCTCGTGCGGCGAAAGCTGCTCGTGCGCCGGCCCGATGCCGCGGACCGCCGTCAGGTGCAATTGCGGCTGAGCGCCCAGGGCGAGGCGGTGTTCCGCCAGCTGCGGACCGCCATCGAGGCGCGGATCGCCCGACACGTCGCGGCGCTGGCGCGCTCGGACAAACGCGCCCTGGCGACGGGCCTGGCGGCCCTTCAGGAGCTGTTTCGTGAAGGCGCGTAAGGCGCTGCGGGCGACCGTCGTCGCGGCGGCCCTGACGGCGACGATGCCGCTCGTCGCGCGGGCCGGGGATTTGACGCTGGACGACTACTTCGCCGCCGCGCTCCGGCGCAGCGAGGTGGTGGCGAGCCAGGCGGAGCTGATCCGCCAGGCGGAGGAGCGCTACGTCCAGGCGAAGGCCGCGGTGCGCCCGCGGGTGGACGGCGTGGGCGCGTACACGCGCACGGACACCGGGGCGCGCGACGCCTCGGACTTCCCCACGCGCCAGACGCTCGCGCGCCTGACGGCCACGCAGCCCCTGTTCCGCGGTTTCCGGGAGTTCGCCGCCATCCGCCAGTCGCAGGCGCTCATCGGCGCGCAGACCGGGGATTACCTCAACGCGCGCGTGCAGCTGTTCCGTGACGTGGTTCAGAACTTCTACGAGGTGCTCGCGCTCGAGCAGGACCTGCGCAACTACGCCGAGCAGATCGGCCAGAACCGCGAGCGCGAGAAGGAGCTGCAGGGGCGGGTGCGCATCGGCCGCTCGCGCATCGGCGAGGTGCTGACGGTGCAGAGCACCATCAGCACGCTGCGCGCCCGGGTCGAGCAGCTGCGCGCCGAGCTCGCCACAGCGCGCGACGTCTTCGCGTTCCTGAGCGGCCTCCCGGCGGAGACGCCGCTGCTCGACATCGAGACCCTGCCCGCGCGGCCGGCGCCGCTCGAGGAATACCTCGAGCGCGTGGCGGCGCGCCCGGACGTGAAGGCGGCCGAGGGGCGCTTCCAGGCCGCGCAGGAGAACGTGGCCGTCGCCCGGGGGGCGCGCCTGCCGTCGGTCGATCTCAATGCCAACCGCTATCTCGAGCGCGACGGCACGCTCGAAGACGTGGATTGGGACGTACAGCTCGCGCTCACCGTGCCGCTCTACGCCGGGGGCGGGCTGCAGTCGCAGCTGCGCGAGGCGCTGTCGCAAAGCACGCAGGCCGAGCTCGATGCGAACCGCGTGCGGCGGCTCGCCGATCAGGAGATCCGCTCGTTCCACCAGATCGCCGTGCTGGACCGAAGCCAGCTCGAGGCGCTGCAGCGCTCCACCGACGCGGCGCGCAAGAACTACGAGACCCAGCGCCGCGACTATCGCCTGGGCCTGGTCACGAACCTCGACGTGCTGCAGGCCCTGACCGATTTCCAGGAGAATCAGCGCGCGCTCGACCGGGCGCGCTACATGGCCAAGCTCAACTACCTTCGCCTGGAGGCCGCGGCGGTGCGCCGCCCCGCGCTCCCCGAGGCCGACGCCCGATGAACCTGCCCGAGATCGCCATCCGCCGCCCGGTGTTCGCCTGGATGCTCATGGCGGGGCTGATCCTGTTCGGGTTGATCTCCGCGGACCGCATGGGGATCAGCCAGCTGCCCGACGTGGACTTCCCGGTCGTCTCGGTGCGCGTCGAGTGGCCCGGGGCCGCGCCGGAGGTCGTCGAGACCAACGTCGTGGACGTGATCGAGGACGCGGTCATGACGGTCGAGGGCGTGAAGAGCGTCACCTCGACCTCGCGCTATGGCGCCGCCTCGATCAGCGTCGAGTTCGAGCTGTCGCGCGACATCGCCGACGCCCAGCAGGAGGTGCAGAACAAGGTCTCGGGCGCACAGCGCTACCTGCCGGCCGACATCGAGCCGCCGGTGATCAGCAAGACCAACCCCGAGGACCAGCCGATCCTGTGGATGTCGCTCACGAGCGACCGGCACGAGCTGCGCGAGCTCATGCGCTACGTCAAGGACACGCTCAAGGACCGGTTCTCGTCGGTGTCCGGCGTCGGCGAGCTCGGCTACGGCGGCTACGTCGAGCCGAACCTGCGGGTGTGGGTCTCGGGGCGGAAGCTGCGCCAGTACGACCTGGCCGTGACCGACGTGCTCGACGCGATCAAGGCCGAGCACTCGGAGCTCCCGGCCGGGCAGTTGAGCCTCGGGCGCCAGGAGTACGACGTGCGCACGCTGGGCGAGGTCAAGACGGCCAAGGAGTTCGGGCATATCGTGATCAACCAGCGCGGGGGCCAGCCGGTCTACACGCGCATCCTCCTGAACCAGGTGGCGGAAATCGAGGACGGCCTCGACGACATCCGCCGCATCTCGCGCGCGAACGGCGAGCGCGCCGTCGGCATCGGCATCCGCAAGCAGCGCGGGGCGAACACCGTGGCGGTGGCGCATGCCGTCAAGGAACGCATGGCCGAGGTGCGCAAGCAGCTTCCGGAAGGGATGGAGATCGACGTCAACTTCGACAGCACCCAGTTCATCGAGGACTCGGTCGACGAGTTCAAGCTCGCGCTGGTGCTGTCGGCGCTGGTCACGGCGCTGGTGTGCTGGCTGTTCCTCGGGAGCTGGACCGCGACCCTGAACGTGATCCTCGCGATCCCGACCTCGATCATCGGCACCTTCATCGTCCTGTACTTCTTCGGCTTCACGCTCAATACCTTCACGCTGCTCGGCCTCAGCCTCGCGATCGGCATCGTGGTCGACGACGCGATCATGGTGCTCGAGAACATCGTGCGCCACCAGGAGAAGGGCGAGAACCGGGTGCAGGCCGCGCTCGTGGGCGCGCGCCAGATCACCTTCGCGGCGCTCGCGGCGACGCTCGCGGTCGTCGCGATCTTCCTGCCGGTGGCGTTCATGACCGGCGTGATCGGCAAGTTCTTCTTCCAGTTCGGCATCACCATGACGGTCGCCGTGCTGCTGTCGCTGCTCGAGGCGCTGACGCTCACCCCGATGCGGGCCTCGCAGTTCGTGACCGCCGGCAGCCGCACCACGCGCATCGGCCGCGCCGCGGACTTCGTGTTCCACGGCGTGGCCGCGGTCTACCGCCGGGTGCTCGCCGTGGCGTTGCGCCATCCGTGGTCGGTGATCGCGATCTCGGCCCTGTTCTTCGTGGGCTCGATGTGGACGATGAACCTGCTCAACAAGGAGTTCATGCCGGTGCAGGACCAGAGCATCTTCATCGTGCGGATGCAGACGCCGGTGGATTCCTCGATGGAGTACACCGACGCCAAGGCGCGCGAGGCCGAGAAGTTCCTGGCGGGCCGGCCGGAGGTGCGGCGCTACATGGTGGCGGTCGGCGGTTTCGGCACGGGCGGCCAGTCGAACCTGGCGAACATCTTCGTCAGCATGAAGCCGAAGGGCGAGCGGGGCATCGACCCGGAGGCCGGCCACGAGCTGAGCCAACAGGAGCTGATGGCGCTCACGCGCAACGCGCTGCGCAAGCTCGACCTCAAGGTCTCGGTGCAGGACCTCTCGCAGCGCGGCTTCACCGCCTCGCGCGGCTTCCCGGTCGAGATGGCGGTGCAGGGGCGCGACTGGGACAAGCTGGTGGAGTACTCCGACGCGATCATCCGGAAGCTCGACGCCACCGGCCTCGTCACCGACACCGACAGCGATTACCTGCTCGGAAAACCGGAGGTGCAGATCCTGCCCGACCGGGTGCGCGCCGCCGAGCGTGGCGTGAGCGTCCAGGCGATCTCCCAGACGGTCAACGCGCTGGTCGGCGGCGTCGTCGCCGGGCAGTACTCCTCGGGCGGCCGCCGCTACGACGTGCGGGTGCGCCTGCGCGAGCAGGAGCTCGACCGCATCGACCAGATCAAGCGCCTGACCGTGCGCAACAACCGCGGCGAGCGCATCCCGCTGTCCGAGGTCGTCCAGATCCGCGAGGGCAAGAGCCTGGCGCAGATCAACCGGCACGACCGCGAGCGCGCGATCAAGATCTTCGCGAACGTCGCGGCCGGGAAGTCGCAGCAGGAGGCGCTGGCGCGCGCGCGGGAGATCGCGCGGGAGGTCCTGCCGCCGGACTACCGCGTGCGTTTCGTCGGCGGCTCGCAGGCGTTCCAGGAGTCGTTCCAGAGCCTGTGGTTCGTGCTGATCCTCGGCGTGATCGTGGCCTACATGGTGCTGGCGTCGCAGTTCAACAGCTTCGTGCACCCGTTCACGGTGCTGATGGCGCTGCCGTTCAGCGTGTCCGGCGCGTTCCTCACGCTGCTCGCCTTCGGCCACTCGCTCAACATCTTCAGCTTCATCGGCCTGATCCTGCTCATGGGCATCGCGAAGAAGAACTCGATCCTGCTGGTCGACTTCACCAACCAGATGCGCGACCAGGGTCTCCCGGTGCGCGCGGCCCTGCTCGAGGCGTGCCCGATCCGGCTGCGCCCGATCCTCATGACGTCGTTCGCGACGATCGCCGCCGCGCTGCCCCTGGCGCTCGCCTTCGGCCCGGGGGCCGAGCTGCGCGCGCCGATGGCGATCGCCGTGATCGGCGGCGTGTTCGTCTCGACGCTGCTCACGCTGCTCGTCGTGCCGTGCGTGTACGAGTTGCTCGCGCGCTTCGAGCGCGAGCGCGGCGCCGTCGAAACGCGGCGGCGGGAGATCGTCGAGGCCACGAAGGAAGTGGCCTAGCGCGGCCCGTCTCAGCTCAGCGCCCGCTGTCCGCCCGGGCCCGCGTCGTCCCGCGCCGCGGTGGGCGTCCGCCCGGGCCGCGGGACCACGATCCAGAATACCGACCCGCGGCCGACCCGCGAGCGCACGCCGACATCGTGCCGCAGCAGCTGCGCGGTGCGCGCCACGATCCAGAGGCCGAGCCCCAGTCCCTTGTCGAGCAGCTGCTGGCGCTCGCGCAGCCGGTAGAACGCGCCGAACACCTCCGCGAGCTTGTCCTCCGGGATCCCGAGCCCGGTGTCCCACACTTCGACGCGGATGTGGTCCCTGCGGGTCCGGCAGCCGATGAGAATCTCGCCGGTCATCGTGTGCCGGATGGCGTTGATCACCAGGTTGCGCAGCATCCGGCTGAACAGCACCGGGTCGGTGGAGACCGAGGTCCCGGGACACGGGCGCGTGCGCAGCTGCAGACCTTTCTTCTGCGCCGCGATCCGGCATTCCTTCGCGATCGGATCGATGAGGCTCTGCAGGGCGCACTCCTGCACGGCCGGCTTCACCATTCCGGTCTCCAGCGCCGAGAGGTTCATCAGCGTATCCAGCAGCTCCTGCGTGCTGTCGAGGATCGACGTCAGCTGCCGCGCGATGTCCTGCTGTCTCTCGGCGGTGAGCTCGCGCTTCAGCACCTCGAGGTAAAGCCGCAGGCTCTGGAACGGCTGGCGCAGGTCGTGGCTCGCCGCGGCCAGGAAGACCGACTTCGCCGCGTTCGCCTCCTCGGCCTCGGCCCGCGCCTGCCGCTCGGCCGCTTCCGCCCGCTCGCGCTCCGCGATCTCGTTCGTCAGCTTTTCGTTCGCGAGGCGCAGTTCGCGCGTGCGCGCCTGCACGCGCTGCTCGAGGTTCTGAAGGAGGCTCTTCAGCTCGTCCGAGAGCCGCGCGCGGTCCTGCTGCAGGGTCAGCGCCGACGTGAGCACCGCGTGCTGGTTGCCGGCGAAGAGGGAGAGGGCGAGCGCGTAGATGAGCACCATGCCGCCCATGACCGTGTGCACGAACGTCCCTTCGAGAAAGAACCGGCCCGCGAGGGGAAGCACGCTCGGGAGCAGGTAACCGTAATAGACGGGCAGCGAGTAGGAGAGGCCGGCGGCCGCGCCGGCCGCCATGCCCCCGATCACGAAGGCCACGAAGACCTGGTGGAACGGCTCCTCCGGGAAGAGGACGAATGCGCCGACGCCCCACAGCGTCCCGGAGACGACCGAGCCGGACACGGTGCGCCTGCGCCAGAGGCCCAGGCGATCGGCGGTCAGCGGTTCCGTGCGGGAGAGTCGCCACCACGCGAGCAGGCGGACGCTCGAGAGCGTGACCAGCGCGAGCCACCAGAAAACGAAGAGGTCGCGCGCCTGGACGCGGGACAGGACGAGCGCGAGCAGCGTGGCGTTGGCGATGTTGACGATCAGCGCCACCGGGATCTGCTTGAGCAGCAGGCGCGTGCTTTCGGCACGAACCCGCGCTTCCTGCTCCCCGGATGTGGCCATTGGGTCCTCTGCGCTTCCTGCGCGGAGCACGTGTTTACACCCACGATTCTAGGGTTCGCGCGCCGATGGGACACCAGCGACTTCGGACGGACGGGCATCCCGGGGGGTCCGCCGGCTATAACGCTTGCGCCGGCAGGGTCGGGAGCCACGCCGCCCGTGCCCTTCGGGGCCACGCGTGCGGATCGTGGGTGGGACACCCTTCATCGGTTAGACAGGCCGGAGTCGCGCAACCGTCCCTTGTCCTGCGTCAAAGCAGTGAATCCCCTGGCCCCCTAGGCTGGTTACCGCATGGGCCGACGGCCGGCGCGGGGCGGAAATCGGGGCCGCTCGACGTTGCCGATCGTTACAAAGCGACGGGCGCGCGACACACGCCCGTTACGCGGCATCCGTAACCTGCGGTTCGAACGGGACGGGCCGCCGGCGCCGACAGTTCCCCCGTAAACCGTCCCGGTTTCGAGAGGCGATGCGACTGGTATCGAGGTTCTGCGCGGTCGGGGCGCTGCTCGCGCTGGGTGGATGCGTGACGGTCGGTCCGGACTACGCGCCGCCTGCGACGCAGGCTCCGGAAGCGTGGCGCGCCGGGGCCGCGGCCGGCGCGAGCGCGGCGCCGACCGACCCGGCGACGCTCGCCCGATGGTGGTCCGTGCTCCAGGACCCGGTCCTGACGCGCCTGATCGAGCGCGCGGCGAGCGGCAGCCTCGACCTGCGCCAGGCGCAGGCGCGCGTGCGCGAGGCGCGGGCGCGGCGCGGCATCGCGAGCGCCGACCGCTTTCCGACGCTCGCGGCGGCGGCGTCGGCGAGCCGCGTGCGCGGCAGCGAAGAGACGGGCACCGGCGCGACGACCGAGCTCTACGCCGCGGCCTTCGATGCGCGCTGGGAGCTCGACCTCTTCGGAAGCAAACGGCGCGCGCTCGAGTCGGCCACGGCCGGACTGGAGGCGAGTGTCGCCGACGCGCAGGACGTGTACGTGAGCCTGCTCGCCGAGGTGGCGCTGAATTACGTCGAGGTGCGCTCGTTCCAGACCCGCCTCGCGATCGCCGAGGCGAATCTCGGCACGCAGACGGAGACCTACGACATCACGCGCTGGCGCGCGCAGGCCGGTCTCACCACGGAGCTCGACGTGCAGCGCGCCCGCTTCAATCTCGAGCAGACGCGCGCGGAGATCCCGTCGCTCCGGAGCGGGCTCGAGCAGGCGAAGAACCGTCTCGCGGTGCTGCTGGGAGAACGGCCCGGCGCGCTGGCCCCGGAGCTGGACGCGCCCGCGGCGATCCCGGTCGTGCCGGCCGAGGTGGCCGTCGGGGTGCCGGCCGATGTCCTGCGGCGCCGTCCCGACGTCCGCGCCGCCGAGCGGAGACTCGCCGCGCAGACCGCGGAGGTGGGCGTGGCGGCCGCCGCCCGCTACCCGGGCTTCGCGCTGCTCGGGTCGATCGGCCTCGAGGCGCTGACCGGCTCCCGGCTCTTCACCTCGGCCGCGCGCACGAGCACGGCCGCCGCGAACGCGAGCTGGACGGTCTTCGACGCCGGGCGCCTGCGCCGGAACGTCGAGGTGCAGGGCGCGCTCGCCGAGCAGGCGCTGATCGGCTACGAAGCGGCGGTCTTGACGGCCCTGAACGACGTCGAGAACGCGCTCGTCGCGTTCGGCGAGGAGCAGGCACGCCGCGCGGCGCTCGTCGACGCGACGCGCGCGGCCGAGCTCGCGGCGAACCTCGCGACCCAGCAGTACAACGCCGGGCTGATCGACTTCCAGGTGGTGCTCGACGCGCAGCGCTCGCTCCTGTCGCTGCAGGACCGGCTCGCCGCGAGCGAGGGCGAAGTGAGCTCGAACCTGATCCGGCTGTACAAGGCGCTGGGCGGAGGGTGGACCCCGCTGGCGGCGGCCGACGCGGCGGCGAAGGAAGGAGAAGCACGATGAACGAGCTGAACGTGAATGGCGAGGTCGCCCAACAGCTCGGCGTCGACGCCGGGAGCGAGCGCGCGCGGCGCCGCCGCCGCTGGCTCGGCTGGGGGGCGCTGGCGGCGGTCCTCGCGACGGCGGCGATCGCGTGGACCCTGATCGGCGACGGCACGGAGGTGCAGTACCGGACGCAGCCCGTGCAGCGCGGCGATCTGACCGTGACGGTGACCGCGACCGGAACGCTGGAGCCGACCAACCAGGTCGACGTGGGCAGCGAGCTCTCCGGGATCGTCAAGACCGTCGACGTCGACTACAACGAGCGGGTGAAGGCCGGCCAGGTGCTGGCGCGGCTCGACACCACCAAGCTCGAGGCGCAGGTCCGGCAGTCCGAGGCCGCGCTCGCCTCGGCCGAGGCGAAGGTGCGCCAGGCGCAGGCGACCGCGAAGGAAGCCAAGGCCACGCTCGCGCGACTCGCCCAGGTGCGCGACATCAGCGGCGGCAAGGTGCCGTCGCCGAGCGACTTCGACGCGGCCGAGGCGGCGCTCGAGCGGGCGCAGGCGGACGAGATCGCCGCCCGGGCGGCCGTGGCGCAGGCGCAGGCGACGCTGCGCGCGAACCGCACCGACCTCGCGAAGGCGGTGATCCGCTCGCCGATCAACGGCATCGTGCTCGCGCGTTCGGTCGAGCCCGGCCAGACGGTGGCGGCGGCGTTCCAGGCCCCGGTCCTGTTCACCATCGCCGAGGACCTGGCGCAGATGGAGCTGCAGGTGGACGTGGACGAGGCCGACGTCGGGCGGGTGCAGGAGGCGCAGGAAGCGGCGTTCACCGTCGACGCGTATCCCGACCGGCGTTTTCCCGCCCGCATCACGCGCGTGCACTTCGGCTCGCAGACCGTGGAAGGCGTCGTCACGTACGAGACCGTGCTCGCGGTCGACAACTCGGCGCTGGCGCTGCGTCCCGGCATGACGGCGACCGCGGTGATCACCGTCGAGAAGATCGACGATGCGCTGCTCGTCCCCAACGCCGCGCTGCGCTTCACCCCGCCCGCCGCCGGCGCGCCGGATGCGGCGGACGACCGCAGCATCATCCAGCGGCTCCTGCCGCGGCCGCCGCGGACGCCCTCGCGGCTCCCGGCGGCCGAGGTGAAGGGCAGGACGCAGCGCGTCTGGGTGCTGCGCGAGGGCGCGCCCGAGCCCGTCGAGATCGCCATCGGCTCCACCGACGGCGTCATGACCGTGGTGACCGGCGGCCCGCTCGAGGCGGGCACCGCCGTGGTGACCGACGCCGTGAGCGCGAAGTGAGCGGACATGCTTGAAAGCGGCAACGGCGGCTCCGGCCTGATCGCCCTCGAGGGCGTGACCAAGGTGTACGGCAGCGGCGCCGCCGCGATGCCGGCGCTGCGCGGCGTAGACCTGCGCATCGACACCGGCGAGTTCGTCGCCGTCATGGGACCGAGCGGGTCGGGCAAGAGCACCTGCATGAACATCGTCGGCTGCCTGGATACCCCGACCGCCGGCCGCTACCGCTTCAAGGACGTCGAGGTCGGGGGGCTCTCCCGAAACCAGCGCGCGCTCCTGCGGCGCTACTACCTGGGCTTCGTGTTCCAGGGCTACAACCTGCTCGCCCGCACGTCCGCGCTCGAGAACGTCGAGCTGCCGCTGATCTACCGCGGCGAGCCCGCGGCCGGGCGGCACGCCCGGGCGCGCGCGGCGCTCGCGGCGGTCGGGCTCACCGGATGGGAGGACCACACGCCCGGCGAGCTCTCGGGCGGCCAGCAGCAGCGCGTCGCCATCGCGCGCGCCATCGTCACGCAGCCCGCGGTGCTCCTCGCCGACGAGCCGACGGGCAATCTCGACTCCGCGCGCAGCCGCGAGATCATGGACATCCTCGTCGGGCTGAACCGCGACCACGGCATCACCATCGTCATGGTGACGCACGAACCGGACATGGCGGAGTACGCGGCGCGCGTCGTGCGTTTCCACGACGGGCGCGTGGCGGCCGACGAGCGCCGGGCGGGGAGGGTGGCCTGATGCTCGGGAACGCCTTGCTGCTCGCCCTGCGCGCGATCCGGCGCAACTCGCTGCGCTCGTTTCTCACGGTCCTCGGCATCGTCATCGGTGTCGCCGCGGTCATCATCATGGTGACCCTCGGCGGCGGCGCGACCGCCCAGGTGCGCGAGCAGATCGCGAGCCTCGGGAGCAACCTGCTGATGATCACGCCCGGCAAGCGCCTGGGCCCGGGCATGAGCGCCGGCGCCGCGAGCTTCAGGCTGGCCGACGCCGAGGCCATCGCGCGCGACGTGCCGGACGTCGCGGCCGTCGCGCCGGCGGCCAGCCGCTCGGTCAAGGCGATCTACGGCAACGAGAACTGGTCGACGCTCGTCAGCGGCAGCACGGAGGCGTACTTCCCGGTGCGGAACTGGACGGTGAAGGAAGGCCGGCTCTTCACGGAGGGCGAGGTGCGCTCCGGTGCGGCGGTGTGCGTCATCGGGGAGACCGTGCGCGCCAAGCTCTTCGGCGGCCAGAGCCCGGTCGGCAGCCAGATCCGGCTGGAGAAGCTCTCGTGCGACGTGATCGGCCTGCTCGCCCCGAAGGGCCAGTCCACGATGGGCACCGATCAGGACGACATCGTCGTCGTGCCGCTGCGCACCTTCCAGCGCCGCATCGCCGGCAACGAGGACGTCGGCGTCCTGCAGGTCTCGGTGCGGGAGGGCGCCGCGACCGCGCGCGTGCAGGAGGACATCGAGCGGCTGATGCGCGCGCGCCGCCATCTCTCGGCCGGCGAGGACAGCGACTTCAACGTGATGGACATGAAGGAGGTCGCGCAGATGATCTCCGGGACGACGAAGGTGCTGACCGCGCTCCTCGGCGCCGTCGCGGCGGTGAGCCTGCTCGTCGGCGGCATCGGGATCATGAACATCATGCTGGTCTCGGTCACCGAGCGCACCCGGGAGATCGGCATCCGCCTCGCGATCGGCGCGCTCGAGCGCGAGGTGCTGCTGCAGTTCCTGGTCGAAGCCGTGGTGCTGTCGTCCCTCGGCGGCCTGCTCGGCATCGCGATCGCGCTCGGGACCTCGCTCCTGCTCGCCGGCGCCCTGCAGGTGCCCTTCATCTTCGACGCCGGGATCGTGGTCGTCGCGTTCCTGTTCGCCGCGGCGGTCGGGGTGGTCTTCGGGTACTTTCCGGCGCGCAAGGCCGCCCGGCTCGACCCCATCGAGGCGCTGCGGCACGAGTAGGGGTTGTCACCCTCTCCCGTCGAGGGAGAGGGCGCGCAACGCGCCGGCTAATCCTCGAGCTCGACTTCGCTCCAGCGCACCGTGCCGTCGCCCTCCAGCAGGCCCTCGGCCTCCACCAGATCGTAGAGCGACAACGCGGCGAAGAACTGTTCCGGAGCAAGCGGCTGCCCGGCCGCATCGCGCAGGACGGTCCCGGCCGTATCGATCTCCACGCCGAGGATGACGAGCGCGGAACCGGCGATCGCGCCGACCGGGCCCTGCAGCTCGACCTTGGTTTTCTCCGGATCCACGTCCTTCTCTTCGATCTTCGAGGCGACGACGCGGCCGCCGGTCACGCGCGCACGTATCTTCACGCGATCGTCCGGGGCGATCGCCTTGCCCGGATCGAACCCGTCGATGCGGGTGAGGGGGTTCCGGTAAACGGCGATCTCCGGGAGCCCCTTCAGCGTGAGGCTGCCGTCGTCGTACACGGCGGCGACCGCGGACTCGAGCGCGATGCCGTCGCGGAACTCGACCTTGTCGGCGGTCAGCAGGCCGGCCATGAGGGCGCCCTCGACTTCGAGTCGGGTACCGACCGCGACATCGGTGACGAGGCCGCCCTTGAAGAAGGTCGCGGCGGTCGTGACGAAGCGCTGGTTGCCGATGACGAAGTCGTTCGGTCCGTTCACGGCCGTGACGAAGCCTTCGATCTCCGCCGCTTCCGCGTCGGGCACGCCGATGCCCTCGACCTCCGGCCCGACCCGGGTCGCCACGAGCGCGCCGGCGGGCCCGAAGCTCGAACCGTTCGCCGCGACGTACGACCCGTTCGCGGGAACGCCGCCCGGCAGATCGCCGGTGTCGGCGGAGGCGTAGTCGACCGTCAGGGAGCCGAGGCGGAAGGTCCTGCGGCCTTCGTTCAGCCCCTCGACGGTCCCGGTCACCCCGATCGCCATGCCCGGCTGGAACGCATCCGCCTTCCATTCGACATAGGTCGCGTGGATGCGGTCCTGTTCGTCGACGAGGCCGCTCACCTCGATCACGTTGCCGGTCGTCAACCCTCCGAGGCCCGTTCCGCGGAAGACGGTCTGTCCGTCGAGGATCACCGTCTGACCGAGCACCGTCGCCCGTCGCGTGTTCGCGTCGACGTCGGCGAGATCGCCGATCGGTCCCGCCAGGTTCCGGCCGTACGTGATCCGGCTCGCGTTTCCGGTCGAGCCGCCGGGGTCGATCGTCCCTTCCACCCGGATCACCATGCCCTCGGCGAGGCCGCGGCGCGGGTCCGACATCGGATCGGGTCCCGGCAGGCCGTCCAGGAGGACGGCGGCGCTCGTCGTGTCGAACCGGACGCCGTTGACGAACACGCTCCCGAACCCGGTCACGCTGCCGTACGCGATGCCGGTACCGCCCGTGCCGCCGTCCGCGACGCTGCTCTCCTCGACGCCGGCTCCGCATCCGGCCAGGACGGCGGCCGCGATCATCCCCCATGCCCGGCGCCTGCACGCCGCAAGCGTCATCTGGTTTTTTTCCATGTGCGGTCCGACAGATCTTCCTCGAAATAGAAGAGACCCAGTCCGGCACGCGTCCGGCCGGTGCCTTTCACGCGCGGGTTCATGTCGCGGTCGTGGCGCGACAGCCATTTGTCCAGATGCTCCACGAGATGCTGCGCCTGCTCGGCGCAGAGCTGCCGGAACTCGGCAATCGCTTCCTTCGGCAGGTTGTCGTACATCACCTTCCGCTGGAAGAAAGGGTTCCACTCGCCCTGCTGCAGGTTGTGGTCGATGGTCGTGATGAGGTCCGCGACGTCGGTGCCGAGTATGGCGATCTTGTCGAGGTCGCTGGTGCGGGGCACGTAGGCGCGCGACATGAGCTCGACCCGGCCGTCCGCGAGGCGCCGGACGGTGCCGACGCGCAGGAGCTCGTCCAGCACGGCCCGCGCCGGAACGTCGCCGCTGTATCGCTTCACGAGCATGCCGAAGCCCGGGTTCCCGTCCATCGCCAGCCTGGCCGGCGATCCGTTCTCGTCGGCGAAGTCGGCGTCGCGGACCCAACCGGCCACGACGCGCGCCGCACGGTTGTAGCGCTCACGCGCCTGCGGATCGTCGAACGATCCGCGGTTCAGGACGCGCTGGACGTCCTTGCGCGTCAGTCCGGTCAGGACGGCGACGCGGGAAATGGTCTGCGGCCTCCCTTCGATCCCGAATTCGTTCATGCCGATCTCGACGTAGAGCCGCTTCGCGACCTGGGCGAAGCTCTTGAAGCTGAACCCATGGCGCAGGAGTACCCGGACGAGCGGCCGCAACGCCGCGTAAAGGGCCGAGGACACCGCGCCGGCGAGCCTGGATTGCGTGTTCAGGGCGTGTTCCTGTCGACTGTGACCGGGAGAGAACCGCTGCTTGCGCGAAACGACGCGGCGCCGTCCCTGTCCCGCACCGGCGGTTCGGAGTAACGGCTAGTCTTCTAGCGGTTTTGGGAAAAAAGGCACATGGGTCGTTTTGCCCAAAACGGCAAAGACCTTTGCGCGAACGCTGCATCGCGTGATTGCCGCCGGGCAGGGCGGGCCGAACCGGCGATCCGGTTCGCGGGCCATCCGCAAAAGAGCGCGCATCGGACCGGCCCGAAACGGCGGTTTTTCCGAGCGAACCCGGGGGCGGCGGAACCGATCCCGACGGGCGTCGCCGGCTGGCTTTCCGGCTGGTGGCGCCCGAAAAAGGGCACGCCCGGCCGCCGACTATACTCCCGCCTATGGCTCGCCTCTCCGCCTCGCAGGACGCAGGTCCCGTACCGCTCACCGAACTTTTGATGTCGCTCTGGCCCCGCCTGCAGGAGCCGGCCATGTGGTGGCAGCTCGGCGTGCTCCTGAGCGGCCTCGTCCTGGCGCTCTGGCTGGGACAGCGTCTGCAAAGCCGGCTCCAGGCGGCCGTCGGCCCGCCAACCAGGGACGGGCTGCGGCGGGTGGCGGTGCGTACCGGGGCGCTGGTGACGGTGCCCCTTCTATTATGGTTGTGGCTCCTCGCCGGCAGCGCGCTCCTGCGCCAGGCGCTCGGCATCCGCGGCGACCTGCTGCATTACCTCATCCTCGCCGTCGGCGCCTTCACCCTGGTGCGCATGGGCGTGTTCGTCCTGCGCCACACGTTCAGCCCCGGCAGCCGGCTCAAGGCGTGGGAAGGGGCGCTCACGCTCACGATCTGGGGACTGCTCGCGCTGCACATCTTCGGCTGGCTGCCCGTGGTGAGCCGGGCGCTCGACGAGTACGGGATGCAGGTGGGCGCGACGCGCGTCTCGCTCCTCACCGTCACCAGCTTCGCGCTCTCGATGGCGCTCCTGCTGATCCTCTATCTCTGGATCGTCAAGGCGCTCTCGATGCGCATCCGGCGCACGCAGAACCTCGACGCGAGCATGAAGGCGGCGGCGATCAAGCTCACGAAGCTCGTGCTGCTGACGTCGGTCGTGGTCGTGGCCCTGGTGACGGCCGGCATCGACATCACCACGCTCACGGTGATCGGCGGCGCGCTCGTCGTCGGCGTGGGCCTCGGCCTGCAGAAGACGGTCAGCAACTACGTGGCCGGTTTCGTGCTGATCTTCGAGGAGTCGGTGCGCCCGGGCGACGTGATCACGGTGGGCGATACCTTCGGCATCGTGCAGGAGCTGAACTCGCGCCACGTCGTCGTGCGCACGGGCGACGGCCTCGACGTGCTGGTGCCGAACGAGGAGCTCGTGACCAACCGCATCACGAGCTGGTCCTACGGCGACCGTAACGTGCGCCTGCGCGTTCCCGTGCAGATCGGCTACGACGTCGACCCCGACGAGGCGATCGCGCTGCTCGAGGAGATCGGCCGCTCCGAGCCGCGCATCCTGCCGGCCCCGGCGCCGCAGGCCTTCGTCATCGGCTTCGGGGACAACGGCGTCAATCTCGAGCTGATGATCTGGATCGGCGATCCGGAGAGCGGCATGCTCGACCTGCGCTCGCGCCTGCACCGGAAGATCTGGCGGGCGTTCAGGGACCGGGGGATCACCATCCCGTACCCGCAGCGGGTGGTGAGGGTGGAGACGGCCGCGGGGCGGCCCGCGGGAGAGGACCTGGACCGGCCGCCTCTGCCCCGCGCCAGCGGGGAGAGTTAGGTTTCCGTTTCGGCGGTCGCCGCGCCCGCGCCGGCGCGCCGGGGACCCCGCGCAGCCAGGAACCGCGCGGCGTCGGCGTCCAGCGTGGTGATGTGGTGGATCATCCAGGCGGGCAGGGTCCGCTCGAGGTAGCGGGCCAGCGTCCGCTCGTCGCGGTCGCTCCGCCACGCATCATATATAGAGCGCGCCTCGGCGAGCACCCGATCGTGCTCCGCCTTGTGCGCCGGGTGCGCCGGGAACCCCGCCCCGACCATCTGCTGTTCCTCCCGGGCGAAGTGCGCGCGCATGTGCTCGATCAGGGTCTCGAGCGAGGTATCGATCGTCTCGGGCGCCAGCTCGCCGTCCGCCACGGCGTCCAGCCGGTTGAGGAGCGTGATGAGGAGCTCGACCTCCTCATAGTGCACCACGTTCATCTCTTCCAGCTCGACCTTCGGGATCTGGTCCTTCTTCAGCATCGGTTACCTCGGAAACGCATCGCGGCGCGCCGGCCCTGCGGCCGTTCGGTCGCGCGGCGGCGAACTAGCTCGCCGTTCGGTACGGTTCGCCCTGCGACGCCAGGAAACGCGCGGTGACGGCGTCCATCGTCGTGACGTGCTGGATCATCCAGGCGGGGAACGTGCGGCGCAGATAGGTGTACAGCGCCGCTTCGTCCCGCCCGGTCAACCACGCCTGATATATGAAATGCGCCTCCGCCAGCGCGCGGTCGTGCGCCGCCTTGTGGACGGCATAGGCCGGGAATCGCGCCTCGGCCATCCGTTCCTCCTCGCCGGCGAAGTGGTTGCGCATGTGCTCGAGCAGGGCGGCGAGCGGGGCGTCCAGGGCCCGCGGCGGCAGCTTGCCTTCGGCGACGCCGTCCAGCCGGTTCAGGAGCTCGATGAGGAGGTCGACTTCCTCGTCGTGAACCGCGTTCATCTCATCGAGAGCGACCTTCGGGATCCACTCTTTGTCGAGCATCTCGGCACCTCACGGGAACGCGCTTGGCGGGGCGTCCGCACCGCGTACTTAACTGCATCCGGACGGAAAGCGACTTGACGCGGATCAAGAGGATGGCCGGTCGCCGCCGTTTAGGCTTCGCTTCCGGCCCAACGGCCGAAGGAGGCGCGATGAGAGACGTTCCCAACGAGGTTTACGACCGGTTCGTCGAGGCGTGCCATGACGTCGACCGGCGCGGCCTGCTGCGCTGCAGCTGCGGCAATCTGTCGCTGCGCGTCGATGCCGCGCGCATGCTGATCACCGCCACCGGAAGCTGGATGGGGAAGCTCACCCGCGAGCAGGTCGCGGTCTGCCGCATCGCGGACGGCGCCGTGCTGAACGGCAGGAAGCCGAGCAGCGAAGTCGGCTTCCACGCGGGCATCCTCCGGAGCCGCGCCGACGTGAACGCCGTGCTGCATTTCCAGACCCCGTTCGCCACCGCGCTCGCGTGCCGGCCCGCCGATGCGATCGACTACGCCGTCATCCCGGAGATCCCGTTCTACGTCGGGCCGGTCGCCCGCGTTCCCTATCTCCTGCCGGGTTCCGCGGAGCTCGCCGCGGCGGTCACGGAAGCGATGCGGGAGCACGACATGGTGATCATGGCGAACCACGGCCAGGTGACCGTGGGCGCGGACCTCGACCGCGCCATCCAGAACGCCGAGTTTTTCGAGCTGGCCTGCCAGGTCGTCCTCATCAACGGCCCGTCCCTGACGACGCTTCCGCCCGAGGCCATCCAGCAGATCGGGGCGCTCCGCGCGGGGACCGGACGCCGCGGGGTGTGATGCGGGCAGGAAGCCCGAGAAAACGCGGGCAGCCAGGAAGGCGAAGGCGGGTGTAGGGCCGTTCGGGTCAGTCGTAGCCGTACAGCCAGCGCGTGGCGCCGGCGTGGACGTTGCGCACCGTGTGCGTCGCGCCGCGCGGGATGTAGAGCTCGTCGCCGGCTTCGAGCGCGTACGCTTCGCCGTGCACCAGCACTTCGAGCCGGCCCTCGACGACCGTGATCAGCTCGTCCGCGTCGTGCACGTCGTCGCGCCACTCGCACCCGGGCGGGTCGGTGAAGGCGCCGCACGAAAACCCGCGTTGTATCCAGTCGCGCGCCACCTCGCCGTGATCCACGGGGCGCCGGAACCTGTCGCGGGTGACGTACTCGTCCGATGGCGCCTCGACCGGAAGTCGCCCGGTGAGCATGCCGTACAGGCGGTCCTTGAGGCGCACGCGCCGGCGCTTCAGCGCCCCGGTGTATTCGTCCGACGGCGTCTCGATGTCCCGCTCGATGCGGCAAACCTCGTCGTCGACCTCGCGGTACTCCTCGTAGAGATCGCGGAATCGCGCGCTCGCGAGCTTGAGCTCGTGGATGCGGTGCCTGAGGTCGGGAAACTCGCGGGCGAGGTCGCGATGATGTTCGGTGTCCATGCGGGGGCTCGGTCGGCGGCTACATGCCGACCGCGCGCGGCAGCACGAAGCAGACGCGTACGCGCTGGCCCAGGGCCGGCTCGGCCCAGATGCTGCCGCCGTGGGCTTCGACGACCGAGCGGCAGATGGAAAGGCCCAGCCCCGCGCCGCGCCGGTCGCGCCCCGCCTGCCAGAACGGCTTGAACATCGTCTCGAGCTGCTCGGGCGGCAGCGCCGGCCCGGTGTTGGCCACGGAGAAGCGCACGGTGCCGTTGGTTCGTTCGGCGGCGAGCGTGATGCGACCGGGGGGCGTCGTGAACTTCATCGCGTTGTCGAGCAGGTTCGCGAGCACGCGCAGGATGCGGTCGGAGTCGGCGGCGACCATCGGCAGCTCCTCCTTGACGTCGAGCACGAGCTCGAGCCGCTGGCGGGCGGCCAGCGGCCGCGCCGCGTCGGCCGCGCGCCCGAGCAGACCCGACGGCGCGACCGGGGCGAAGCTCAACATCGACTGGCCGCCGTTCCCCGCCACCGCGATGGCCAGCAGATCGTCCACCAGGCCGGCCATGCGTCGCGACATGTCGACCAGCGATTCCGCCAGCTGCTGCACGGGCTCGCCGCCCGGCAGCATGCGCGCCTTCCGCTCGGCGGCGGTCGCCGCCACCATCAGCGCGTTGAGGGGATTGCGCAGGTCGTGCGAGACGATCGCGAGGATCTCCTCCCGGTCGCGCACCGCCTGGCGCAGTTGCTCCTCGACGCGCATCAGCGAGGTGACGTCCTCGTTGACCGCGACCGCGCCCACGATCTCGCCGGCGTCGGAGCGGATCGGCGCCGCCCAGTTGATCACCGTCTTGAAGGAGCCGTCGAACGTCTGGATGCGGATCAGCTCGCTGTGCGAGGTTTCGCCGTAACGGACCGCGCGCGAGGCGGCCCATTCCTCGGCCTCGATCGGCTCGCCGGTCTCGGCCCACCAGGCCCTGTACTCCGGGTAGCCCTCGACGCCGACGTACCGGACACCGCCCCAGATGCGCTCGCCCGCCGGATTGGCGAGCGTGATGTTGCCCTCCCGGTCCGTGATCCACACGCCGACCGGGATGAGATCGATGACCGCGCGCATCAGCTGCTCGCTGGCGCGCTGCTTCTCCTGCGCCTCGTGCAGCGCCGTGATGTCCTCGATCACCACGATGCCGCCCGCGATCTCGCCGTTCTCGTCGCGCAGCGGCGCCGCCGAGTGGAGGATCGTCTTGAGCGCGCCGTCGAAGGACTGGATGCGGACGAGCTCGCCGCGGGACGTCTCGCCGCGCTTGATGGCCCGCGTCATCCCCCATTCGTCGGTTTCGAACGGCTTCCCGGTGTCGACGTGCCAGGCCTTGTACTCGCCGTATCGCTCGAGGGTAACCAAACGAGTGCCGCCCCAGATCCGCTCGCCCGCCGGGTTCGCGCGCACGAGGCTACCAGTCCTGTCGGCGACGTAGACCCCGACGGGAAGGATGTCGAAGATGCTCTGAAGCAGGCGCTCGTTGGCGCGGACCGCCTGCTCGAGGCGCATGTGCTCGCTCATGTCCTGGAATGCGCCGACGACGCCGACCACGCGTCCGTCGGCGTCCTTGAGCGGCGCGGCGCTGACGAGCACCGGCACCCGCGAACCGTCCGGCCGCACGTACAGGTACTCCTCGCCGATCACGGTTTCGCCGTCGCGCATCACGCGCGCCGACACGATCCGATCGGGGGGAACCGGTCTGCCGTCGGGAAAGTGGATGCCGCTCGCGTACTGCGCGCTGCCTCGGTCGGGCAAGAGCGTCATGCCGAGCAACGCCTCGGTCCGACGATTGAAGTACACCTGCCCGTCCGGTCGAAACAGCATCACCGCAAGCGGCAACGTCTCCACCAGGGTGCGCAGCCATTGCCGGTCGGACTCGGTTTTCTGGAGCAGGGTGTCGCGCTCGGCATCGTTCGCCTTGCGCTCCGAGATGTCGCGCGCGATCGCCTGCAAATGCCCGTCGGGGAGGAACTTCGCGTGCACCTCGAGCGCGAGCCAGGTCCCGTCCTTGCGCCGCGCCCGCCATTCGCCGACGTGCGCGTTGCCGCGAAGCATCTCCTCTTTTACGCTGCCGACGCGATCGAGGTCCTCCTCGGACACGAGGTCCATGACCGTCATCCCGATGATTTCCTGGCAGCCATACCCCAGCAGGCGGCAGCCCGCCTTGTTCACGAAAGTGATGCGAAGCGCGGGATCGGTGACGAAGATGCCGTCGGGCGCGAGGTCGACGAGGGCGCGCAGCGTGGCCGGGTCGGGCGCATGCCCTGGCTCGGCGGGCTGCTTGACGTCGTCCATTGCGCAGATCATACAGGACGGTGTCGCGGGCTCGACGCGCGATGGGCAGCGCATAAACCGTGGGCCGTCCATGGGTAAGACTGCGCGGTCGGGCGACGGTACTCTGTCCGTGCGGTCGCACGCATCAGGCGGCTCGAGGGTCGCCCGCGCCCGCCGGTCGTAGCGCCCGACGAATCGAACTACCATTTCCGGAAAGAAGGGAGACACGACATGGGCGATTCCCCATCGCAGGAGCAGATCGCCGCGGCGCGCGCGTACGAAGCGTTGATGGTGCCCGCGCTCTTCGGGCAATGGGCGAAGACGGTGCTCGATGCCGCCGGAGTCCGTCCGGGCCAGCGCGTGCTCGACGTCGCGTGCGGGACCGGCGTCGTCGCCCGGGAGATCGCCTCCCGCCACGCCGCGGCCGACCTCGTCATCGGGCTCGATCCCAACCCCGGCATGCTGGCGGTGGCGAGGCAACTCGCGCCCGCCGTGCATTGGCGGCAGGGCGTCGCCGAGTCGCTGCCGTTCCCGGACCGGTCCTTCGACGCCGTCGTCAGTCAGTTCGGGCTGATGTTCTTCGACGATCGCATCCAGGCCGTGCGCGAGGCGCTGCGCGTGCTGGTTCCGGGAGGGCGCGCCGCGATCGCGGTGTGGGATGCGCTCGACCGGATACCGGCGTACGCCGCCGAGGTAGCGCTGCTCGAGAGGATCGGCGGCCGGCAGGCGGCGGACGCGCTGCGCGCGCCGTTCGTGCTCGGCGACCGCGACGCGCTCGCGGCGTTGTTCGCGAATGCCGGCGCGACCTCCGTCGCGATCGACACCCGACCGGGCACGGCGCGATTCCCGAGTGCCCGGGTCATGGTCGAGGCCGACCTCCGCGGCTGGCTGCCCGTCATGGGCGTCGTCCTCTCCGAGGAACAGGTCGCCGCGATACTCGAGGAATCCGAACAGGTCCTTGGGCCGTATATCGCTTCCGACGGAACCGTCGTCTTCGATCTGTCGGCGCACATCGTCACGGCGACGAAGGCGTAGCGCCCGAACGTCGGTGACAGGGCGCCGGCCCGGCGCCCGGCCGACTGCCGGGCACCGGATCCGAGCCGCTTACCGTCCGTAGCGGGCGTTCAGTACGGCCTTCTTGATGAGATTCTGGTGCAGGTAGAAGCCGACCATCGCGGCCGGCGCGTTCTCATCGAGCGGCAGCGTCTCCGTTTTCAGCGCATAGACCGTGAACTGGTAACGATGCGGCTTGTCGCCGGCCGGCGGACACGGCCCGCCGTAGCCCGGCTTGCCGAAGTCCGTGCGGCTCTGGATGCTGCCGGCCGGCAGCTTGTTCGACTGCGCGTCGCCGGCGTTTCTCGGAAGCTGCTTGGTGCTCGCCGGGATGTTGAACACCACCCAATGCCACCAGCCGCTGCCGGTCGGCGCGTCCGGGTCGTACACCGTCACGGCGAAGCTTTTCGTGTCGGCCGGCGCGCCGCTCCACGATAGAGCGGGGGAGAGGTTGGCCCCCTGGCAGTCGAATCCGTTGAAGACGTGCTGCTCGGAAACGGTGCCACCCTCGCGGATGTCCGGACTGGTGAGCGTAAAGTCCGCGGCAAGCGCGCTCTGGGTGCAGAAAAGGCCCACGACAGCGGCCGGAATCAGTTTTTTCATCATGATCTCCAATGGGATTAACCGTGTGCGCAGCCTCATGGCTGCGTGGAGGTCATGATGGCAGCTCAGGTCTGCCGGGGATTGCCGGAACCGGTCACAGTGCGTTCGGATTCGCTCGCGGATTCGCGAAACCGCTTCGGCGGAACGCCGAAACGCTTGTGGAAGTTGCTGGTGAAGCGCGATACCGACTGGTAGCCGCAGTCGTACGCGATGCGGTAGACCGGCAGCGACGTCTGCATGAGCTGCATGAGCGCCGTCGACAGGCGCAGCTCCTGAAGCAGCGCCCGAAAGCTTGCGTCCTCGCGCTTGAGGTTGCGGCGCAGGGTGCTCTCGGTGGTCGCGAGGCGTGCGCGCACCTCGGCCAGGTCCCAGGAGTGGGCGAGATCGGTCGCGAGGACCGCACGGACCCGCTGGCTCCAGCTCTCGCGGTGGAGCGAGTAGGACAGCAGCGCGGGGTTCTTGGTCGCGAGCAGCAGCAGGATCTCCATCAGCCGATGGTTCAGCAGGCGCGGGTTGCCGACCGTCGTGAGGTAGTGGCGAATCGAGGCATACAGCGTCTCGTCCGGCGCGAACGTCAGCACACCGGCCCCGTCGCGCTTGACCTCGTAGAGCAGGTTGTGCGAGCGCATCAGCCGCTCGAGGTGCTCGATCTTGAACGGAATGAGCAGCGCGGTATAGCGCCTGCTCACCGGGTCCGGCTCGTTGCGCAGGTCGATGCTGGAGGGCGCCGGAACGGTCGCCAGGAAACCGGTCTCGACCGGGATGGGGCGTCGATCCTGGAACAGCGTCTTGCGGCCGGACAGCACGAGAATGAGACACGGGTCGTAGAACGGGACGTGCTTCAGGTGCACCGCGCGGGCGCAGGAGATGAAGCCGAGGTCCTGCACGGCGCGCTTTCCGTCCGCGCCGGAGATCAGCGACTCGACACGCCGCGCGATTTGTCTGAGCTCGTCCATTGCTTTCCTCCGACGCTGCCGAATGATCGCACCCCGAGCCGGCGCGGGCTATCCGCAAACGCTCACGTCATATCCCGATTCGTTCGCTGCCGCCGCCACGTCGCGGGCGGCACGCCCATGCAGCGCTTGAACGCGCGCGTGAGGGACGCCTCCGACTCGTAACCCACCTCGTCGGCAATCTGGAGTATCGACTTGTTGCTGTTGAGCAGCTCCTGCGCGGCGACCTGCATGCGCCAGTTGGCGAGGTACTGCATCGGCGGCACGCCGATGATCTCGACGAACCGGTCCGCGAGCGCCGAGCGCGAGAGGCCGATCGCGCGCCCGAGCTCGTCCACGGTCCACGGATGCCGGAGCTTCCCGTGCAGGAGCGCGAGGGCGCGCGAGACGTACGGATCCTTGAGGCCGGCGAGCCACCCGGTCTGGCCCTCGGGCAGCGACTCGGCATAGCGCCGGATCGCCTCGACGAAGAGCAGCTCGGAGAGCTTGGCGAACACCGTCTCCGAGCCCATGCGGCCGGCCGCGATCTCGTCCGCGGCGTAGCGGAAGGTGCTGCGGATCCAGTCGGCCGAAGGGCCATCTTTATAGTCCAGGCGCAGCAGCGGGGGGAGCGTGCTCAGGACCGGGTTCGCCTGCATCCGGTCCCCGGCGAGGAACCCGCACACCATCCGGGTGCGCGTCCCGCCGCCGCCGTCGATCCGCACCGTCAGCATGCCGCCGTCGCCCGAGCGCTGCACCACCCGCTCGCTCGGCGTCGGCGGCACGGACAAATCGCTGCCGATCAGGTGAAAGTCGTTGTGCGGAAAGAGCACGAGCTCGCCCGCCCCGAGCTCCTGCATCGGCCCGCCCTCGACCCGGACACGCATGCGGCCCTCGAGCAGGTAGTGGTAGGGGATGATGTCGGTCACCTTCTCCCCGAGAAACGGCACGCACGTCTCGGGCAGGAGCCGCGTGCTCAGGCACCACGGGTCCGTGAATTCCCCGTGCAGGTAGACGCCGCCCTTCAGGCGCGTCGTGCGCAACACGTCGGACAACGCATCCACCGCAAGAACCTCCGTCGATAAGCCGCGCCGGCCCGACTCCCCCTCTCCCCTTGTGGGGGGGGCGAGCCGGAGATCTGCGAACGATCCAGCGAATCGTTCGCCCGGCGAGCGGGCAACCAGGGACGGTTGCCCCGGGCTTTCCCGCGAAGCAGGAAGCATAGCGGGAAAGGCAAGGGGAGAGGGGGCGCCCATCCAAACGCCGCCGCTCCCGAACCGCGCAGCGAACCAACTCCCCCTCTCCCCTCGCGGGAGAGGGGAAGGGGAGAGGGGGCACTCATCGAAGCGCAGCTGGCAAAGAACAGCAGCCTCCCGGCGTCCCGGTCAAGAGATGCGGCGCATCGGCCATGGGGCCGGCGCCCCGCTCACGCCATAGTGCGCGCCGGAAAGAAGACGATCTTGACGAACCCTCGCAAGGAGACGAACGCCATGAACGAACAGAAGCTGAACGACTTCCTCGGCCGGGTCATGAACGACCTCGGCGGCGCCTACGCCATCGGCCTGGTGCAGATCGGCTCGCAGCTCGGCATCTACAAGGCCCTGCACGAACGCGGTCCGATGACCTCCGTCGAGCTCGCGCAGGCCACGGGCCTCGCGGAGCGGTATCTCCGCGAGTGGCTGTCGGCCCACGCCGCCGCCCGCTACTTCGAATATGATCCGACGACGAAGCGCTTCGCGCTACCCCCGAGCACGCGCCCGTGCTCGTGGACGAGACGAGCCCGTACTACGTCGTGGGCGCCTTCGACTGCGCCGCGGGGTACGTCGAGAACCGGCCCAAGGTGCAGGCGGCCTTCCGGACCGGCGGCGGCGTCGCCTGGGGCGACCAGCCCGGGTGCGTCTTCTGCGCCATCGCCCGGTTCTTCCGCCCAGGCTATGAAGCGAACATCGTCGAGAAGTGGCTCCCCGCGCTCGACGGCGTGGTGGAGAAGCTGAAAGCCGGCGCCCGCGTGGCCGACGTGGGCTGCGGCCACGGCTTCTCGACGCTCATCATGGCCGACGCCTTCCCGAACTCGGAGTTCATCGGCTTCGACTTCCACGACGCCTCGATCGAGGAGGCGAGAGGGCACGCGAAAAAGCACGGCGCGGGCGACAACGTCCGCTTCGAAGTCGCCACCGCCAAGGACTTCCCGGGCAAGGACTACGACCTCGTCACCTGCTTCGACGCCCTGCACGACATGGGCGACCCCGCCGGCGCCGCGCGTCACATCCACCAGGCGCTCAAGCCCGGCGGCGCGTGGATGATCGTCGAGCCCTTCGCCCACGACGCCCTCGAGCAGAACATCAACCCGGTCGGCCGCCTCTACTATTCCGCCTCGACGCTGGTCTGCGTGCCCACCTCGCTCAACCAGGAAGTGGGCACGGCGCTCGGCGCGCAGGCGGGGGAGGGGAGGCTGCGGGAGGTGGCGAAGTCCGGCGGGTTCCGGCAGTTCCGCCGGGCGGCGGAGACGCCGTTCAATCTCATTCTGGAGGCGCGGCACTGAGGCTTTCCGAATCCGCTTGTTGTCGGGGCCCGGCTCACTCCCGGGCCCCATTACGCGCCTTTGCCCTCGAGGTGATGTTTTTTCATCCCGGGACCCGCGCGGGCAGGCGTGTTATCGGTTATCTTTAGCTTTAATCGAGGACCCGGTTATGCATCCGCTCATCGCTGAACAGCACTCCGCCTTGGAGGATCTATGTCGGCGGCACCAGGTCCGCCGGCTGGCGCTCTTTGGTTCGGCGGCTACCGGCAAGTTCGAACCGGGCCGGAGCGACCTCGATTTCCTGGTCGAATTTCATCCGCTTTCGCCGGCAGAGCGCGCGGATGCCTATTTCGGACTTCTTCTGGCACTCCAGGACCTGTTCCACAGGCCTATCGACCTCGTTGAAGAAGGGGCAAGCGACAATCCCTATTTCCTGCGATCGGTCGAGCGGTCCAAGGCTCTGCTCTATGCAGCCTGAAGTACAGAAGTATCTCTACGACATTCGGGAGGCCTGCCGAAAGCTGGAGACTTTCACGAAAGGGCGATCGCTGGAGGATTATCTCTCGGACGAAATGCTGCGATCGGCCGTGGAACGCCAGTTCGAAGTCGTGGGCGAAGCGCTGAGTCGACTGCATAAAGTGGACGCCGATCTCGCCGAACGCATCCCGGATTACCGCCGCATCATCGCTTTTCGCAATATCCTAATTCATGGGTACGCCACGATTCGCAACGACACCGTTTGGGGCGTCGTGCAAACCGATCTGCCTGTTCTCTCTCGTCTGGTCAAAGAGCAGTTGAAGTAGTCGCGATCGGGCCAGGCGTCGGCCTACGACGCGAGAATGTCGAGAGGTCGACGTGCTCGCAGCGCGTCCGCTTCGAAGTCGCCACCGCCAAGGACTTCCCGGGCAAGGACTACGACCTCGTCACCTGCTTCGACGCCCTGCACGACATGGGCGACCCGGCCGGCGCCGCGCGTCACATCCACCAGGCGCTCAAGCCCGGCGGCGCGTGGATGATCGTCGAGCCCTTCGCCCACGACGCCCTCGAGCAGAACATCAACCCGGTCGGCCGCCTCTACTATTCCGCCTCGACGCTGGTCTGCGTGCCCACCTCGCTCAACCAGGAAGTGGGCACGGCGCTCGGCGCGCAGGCGGGGGAGGGGAGGCTGCGGGAGGTGGCGAAGTCCGGCGGGTTCCGGCAGTTCCGCCGGGCGGCGGAGACGCCGTTCAATCTCATTCTGGAGGCGCGGCACTGATCGCGACCGGTGTAACCGCGCACGCCCGGTCGCGCCGGTCCCGCTTCGCCTTAAAAATAGATCTGCCTCTGTCCTCCTGTCCCGATTTTTCTCCGCCACGGCGCAGCGGGCGCGGGAAAGGGACGGCGCGATACAAGATCTTGCTATACACGGTGCTTGTGCTAATCGTTTTTAACACTTGCCCCGAAGGAGAATAGGGATGTCGCGCGTTGCTACCCTCGCTGCAGTCAGTCTGTTGCTCGCCGGCTGCGCCGGCGGCCCGAGCATATCCGAACTGCGGACCGGCACCCGCACCGCGACGTTCGTCCAATACGGCAAGGAGCCGCAGCGCTACTCCTTCGGGGTCGTCGACACCAGCAGTTTCTGGGCCGCGTATGGCGGCGGCGTGTCCGCGCAGCTCGGCGGCGGCGCGCTATGGACCGGTCTGGAAGCAAGTGGCAGGGCCGAAAGTGAGAAGCGCGCACCGACCGTCACCGAAGTGATGCGCTGGCTGTACAACAAGAATCCGATGGCGGATCGGGTGAGCGCCGGGGTCATGCCGAAGCTCGCCGCGGCGTGGGGGGTGGACTACGAGCCCTCGCGTTTGCGAGTCCTGGAGCACGGCACGCCGCTCGAGACCGAGGACGGCACCTTCAAGGCGTTCAATCCGATGTCCGACGTCGTCCTGGTCGTCGCGCCTTACCACGTCATGCTCACCGAACGGCAGACGATCGGCCGTGCCTTCGCCGCCGGCTTCACCATGGGCACCAACACCAAGAACGTGACCGTGGAGGGCTACGTGCAGCTGAGCGCTTACAAGCGCGACGCGAGCGGGGTGTATAAGCGCGTGTGGCAGAACGCGTGTGGCGTGAACAACGTGCAGATGGACATCGACTTCCCGTTCCCGGAGGTCATCAAGTCGCAGGAAAAGGCCAAGCAGCTTTTCGACGCGGCCACACCGAAGATGATCGAAAACTGCGGGCAATTTCTTGCGAAGGTGAAGTAACGTCGTGACCCGACGTGGTCCGCGCGGGCTGGCCGCCGCCTCGGCGGCCGCCGCGCTCTGCATCGGAGGCTGCGCGCAAACTCCGGTGCGATCCCCGGAGTTCGACACCGACTACCCAGCCGACCTCGTCGCCTACATGACGGAACACGGCTGCCGGCCGGATCCCGCCGCGATGAAGAGTCGGCGCCCCGGCTCCAAGCCGCCCTATGCCTACGGATTCGTGCAACGCGATGGCGTCGCGACGTGGTGTTACCGCACATACGGCGGCCAGCGCCGTAACGTGCTCTTGATTCGCGCTCCCGAAAGCAGCTTTTCTTGCCGCAAGGAGCTGGAAACTGCGCTCCCCATCGGCGGCCTCTCGATCGGCAGTGCGAGCTTCATCGACAGCCTCAACGGCTTCACGCGCGCCGACGGACAGAATGCGCCGCCGCTCGCCGGTGGCATCGATCTGCCGAACGAGCACATCGTCAGCTCCCGTCCGGGTGATATCGTCGTTTTCACCTGTCACCAAGGGGAGTGGTGGAGCTACCGCTTCGAGTGAATCGGCGGCGCAGGAACAGCACCTCGAGGCGGGGCACCGACGGGGGATGACCGCACGAGCTCTTGATCGGCGGCGGCCACTGCCGGGCCCTTTGTCATTCGGAAACCGAATCGGTCAATTTCAACCTGCGGGACAAAAGGCACTGGTCGCGCACGGGCTTGTTCGCACCGGTTTTCGTTCCTTCCTGCTTTTTTGGGAAGAAAGGGATTCCACCGGTGGAGCCGTTCGGGATTGGTTCGGTCCAAACTCGACAAGGAAGTGCGTGATGCGGGACTCCCCAATCGGCGAGATACTCGGACAGATCAAAGATCGCTTCAGCCATGCCCCGTCACTTGGCGATCATCGGTGCGCCGAGCAGCGCGGGAGCGTATGCGCCGGGTCAGGAAAAGGCCCCGGCCGCGCTCCGCGCCGCCGGGCTGCCGGACCTTCTGGCCGTGCGCGGCATATCGGTCGACGATCGTGGAGATGTTTCCGGGTTTCGCTGGCGTGTCGACAAGGCGAACCCGCGCGCGATGAATGCGGGCGTGGTCGCCAGAGTCGCGAAAGCGGGCGCCGAGCAGGTCGCCTCGGCACTCGCGATCGATGCGGGGGCGCTCGTGTTGGGCGGCGATTGCACGGTCGAGCTCGGTACCGTCGCCGGCGCGCTTCGCGGGACGCAAAGCGTCGGTGTCGTGTATATCGACCTCGATACCGACCTCAACACCCCCGAGAGCACCCGGGACGGCGCGCTGGACTGGATGGGCGTTGCCCATATGCTGGGTGTCGAGGGTACGGTGCCGGAGCTCGCCGCGCTGGGTCCGCGCGTGCCGCTACTGCGCCCGGAGCAGGTGCTCTTCTTCGCGAACGACAACGTGGAGCCGTTCGAGCGACGGATCATCGAAGATCTCGGCATTGCCGAGGTTCGGCTGGCGGAAGTTGTCGCCGATCCCTCGGGTGCCGCAGAGGCGGTGGTGAGGGGCTGGGCGCGGCAGTTCGAGCGATTGCTCGTCCATCTGGATGTCGACGTGCTCGACTACCTGGATATGCCGCTCGCGGAGAACAACCGCCGCAACGTGGGCCTGCGGTTCGATCAGCTCATGGCGTCGCTCCGGCCGCTGCTGCGCGCGCCGAACTGGACGGCGCTCACGGTCTGCGAGCTCAACCCCGACCACGGCGAAAGCGACGGCTCGACGCTGCGGACCTTCGCCGAGGCCTTGGCGGATGCGCTTGCCTCGTCACCCCGCTGGCGTAGCCATTGACGCATCCTGTGCGGACCAAACAACGGCCGTGCAGGGGATGCCGCACGGTGTCGCTCTTCTTCGCTGGCTCGTGCAGGCGCCCCTGACGCGGGGGTCGTGACCGTGGACGGCAGGCGGCCATCTCTCGAGCAATCACGGACGGAGCAGGCCGCGGTACGATAGGACCCCGATGAACTTCCCCTTGCGCTGCAACTGCGGCTCCGTCGAAGGTTACCTGGCATCCCCTCACCGCGCCGCTCGTGCCATCTGCTACTGCCGCGACTGTCAGGCGTTCGCCCGATACCTGGGGAAGCCCGCGCAGACGTTAAACGCGCTTGGCGGCACCGACGTCGTCGCCACCAGCCCAAGGCACGTCCACATCACGCGCGGTCTCGAGCACCTGCGGTGCATGTCGCTGAGCGAGAAGGGGATCCTTCGCTGGTATGCGGGCTGCTGTCGTACTCCGATCGGCAACACACCGCGCGATCCGAAGGTGCCCTACATCAGTTTGGTCCACAACTGCCTCGCCGGTTCATACGCTGAAATTAATGCGGCATTCGGGCCGGCAAGGGTGGCGGTGAATACCGGCTCGGCAAGGGGAAAGGTCAGTCCGACGCCCTGGGCGACATTCCGGGCCGTTCTCAAGATCGTCCGGAACGTGTCCGGCTCTCGCCTGAGTGGAAAATACAAGGAGAACCCGTTTTTCCGACAGGACGTCGCTGAACCCATCGTGGCGCCGCACGTGCTTTCATCCCCTGAGCGTCGAGCACTGCGAGGCGATGCCTAGAACGCGCCAGGTAACGTCACCTTAGTTTCTTGATAAGCAGAGGGTCCGAAACCAGGCTGATCAGCAAGGACGCACCTTGGCGCGTCAAACGAAACCCATCCGCTCTCGCTCCTTACGCCTTACCCGCGTGGCGCTGGCCGTATTCGTCGCCTTGCTGGCGCTGGTTTACTTCGCGTATCGGAAGGACGTAGATCAGGCACACGGGCGGGTGAGTGCAGGCAGCCAGATCGCGCAAACCCACTGCGGCCCAGTCGAATACGCAACCGCGGGCAACGGCCCGCCGGTGCTGGTCGTGCACGGGGCAGGGGGCGGTTTCGACCAGGGGCTGAAGGTCGCGCGGCTCCTCGTCGAAGGCGGCTTTCAGGTGATCGCGCCGTCGCGCTTCGGGTATCTGCGCACGCCGATGCCCGAGAAGCGCGGTCGTCTGGCCGAGACGCAGGCCGGTGCGCACGCCTGTCTGCTCGACACGCTCGAGCTCTCCAGGGTGGCCGTGCTCGGTGTCTCGGCGGGTGCGCCGTCGTCGATGCGGTTTTGCCTCGAGCGGCCGGAGCGCTGTTCGACGCTGGTGCTGATGGTGCCCGCGTATCCGGCGACGCCGACGGGCGAGCAGCGGGAGCTAACGGCGTTCGAGCGGTTCTTCCTCGAGACCACGCTGCGCTCGGATTTCATCTTCTGGACCTTGATCTCCATCGCGCCGGACACGATGACCCGCATGATCCTGGCCACGCCGCCGGAGGACGTGAAGCGCGCAAGCCCCGACGAGCAGGCGCGCGTGCGCGAGATGCTGTGGCACATCCTGCCCGTGAGGCGCCGCGCCGACGGGCTGCGGCACGAAGCGGCCTCGATCGCCAATGCCCCGGGACCCGAGGAGCTCAAAGCGATCGAAACGCCGACGCTATTAATAAGTGCCGAGAACGATCTTTTCCGCACCTACGCCCCCGCGCAATCGATCTCGAAACAAATCCCCAACGCCCGCTTCATCGGCTACCCGACCGGAGGCCATCTATTGGCAGGGCACGAGGCGGAGGCTTGGCGGGAGATAAGCAATTTCATTCGGCGGCAGCATTGAGAAGAAATCGATTTCAAATATCGCCCTCTGGCACGGATTTGTTGTAGCTCTTCTGTTCGCTTGAGTATATGTCAGATCAGACATATACTCTCCTTCGCGTATGGGAGAGAAGAATAAGGACAAGCCTCTAGTCTGGCTCAAGGGAGAGGTGAAAACGCCGCCCTTCTCGCCGGCTGCCCGATTGGAAGCGGGATTTCTCCTCCGCCGTTTGCAGAGAGGAGACAGGATCGGAATGCCGCACTCGCGGCCGATGCCGTCGATCGGACCCCGATGCCACGAGTTGCGGGCCAATGATGAGCGTATGAGCTGGCGTATTGTGTATCGAATCGATCCGGACGCCATCGTGATACTGGAAGTCTTCAAGAACAGCACGCGCCAGACGCCAGCCGAGGTCATTGAGGTGTATAAGCGCAGATTGGGGTTGTATGAGGAATAGAGCCAAGAGAAAGCGGTTGGAGCGCAAAGGATGGAAAGTCGGTAACGCGAACGATTTTCTCGGCCTCTCCCCCGAGGAGTCGCGCTACATCGAGCTCAAACAACAGCTCGGACGCAAGCTGCGCGAGCGCCGAGAGGCGCGCAACATGACGCAGGTGGAGCTGGCACGGCACCTGAAGTCCAGCCAGTCGCGCGTCGCCAAGATCGAGGCCGGAGATCCCTCCGTATCGCTTGATCTCATCGTGCGCTCGTTCTTTTCGCTTGGCGCGAACAAACGTGATCTTGCGCGGGTAATTGCCGCCTCCGGACGCTCCCGTGCCGCTGGCTAACCGCATGCAGGAAGTGATTCCCGACTACCGTCGCTTGTGCATATCGTGAGGCGGCAGAGCGGACCCGGCGAATGCCGGACCCGCTTGGTATCCGCAAGATAAAATCTGGTCACCTTTTTCCTTAGGAAACCTCTGAACAAGTTGCCATTGCGAGGAGCGAAGCGACGAAGCAATCTGACTGCGCAGCAGTCATCCCGAGCAGCGCGAGGGACGACACTTCGCATCGGATTGCTTCGCTACGCTCGCAATGACAGAACAGTCGTAAATCGGACCGTCCTCAGGACACGACCATGAAGGCGCAAGAACGAGAGGAGTTGCTACAGGCACTGAAGGCTCGCTTCGAGAAGAACATGCATCGACACAAAGGGATCGCCTGGGCCGACGTGCAGGCCAGGCTCGAAGGCAATCCCGATGCTTTGAGGTCGCTTCGTGAGATGGAGGTGACCGGCGGCGAGCCGGACGTGATTGGCCAGGACCCGGAACCGGGCCATTTCACGTTCTGCGATTGCTCCCCGGAGAGCCCGACAGGTCGCAGGAGTGTCTGCTACGACCGCGAAGCGCTGGACTCGCGGAAGGAGCACAAGCCGAAGGGCAGCGCCGTCGAGATGGCTGCCGCAATGGGAATCGAGCTGCTGACGGAGGAACAATACCGAGAGTTGCAGAGACTCGGTGAGTTCGATACGAAGACCTCCAGCTGGGTCAAGACACCGCCCGACATTCGCTCGCTCGGCGGCGCTCTCTTCTGCGACCGACGCTACGGCAAGGTGTTCGTGTATCACAACGGCGCGCAGTCGTACTACGCGGCGAGAGGCTTCCGCGCCTCGCTTCGAGTGTGAGCACCGCGTCGGTGGCAATGCGGCCAGAGCAGGTCGGCGCCGGAGCTGAAGACATCCCTCTCCCCTCTGGGGAGAGCTGAATCCACCCCTCTCCCCTTTGGGGAGAGGGTAGGGTGAGGGGGAAAACGCCATGCTTTCACCCTTCACCCCGGCGCCGCCCGCCACATCCGCAGCGCGCTCAAACGCGACGGCACCTGGATGGCCGCTGGGAACGGTTACGAGACCAACTGTTCGGAAAGCTCATTCCGAAGGATGCGAAAGCCCGGGCCCGCCTGAATGCCAAGCTTCACCTGCCTCCCTCTTACACTCAGCACCAGAATCTGAATCGGTCCTCGCCCAAATATCTCGCCGACAGGTGTCAGCGGGTTCGTGTCCTCCATCAGATCGATTCTGATGGTCTCGCCGCGTTTCCTGCCCAGTATCAGCATCCGCGCCCTCCCGTGTCACGTTAATTGACCTGCTCGTCGCCGTGACTATAGTCCGGGGACTATAGTCACGCAAGCGAGATCGTTAACCTCGTGAGGGCCACAGAAACGAAAGGGACGTGCCTTCAGGACCGCGCGTGGACCTTCGTCTCGACGGTCGAAATCAACTCGGTAGCCGACGTATCGAGTGCGCGGGACAGTTGGAAGATGGTGGTAAGGGAGGGCTGCCGCAGTCCGCGTTCCAGAAGCGAAATAAACGTTCGGTCGAGATTACTGTTAAGAGCCAATTGCTCCTGAGACAGGTTCTTCTTCTTTCTCATATCCCGAAGAACAAGAGCGAACGCTTTCTCGACTTTCAACGTTTTGCCCCGGAAGAGGTGGGGTAAGGTAGGGCAGGTCTGTCTCGTCGGTCGACGGACTATAGTCACGCCGTTTTAGAGAGAGGTCAGATACGGTAGGTACGGCGGGCGGGCCAAGTTCGGTTGTTGAAGAAGGCGGCGCAGGGCCAAGAAGCACGGGACAGAAACTAGCTCAGCACTCACCGAGGCGGGACTACGGCCTGGTCACCTCCTTCGACGCCTTGCACGACATGGGCGACCCGCGGGCGCCGCCCGCCACATCTGTCAGGCGCTCAAGCCCGACTTTGGTTTTGCGCAGTAAAAGCACGTCGAATTAATCCCTTAGGCGCACCGTCCGAGTGGCCGGGATTTGCGAGCCAGCAGATAAAGGCGGCGCTCAGTCCGCGTCCTTTGTGTTACAGTTTCCCGCCACCTGGCGGGGAAATAGGCCGGCTGGATGCTCAGTTCTCGGGGGCCAGCCTTCCCAGCAACGATCCAAAAAGAGCGGAGCAAGATGAAGGGCGGACCAGAGATAGATGAACTATCCGCGAAGATCCTAGCCATCAAGACAGACATTAAGGAGGAGTATCGCGCTGCACACAACAAGCCGTGGATAATCGGATTCTCGGGGGGAAAGGATTCCACGCTTGTCCTGCAGCTAGTTGTTGAAACGCTTCTCGAACTTCCATGGTCGGAACGTTCCCGCCGAGTTCATGTAATTGCAAACGATACGCTTGTTGAATCGCCAATCGTTCAAACATATGTGGAATCCCTTCTTTCTGCGCTCTCCACGTCTCTTCCGGACCTCAGTCTGCCGATCGAAATCCATAAAACGACACCACTAGTAGACCAGACCTTTTGGGTGAACCTTATTGGCCGCGGTTATCCGCCGCCCACTCGGTTTTTCCGTTGGTGTACCGATCGAATGAAGATTCGGCCAACGACTGACTATATCCGGGAGCGTATTACAGAGAGCGGAGAAGTAATCCTCCTTCTTGGGGTCAGACGGTCCGAGTCGACCGCCCGCGCAAAATCGGCAAAGCGGTACGATGGGACCGGCCGGTTAAACCCGCATAACGACCTGCCCGGCTGTTTTGTCTTCCGCCCGATTCTCGAGCTGACGACAGATGAAGTTTGGGAATACTTATTTGCTTGCGCGCCACCCTGGGCAGGGTCCCACCAAGCGCTAATGAAATTGTATCGAGACGCCACGGGCGGGGAATGTCCGGTTGTTATAGATACCGATACTCAACCGTCCTGCGGCAGCAATTCGATCCGTTTTGGTTGTTGGACCTGCACGGTTGTCGACAAAGATAAGTCGTTCAGGAATGCCATGGAGAAGGGGTTTGAGCGCCTAGAGCCGATGGCCAATTTCAGGGATTGGCTCAAAGATTTCTGTTACACCGAAGAAAACCGGATGACGGAACGTCGAAACGGGCAAGCTGGACTGGGCCCGCTTAAGTTCGACGCAAGGAAGACCGTGCTGGACAGATTGCTCGCTCTGCAAGACGAGGTGAAGGTACAACTTATTTCATCAGCTGAAATACGCCGCATCGAAGAAATTTGGCGAGACGATGCGTCCCAACACGTTCTGAATAGAGCAAATCGCTTGCTCCAACTTATCGGGGAGGGGAGATGACACGTAGAGCGTTGCCGCTGCTTGCGGACAAAAAGGCAAAAAACGTGCTTCAACGAATTTGTCAGGAACACAACGTCAGTCTCGACCTACTCCGCAGCCTGATTGAAATTCAGCGAGATAATTTGGGCCGAGGACGGCAGGTGGGAATCTCACAAGAGTTCAGTGCCGCAATAAGCGACTTCATCGAAGAACACCAGGCCGGGGTCCGCGATGTTTCTTAAGGAAGTGCATGTACGAAATTGGCGAAGCTATCGGAATGCCATATTTACCCTACCGAGACCTGGCTCTCGCAAAAACATTATTCTCGTCGGTGCACAGAACGGAACGGGAAAGACCTCCCTCTTGATAGCACTCTATCTTGGTCTCTTCGGGCGAGAGGCTATGCATTTGATTGAAGGGGTACGGTTATCCGGAATAGATGAGGATCAGAATCGAAATTACAAGAGTCTGATGGAGCAGATAATCCATCGACCCGCAAGACGCCAGGACGAACCACATTGTTCAGTGTCACTTCGGTTTGAGAACGAAGGCGACACGATTCTTATCCAACGTCGCTGGAACTTCAACAAAGGTGGAAGGATTCGCGATCTGAACAGCAGGGACGGCGAAGAGGTCCTAATTGAAGTCAACTCGCAAAAGAAAATCTATCCCACCTGGCAGGACGCCAATGACAAGATTTCGGATCTTCTTTTTCCCTGGAACGTAATGGCATGCTTCTTTTTTGACGGGGAACAGGCACAAGAGCGGGTTGATGCCGCGGGTCACAGAGCTCTTCTGGATGCGGTTAACACGCTTTATGGAACTGGGATTCTCGACAGGTTAAGCGATAGCCTCCGAACGTTTATACAGAACGAGACGACTAATTTGCGCCGCGAGACAGGGAACGTACGAATTGACGAGCTAGACCAGAAACGTCAGGAGCTCGAAGAAGCCAAGGATCAGTTGAAAGAAATAGAAAACGAACTGACCAAGAAGCGGAAGCAAATGGATGCGACAGATGCGGACCATCAGCGACTGTTGAATGATTTGCGGCAGCTATTAGGTGACTCGACGGCCGATATCGAAGAGTACGCTCGCACACTGGCGGCATTACAGTCCGAGGAAGCAGCCGTTAAGCAGGAGCTGATTACGGGCTTAGCCTCTATTGCGCTGCCTTTAGCTATGAGCCGCAATATCGAGTTACTTCGATCAAACCTGCGTGCTGAGCAAATTCGGGATCGGTGGCTAATTCTCAAGGAAGAAGCGAGTGGCAAGGCCTCAAAAATTATTGAGTCTGTGCTGCCGACCAAGGGGGCAGGTGATGTAGAGCCGCCTCTTAGCGAGCAGCAGATCCATCAGCTGCGAAGCAAACTGGAAAAGGCTCTCGAGGCATTGTGGAGTCCGCCGCCAGACGGATGCGCCGAGGAATATAAACTTCATTTTCTCCGAGAGGCGGATCGCGCAGCGGTATTGAGTAAGCTTGGACGTTGTCAGGCGATCGGCGGAGGCGCGCTAGCCGACGCTGCAATTCGTTGGGATAACACTGTTACGAGACGAAGAGAAACAGAACGAAAGTACGAGCGAATTAAGGACATAGAACCACAGCTCGCGGCGCTCACGAAATCGGTTGACGAAACTCGAGAAACCGCTAAATCGATTGATTCGGAATTGCTTGGCCTAGAAACCAGAGAACGAGGACTTCAAGAAAGAATCCGGGACCTCAAGGGCTCAATAGGGCAGATGGAGAAACGTCGAGCAGTCGAAAGGCCAGTGCTAGAGAAACTCGATGTGGCGCACCGAGTGAGAGCGACGGTGGACGAAGCAAAAGACAATCTTGTCCCGCTTTGCAAGGAATCGCTAGAGGAAAGGTGCACAGAACACTTCAGGCAAATGGTTTCGGACGAGTATCGGAATTTTGTCGTGAGGTTTGATCCCGATACTCCACCAAGACTAGAGGGGCCGTCGGGCGAAATCGTATTGGTTTCCAGTCTGTCGGGAGCGCAGAAACGTGCTTTCGGATTAGCTTTCACTCTTGCTGTCGCTGATGTGTCAGAGCAGGAGGCACCGATTGTGATTGACACGCCTGTTGGCAACATGGACTCCAAGTATCGCGAAAGAGTCTTGCGATACGTAGCCGAAGCCGCTCGGGGGCAAGTGATCTTCCTGTCGCACGACGAGGAGATATCAGACTATTACCGAGAGCGACTCGATCCAAAGATTTTAAAGACATTTCTAGTGACTTTCGAAAGCAAGGAAGAGGGTAGCGGGGAATCAACCGTGATCGAAGATAGCTATTTTGGCGCCTGAATATGACCGAATTTAACTTGACCCGAATTGATCGTCTTCGTTATCGCCCGACCAAGGAAGCGGAGGAATTTCTCGGTGATCTTCGGTCCACGCTCATCCCCGGGGATAAGGCCACGGTGGCGAAGCTCGCAATAGGGAGAAGCCTGTCCGAGCAATTAAACACTGGCGATATCCGCCTTCCTCAAGATGCCGAGATGGGGAACGCGATCGAGGGCACCCACCTGTTTGGTGACGATGCTGATATCTGGTCTTGCTTAATCGCCATTGCTTCGGAAGCGCCACCTGCTGACGCAGCGAGTTTTCGCTCTTTAGTCGAGGGACATTGGCATCGTGGTGCAATGCTCCTCAAGCAAGACTACGAAGACGTGAAGAAAGCTGACGTGGATTTCGTTGTGAGACTCGCAGGCATGGTACCTACGGGCACTCGAACAAGTGGTAGCATCGACACGTTCAAAGAAAAGGAGGGCGCCCTCTCCATTCGCTTCGGATCGGAAAGCATCGATCCTGACTCGGGAGAACAGTTAAGCTACACCGTTAATCGGCCAGGCGTTTCCCCGCACTTAGCGATTCTCGGCAAAACCCGATCAGGTAAGACCCGGACAGGATTAGACATAGCCCGGCAGGTGATAGTAACAGCGGACCTCCCGCTGTTACTTATTGACCCGAAAGGTGAGTTCGTAAAAGACGGGGCACTGGTTCGCAAGTCGGAATGGGGCGATCGAACGCTAGAGGCGTTTTTTCCCGGGATACGCGCGCTGGATGTACCCAAAGTCCCGGTTCCTCTTGACTTTCTTTGGTCTTCGCCGACGGCTGAAGAACAGCAACTCGCGCAGCTTGCAATTGGGTTCCAAGACTCCTTTCAAAAATGCATACGGGCCAAAGGTGACATCAAACTAGATCTACTGCGTCAGGCGGTCTTGGCCCTACTTGAAGGAAGACGAGCGCTAGAAAGCCGCGGGGGACAGCGTCGACCCATTACCCTGGACGATGTTTTGCAGGCGCTTACAGACGTAGCGGAGCAATCACGCCAATCAATCGGCAGTATTGGTGCGAAACTCAACGCCATCACGTCGCTGAATATGATGCGGCCGACGATGTCACCGGCCGAATTTTTCTCAAAGAGGTGGGTTATCAGCTTCGGGAGCGCATCTGACGAGCCGAAGCGGCTCGCTATCTTCTTGATTCTTGACGCACTCAACTCATTCTTTATGTCGCTGCCCGATAGTGGCGTAGACAAAGCCGGCAACCGTTTGTTGAGACATCTCTTAATTGTCGATGAGGCAGTCGAAATCTTGCGCTATCGGCACGGAGCACTTAGCTCGCTTGTAAGAAAGTCAGCGTCTAAAGGCGGGATCGTCATGCTCTTGTCTCAAAGCGCGGATGATTTCGACCAGGAAGAGGATGATTTCTTGGAGCAGATGGGAACGGTTGGGGTCTTTTCGCTAAGCTCATCGAGCGTAAAAACATTGGACGGTGCCTTCGGCCGACGCATGCGCATAGAGGACTTCTCAGATCGCGCTCTTCCCCCAGGGATTGCCCTGGTCAAGTTTCCGGGTCAGAACGCACGCAAAATATTGTCCTGGAAATGAAGGGGCGCCGGATGTTCAGGAGGAATCGTGATACCAACGGCTGATTGCCCGATAGCTTTGCTTGATCTCAGAAGGTCAACGCCAAGCGCATAAAGGCTGACAAATGGCGCTCGCATAGGGGGCGTGCTGCAATGTATCTGCAAATGGGAACGCTATATGGAGATTGATACTTCAAAGGCTTCGGGCATAGAGCCACCCGCAACTACTTCTATCCCTGAGTTCCCGTCCTCTCCGAAGGAACACGTATTTGCTTTGTTGAACTGGTTATACCGGAATGTTTTTTTTGGTCTGATCACTGCCATTATGTCGCTGGTTTCTTACCTGCTAGCGAAATCGCAGCCGATGATTGAGACCAAGCAGCTTGTGATAGGACTGGCTATTTTGTCGATAACCATCTGCATGACAAATACCTCTTTCACAGCGGAGCTTCGTTCCTTTCTTAATAAACAACAAGAAATGGTCTCCAACCTTGCTAGCTTCCTTGCTTTCATCGTATTCATCATAGCCGCATACGTTACCTTTGGAGCGGACTTTAATGAGTTAGCAGCAGGCATGGCGGTCACCGTGTCCTTCATTCTCTCAGTTGTTGTTGGGTACCACAGCCACAACATTGGGCTTCGCTCTCGTGCTCTCTATGTCGAAGCGGTGATTGCGGAGGTGCGCCAAAAAGATCGCGAAGGATATCGAGAAGAACGCATTAGGGACGAAAGAAGTCTTATCGAACAAGAGAAAATCGGTACCAGAGAGGAATTGATTCTAATATCAGCAACAACTGGTCTCTAGCACCGATTGTTCTCGAGCGGCTCATCATGCACGAAGTAGCTAATGAAGACTCCGGCATTATTCATTCCCTACTTTTTCGGTTGCATCGACGTTATTGCTCGGGGCCTGTGAGTCGTGCTTAAAGCGAAGGTGTACTGAATGGTTTGCGAGGGTTCACGACAATGGTGAAGCGAGCTACCCGTAGTAAATAGAGGCCGGATGTGTTGCACTTCGAATCCCCCCGCGCCCCAGCAATTCGGGTCAGATCACAGCTTTCCCTAATATTCCCGCCCGGCGCTTGGGCTTGACCGGTGTTCATGCCGCAACGTCAATTTCACTGATTTTCCGCCTCGTCCATGCGCCCAGCCCGTAACTCCATCCGTAAGCTTCCCCGCCTCGTAGACAAGCGGCAAGTAGAACTTTCTGGCAATCTTAACGTGTCAGGGGGTTCGAACAATGAAGAAATCGCGGTTCACGGAGAGCCAGATCGTGGCGATCCTCAGGGAGGCGGAGTCGGGCGTGCCGGTGAACGAGATCTGGCGAAGACACGGCATCAGCTCGGCGACGTACTACAAGTGGAAGGCCAAGTACGGGGGCCTCGACGTCGCGGAGCTCAAGCGCATGAAGGAGCTCGAGACGGAGAACGCCCGGTTGAAGCGCATGTTCGCCGAGCTCTCGCTCGAGAACCACGCGCTTAAGGATCTCATCCAAAAAAAGCACTGAGCCCCGCCGAGCGCCGCGAATCGGCGGCCTACCTGGTGGGACAACACGGGTTAGCGGTGCGACGGGCCTGTACGGCGGTCGGGCTCTCCCGGGCGGCCTATTACCGGGTGCCCGTGCCCGCCGCCGAGCGCGACCGCGAGGTCATCGCGGCACTGAGCGGTGTGGTCGAACGGCATCACCGCTGGGGGTTCTGGATGTGTTTTGACCATCTGAAGCGGGTGCAGAACCACCCCTGGAACCACAAACGGGTGTGGCGGGTCTACCGCGCGCTCAAGCTCAACCTGCCCCGGCGTACCAAGAAGCGGCTTCCCAAACGCGATTCCTTGCCGCTTCAGGCGCCATCGGCCATCAACACCGTCTGGGCGCTCGACTTCATGAGCGATGCCCTTTACCGCGGGCGGACCTTCCGCCTGCTCAACATCCTGGACGAAGGCGCCCGCGAGGCTCTGGCGATCGAGGTGGACACCAACCTCCCGGCCGAGCGGGTTATCCGCGTGCTCGAGCAGCTCAAGGCCTGGCGCGGCCTGCCCAAGCGCCTGCGGCTCGACAACGGGCCAGAGTTCACCGCGCAGCGCCTCGTTAAGTGGTGCGCCGGCCACGGCATCGAGCTCGCCTACATCGCGCCGGGCAAGCCGAACCAGAACGCCTTCGTCGAACGCTTCAACCGCAGCCTGCGTCACGAGCTGCTCGATGCCTACCTGTTCGAGGATCTCGACCAGGTGCGGGAGATGGTGTGGTGGTGGCTGTGCAGTTACAACGCGGAGCGACCGCACCGGTCGTTGAACCGCATACCGCCGATGATGTACCGGCAACAGGTGTTGGAACGGCGAAGTTCTACTTCTGGAGTGTCTGCTTGACGGGGAAGCTTACGGTCCCAGAGCCGCCCGCTGCGGCTGCGAAAAATCTTCGGCCTCTCGCAGGTGGCCGGTGAGGCGGTGCACGAACTTCGCAACGCGGCTGCCGGCACCGCTACGTTCGCTGACCAGATGCTTCTCGATGAGCGCATTCACTTTGTCGAGCACGGTCGCTTCGTCGAGGTTCATCACCGGCTCGCGGCTCGACCTCTGATTGCAGGCCGCTGTCAACGCCGCCAGCGAGAGCGGATAGCCGTCGGGCGTCGTGAGTTCTTTCTCCACCAGACAGCCGAGGACGCGGACTTCGACGGGATCGAGCGTTAAAGTCACCTGGGTGACGTCGCTTTATGAAATGCGATCGCGGGATTCTACAGTAGCGGAGGGAGGAACCGTGCCCGGAACGACGGCGGTCAGCAAGATGGGAAGTCCAAGCTTGTCCACAAGCGCGGTCACTTTCCGCCTCCAAGGCAGTCTCTGTCGCACCGGGCGTTTACACCTTCCGCCCCCGTCAGGACCGCCACAGGGATTCCCGAATGACACCCGCCATCGAGACCAGGATTCTGCAGAAGACCTTCGGCAGCACGCGCGCGGTCGCCGGGATCGACCTCGAGATCGGTCGCGGCGCCGTGTATGGCCTGCTCGGCCCGAACGGGGCCGGCAAGACCACGACGATCCGCGTGCTCGCGACATTGCTCAAGCCGGACGGCGGTTCGGCGTCCGTGCTCGGCCTCGACGTGGTCAAGGACGCCGCCGCCGTCCGTGCCAAGGTGAGCCTCACGGGCCAGTTCGCCTCCGTGGACGAGGACCTGACGGGACACGAGAACCTCGTGCTCGTCGCGCGCCTCCTCGGCTTCACCTGGGCCGGCGCGCGGGCGCGAGCAAGAGAGCTGCTCGAGGCCTTCGGGCTCGCCGAGGCCGCCGGGCGCCAGGTGCGGACCTGGTCGGGCGGCATGCGCCGGCGGCTCGATATCGCCGCGAGCCTGGTGAGGCGCCTCGGCTATCGGCGGTCGTACAGCGTTCTCGGCGGTATGGGCCCGGGTGGAAAAACGCCGGCTTCGAGACGACCAAGGCCGCGTAGTTTGCGGCCCAGCGGGCGGGCGGGACGTGGGGGCATCGCTGGCCGAAGCGTGCCCCAATCTATAGATTCATATATATAAAGAGCATTAGCCGCGATCGATATAAAAGATCATTACGGGCAGATCATATTATTCGATTACCCATCCCCCAGATTTGCCCCCGCGCGCCCGGTAAAAGGCTTGATACGACTACGTTTTCACTATATGTTTTGCCGCCGAAATCGATAGCCGGCCGTACGCAAGGGTCGATCGGTAGCAGGCGCTTGAGGCGGCCGTCGTAGTACCAGATCAAGACGGGCAGACATTGGGGGTCTTTCGAAACATCGCCGGCAATCCCCAGACAGGTCCACATCGTTCTGACGATCATCGCGGTCCTCGCGGGAATTCTTTTCGACAGGCATCACGGCAGCACAAAAATTCAATCGCGTTACAGAGGATAACTTAATGTTCACGAGCAATCCCTTCGCCGAGCTTTCGGCCAACATACCCGTTGCCGTCATGCAAGGGTACATCATTCTAATGGTCCTGCTGGTGATCGTGGGGACCATACTCGACATGATGCACAAGAAGAGCGCGAAGTACTTTTTCCTGAATGCGGAGAAAGAAAAGAAGAACGCAAAGCGTCAAGTCGGAGTCGGAGAGAAAGCGGTCATCGCCGCGTCCGTTCTGTTGAACGAAGTGGCGACTTCCGGTGAATTCTGCAATCCCCGGCGCAGACTTTCCCATCTGCTGACCATGTGGGGCACCATCATTTTCGTCGCGACCACCGCGATCCTGATCTTCGGTTATCCCACCCCGGAGACGCCGGCGCCGGCCATCCTGCCGCAGCTCTGGCACATCGGCGCGCTGATGCTCGCCGTCGGCGGATACTGGTTCTGGTTCTTCATCCGGGTCGACGTCTCGGCGGAAGGCCTCACCTGGTGGCGTCTGGAGCGCGCGGATCTCTTCATCCTCTCGCTGCTCGCGACGGCGACCTTCGCGTTGCTCTGGTCGTTCACGCAGTACCGCGGCATCAGCGGCTGGTCGACGCTGTTCCTGGTTCTGTTCGCCCTCTCCGGCGTCGTGTTGTTCGGCGGCGTGTATTGGTCCAAGTTCGCGCACATGTTCTTCAAGCCCGCGGCCGCCTTTCAAAAGCGCGTCACCCGCGCCGACGGCTCGAGAGAAGACCTGCCCTTCGACTACGATCCGCGCGATCCCGAGGTGCAGAGAAAGTTTCCGGATCTTGCCGAGTACATGGGCAAGAACCCGCCCAACATGGGGCCGGGTATCCGCCGCGAGCGGCCGAGCCACTACTAACGATTCTTCAACTATCGCTATACGAGAGAGAAGATCATGCCAACATTCGTATACATGACGCGTTGTGACGGGTGCGGACAGTGCGTCGACATCTGCCCGTCGGACATCATGCACATCGACAAGTCGCTTCGGCGTGCCTACAACATCGAGCCCAACATGTGCTGGGAGTGCTATTCCTGCGTGAAGGCCTGCCCGCACCACGCGATCGACGTTCGCGGCTACGCGGACTTCGCGCCGCTGGGTCACTCGGTGCGCGTGCACCGCGACGAAGAGAAAGGCATCATTTCGTGGCGCATCAAGTTCCGCAACGGCAAGAAGGACATGGACCTCGTGGCGCCGATCACGACCAAGCCGTGGGGCACCGGGTTCCCGGATCTGAAGGCGGAGCCCGCGCCCAGCAAGGAAATGCGCGCGAGCCAACTCTTATATAAGGAGCCCAAGTACATCCGCATGGACGACGGGGACATCCGGACGCTGAAGTCCGCCGGGCTCTCACTCAAAGCAGGGGTGTACTACTAATGGGCTACAAGACAATCGTTGAAGACAACATCGACGTCCTCGTCGTCGGCGCGGGCCTCGGCGGCACCGGTGCCGCGTTCGAAGCGCGCTACTGGGGCCGGGACAAGAAGATCGTCATCGCCGAGAAGGCCAATATCGACCGTTCCGGTGCGGTGGCCCAGGGCCTGTACGCGATCAACTGCTACATGGGCGCCCGCTTCGGCGAGAACAACCCCGAGGATCACGTCCGTTACGCGCGCATCGACCTGATGGGGATGGTGCGCGAGGATCTGGCGTTCGACATGGCGCGCCACGTGGACTCCGCCGTTCATCAGTTCGAGGAATGGGGTCTGCCGATCATGCGCAACAAGAAGAAAGGCAGCTATCAGCGCGAAGGCCGCTGGCAGATCATGATCCACGGCGAGTCCTACAAGCCGATCGTCGCCGAGGCCGCGAAGCGGTCCGCCGACAAGGTGTACAACCGCATCTGCGTGACGCACCTGCTGCTGGACGAGGCCAAGGAAAACCGCATCGCCGGCGCCGTGGGCTTCAACGTGCGTACCGGCAACTATCACGTGTTCAAGTCCAAGACCGTGATCGTCGGTGCCGGTGGCGCCTCCAACATCTTCAAGCCGCGCTCCGTGGGTGAAGGCGCCGGTCGCGTGTGGTACGCGCCGTGGTCCTCGGGCTCGGCGTACGGCCTCATGATCGATGCCGGCGCGAAGATGACCCAGATGGAGAACCGCATCGTGCTGGCCCGCTTCAAGGACGGCTACGGTCCGGTGGGCGCCTACTTCCTGCACCTGAAGACCTATACCCAGAACGGCCTGGGCGAGAAGTACGAAGAGAAGTGGTGGCCGCAGCTCCAGGAAATGGTCGGCAAGGAATACCTCGATCCGGAGGCGTCGCACCTGACGCATCGGCCGATCCCGACCTGCCTGCGCAACCACGCGCTGATCAGCGAGGTCAACGCCGGCCGCGGTCCGATCCACATGGTGACCATGGAAGCCTTCCAGGATCCGCATCTGGAGGAGATCGGCTGGCACAACTTCCTGGGCATGACCGTGGGCCAGGCGGTGCTGTGGGCGGCGACCAACGTGGATCCGAAGTACGAAAACCCCGAGCTGACGACCTCCGAGCCGTACGTCATGGGCTCGCACGCCACCGGTTGCGGCGGCTGGGCCTCCGGTCCGGAAGACGTGTCGCCGCCGGAGTACTTCTGGGGCTACAACCGCATGATGACCGTCGAAGGCCTGTTCGGCGCGGGTGACGCGATCGGCGGCACGCCGCACGCGTTCTCGTCCGGGTCCTTCACCGAGGGTCGTCTGGCCGCCAAGGCCGCCTGCAAGTACATCGACGACGGCAAGGCCGAGGGCATTCGCGTCTCGGACAGGCAGATCGAGGAGCTGCGGGAGAAGATCTACAAGCCGCTCGAGACCTACCGGGTGTACAGCAACGAAGTGGTCGCCGGGACCGTGAACCCGAACTTCATCAACCCGCGGCAGGGCCTGGATCGCCTGCAGAAGCTGATGGACGAGTACTGCGGTGGTTTCGGCGTGAACTACATGACCAACGGCAATCTCCTCAAGATCGGCCTGAAGAAGCTGAAATGGCTCGAGGAAGACTGGCATAACGGCATGGGCGCAGCCGACATTCACGAGCTGTTGCGTGCATGGGAGCTGTACCACCGCATTCGCACGTCCGAGTGCGTGTTCCAGCATACGCTGTTCCGTGAAGAGACTCGCTGGCCGGGTTACTACTACCGCGGCGACTTCATGAAGCTGGATGATAAGAACTGGCACTGCCTGACTGTTTCTCGCCGCGACCGCAAGACCGGCCAGTACACGATGGAGAAGGCGCCGCTTTATCACCTGGTGGACGACAAAGAGAAGACAGCGAAAGCGGGTTAAAGCCATACGGCGTACGGCCTGAACGCGAGTTCAGGCCGAACCGCCTCTTTTAAAGCCACCAAATTCTATTTGCTGGCTTTTTTTATTCGTTTCGTTTCGGTATCGAGTATGAAGAAAATCTTCGAAATGACCGATGAGGAGCTGTTCGAGGTCGCCAATCCCATGTGGCGGGATCTCGTGAAGTACTCCAACGAGGAGAATTACGGCGCCTTCACTCGGAATTTCTCGTCCTCGTTCATCCAGGGCGCGAACGAAATGGAGCTGGGCAAGCAGTTCGCCCGGGCCAAGCTCACCAAGAACCTGTCCGAGGAAATCATCAATCTCGGAACCATCCGTCGCGGCGAATACATCACGGTGCTGTACAAGCAGAAGAACACGAAGCTGGAAGGCGAATGGCTGGGCCGGCTGGTGCTGGGGTACGAGAACGGCAAGCTGAAGATCTTCGGCGCAACACTTTTCTGATGCTCATGACCGATACTATCGAAAATCTGAAGTTCGTCGAGCTGAACTACCGCGTCGTCGACGTGAAGACCGGCACGATACTGAGAACGGTGGAATATCCCCTGGCCTACGTGCACGGGGCCAATGACGTCCTGTCCGAGCAGGTCCAGGCGCAGCTCAAGGGAAAGAAGGTCGGCGATACCATCGATGTCCCCATCGACGTGGACAGGGTATACGGACCGAGAGACGAATCTCTGGTATTCACCGATCACATCGACAACGTTCCGGAGGAATACCGGGAAGTGGGCCTGACCATTACCATGGAAAATGCGAAAGGTCAGACCCGGAACTTCATCGTCACGCGCGTGGACGACAAGACCGTGACCGTGGACGGCAACAACCCGCTCAGCGGTCGCGACGTGATGTTCACCATCGAAGTGCTGTCGGTACGCGACGCCACCGAAGAAGAGATCGAGTGTGGCGGCGCGGTCGGTGCCGATCCGGACATCAATGAAATACTCAAATAATTATGTGTTCTTTCCAGACAACAAGGCGCTGGAAAAGGCACTGCAACACTTCGTCGGCAAGCTGATCGACCCCGATCCCGTCCACATCTGGCCCGACACCCAGGTCACCGAGCCCGACAACTTCATTCACACCCGGGGCAATTTCGAGCAGCACCGGTATCGCGGCTCCCTGCTCGATCCGGCGCGCGAGGTATTCGAAAGAGAGCTCGCCGAAGATGATTTTCGGCAGCAGGCGCCGCTGGAATGGGCGCAGACGCAGAATGCCCTCGGCAATATTCTGGCCGCCCAGGCGCAGCAATTCAGGGACGAGGCCCTGTACCGCAAGGCGATAGGGGCCTTCGAGCTCGCGCTGGAAGTGCTGAGCCAGGAATCGGCGCCCGCCGATTGGGCCGCGACCCAATACAACCTGGGCACGGCCGCCCAGGCCCTCGGCCGCCAGGAGAACGACGCGAAGTCATTCAAGCGGGCCGTCGACGCCTATACCCATGCCCTGCAGGTCTGGAACCGGGAGCAAACGCCGGAGAACTGGGCCCGCACGATGCATCAGCTGGGGAACACCTTCCATGCCCACGGCCTGATGCTGAAAGGCAATACGACCCTGCAGAAATCGGTGGTCGCCTACAAGAACGCGTTGCGGGTATTCAATGCCGACGACCACGCGCTGGAGCTGGCGGCGACGCACATGAATTGCGGCGCGGTGCTGCATCACCTGGCGGAGTCCGAAGAGAACCCGGATCGCCTGCAAGAAGCGATAAAGTCCTACGAAACCGGGCTGCTGGTCTGCATGGAGCAGCAACTGCCCATCCACCTCGCGGTTCTGGGCCGGGTCAACATCGCCACCGCGCGAGCGGAGCTCGCCGAGCTGAAAAAAGACGCGCGCATGGCCGATGAGACGGCGGATGAGTTCGACGTGATACTCGAGGCGTTTCGGGGCTCCTTCCAGCCGTTGTGCATCAAGCACTGCGAGGCGCAGCGCGATCATGCGCGCTCGCTGGCGGAAACGCTCGGTAGAAAAAATTAAATCCGCGCCACTGCGGTTTACCGCCCAGGTCGCGGCTCAAACGCGCTTGGAAAGCCGGTAGTCGATATTGATGAAGGCGCCGATCTCGGATAGAAAGCGGATCGTCCTGGCGCCGAAACCGACATCGGGCACGGTTTCACCCTTGTCCACCGACAGCACCAGCACCACGCCGAGCCGCGGCGACAGGTTGTGGCTCTTGCAGATCCCCACGATCTTGTCCTTCACCGGCTCCAGTTTCTTGATCAGCTCGTCCGTCAGCTTGTAAACGTCGATGGCGTCGGTGACCGCCGCGGTCGACAACTCCCAGGAGCTCAGCACCGGCTTGCTCAATTCACTTCTGGCGCCGGAGGCGTCGACCGAAGTAGGTTGTATACCGAGATGTTGTGTGACGTGGTCGGGATCGAAATGATAGCCCGCCAAGGTGAAGTGGGCCCGCGCTTCATTACTTGCCAAGATCTTACCCTCTTCGATGTTTGTGAACCTGGTGGTCGACAGTAGCGCCGGTTGCTACATGCTTCCCGGGCCTTAAGTACCGAATAATTGTGTGATCACGCCGTTCGCTTGTCCAATCCGGTTCAGTTGTGTATTAACGGAAAAAAGGTCACAGATTGAGGCAGCCCCACTTCCACAGACACCGGGGAGACCCCTCACGGATGAAGTCGCGCTGCGACTAACGTCTCCAAGGCCGGCTCCGCCACGCCGGGCGTTTATACTTCCCGCCCGTCACGACAGCCACAGAGATGCCAGGATGACACCCGCCATCGAAACCAGGAATCTGCAGAAGACCTTTGGCAGCACGCGCGCGGTGAACGGGATCGATCTCGAGGTCGGTCGCGGCGCCGTATACGGCCTGCTCGGCCCGAACGGGGCCGGCAAGACCACGACGATCCGGGTGCTCGCGACGTTGCTCAAGCCGGACGGGGGTTCCGCATCGGTCCTCGGCCACGACGTGGTCAGGGACGCCGCCGCCGTCCGCGCCAAGGTGAGCCTCACGGGCCAGTTCGCTTCCGTGGACGAGGACCTGACGGGCCACGAGAACCTCGTGCTCGTCGCGCGCCTGCTCGGCTTCACCTGGGCCGGTGCGCGGGCGCGGGCGAGAGAGCTGCTCGAGGCCTTCGGGCTCGCCGAGGCCGCCGGGCGCCAGGTGCGGACGTACTCGGGCGGCATGCGCCGGCGGCTCGATATCGCCGCGAGCCTGGTGCTCCGGGCCGAGCTGCTGTTTCTGGACGAGCCGACGACCGGCCTCGATCCCCGCAGCCGCAACCAGGTGTGGGACGTCGTGCGGGCGATCGCGGGGGAGGGCACGACGGTGCTGCTTACCACGCAGTACCTGGAGGAGGCGGACCGGCTCGCCGACCGCCTGGCCGTGATCGACCACGGCCGCCTGATCGCCGAGGGCACGAGCCGCGAGCTCAAGGAATCCTGCGGCCAGCGCACGCTGCACGTGCGGGTCGCGGACCGCGCGCAGCGCGCCGCCGCGGAGGCCGTGCTCCGGCAGGTGCTCGGGGGTGAGATCCACGACGACGGCGATTTCCTCGCGCTCGCCGCGAAGGTGATCCGCGACGAGCAGGTCCCGCAGGCGCTCGCGGCGCTCGCCGCGCAGGGCGTCACCGTCGCCGAGTTCGCGCTGGCGCAGCCGAGCCTGGACGATGTGTTCTTCGCGCTGACCGGGCACGCCGCCGAGGAACGGAGGAGCGAGGAGGCCGCATGAACGACACCTCGCTGCACCGCGCCTTCACGCACGGGGAGCGCCCGCGGCCGCCGAGCGCGCTGTCGGCCGTGCTGACGCTCGGCTGGCGCGCGATGCTCAAGATCAAGCACGTGCCGTTTCAGCTCTTCGACGTCATGGTGTTCCCGATCATGATGACGGTGCTCTTTACGTATCTCTTCGGGGGCGCGCTCGCGGGCTCGACGCAGGCGTACCTTCAGTACCTGCTCCCCGGGATCGTCGTGCAGACCATCGTGTTCCTGACGGTGTACACCGGCGTCGGCCTCAACACCGACATCCAGAAGGGCCTGTTCGACCGCTTCCGGTCGCTGCCGATCTGGCAGCCGGCGCCCATCATGGGCGCGCTGCTCGGGGACCTGTCGCGCTACTCGCTCGCGGGCGTGGTGGTGATGATCGTCGGGCTGATCCTCGGCTTCCGGCCCGAGGCCGGCGTGCCCGGCGTGATCCTCGCGATCGCGCTGATGCTCGTGTTCGCGTCGAGCATTTCGTGGATCTGGATCATCCTCGGGTTTCTCGTGCGCACGCCCGAGTCGGTCATGACCACGAGCTTCCTGTTCCTCTTCCCGCTGACGTTCGTCAGCAACATCTTCGTCGACCCGGCGACGATGCCCGGCTGGCTGCAGACGATCGTCGCGCTCAACCCGGTGAGCCACCTCGCGTCCGCCTCGCGCGGCCTGATGCACGGCGGCGTCGCGGTGGCCGACGTCCTCTGGGTGCTGGCCGCCTCGGCGGTCGTGACCGCCGTGTTCGCGCCGATCGCCATGCGGATGTACTACCGGGAGCGGTGATTCGTTGCCTGGGCGCATAGCCCGGGCCAGACCGCAGCTTCGCTTGTAATCCGCCCGACCCGCTCGTCTCTTCACCGTTTCTCGGCAACCCGGATCGCTCGAGCCTCGCCATGCTGTGATTCCGTCCGGGATCGTATGACGGCCCGCGGGGCGCGCGGGCGGGAGGTCCGCCGGGTCGCTCGGCCGGGACGGCCCCGTCGGGCCGGCTGGCGTCTCCCCGGACATCGCCCCTGCCGTTTGCCGGGCGAAACTCCGCCCGCTACCGGCTTTTCCTACTGGCCAGCACCGCGGCTGCTGTAATAGAACCGGTGCAGGATCAAGGATGGTCCGGAGCGGCCGATGAAAGGGCTGTCATCGATAGGCATCGCTCTACTCAGCGGGCTTCCGCTCGGCGTATGGGCACATGGGGGCGCATCGGCGGACGCGAAAGACACGGCGAACCGGATCGCTTCCGATCGCCCGACCCACATGGTGCGCGTGAAGCACCACGGCGCCTCCGGCGTGCGAACCCGGTTTCTGTCCGCGCCGGCGCGTCGTTTTCATCGCGTCATCCAGGAAGCGGCCGAGCGCTACAAGGTCGACGCGGCGCTCCTTCACGCCGTCATCGCGGTGGAGTCGGCATACAACCCGCGGGCGGTTTCCCCTAAAGGCGCGCGCGGGCTGATGCAGCTGATGCCCGCGATCGCCCGCCACTACGGCTGCACCGATCCCTACGATCCTGAGCAGAACATCCGCGCGGGCGCGCGGCACCTCGGCGTTCTGTTGAGACGTTTCAAGCGGGACCTTTCGCTGGCGCTCGCCGCGTACAACGCCGGGGAACCCGCGGTCATCAGTCGCGGCAACACCATCCCGCCTTATCCCGAGACGCTCCTCTACGTCCCGAAGGTGCTCGAACACTATCAGCGCCTGCGGCCCGAGAGCATGGCGGCGCAATAGCGCCATCCACCCTCTCCCCAGTCCTCTCCCATCAAGGGAGAGGGAGACATGGCTGCGTCTTCACTTGCCGGAGAGAGCGGGGCTGAACAAGCGTTGCGGCCAATCATGACATTGAGCGCAGCCTGAGAATCCGCCCTCGCCCCAACCTCCCATCAAGGGAGAGGGAAGTTCACTACATGGTCCCCTCTCCCCCTGCGGGAGAGGGACGGGGAGAGGGGGTCGAAAGAGAGTTGCAGCCAATCATTTACATGCGTGTGCCGGCGAGTGATCACCCTCTCCCGAACCTTCTCCCATCGAGGGAGAGGGAGAATTAACGAACTGCTGCACCGGTCCATTTCGAATGTCCTTGCGAGTGCCGCTGCTTATTCGTGCGCGGCGCACCTGCAATCGAACGGCCGGTCCAACCAACCATCTGTCGCGGCCCTGCAAACGCATCGCGCGGCATTCGATTCCGTCCATGGACTGGAGGCCAGGCAATGACCGCAGCACGCTGGGTACGTTTACTGGTATTGGCGCTTGCTCTGGGCGCGGTCGGCGTCGGCGCACAGGCGGAACAGGCGCAGACATCCGCGCCGGCGTACGAGCCGGCCGTGGGGCAGGAAGGCAAGGATGTCGTATGGGTTCCCACGCCGCAGCCGCTGGTCGACAAGATGCTCGACATGGCGGAGGTGACGCCGAACGACTACGTGATCGATCTCGGTTCCGGCGACGGGCGCACGGTCATCACGGCGGCGAAGCGCGGCGCGCGGGCGCTCGGGATCGAGTACAACCCGGACATGGTGGCGCTTGCGCGGAAGAATGCCGAACGGGAGGGCGTCGCGGGAGAGGCGGAGTTCGTGAAAGCGGATCTCTTCGAATCGGACTTTTCCCGGGCCACCGTCATCACCATGTTTCTCCTGCCGGACATCAACGCGAGGCTGATGGACAAGATACTGAGCCTCAAGCCCGGCACGCGCATCGTGTCCAACACGTTCCCGATGGGCGACTGGGAGCCCGATGCGACCGCGAGGCTGGACAGCAGCGACGGCTGCACCGGCACGTACTGCACGGCGCTCCTGTGGATCGTGCCCGCGCGGGTCGCCGGCACGCACCGGGTCCCGCAGGGCGAGTTGTCGCTCAGGCAGCCCTACCAGAAGCTTTCGGGAACGCTGCGGTCCGAAGGCCAGATCGTCCCGGTGGAAGGCAAGGTCCTGGGTGAACGGATTTTTCTCACGGCCAGCGGCCGGGAGCTGCACGGCAAGATGAACGGCAAGGCGCTCGAGCTCAATTAGGCGTACTCCGGTCTCGTGAAAAAAATGAGGGCCGGAACGGAATAGACGTTAATATTGCTCTCCAATGCGCTTTTTCCATCTGAAGAGAGCCCGGGCCCCGTTTCCCGCGTAGACCGTGTCCCATCGCCTGTACCTCGTCGATGTCTTCGCCGAGCGGCCCTGTACGGGGAATCCGCTCGCGGTCGTGATCGCCTCCGATGGACTGGCCGACGATGCCATGCAGCAGATCGCGGCCGAGATGAACTTTTCGGAAACGACCTTCGTGGCGCCGACGATGGAAAGCGACGGCGGGTACCGTGTCCGGATCTTCACGCCGGCGCGCGAGATCGCGTTTGCCGGCCACCCGATACTGGGCACCGCGTGGGTCGTCCGCCTTCACCTCGCGCGCGACGTCCGCCCGACGGTGCCGCTCAACCTGGCGGTGGGGCAGGTGCCCGTCATGTTCGAGTCGTCCGCCGACGGGGCGGAGGCCGCCTGGTTTCTCGCGCCGCCCATGGCGTTGGGGGCGACCTGCAGCCGGGAACGGATGGCGCCCGCGCTCGGCATATCGCCGGAAGACATCGAGGCCGCGCTCCCGGTGCAGCAGCTCTCCGCCGGCACGTCGGTCATGATCGTCCCGCTGCGCAGCCTCGATGCGCTTCGGCGCAGCCGGCTCGATCTGGGCGCCTACGCCGGGCTGATGGCCGAAGGCTTTCCGCCCCTCGTCTACCTTTTCTGCCGCGAGACCCATCATGCCGGGAACGACCTGTGCGCGCGGTTCTTCTTCGAAGCGCATGGGGTGCGCGAAGACCCGGCGACGGGCAACGGGGCGGCGTTCCTCGGCGCTTATCTGCTGGAGCATCGGTTCTTCCCCGAGCCCGCTTTTTCGCTACGGATCGAGCAGGGTTATGAAATACGGCGGCCGTCGCTGGTGCTGCTGCGGGCGCGAATCGTCGACGGGGCTTTCGAGGTGAGCGTGGGCGGCCGCGTAATCCCGATCGCTCAGGGGGAGCTGCTCTGAAGCGGAGCGGCGGAAGAGGGAACCGAGAAATGGATTTCCTTTTCTTCCCGGTTCTCGGTATTCCGGCGGAGTATCGTGAAGCCGGATTACTCCCCGCTCGCCATGTAGATGTTCTTTTCGGTGTGCAGCTTGTCGTAGGCGCAGACGATGCGACGCGCGAGCTCGAAGGCCTGCATGTAGGTGACGTGCTCGTACCTGCCCGGCTCGGGATAAAGCCGCTTCAGGTCCCGCTGGATGCGCTCGAACTCCAGTTTGCGATCCTCGGGAAAGCCGTCGAAGCGCGTTTCGGTGAGGTGCGACCAGTACGCCATGCCGATCCGGTCCGGGAGCGGACCGTCGGCCGCGCTGATGACCGCGATCACCTGGAGCACGTCGGAGAGCGCGCGTTCGGTCGTCATGGCGACGCCAACGCCTTCAGCAGTCTGTCGTAGAAGGACACGACCCGCTTCGCGAGCTGGGCGGCCTTGTCCTTGTCCACCTTGCGCACGCGACGGGTCGGGTAGAGCCGGCCGAGCTCGCCGAGCAGCTCGCGGTGCTCGTCTTGAAGCGCCGGTGGGACGTCGGGATTCGAGGAGATGAATTTCAGGTGCTCGAAGTACGCCTCGCGCAGCCGGTCGCCGACCGACTCCCTCCCGAGTGCGAGCGCCTTGACGGCGCTGAACGAGTGGCGCCATGCCTTGACGGGGTCCATGCGATCGATCGCTTCCGTGGGACAAAACGGCAACCATATCATTGCTTTCGTCCGGCCGCGGTCATCGCGATGACAGTCAGAGTTTTCGAATATTCTGAGAACGTGTCGTAGCACCCATCGCCGCGTCATCCGTGAAACCACCGGGTTCCGCTCCGGCGCAAGAGTAGGGCGAGCGTGAAACATTCCGACGTGCGTATCGAGGGACAGGTGAGCGCGGGCTTCGAGGCCGTGCGGAACGCGTTCGCCGAAAACTTCGCGCGGCGGTACGAGCTCGGCGGCGCCTGTTGCGTGTACCACCGGGGCGAGAAGGTGGTCGACCTCTGGGGCGGCGTGCGCGACAGGGTGACCGGCGGGCCGTGGGAGGAGGACACCATGGTCGTCGTCTACTCGACGACCAAGGGGCTTGCGGCAATGACGATGGCGATCGCCCATTCGCGCGGCTGGCTCGATTACGAGGAGCGCGTCTCGACTTACTGGCCGGAGTTCGCCCAGGAGGGGAAGGCAGGAATTACCGTTCGCCAGCTGCTTGCGCACCAGGCCGGCCTGTTTGCTTTCGACGAGCAGACGGACCGGAGCCTGATCGCCGACCCCGATCGTCTGGCGGTCGTGCTGGCGCGCCAGAAGCCCGCCTGGGAGCCGGGCACGCGGCAGGGCTACCACGCGATCACGCTCGGTTACTACCAGAGCGAGATCCTCCGCCGGGTGGATCCGCGGCACCGTACCCTCGGGCAATTCTTTCAGGACGAGGTCGCGACGCCTCTGGGAATCGACTTTTACATCCGCCTGCCCGAGTCGATCCCGGATTCCCGGCTGGCGAGGATCGTGAGCCCGAGCCTCGTCGCGCGGCTGACCGGGTTCCCGTTCCGACTGGCACTTGCCACGTTGCGCCCGCGCGCAAACATCGTGCGCGCGCTCGCCGGTTCGCAGCTTTGCCACGATCGGCAGCGCATCTACGCCCGCAACTTCGAGGTGCCCTCCGGCGGGGGCGTGGGCACGGCGCGTGCCATTGCGCGCGCGTACAGTGAATTCGCGACCGGAGGACGCGAACTGAAGCTCCGTACGGAAACGCTGTCCGCGCTGACGGCCCCGGCCGTTCCGCCGACCCGCGGCTTCTACGACGAGTGCATGCTGGCCGAAGTGCAGTTCTCGCTCGGCTTCATGAAGTCGAGCCCCTCGTGGCCGATGGGAAACGAGGGATCGTTCGGATTCCCCGGTGCGGGCGGCTCGCTCGGCTTCGCCGACCCGAAGGCCGGCATCGGCTACGCCTACGTCACCAACCGCATGGGCACATCGCTCACCGGCGATCCGCGGGACGTCGCGCTCCGGAACGCGCTGTATGCGGTCCTTCGAAGCCGGCCACCGGGGTAGCGCGCCCTGACGAGAGGCGACTTCCGAGGGGCTGGCCGATGCCCTTTTCTCGACCGTGCAACAGCGAGTGCTGGGGTATTTGTTCGGTCAGCCGGAACGGAGTTTTTTCGCTACGGAGGTGATCAGGCTCGCCGGCGGCGGATCGGGTGCCGTCCAGCGCGAGCTGGCACGGCTCGTCGACAGCGGACTGGACCGTCACCCGCGTTGGAGCCCAGAAAAACACTATCAGGCAAATCCCAAGTCGCCGCTCTTCCGGGAGCTTTGCGGCATTGCGCGAAAAACCGTCGGTCTCGCCGACGTCTTGCGCGAGGCGTTGACACCCTTGGCCTCCGAGATCGATCTTGCGTTCGTTTTTGGCTCGGTCGCCCAAGGCAAGGAGCGGGTAACGAGCGACGTGGATGTGTTTGTCGTCGGGTCCGTATCGTTCACCTACGTCGTCAAGGCGGTTGCACCGACGCACGAGCGTCTGGGCCGGGAGATCAATCCGGTGGTGATGCCAAGAAGTGATTTTCTGAGGAAGCAGAAAGAAGGCGATCGATTCGTCGCACGGGTTATCAGGGAACCGAAACTATTCTTGATAGGGACAGCGGATGACCTTGGAGAACTTGTTAAAGATCGGGCAGATAAATCACTGACGCGACGAAGTAGGGACGCTGCTGGACGCGGCCCGACGGAACCTGGCCGACTCTCGCGTAAAGCAGGTCAGCGCCGAATCCCGTTTCGATGTCGCTTACAAGGCGATCATGCAAACCGCCGTCGTGGCCCTGATGGCCAATGGCTTTCGGCCCGACACCAACCGGCCGGGGCGTCACATGACCTTAGTGCAGGCATTGCCAACGACGATCGGGTTGTCCGGTGACCGCCTGGCAGTGCCGGACACGTTGAGACGCAAGCGAAACCTGTCGGACTACAACCGGGGAGGACGTCGACGACATCTCCGCCGAAAGCTGCATCCGTGAGGCGGAGCAGTTGCTGCGGGAAGTCTCGGGATGGCTGAAGAAAAATCGGCGCGATCTGGTTCGCTAGCTTTTTGAACGGCCCGCGAGGTTCTCCGAGTACGGAGGGTCCGGCAGTCTACTCTCGAGGTTTTCCGGGCAAAAAAAGGACTCAGCCCCTTTCGGGGCTGAGCCGACCGGACTCTGATGGAGTTACCTCCAAAACAGCCTTTCCCCTTCGCGGGGTATCTCGATGAGGCCACTGTCGGTTAGGACTGTGGTTCGGATCGAGGTCCGGCTACTTACTGTGACTGACCCGAGTTTCGGGAGTTCGCGGGGCGAAAAAAAATTCCACAGCGCAAGGGCCGCCGCCGTCCGGATGGCCAAATCCCGCGCCGGACTTGTCGATTCTCGTCGACCGTGTTCACCAGTAAGCAATCCGCCGTGCGTGCTCCGTAGACCCGGGTGCGCGGCGATTTATTACCGAATTTTTTGCTCCTGTCCTGGAAATAGCGGCGGGCGCCGCCCGGTAGTATCGGTTGAAGGTCCGCGAGCGTTTTTCGGCGCGTGCCTTCCCGAACATCACCGGACAGGAGAGCGCGCCATGCCACACGATCGTCGTACGTTCCTGGGCCTGCTTGCGGCGGGCGCCGCCGCCGGCGTCCTGGGGCCGATCTCTCGGGCCACCGCCGCCCCGCGGTCGGGCATCAGAGCGATCGCGTTCGACGCGTTTCCGGTGTTCGATCCGCGGCCGGTCTTCGCCCTGGCGGAGCGACTGTTTCCCGGTCGCGGCGCCGAGCTCGGCAACGCCTGGCGCACGCGGCAGTTCGAGTACCAGTGGCTGCGGGCGCTGTCGGGGCAGTACGCCGATTTCCGGGAGGCGACCGAAGACGCGCTCGTGTACGCGACGAAGCTGTTGAAGCTCGACCTGACGGCGGACAAGCGTGGGTCGCTGATGCAGGCCTACCTGGAGCTCAAGGCCTGGCCGGACGCACCAGGAGCGCTCGCGGCGCTCAAGCGAAGCGGGTTCAAGCTGGCGTTTCTCTCTAACATGACGGCGGCGATGCTGGAGAGCGGTATCAGGACCGCCGGCCTCGAGGGCTTGTTCGATCACGTGCTCAGCACCGACCGGATCCGGACCTACAAGCCCGACCCCCGCGCCTATCGGCTGGCGACGGAGACCTTCGGCCTGGATAAACGCGAAATCCTGTTCGTCGCGTTCGCCGGCTGGGATGCCGCCGGAGCGAAGGCGTTCGGGTATCCGACGTTCTGGGTCAACCGTCTCGGCCTGCCGCGCGAGGAGCTGGGGTTCGCGCCCGATGCGACCGGTACCACCCTCGCCGATCTCGTGCGCGTCGCCGCGGCGTAGCGATGCCGATCGACGGCAGTCGGTAATAGATCGTCGCCCGCAACGATCTACTCCTGTAACGATGGCTCGGCGACGCGATGCCGGCGCGGGGGAAGGAAATCCGCGGCCGGGGTCCTCGCGGCGAGTGCGACCGCGCCCGGACGGATCGGATCGTGCGGGACGGCGCCGGGCCGATGCCATCGGAGAGACCCGACGGGTCAGACTTTCATTCACTCAGGAGATAGTCATGAGCAGGCTGCGTTTCCCCATCGTTTCCCTTCTCGTCGCCGGTGTTGTCTCGGCGCCCTCGTTCGCCATGCCGTCCCGGGCGATATCGGACCTCGGCACGCCGGTGCACGACGGTATACCGGACGCCCGTCCGCAGGCGCGCGGCGCCGATCGCACCATTGCGATCGGCGCCGACACGAAGCACGTCAACGTGGAGGGCGGCGAGATCGTCCGGTTCACCGTCGGCGGCAACGCCTTCGAGTGGCTCTTCGACACCTACGGCACCGGCCGCGTGTTCGACCTCAAGGAGATCGCGCCGGCCGGCACCCTCGATGGCCGGGATATCAAGGTCTACGTCTCGCCGGATCCGCTGTACTCGAGCGGCTGATCGTTTCCGCTTGGAAAGACCCCCGGCGGCCGCAGCGTGGTCCCGGGGGTCGCATTCCACGGCGAGCGCCGAGGATGAAATGCGGCGCTGAACACGCCTGGAGCCCGAAAAGCACTCGGCTCGGGGGCTTGGCCCGTCCGGACTCCGATGGAGTTACCTGCGCTCTCCGCGATACGATCGTCACGGTCGCCGGATCGGCAAGGGTCAAACGGATGAAAAGACATTTCCAGAAGAAGAGCCTCCCGCTCGACAAGGTGCGCCGCTACCTCGAACCGGGGCCCATTGTCCTCGTCTCGTCGGCCCTGAACGGCCGCCACAATATCATGACCATGGGCTGGCACACGGTGATGGAGTTCTCGCCCTCCCTGATCGGCTGCGTGATCGCGGGCAGCAATCACAGCTTCGACATGGTCCGCCGCAGCGGCGAATGCGTCATCAATGTGCCCACGACGGCGCTCACCGACGAGGTGGTCGGCATCGGCAACACGAGCGGCGCCGAGATCGACAAGTTCGACCGTTTCGGACTGACGGCCGAGAAGGCGAGAGAGGTGGGGGCGCCGCTGATCCGCGAGTGCTACGCGCACTTCGAATGCCAGCTCGTCGACGACAGCCTGGTCCGCAAGTACAACTTCTTCATCTGGGAAGTGGTGCAGGCGCAGGCCGCGGTATCGCCGAAGTATCCGCAGACCCTGCACTACACGGGCGACGGGGTGTTCATGGTGTCCGGCAAGATTATCAGCCGGCGCAAGCAGTTCCTCCCGGACATGCTGTGAGCCGCCGGGCGGCGCATCCCGCCGGATGCGGACGCCCGCGACGTTATTCGCGCCCGAGAACTTGGCGCGAGGAAACGCGAGCGAGCGAGCCTATGCCGCGCCTCGCGCGAACACAAGCAGCAGCGTATTGGCGATTACCCGAATCCATCGGGAGCCGCCGGGTTCGACGCGGAACGCACGCGGGCATGCGGCCTGTAGCCGCCGCAAGTGGCGAACGTCGCCGAACCTCGATGAAGCGCATCAGTCACTAGCAGGAACGCCTCTGTCTCCGGATCCCATTGCCTGCGTCGACGTCGAGGCCGTGCACTCGACGAAGACGACGGCGCCAGGGGACGCGGCGTCCTTCGATCATGTGCTCATCAAGGAGGTGTCCATGAACGCGACGCGAAAGGTTTTTCTCACCCTCGCTTTCTGTGCCGTGCCGATGGCCGCGTTCGCGGCCGATGTGGGGAGTGGGGCCCGGGACATCCCGGGCGGCTCGAGCGACTGGCCGTCCTTCAGCGAAATCGATACCAACAACAGCGGTCTGATCGAGCAGGGCGAGGCCGAGTCGGTTCGCGGCCTGGGTTTCGTCAGCTCCGACACCAATGGCGACGCCCTGCTGGACCGGCAGGAGTACGAGGCCGCACGCCGCGGCACGCCGGTCACGGGCGGCGACGGCGGCGGCGCGCCCACGGTGAGCGGGGGAGGGCGCTGAGCGGCCGGAGCAGGTAAAAAAATGACGCACGACCCGGTCGGCGGCGCGGAAAAACGAATCTGCGCCCTCGACCGACTCATTTTCTGCAACCGGTGCGCCCGCGGATGCCGCGGGCAGTCGCTCGCCGGGAATAAAGTCCGCTCCCGACTGTTAGCGATGCGAGAGGCGCGCATCCGCGCGCCAACCGACATCAACCACCGTTGAGGAGCTCATCCATGCGTACTCTTTCGCTCGCCGCCGGCGCCGTCGTGATGGCGCTTTCCGTCACCCATGCCCTCGCCGGGGCTTCGGACGACGCACGACGGCACTTCGACGCGATCGCCGCCGGCCAGGTCGACGACATCATGGCCGCCTACGGCGACAAGGCCCGCTTCGAATGGATCGGCGGTCCGCTCAACGGGACGTACGCCGGGACGGACGAGATACGCGGCGTCTGGAGCAAGTTCGCGAAGGCCAATGCGCCGCTCAAGGTCAGCGTGGCGAAGCTCGAGGAGAGCGCGAACCCGCAGGGCAGCACCGTGACGGCGAACGTCGAGTTCAGCGGCAAGAACACCATCAAGGTCCGCTACGCCCTGACCTACCGCGACGGCCGGCTCGTCAACGAGATCTGGCAGATCGACCCGAAGCTGTCCAGCGCGGCGTACTAGTCGGGCCGTCCCTGCGGGCGGCGGCCGTGGCCGCCGCCCGGTGGGTGGGTGTGTCGGTCCGGCCGCTCCGCAAACGGCTGCTCCTCAGTACCGCACGCGGGCGCGATAGGTGAGCGTCGTTTCGCCGAGCGGCGGAACGGCGAGGGACCACACGGCGGTGTTCGCCGCCTTCTTGGCGTGCGGGTGGGACTCGTTCAGGATCTTCCAGTCGGCCGGAATCGGCTCCTGCACCAGCACGGTGACCGGCTCCTTCTTCGCGTTCTTGATCGTCACGCGGTACGCGCTCTCGAACACGCGCTTCGACACCACCTCGAAGTCCGTCTGCACCTTGTGGCCCGTCACGTCGAAGGCGTCGCCGAGGCGCAGGCGCGCCTTTTCGTTCTCGGGCGTGTGATCGATGCGGTCCTCGCCGACGAAGGTCGCCCGTCCGCTGCCGTCCGCCTTGTAGACCCGGACGACACCGGCCGGCAGCGGCATGCCCAAACCGTCCGCCTTGCGGTTCGCGAGCTCGAGGAAGATCCCGACCTTCATCTTCTGGCCGAGCTCGCCGATGTGCGAGCTGTAATAGTAGTCGTTGCCCTGGAGCACGAGCTCCTTCCTGACGGCCACGGAAGGCGCCGACAGCAGCGCGACCTGCTTCGTCTGTTTCTCCGCGATGGTCGTGGTCCGGGGCAGGGTGTACATCCGGTACTCGAAGAGCTCCTGCTGCGCCATGTCGCTCGTCGCCTCGCGCGCGACCGACGCCGCGAGGCGCTGGAACTTCTCCTCCATGCGCACGTCGCGCACGCGGTTCACGTCGCCCGCGACCAGCTGCAGCTTCGCGTCGCGGTAGGTGGCGCCGCTTTCGTTCGTGAGCGTCACCCAGCCGTTGAGCGCGACGGCGTCGTCCGGCCCGTTGAGCGTCGCGACATAGTCGGCCTTCCAGGAGAGGCCGCCGGTCAGGTAGCTCAGCTCGACGTCCTGGGCCTTCGCCCCGCCGTTCCGGAGCTGCACGGAGAGCGTGGGGCGGTCGCGCAGGTTGGCCGGCACGTCGTCGAAGACGAGGCGGCCGGGGACGCCGGTTTCGATGCGATCGCCGATCCGGAGCACCACGCCCTGGCTCGCGGCCAGCACCTCGGCCTCCTGCACGGTCTCCGCGCCCGTGGTCGGATGCGTCTTCACCACCCGGACGGTGCGGCCGACGTATTTCTGCAGGAGCGATTGCGGCGTGAGCAGGTCGAAGTCGAAGTTCTGCTCGAGCGTCTTGAGGCCGGTCGGGCTGCTCAAGCTCCTCAGCAGGGCCGTCTCCGGCCGCATCCGGGCGGAGACGTCGCGCAGGGCGAGGATGGCGTCGCCGTTCGGGAGCGGGACGTGGCGCACGTCGCGCACGAGCGCGAGATCCTGGTTGTAGATCGTGACCGCGACGCTCTTCTGGTCGGCGAGGGTGGAGCGCGTCTCGGCGCCCGAGAGGGCGGCGAGCGGCAGCAGGGCGGCGGCAAGGGCGGCCGGCAGGGCGCGAACGAGTGGCTTCATGGTCGTCTCCTGGTTAGTCGTTGGTGTTGGGAGCGTGGTTGCCGTCCCGTGTCGGTGACTATGAACGCGCCCGCGCGCCGGCCGGGTTAACCAGGGAAACGCGGCTTCGCTGTCATGGCGAGCAAAGCGAAGCCGTCCCCGTTTCGATCCATGAAACGCAGATTGCTTCGTCGCCTTGCGGCTCCTCGCAATGACAGGACACAGGCGGTCGGGCGGGTGCGCCCGGGGGCGGGAACGGTTTAGGATAGGCCGCGCTTAACCCCGTGGGCGGTGTCGCGCGTTAAGAAGACATGGACAACCCGGCTTCCGACGAAGACCTGATGAAACGCTATGCGACGGGCGAGTCGGCCGCCTTTGCCGTGCTGTATGCGCGCCACAAGGGACCGCTTTACCGCTACTTCCTGCGCCAGGTCCGTCCCGCGTCGGTGGCCGAGGATCTCTACCAGGACGTCTGGACGAATGTGATCCGCGCCCGCGAGCGCTACGAGGTCCAGGCGAAGTTCACGACCTGGCTGTACCGCCTGGCGCACAATCGGCTGATCGACCATTACCGGCGGACCGGGACCGGGCGCGCGTTCAACAACGCGGACCCGGACGATCCGCTCCTCGAGGCGTTCCCCGAGGACGCGCTGCAACAGCCGGACAACGAGCTGGAGCGCAAGCGCATGGGCCAGCGGTTCCTCGAGACGCTCGAGCGGCTGCCCGTCGAGCAGCGTGAGGCCTTCCTGCTGCGCGAGGAGGCGGGGTTCTCGCTCGAGGAGATCGCGGACGTGACGGGGGCCGGCGTCGAGGCGGCCAAGAGCCGGTACCGCTACGCGATCGCCAAGCTCCGGCGCGCGCTCGCGCCGGTCCTCGGGCGCGGCCGGGACGGCGGCGTCCGCCGTGGAGGCACCCATGAATAGGAACCCGGAAGACCGGAGCGGCGCGCCAAGCGGCGGCCCGCTCTCGGATCTCTATCGGTCGGCGTCGCGCGAAACGCCGCCATCCGCGCTCGACGCCGAGATCCTCGCGCGCGCCGAGGCGCCGGTGACGAGTCGGCGCCGGGCGAGGCGCTGGGCGGTGCCGCTCTCGCTCGCGGCCACGGTCGTGATCGCCGTCGGCGTCGGTCTACGGATCATGGACGAGCGGGGGAGCGATCCCGCCGAGCTCATGCTGGCGCGCGAGGCCGAGGCGCCGCGCGAGTCGAGCGCGCAGACCGCGCCGAAGGCGGCCGAGGAGCGGGTGGCCGCGCCGGCCGCCGAGCCGCCGGCGGTTGCGGATGCCGCCCGCGCGAGGACCGCGGTCGGGGAAAACGAGACGAAGGTGGCGGCGAAGGAAAGACAGGACCGGTATGCCGCCGCCCGCATGGAGGAGAGCGCGCAAAAGGGCGAGGCCGCGCGCGCGCTCGTCGCCCCGGCGGCGACGCAGGCGGAGGCGCTGCCCGCCGTGCTGGCGGTGCGGGTCACGGGCGGGCCGGGTGCGTATGAATTCCAGGTGACGGTCCGAAGCCCCGACACCGGCTGCGATCGCTATGCGGATTGGTGGGAGGTCGTGAGCGAGGACGGGCGTCTCCTCTACCGGCACGTGCTCGCGCACAGTCACGTCGACGAGCAGCCGTTCACGCGATCCGGGGGACCGGTCCCGATCGGCGCCGACACGGTCGTCTGGGTGCGCGCGCACCTGAACACCGGCGGCTACGGCCGGGCGCTCCGCGGATCGCCCGCTCGGGGCTTCGCCGCGGTCGTTCCGCCCGCCGGCTTTGGCGCCGGCGTCGAAACGGAAGGACCGAAGCCTTCGGGTTGCGACTTCTGAAGGAGATCGGAGCGACAGGATTAGCGATCGCGGCGACCGCTAGAGGACCTTCTCGACGTATCGTTCCTTTCCGTTGACCAGCACCGCCTTGATCCCCGGGTTCCCGTACTTGTCCACGACCACGCGGATGGAAACCGTTTCGCCGGGCTTCGGCCGTTCGAGTGCCCGGCCCTCGCCTTCGGGGACGAAGTAGTTCTCGATGCCGTACTTCACGGCGATCGTCTTTCCGGGAACGGCCGGTCTGCCGGCGCCCTGCCACATGAACCCGTTCACGTATTCCACCCGGCCCTTGATCGCGACCTGGCCGGCGGGGGCATCGGGCATACGGCCGTGCACGGACACCGGCTCCCAGTACTCGTTCCCCTGCCTGACCAGCACGTACGCGGTATCGCCGCGTTCGAAGGCGTCGTCGCCCGCGAGCCGCTCGAGGGCGAGCTGGCTGATCGCGTAGTTCAGGCGCACGTAGTCGCCGCGGAAGAGCGAGCGCGGGTCGATGGGCTCGGTTTTCAGGACGACCGGCACGCCGGTGGAGAGGGTGTACTGCTTCAGGCCGACCATGGCGAGCAGCGCGAGCGTCTGCAGCACGACGACGAGGGCGACGCGGCGTCCGATGCTCACGACACGCCTCCTGCGCGGCGGGACAGGATCTCGCCCGTGATCTGCCGGCGCTTGCGTTCCAGGAAATACCCGCCGGCGATGAGCGCGAGGCCGCCGGCCATGAAGAAGAACGAGCGGTCGAGCAGCGTCCAGAAGGTGTCGAAGTAGCGCGTGATCAGGGCGGCGCCGAAGAACACGAAGGCGAGGTTCACGAGGAAGCGGTCGTCGCCGTGCATGCCGGCGTAGATGAGCCAGACCATGCCGGCGAAGAAGAGCAGGTTGAAGCCGATCGCCACGGTGCCGCCGGTCGCCGGGCGCAGGAAGAGATTCGCGAGCAGCAACAGCACGAGGGCGCCGATCAGCACCTGGCCCCACTCGAGAAACGCCGGGCGCTCGCTGCCGGACGTGCGGGCGCGGTGCCACAGACCGAGCGCGACCACGGCGCCGAGACCGGCGAGGACCAGCGCGATCCAGCGGCCGTCGCCGACGCTGCGCGTCGCGGGCTCGCTCCACTGCGACCAGCGGCCGGTGTGCAGATGCGGCCAGGTGAGCATGTAGGCGCTGACGAGCGCGGCGAAGATGCCGTAGCGCTGGACCGGGCGGGCGAACGCGGCGAGCCGATCGGAGGTGGCGAACACCATGCCGAGCAGGAACAGCGCGAGCCAGGCGAGGAAATAGAACTGCACGAGGTAGAGCCGGCTGCCCGCGTGTAGATCGCCGAAGGCGAAGACGTACACGCTCCAGACGAGCAGGGCGATCAGGGCCACGTGCAGCGCGGCGCGGAACGTGTGCCGGTAGATGAGCGGCAGGAAGGCGGCCCAGAGAAACAGGAACGGCCAGTGCACGTCGCGGCGCGTCCAGAAGTGGTTGTGCTCGAGCGTGGTCCAGAGCCACGCGAGCACGATGGCGGCGACGAGCGCCGGTTGCGAGCGCGCGAGGTACGCGGCGACCAGTGCGCCGACCGACCACATCAGCACCCCGTTCGGGAAGTGCGAATCGATGTGATAGATCTGCGCGATCAGCATGATGTTCGCGCCGTAGAGGAGCACGCCGAGGAGCAGCAGCGCCTGCCCGAGGAGCGGCGCGTGCTCGCTGCGCAGCGCCTGCCAGGCCGCGCCGTAGGCGAGCCACATGGAGCCGAAGAGGACGATCAGCTTGACGAGCTTCGGGATGCCGCCCCAGTTGGCGGCGAAGTACGTGACGATGCCGGAGCCGAGCAGCAGGACCCCGAGGAGCGAGAAGGCGTAGGTGAGGTAGGGCGCTCCGCCGCCCCGCGCGCCGACGTCGTCGAGGATCGCGCGGTCACCGCCGGGCGCGATCCAGCCCTGTTCCACCCAGGCCGGCAGTTCCTTGCGCAGCCGGGCAAGAAACGTTCTGTTGCTCAAAGGACCTCCGTGTATTTCCCGCTCAACGGAGCATAGTTCCCGCGACCCGGGGGAGCAAAACCGCGGTGTGTTGACCGTCGTCAATCGCGCGATCGCGCAGCGCATCGACATCGATCGCGGCATGTCGGGCGCCGATCGCCGCACGCGACGCTTCCCGTCGAATTCTCCGCGCCCAGGCGCGACCGGGGCCGTTCGTCCTTGACCGGGACCCGACGCGTACTATTTTTTAAGGGCTAACCAGAATGCGACCATCAAGGGAGAGACAGGACGTGCTCGCTCGCAAACCGCTGTTTTTGCTCGCCACCATGCTGCTCCTTGCCGTCCCGCCGATCGCGGGGCAGGCGGCCGAGACGCCTCATTGGGTCCACTACAAGTGGCTGTCGGGCAAGCCCGCGCTGCCCCGGAAAGTGGTGGTCCTGCCCGTGGCCGTCGAGGTGGTGGAGGTCAGCGCCGGCGGCGTCGAGGAAGAGGTGCCGGACTGGAGCAAGGAGGCGAGCCAGAGCGTCTTCAGGGCGCTTTCGGCGGCGATACGCAAGCAGCCCGGCCTGACGGAGATCGCGGCGCCGCGGTTCTCGGGCGCCAGCGCCGACAATCTCGACGAGCATATGGCGCTGTACAAACTGGTGGTCAACACCGCATCGAAGATCGGCTGGGAACACAAGATCAGGCGCTTCGACTACGGCATCGGCCCGGGCCTGCGGGCGATCGCCGCCCAGACCGGCGCGGACGCCGCGATCATGGTCTACGGTCGCGATCACACGTCCACGGCCGGGCGCAAGGCGCGGGCCGTCGCCGGCCACATCCCGATCCTCAATATGTTCACCGGCCCGGCGCCGCAGCTGGGCCATTCGTTCATCCATATCGGCATGGTCGACCTCCGGACGGGCGATCTGCTGTGGATGAACAGCGAATACCGCGAGGGCAGCACCAACCTGCGCGACCCGGGCGACGCCGCCAAGATGGTCAATGAAATCTTCGAGTGGTACCCGGGAATCGAGAAGTACCGGGCGGCGTACGTCCGGTAGGGCGGACCGGCTCCCCTTCCGCTCCGGCGAGGGGAGAGAGAAAAAGAACCTCCAAGCGGAATCTGTCGAGGATACGGCGATGAACAGGACCATTGCACTCGTGCTCGTGTCGCTTCTTGCCAGCGGCTGCGCAACGACGGGCGGCGTGACGTCGTTCACCAACGCCGGCGACACGGCCAACCTGCACGAGAAGGAGCGCCGGCTGTGGCACGAGGCGAGCGGAGTCGACTCGACCATCGAGCGCAGCGGCCAGATCTACGAGGACCGGCGCGCGACCGCCTACCTGCAGGGCGTGATGGACCGTCTTTATCCGGAGTTCAAGGGCAAGATCCAGGTCCACCTCTACGACTCCACGCAGCTCAACGCCTTCGCGCTGCCCAACGGCAGCATCTACTTCAACATCGGCCTGCTCGCGCGGATGGAGAACGAGGCGCAGCTGGCGGCCGTGCTGGCTCACGAGGCCGCCCATTTCATCGAGAAGCACAGCTTCCGGCAGCGCGTGTCGGCCAAGAACCTCTCCGCTTTCGCGGTCTCGGGGATTCCCTTCGCGAGCCTCGCGGCCGTGTCGTCCATCAGCGGGTTCTCGCGCGACCTGGAGCGGGAGGCCGACATGAAGGGCTACGAGCGGCTGACCAAGGCCGGCTACGACCCGCACGAAGCGCACAAGGTGTTCGAGCACCTCGCGAGCGAGGTGAAGGCGCTGGGAATCGAGGAGCCGTATTTCTTCTCGTCCCATCCGCAGCTCGTCGAGCGCATCGAGACGTTCAAGGAGCTGTCCGCCCGGCGGAAGAAGGGCGGCCGCGTCGGGGCGGAGGACTACAACCGCGTCATGCAGGCGATCCGTCTCGACGCCCTGCGCAAGGACGTCGGTCAGGACCGCTACAAGAGCGTCATCCTGGTCATGGAAGATCCCGGGCTGCGCCGTTACTACCCGGCCTCCGGCTATTACTATCTCGGCGAGGCCTACAGCCGCCGGGACGAGAAGGGCGACACCGCCCGGGCGCTCCAGGCCTGGCAGAAGGCGGAAAAGCTGTCGCCCCGTTTCGCGCCCACCTACAAGAGCCTGGGCATGCACTACATGAAGACGGGCAACAAGGGCCAGGCCCGGCGCTATTTCGGCAAGTATCTCAGCCTGGCCTCGAAAGACGCGCGTGACCGGGCCTACGTGCAGCAGTACATGAGCTCATTGTGACAACAGGGAGTCGGGGCAAGATGATCAGAAAGCTGTTGCTGCTGTCGGTCGCGGTCGTCGTCCTGGGCGGTTGCGCGCCGACGCCCTACTGGACGCTGACCGACGACCTCAACCGGGTCATGAAGTCGACCAGCTTCGAGATGAACGTGCCGGAGGGCTGGAGCCGCACCACCGCCGCCGACACCTGGGAGCGGGTGACGATCGACGACAAGCCGCAGACCATCCTGCTCGAGGCGGTGACGGCGACGCGGGACGGTCTGGGCATCCATTCCATCACCGTGACGCGGCGCTATCCCGACACCGCGTTCCCGACCATCAAGAAGAAGAGCACCCCCAAGATGCTGCCGCTCGAGGCCGCCGATCTCTATGTCTCGGAGCTGCGCAAGCGCTCGGGGCTCGAGCGCCTCAAGGTGCTGAGCAACAAGCCGGCCCACATCAACGGCAAGCAGGCGTTTCAGCTGGTCATGGAATTCAAGAACGACGACGGCCTCCGGATCCGCATCGTCTCCCACGGCTTCGTCGACAAGACCGGCTTCTACACCATCAACTACCGGGCGCCGGTCCTCTACTACTACGATCGCGACTACGCGGACTACGCCAGGCTCGTGCGGTCGTTCCGTCAGCTGAAGGGGGCCTTCGACCCGCCGCCGCAGATGCCCGCCTGGGCGAAGCTCTTCACCTGAAGAAAAAGGCCGGCTCGAAGCCGGCCTTTTTCGTTCGGGCCCCCGTGCCGTCGTCGATGCCGGTCAATCCCCGTCGCCCAGCCGCTCCCGTTGTTTCCACAGCACGACCGCCGCCCAGCCGAGCGAGACCAGGATCAGCAGGCCCCCGGCGAGGTGGGCGGCGGACCCCCACTGCTGCGCGTTGCGCAAGTCGCCGAAGGCGCCGAGCAGGTAGATCCAGTCGTGCCCGCCGTCCTCGCCGGTCCGGCCGCCGAGCAGGATCATCCGCGGGACCAGTGCGTCGTAGATGTAGGGCGAGAGGTCGAGCAGGCTGGCGCCGGTCCACCATAGGGCGATGGCGGCGCCGACGTTGTCGCGGTTCCGGACGACGAAGGCGACGCCGATACCGAACGGCAACAGCAGCTGAAACAGGCTGCCGCCCAGCACGCTCATGAACTCCCCGAAGACGCGGAAGAAGACGTGGCCGGCCTCGTGGATCGGCAACAGGATGTTGTGCATGAACGAGCCGTTGATCTCGGCGTAGCGGTAGTCGTAACCGTAGAGGCGCCAGCTCCAGACGGCCAGCAGCAGCAACGCGAGACAGCGCCCGTAGAAGTACGCGGGATGCAGGCGATCCAGCGGGTCGAGCAGCGAACGGGCCCAGTCGCGCAGGCGGGGCCCCGATCCGGTGCGCCCGGTCTCGTTCGCCCGCGGGGCCTGCGCGCGTTCCCACTTGAAGAAGTAGATTCCGCACGCCGGGCAGCGGGCGGACGCCGGGAGGGGCTTCGGCGGCGCGTGGCCGCACTTCGGGCACTGCGCGTAGTGATCGGGCGGCATCGGGGCTCGTCGGGCCCGGGTGGTCCGGTCAGCGGGGCCGACGCCGGCGTCCGATCGCCCCGTGATCGCGGAGCGTCATCGGGCCTCGAGCGTCTTGTAGATCTCCGCGAGCGAGTACGTCCTGTCCGCCGAGGCGCGCAACCGGCTCCAGGCCGCGGCCGCGCGGTCGCGGCTTCCGCCGCTCAGGCTTTCCAGGAGGCGCTGCGCCTCTTCCGCCACCAGCCCGCGCGTGTGCACCCGGGCGAAGCAGCGCCCGGGGCGGATCAGGGCGTCGTCCAGGTCGCCGATGTTGGGCAGGTTGGTGGAGAAGATGATCTTGCGGCCCTGCGCCCGGACGACGCCGTCGGCGATCGTCAGGAAGCGGTGCAGGTTCTCGTTGCCCTCGGCGCGCGGCCGCAGGAGGTGGTCGGCGTCCTCGACGACGAACACGTCGTGCCAGCCGGTGATGAACTTCACGAAGATCTCGTCGTTCTCCGTCGTGCGCTTGTCGGCGGTGTAGAGCACGTGCGCGTTGCCCGCCTTGCGGCGCGAGATCTCGGCGAGGATGGCGCGGATCAGGCGGGTTTTCCCGGTGCCGGGCGGACCCTGGAGCACCAGGACCGTCTCCGGAGAAGCGAGGTACCGGTGGATGAAATCCGGGAGGCTGGTTTCGAGCTCCGGGTACGCGGCGTCGTGCAGGACGTCGTCGGCCATCTCCTCGATGTCGGCGTTTTCCAGCTCGTTCTTGGCGGTGAGGAAGTGCCAGTCGATGGAGAACATCGGCTCGGTGATGATCGCGTCGCCGATGCGCGCCAGCAGCGCGTCGCGCGCCCGCGCGGCCGATTCCACGTCCTTCGCCCAGATGGCGAACTGGCACGAGGCGTAGTCGGCCTTGCGGAATCCGCGCGCGGAAACGAAGAGCCCTTCCGCGTCGAGGATGACGTTGCCCGTGTCCAGTCGCGTCGCGCGCCAGCCGAGGTTCACCGCGAGATCGTCGAACAGCGCTTCCAGGTCCCGGCGCGCGGCGATCCGTACCGAGCGGAAGATCGGGTAGCGCGCGACGCCTCTTTCGAGCGCCTGCGCGAAGCGTGTCTTGAGGGTCATGTCGGTGAAGTCCCAGACGTTCTGGACCAGGCCGGACATGAATTCGAATTCGGTCGCGGAATTGCCGGATGGCGTCGTCATGCAGTGGTCACCGGTAGCTGGCTTCTCACGGAGAAGCGCGGAATCGAAGAGGGCGGGCGTTCGGCGCCCGGAGGCGTCCGGACGCGACGGGGAAGCGGCCCCTTCGGCCACGGCCACCCGCATCCTCACTCCCGCAAGCATAGTACCCCGGCGCCGGAACGGCGGAGCGGCGCGAGGTCGGTCGGAACGGCGGTTCCGTCGCTCCCGGAGGGTCGGGACGCGCGAATTACGCGCGCAGCAGGTCGCCGCCGTCCTCGGCCGCCCTCTGCACCAGCGCGTTCAACCGCTCGATCAGCTGGGGGGCGGACGTCGTGCCGTCGAACTGCACGAGGCCGCAGGAGAGGGTGAGGGCGGGAAGCGGGCGATCGTCGGGCGCGCCGATCCGGAGCACGCGCGCCTCCTCCAGGAGCCGCTCGCAGAGAATCCGGCCGCCGTCGGCGGGCGTGTTCGGCAGGATGGCGACGAAGCGCCGGTTGTCGTCGCAGGCGAGCAGGTCGGTGGTGCGCGTCGCGTCCAGCAGCAGCTGGCCGACGGCCGCGAGGATCTGCTCCCCGGCGATGGTGCCGAACTCGTGGTGGATCTTGTCGAGCCGGTCGACCGCCAGCATCGCGACCGTGAGCGGCGCGCGGTCGAACCGGGTGCGTCCCAGCAGGCGCGGCAGCATCGCCGTCAGCCAGCGCTCGTTGTGCAGTTGCGTCAGCTCGTCGGTGTAGCCGCGGCGATGATGCAGCGCCGCGAGCGCGCGGGCGCCGACGTTCAGGCAGTTGTCGCCGCGCAGGTAGGCGGCGTAGAGCGCGTTGACGTTGCAGGCGAAGGCGTGCGAGCGGCGGGCGAACTCGTCGAGCTGCGGCAGCCGGACCTCGAGCACGCGCGCGAACTCGGTGGCGACGATCGCGACTTCGGTCGGCTGCTGGAGCAGCGCCCAGTGCAATCCGACCGACTGCCCGGCGTCGACGATGCCGCGCGGCCGCTTCTCCCTGAAGTCGCCGTACATGCGCAGCTCGCCCGCGATGACGAAGAAGATCCGGTCGCTCAGCTGGTCGGCGGCCTGCAGCACGCTGCCCGGCGCCGCCTCGATGACGCGGGTCTGGGCGGCGAATTCGGCGAGACTGGCCGCGCGGACGTCGCGAAACAGATCGACCGCGGCGAGGTCGGCCGCGCCGGCGGGCGCCGCCGCCATTCCGCCGGCCGCCCGGACGGTCGTCGAATCGGTGTGCCGCGTCTCGTCGCCGGCGAAATCGAGGTCGATCTCGGCGAGATCGACGGTCTCGGGCTCGGTCGCGAGCTCGATCGCCGGGAATTCATCCGCGTCGGTGATCAGGGCCGCGGCGATTGCTCCCGGTTTCGCCCCTTTCCCTCGTCCCTTCGCGCCCGGGGACGGGAGTCTGATCCTAAGGCCGGTTCTGCGCATGGTCGGTCACCTCGGCTCTAGCGGTCGGCGGTCGTCGGCTTGGGCGGCATGGCGCGCAGCGCGGACGCCGGCTGGCTCGCGGCGGCGGACGCAGCCGGCTGATCGGACGAGGCCTCGGCGTTCTCCTCCTCGGCGTCGCCCTGCAGGCTCAGCTCCATCCTGGGCCGGCCCTCTTCCGCTCCCCGGCGCTTGCTGTTCAGCTTGACGGCCAGCTTGAACTCGCTCACCGAGTCCGCGTTGCGCATGGCGTCCTCGTAGCTGACCTCGCCGGCCTCGTAGAGATCGAACAGCGCCTGGTCGAAGGTCTGCATGCCCGCCTCCTTGGATTTCGACATCGTTTCCTTGAGCGCGTGGACCTCGCCCTTGAAGATCAGGTCCTGGACCATCGGCGTGTTGAGCAGGATCTCGATCGCCGCGCGCCGGCCCTTGCCGTTGGCGCGCGGCACGAGGCGCTGCGACACCACGGCCTTGAGGTTGAGCGACAGGTCCATGAGCAGCTGCGCCCGGCGCTCCTCGGGAAAGAAGTTGATGATGCGGTCGAGCGCCTGGTTGGCGCTGTTGGCATGCAGCGTCGCCATGCACAGGTGGCCGGTCTCGGCGAAGGCGACGGCGTACTCCATGGTGTCGCGGTCGCGGATCTCGCCGATCAGGATCACGTCCGGGGCCTGGCGCAGCGTGTTCTTGAGCGCGGCGAACCAGTTGTTCGTGTCGGTGCCGACCTCGCGGTGGGTGACGAGGCAGTTCTTGTTCTTGTGCACGTACTCGACCGGGTCCTCGATCGTGATGATGTGGCCGAAGCTGTTCTCGTTGCGGTAGTCGATCATCGCCGCGAGCGTCGTGGATTTTCCCGAGCCCGTGCCGCCGACGAGGATCACGAGCCCCCGCTTGGTCAGCGACACGTCCTTCAGGACCGGCGGCAGGTGCAGGTCGTCGAATTTCGGGATCTCGGTGGTGATGGTGCGCAGCACCATGCCGATGCAGCCCTGCTGGATGAAGATGTTGACGCGGAAGCGGCCGATCCCCTGCGGGTTGATGGCGAAGTTGCACTCCTTCTCCACCTCGAACTCGGCGCGCTGCTTCTCGTTCATCGCGGCCATGGCGAGGGCGCGGGTCTGGACCGGATTCAGCCGCTGCTGCGTCACCGGCGTCATCTTGCCGTCGATCTTCATGGACGGCGGAAAGTCGTTGGAGATGAAGAGGTCGGACGCCTTCTTGGCCAGCATGGCCTTGAGCAGACTGTTGAGGTAACTGGTCGCCTGTTCCGGGGTCATGTCTCGTTTTCCTGTCGAATTCTTCTTGATTGCGCAGGTTCGTCCGACCGCGGACCGCTGTCCCGGCCCGCGACGGCCGTCGCACCCCGCCCGATCCCAACGGGCCATCGAACGGGTTTTTGATGCAACCTCCATGCCGGGACGCGGCGGAGGGCGCGAGGACGCGGGTGATTGCGGACCAGCGGCCGGGGAGGCCGCGGGGTGCCGGGATGCGGTGTTTACGCCGCCCGGCCGGAGGCCAGCGGGTGCCGCGGCTCGCGGCCTCGAATGCGGCGACGCCCGCGGCGGACTCAGTCCGCCGGAGCCGCCGCGAGGGTGGTTTCCTGCACCTGCTCCAGGTCGGCGAGTATCAGGCCGGCCTTGGCCTGGAAGTCCGCCCGGTACGCGGCCGGGATCGGCGCGGCGTCCGGAAGGCGGACGGTGCGCGGGTTCTTGTGGATGCCGTTGACGCGGTACTCGTAGTGCAGGTGCGGCCCGGTCGCGGCGCCGGTGCTGCCGACGTAGCCGATGGTCTGGCCCTGTTTGACCCGCTGGCCGGGCCGCATGCCCCGGGCGAAGCCCGACATGTGGGCGTACAGGGTCGAGATCCCGCCGCCGTGTTCCAGGATCATGACCTTTCCGTACCCGCCCTTCCGGCCGACGAAGCCGACGCGGCCGTCGCCGGCGGCCTTGATGACGGTCCCGTGCGAAGCCGAGTAATCGACGCCCTGGTGGGCGCGGATGCGGTTGAGAATCGGGTGGCGGCGCCGCGGATTGAAGTTCGAGCTCACCCGCCGGAAGTCGAGCGGCGCGCGCAGGAACTGCAGGCGCATGCTGCGGCCGTCGGGCGCGAAGTAGCCGTCGATCTTGCCGTCTTCCGAGGCGTAGTACACCGCGCGGTGGGTCTCGCCGTCGTTCACGAACTCGGCGGCGAGTATGCGCGCGTCGCCGATGTACTGCCCGTCGCGGTGCTTCTGCTCGTAGATCAGGTGGAAGCGGTCGCCGGGCCGGATGTCGAGCGCGAAGTCGATCTGCCAGCCGAAGATGTCGTTCGCCAGCTGAAGGATGGTCTCGGGGCTCACCCCGGCGGCGCGCGCTGCGACGAACAGGGACGATTCGATGGTTCCGTACGCGTGCGCGACCTTGATCTCGATGGGGGTCGCGAGGATCTCGGCGGCGAAGCCGTCGTCCCCGCGCGTCACCGCCAGGACCTCGGTGTCGCTGATGCGGCGGTTGAGGGCGTGGACGGCGCCGTCCTCGTGGACGACCGTGACCTTGTCGCCGGGCCGGATCCGGTTGAGCGCCTGGCGCACGCCGGGCAGGCCGAGGATGGCGTTCAGGTCATCGGGGCTGAGCTTGAGCCGCCGGAAGATCCGCTCCAGCGTGTCGTTGCGCCGGACGATGAAGTCCACCTTCTCGCCGACCGGCTCGACCGCGGGCGGCGGCGGCGTTTCGGGCGCTTCCGCGACGGTTTCGGCCGGTTCGGGATCGGTGGCCGCCGGCGGGTGGCTCAGCACGTAAGCCAGCGCGCCGCCCAGCAGCGGAAACATCATGAGGGGAAGGAGCCGGCGGGCAGAACGGGGCGCGGCGGTCGCTGGTTCGGGTTTGTAGTCGATGCGTAACCGCGTATCTCGTCGCACGCGTTGAGCCCAGGAAGAACCGATGCGCCGATGATAAGCGAAAGTCGCTTCACGTCAATTCGTTGGAGCGTGCTTTTGCGGCGGGATTGCACGACGCGACGGGCGTCCCAACGGGGCGGACCGCCGGATCAATCGCATCGAACTCGCCGCGGACTTCTTCGCCCGGGGGCGGCCCGTTGACGTCGCTCGCTTCCATGCCGGATCGCAGTCGTCGCGGCCGTGCTTCGAACGAGGCCTGCCACCCCTGCGGGGATACCGTCCGCCCGGCGGTCGCTCGAATTCCCGCCCTGTGAGACAATGCGCGCCCTTTGCCCGACAGGCCCCGAGGCCCGCAGGTCGGTTTTCGGCCTGACCGGGTCGTCCCGGCCCTGGCCGGCATGTCGACCGTCTCTCCGCCCCGAGCTGGAGGGGGCCTTCGTACTCTTATTAAAGGACTGCCCATTGATCTCCACCGCCAACCTCACCATGCAGTTCGGCGCCAAGCCGCTGTTCGAGAACATTTCGGTCAAGTTCGGCAACGGCAACCGCTACGGCCTGATCGGGGCCAACGGCTGCGGCAAGTCGACCCTGATGAAGATCCTGGGCGGCGACCTCGAGCCGACCTCGGGCAACGTCTCGGTCGACGCCCACGAGCGCCTCGGCAAGCTCAGACAGGACCAGTTCGCGTTCGAGGACTACACGGTGCTCGACACCGTGATCATGGGCCATGCGGAGCTCTGGCGGGTGAAGAACGAGCGCGACCGCATCTACGGGCTGCCGGAGATGAGCGAGGCGGACGGGATGAAGGTGGGCGAGCTCGAGGTCGAGTTCGCCGAGCTCGACGGCTACACCGCCGAGGCGCGCGCCGGCGAGCTGTTGCTCGGGGTCGGCATCCCGCTCGAGCAGCATGCGGGCCCGATGAGCGCCGTAGCGCCGGGCTGGAAGCTGCGGGTGCTGCTGGCGCAGGCGCTCTTCGCCGACCCGGACATCCTGCTGCTCGACGAGCCGACCAACAACCTCGATATCCACACCATCCGCTGGCTAGAGGGCGTGCTGAACGCGCGCGCGAGCACGATGATCATCATCTCGCACGACCGGCATTTTCTGAACAGCGTGTGCACGCACATGGCGGATCTCGATTACGGCGAGCTGCGCGTGTACCCGGGCAACTACGACGAGTACATGACCGCCGCGACCCAGGCGCGCGAGCGGCTGCTCGCCGACAACGCCCGGAAGAAGGCGCAGATCGCGGAGCTCCAGACCTTCGTCAGCCGCTTCTCGGCCAACGCCTCGAAGGCCCGGCAGGCCACCTCGCGCGCGCGGCAGATCGAGAAGATCAAGCTCGAGGACGTGAAGCCGTCGAGCCGCGTGAGCCCGTTCATCCGCTTCGACCAGGACAAGAAGCTCTATCGCCAGGCCCTCGAGGCCGAGGGCCTGAGCAAGGGCTACGGGGAGACGGTGCTGTTCCGCGGCCTCGACCTGCGGGTCGAGGTCGGCGAGCGCGTCGCCGTGATCGGCCCTAACGGCATCGGCAAGTCGACGCTCCTGCGCACCCTGGTCGGCGAGCTTCCGCCGGACAGCGGCCGGGTGAAGATGTCGGAGAGCGCCAGCATCGGCTACTTCGCCCAGGACCACGCCGCGGACTTCGACAGCGATCTCAGCCTCTACGACTGGATGAGCCAGTGGGGGAGGCCGGGCGACGACGAGCAGGCGATCCGCGCGGTGCTCGGGCGGATGCTGTTCTCGCGCGACGAGTGCGCCAAACCCGTGCGGGTGCTCTCCGGCGGCGAGCAGGGGCGCATGCTCTTCGGCAAGCTGATCCTGCAGCGCCCGAACGTGATGGTCCTCGACGAGCCGACCAACCACCTCGACATGGAATCGATCGAGTCGCTCAATCTCGCGCTCGAGAACTACCCCGGCACCCTCATCTTCGTCAGCCACGACCGGGAGTTCGTCTCGTCGCTCGCCACGCGCATCCTCGAGCTGACGCCCAAAGGGATCGTCAACTTCAACGGCAGCTACGACGACTACCTGCGCAGCCAGGGTATTGAATCCATGCCCGCCCCGGCTTACGGTGCCAGGCGCGCCGAGAGCGGCCGATAACACTACTCAACGATGCACCCAGGAGCGCACACATGAGCAAGGGCATGGACAGTAAGAAGCAGACCAGGAAACCGCCGACCCGGACCCCGAAGGAAAGAAAGGCCGAGAAGAAGGCCAAGAAGGACGCCCGGGACGCCTGGAAGAAGTAACCTCGACTGCAGTGCGGATAGAGTAGGCCCCGCTCAGGTTCTTCGACGTCGGCCGGCCGGCGACGCGGCGGCAATACGGCCGGCCGCGCGTCGCCGGGTCTTCTTTCCGGGCGCCGACGTCGCCGCAAGCGCACGCTCCGCCCACGCAACCAGCGTTTCGCTGTCCTCGATCACGTCGGCCGGGACCTCGAAATAGCTCGTCAGGGTCTGCCTGGCGCTCGGACGGAACGGCTTCATGCCCTGCGCAACGTACTTCCCCCGGTCGTCCTCGCCCGCTCGAAAATAGAGCCGACCGCGGTGCAGGATCCCGAAGAATCGCTCTCCGCGATAGATACCGTAGCCGCCGAACATGCGGCGAAATCGCACGCCGTCGAGCGCGGCGAGCTGGTCCGCGACGTATTCCTGCAACGAATCGGTTCGCGTCACTCCGCGCGCTCCTCGGGTTTACGCTCGTCCCGCGCTCACGGCGCAAGCGTCGCCATTCTCCGGAAAGCGCGGCGCCCGGACAACCGCGCCCGCCGCATCGAGAAGGCCACGTCCCGGCAAGCGGATTGTTACTTACTCCAGCGGAATCCGGCCCTTGTTCCTGGCCAGCCACTGCTCGAAGGTCAGGAGCGACGGAGCGAGCGCCCGTCCGTTCTCGCGGTTGCGGGGGGCGCGGAAATCCGCGTTGAAGTCGCGCTTGAACTGGAACATGTTCCCGAGGTCGTCCGCGCCCGGGAACCCGAAGCCGCGGTAGGTCTCGGGCGACACGTCGTTGTGCACCACCTCCTGGCCGAGCGCCCTGGAGAGGGCGGCAGCCATCTCGGCGCCGTTCAGGTGCTCACCGGCGATCCCGACGGTCTTGCCGATATATTCCTTGCCCTTCTTGAAGACGCCGTAGGCGCACCTGCCGATGTCTTCGGCGGCGATGCCCGGGAGCTTCTTGTCGCCCATCGGGAGGGTGAAGGCGAGCTTGCCGTCCGGGCCGCGCTTCGGATTCATGCCGAAGTGGATCAGGTTGTCCCAGTAAAACGAAGTGAGGAGGAAGGTCGTCGGCACCCCCAGGTCGCGGAACACCTGCTCGGCTTCGCCCTTGGCATCGAAGTGCGGCACCTTGTACTTGCCCATCAGCGTGGGCATGCGGTCGTCGCCCAGCGGCACCCATTTGCGGGTGTCTTCGAGCGTGGACCAGATGACGTGCTCGATTCCGGCCGCCTTCGCCGCGCGTGCCATCGCGCCGGCCTCGGCCAGCTCCTTCTCGGGCGAAAAGTGATCCCAGAAGAAGGTCACGCAGTATGCGCCATAGGCGCCGGTGAAAGCCGCCTCGAGGCTCGCCTCGTCGTCGACGTTCGCGCTCAGCACCTCGGCGCCGAGACGGGCGAGCGCTTTCGCCTTTTCCGAATTGACGTCGCGCGTGAGCGCCCGGACGGCGAAGGGACCGTCGGGGTCGTTCAGGATGGCGCGCACGAGACCGCCGCCCTGCGCGCCGGTGGCGCCGACCACCGCGATAATCCGTTTCTGCTGGTTCATGGCAATGCTCCTCGTTGAAGTGCCAAAGGGATTGGACCGGGCTCAGCCGGCATGTGCTCCGACGCTCGCGGCGTCGGCCCGCGCGGAAAAAGCGCGAATTTCGCTCAGGTGTCTCGCGGACGCTTTCGGCTGGAGACCCTCGCCGGTCGCGAGCCAGCGCGCGGCCGCCGATCCGAGCTCACGGACCGCGCGGGCCTCGTATTCCGCCGACTCGTCGGGCGTCAGCACCTCGGCCCAGCGGCCGTTCGTGCCCTTGTTGATGAAGACCTCCGCGCCGCCGTCCCAAAGGGCGCCGCCGAGCGGCACGCTCTTCGTTGCGTGCTGCTTCATCCAGTCGAACGAGCAGTATTCGACGATCCGCTCCCAGCGCGATTCGTCGATCGTGATGTCGAGGAAGCGCGCGATGCGGCGCATCTCCCGCGGCATGTCGCGCTTGAGGTTGTTGAAATGGACGAACAGCACGTTGGGTAGATGGCGGATCTGCCACCAGCTGCGGACGTTGTCCCAGAACGGCCAGAACGGGTGGCCGTCCCTGTCCATCCAGTCGCGCCAGTACCGGCGGATGTCGGCCGGCGGCGGCTCGATGGGCGGCCCGACCCGGCCGGGCGTGTCGTTGAGCGCGGCGTACCAGTCGGCGTTCGCGTTCACGTGGTGGTTGTACATGCTCCACACCACGTCGCGGCCGTCGCGCGCCACGTAGATGTACTTCGCCTTCGGCGAGTAGACCAGCGCATCGACCGGCAGATGGGTCTTGATGACGCGCCGGTGCGTCTGCGCCTCCACGAGCGGCAGCTTCACGGCCTTGGGCGGCACGCGCAGGTCCAGCCACGGGGAAAGCTCCGCGACCGGGAGATCGGGATCGCCGTTGAAGAGCATCTGGGCGACGATCTGCTGCGTCCAGGTCGTCCCGGACTTGGCGTAGGTCGCGATGACGATGTCGTCGTCGCGGAAGCGGAAATCGTTCCAGATCGTCGAGTCGAAATGGTGGTTGTGCAGCTCGCGCGTCTTGCGCGGCCAGCGTACCGGTCGGCTCCTCGCGTTCATCGCGTCTCTCCTGGTGTGGTCGTTGGGCCGCCGGTTGTTCTCGTTGCCCGCAGCCCGGCGGCGCGGAGCAATCTATTACCGGAATCTTGCGAAACAAATACGAAAGAGGAGAATTGATTGTTCCAATAACGAGAACAATCCATGGACCAGCTGCACTGCATGCGGGTGTTCGTGCGGGTCGTCGAGCAGGGCTCGTTCGCCCGCGCGGCGGAGGACCTCGACCAGTCGCGCTCGAGCGTGACGACCGCCCTCGGTCAGCTCGAGCGGCGGCTCGGCGTGCGGCTGCTGCACCGCACCACGCGCCGGCTCAGCCTCACCGACGAGGGACGCGGCTACTACGAGCGCTGCGTGCGCATCCTCGAGGACCTGAGCGAGGCGGAGGAGTCGCTCTACGGCGCGCGGACCGCGGCGAAGGGGCGCCTCAAGGTCTCGGTGCCGCAGTCCTTCGCGCATCTCCTCTTCTTTCCGGCGCTGCCGGGGTTCCTCGCGCGGCATCCGGACCTGTCGCTCGACGTGGTGTTCAGCGACCGTGCCGTCAATCTCGTGGAGGAGGGCATCGACTGCGCGGTGCGCGCGGTCGCCATTCCCGACGACTCGACGCTCGTTGCGCGGCACATCGCCTCCGGCAAGCGGATCACCTGCGCGGCGCCGGACTATCTGGCGAAGCGCGGGGAGCCGAACACGATCGACGCGCTCGCGGAGCACGATTGCGTCGCTTTCATCTCGCCGTCCACGGGCCGCACGCTGGACTGGACCTTCGAGCAGGCGGGCGAGGTCCGCCGTTTCACGCCGCGCGGCCGCCTCGGCGTCACGTCGCTGGAGGCCGCGGCGTCCGCCGCCGTCGCCGGCCTGGGTGTGGCGCAGGTGCCCGACATCCTCGTGTTTCGCGCGCTGATGGCGGGGCAACTCCGCCCGCTGCTGCTCGATGTCGTCGCGCCGACGCCGTCGCTCGTGGTCGTCTACCCGAGCAACCGTTACCTGACCGCAAAAGTGCGCGCGTTCGCGGACTTCGTCGCGGAATGGTACCCGACACAGGGATGGTGGCCGGAGATCGCCGCGCTGGTCCGAAGCAGGCGCAAGAAGCCGTAGGACAGGGACATCCGTCCGGCCGCAGCCGCACGCGTTTCTCTCCGGACGATCGGCACGGCAACGCCCGAGCGTTGGACCTCGGGAAGACCTGCACGCTCAGCAAGGCCGAAGCCGGCTCGTCGACCTTCCCGCGTTCAGGAACGACGAGACCGGTTACGCGATCAGGACGGTGGTGGGTCGTTCAGCAGCAGCACGGTGCTGGTCGGGACCGCGGATGGCGGGGAGACCTCGGTGGACCTAATGGAGACGGCCCAGATCACCACCAGGACTTTTCTCGACCGTATCCACGGCAGGCGCTATCTCATCTCCGCCGCGCGGATCTTCATCTTCTCCGAAGGCGAAAAAGACGGCCCGGATCGTCAGAGTCGCTCGTCCGGGCGGAATTTCACCCGCCGTTCGTAAAGCGGACGCAGTAGATCGGCGGCATGTGGCTGGACAGGTTCTGCCACGTGTCGCCCTGGTCCTCCGAGAGCCAGAGGCCGCCGGTCGTCGAGCCCATCGCGAGCCGATCGCCCGAGTCGTCGATGTCCAGGCCGTGCCGGTAGACGAGATCGTAGGCGTGCTCCTGCGGCAGACCCCGGCGCAGCACCTCGAAGCGCCTGCCGCCGTCGCGCGTGCGCATCACCGCGAGCTTCGCGTCGACCGGGATGCGCGTCTCGTCCTTGACGGCCGGGACGAACCACGCGGTGTCGGGATCGCGCGGGTGGACGGCGACGGCGAAGCCGAAGGTGGAGAGCGGCGCGTCCGCGATCTCCTCCCAGTTGGCGGCGTCGTCGGTCGAGCGGAAGATTCCGTTGTGGTGCTGCGCCCAGTAGACGTCCGGTCGCGCGGGGCACTGCACGAGCCGGTGCACGTCCTGGACGAGGGGATCGAAGGCGCGGCCGGCCGGCATGTAGGCGGCGCGCAATCCCTTCCCGCGGCACTCCCAGGTCGCGCCCTGGTCGCTCGTGGTCCAGACGCCGCCGGTCGAAACGGCGAGCGCCAGCCGCCCCGGATCGCGCGGATCGACGCAGATCGAATGGATCCCCGGCTGGTCGTAGCCGCCGCCCATCCATTCCTCGCGTTCCGGACGGTTCCACAGGGACTCCATGAGCTGCCACGACCCGCCGCCGTCGCGCGAACGGAAGAGCCCGCCGGGAATCGTCCCGGCCCAGAGGGTGCGGCCGTCCGGGTCGCCGCGTTCGAGCGACCAGATCTGCATCACGGCGGGCGCGTTCTCGCCGCCGTCCTTCACGGCGGGGAATGCCGGAACCGCGCATTCTTCCCACTTGCCGGCGCCGCCGAGGCGACGCAGTTTCGAGCCGAAGTGACCGAGGTTGAGCGCGGCGTACGGCCTCCCGTCGGGCATCGGCAGCACCATCGTGACCGGGTCGCCGAGGAAGTCGGTGCGCACGATGCGCCAGCGGGAATCGCTCGCGCGCTCGAACGTGAACAGGCCCTTGCGGGTGCCAACGAGAAACCGGTTGCTCATGGCGGTCTCCTGGTGTTGTGGCGGCGGGGCGCTCGCCTCCTGCAGGCGGGTGCGCGGGGCTCACCCGCCGGACAATGCCTGGGCGATGTAGATCTCGCCGTCTTCGCCGACCGGATCGCTGAGGCGGACGCGGTCCCTGATCTGGCAACCGTCGACGAAGACGGCCACGTGCTTGCGCAGCCGTCCCTGGTCGTCGACGACGTAACCGCGCAGCGCCGGATGCTCGGCGAACACCGCCTGCAGGGCGGCGGCGACCGTCTCCCCGGCGACCGCACGCGGCGGGCAGGAGAGGTGACGCTGCAGGTTGGGCGTGAAAAGGATCCGTGGCATGGCTTTCGGAGTCGGGGTGCCCGTGTAGGTTATTCTTGCGCGTCGCGCCGAGGCAAGGTCTGTGGCGCAAGGCCGAGCGGCGAGCCATATTCACAAGAAAGCGATGAGCCGGACGACAGCCGCGTGATCGAAGACGGAGTAGCGACGCTCGTTTTGATGCCCGGGCTCGACGGGACGGGGCTTCTGTTCGAGAGGTTCGTCGGCGCGCTGCCGAACGACATCCCGGTCAGGACCCTCGCCTATCCGCGCGACGTTCCGCTGTCCCTGCCGCAGTACGCCGAGCTCGCGGCCCGCGACCTGCCTTCCGGTCGCACGGTGCTCCTCGCCGAATCGTTTTCGAGCCTGGTGGCCCTGGCCCTTCTGGCCGGCGGCGCCGTTTCCCCCCGGGCGATCGTCTTCTGCGCCGGCTTCGCCGAACCGCCGCGGCCGCTTCTGCTTGGACTGGCCAGGATGATTCCCGGAACGGGCACGCTGATCCGCCATGCGCCCGATGTGCTGCTGCGCTACTCGTGCCTGGGCGGAAGCCGCGATCCGGCGCTTCTCGCGTGGCTGAGGAGCGCATTGGCACGGGTTTCCCCGGTCGTGCTCGAGCAGCGGCTGGCGCTTATCGGGCAAAGGCGCCGGTTCTTTCGGGAGCGGTGCACCGTCCCGTGCCATTACCTCCAGGCCGGGAACGACCGGCTGGTGCCCGCGGGCGCCGCGCGGTGGTTCGACGCGCATTTCGCGTCGTGCAACGTCCAGCGGATCGAGGGCCCTCACTTCCTGCTCCAGACCAGACCGGAGGAGTGCGCGCGCCGGGTAACGGAGATCGTGAGGACGGCATGAGGCTGCGGCTGCGAGGACTGACGGCGGGCTGGCTGATCGTGTGCTTTGTCAACGCGCATGCGACCGAGAGCACCGGCTATGGAACGACGGCCGGAGGGCGGATCGAGATGAAGCGCGGGATCGAGACTGGCGACCTCGAGGCTTGCGACACGTTCGCGACGGCGGAGCTCTGACCGCCTGCAATCCTCACCGGTCGGGCGATTCTCGCTCCAGCGCCGGTCGGTCCCAGCCGCCGAGATCGGCGGCCGCGGCGTAGGTGCTCTCGAAAAATTCGAGGAGCGTCGACTCCGGCTCGGCCGCCTCCCGGACCGCGTCGTACGGCAGCACGAACTCGCGCAGCTCGGGGCTGTAGCGGGCGGCGTCCGGGCGCACGCGCGCGGCGCTGAAGCCGGCGGGTTCGGGATAGGCGTAGGCGTAGTACGCGGGATAGCGAACGGGGCCGCCGCCGGGCCAGAAGCCGCAGCTCGCGACCTCGTGTGAGTACGCATCGCGCACGACCCAGTCCGGGAGGTTCGGCACGCCGCCGGGATGCGGCGGGGCCGGGCGTCCGGAGAAACGCGTGACGGCGAGATCGAAGCTGCCCCAGAAGAAATGCACCGGACTGCACTTGCCGATGAACCCGGCCCGGAAGCGCTCGAGCACGCGGTCGGACTGCATCAGGATGCGCCAGAACCGGTGCGCCGCGTCGGCGTCGTAGGCCGCGTGCACCTCGTCCCGTTCGAACGGGATGGCGTCCGGAATCTCGTTCGGCATCGTCCGGATCCGGACGGCGATGCCGAGGCCCGCGAGCAGATCGAAGAGCTCGCGGTAGAACCGGGCGACCGGGCGCGGAGCGAGCGGCGTGCTTGCGCGCGCGCCGTCGCTCGTACGAACGAGGAGCGCGTGATCGATGAAGTCGAACTCGATCTCGAAGCTGCCGCTGCGGTAGGGGACGGTCGAGGTCGTGAGGCCGCGCGCCGTGAGGTACATCGCGACGTGCCAGGAGTGGTTCACCCACGGGGTCAGCGCGAGGCGGATTTTGCCGGCGATCTGCGTCCACAGATGCAGTGTCGCGCAGGTGTCCTTCCACTCCTCGTAAGGGAGCGCCGGCCAGGCGTCGCTCGTGCTCATTCGAAGCTCCTCGCCGGGATTTGGCGCTGACGGATCAAGGGCGAGTCTGGCGGGAGCGGGAAGGCGCGTCCAGCGACCGCGCGACCTCGTTGCCGATGGGGGGAAGCGCGCCTCTTCGGGCTTTCCTTTCTTGACACTCGCATACCCCGGTGCAAGATTGCTGCGACCTCGACCGGAGCGCGTCCCGGAAAGGAGTTCCGGGCTCCGACACCGCATTCCCGCCATGCCCGTTCGGGATCAAGGAGGATCGCGCATGAACCACGGAAGGCCAGGAAAGCTGATCGCAACCCTCTACGCCGCGGTCGCGCTGCTCGCGGCCGGCAACGCCTCCGCCGCGTCGGCGCCGGCGATACCCAAGTCGCCGGAGGAGGTCGCGCGGCCCGGCGGCAAGGTGCCCGGCGTACCGCCGCTCGCGCTCGTGAAGGTCGCGGACGGGTTCAACGATCCCACGAACGTCGCGGTCCCGAACGACGGCACGGGGCGCATCTTCGTGACCGAGCGCGTGGGCCGCGTGCGGATCGTCAAGGAGGGCAAGATCCTCCCCGAGCCCTTCCTCGATCTCACCACCACGAACCAGCTCAACAGCGAGGTGCTGGCGGCGTTCACGGAGCAGGGGCTGTGGTCGATCGCGTTCCACCCGAAGTTCAGGGAGAACGGCCACTTCTTCGTGCACTACTCGTCGCTGCCCTTCAACGGCGCCGCCATCGTCGCGCGCTACACCGTCGACCCGAAGAGCCCCGACCGCGTGACGACCGAGCAGGCGAACAAGACGGTGAAGGTGATCATGAACACGCCCCAGCCGTACTACAACCACTACGGCGGGACCATCGCCTTCGGGCCGGACGGATTCCTATATATAGGCAGGGGCGACGGCGGCTGGGAGGGCGATCCGCTCGACGCGGGGCAGCGGCTCGACGTGCTGTGGGGCAAGCTGTTGCGGATCGACGTGGACGTCCCCGACCACGAGCCGTACGGCGTGCCGCAGAACAACCCGTTCTACGCCGCGTCGCAGCCGCGCATGATGCAGCTCTTCGGCGTGACCGAGGCGGATTTCGCCAAGATCCGTCCCGAGGCGCGCCCGGAGATCTGGTCGTACGGGCTGCGCAATCCCTATCTGTTCCACTTCGATCGCAAGAGCGGCGACCTCTTCATCGCCGACGTCGGCCAGAACCACTGGGAGGAGATCAACTACCAGCCGGCGGGCGGAAAGGGCGGCGAGAACTACGGCTGGCGGTTCAACATGGGGTCGCACTGCCACCCGATCACCGGTCCCGACGACAAGTGCCCGATCATCGGGGTGCTGCCGATCGCGGAGTACCCGCACGCCGAGCCCTATCCCGGCGCGAAGAAGCTGACCGAGGGCTGGGGCTGCTCGGCGCAGGGCCTGGGCGTCGCCAACTACGCGGGCATGAACAAGGTATATATGGTGGGCGACTGGTGCTCCGGGCGCGTCTGGGCGATCGGCTGGGACGGCGCCCGGTGGCAGATGCAGGAGGTCATGCAGACGACGCTCCAGTTCACGGCGGGCAACGTCGACGAGAACGGCGACATCCTGGCCGTGAACTGTTACTGCTACTACCTCGCCGACAAGGGACCGATGGCGAACCCGAAAGGGGCGCTCTGGCGCCTGGTGCCGCGCGACCGGGCGCCCAAGGGCGCCGAGCACGCGCCGATGGCGCAGCAGCCGCCGGTCAAGCCCTAGGCGTCCGCGCGTCCGACGGCCGCGGGCGCGAGCGTCGCCGTCCCCCGCCCGGCCGTGCGGGGGCGGCGCCGGCCGGTCCCGGGCGGGCGGCGACGTGCCGGGCGTCTATCGCCCGTTCGCCTTTTCTCCCGTCAGCGACATCATGCTGCTCAACACCACCGCCGCCACCTTGCCGTCCTCGCGGGTGATCTCGCAGAGATAGTGGCTGACGGTCCGTCCGCGCTGGACGGGTCTCGCGCTCGCGCGCAGGCGGGACCTCCAGACGGGCCGGAAGAAGTTGATCTTGAGGTCGATGCTCGCGAACGACTCGCCCTCCGCGACCGTCGTGGAGTGCGCCGTGCCGATGGCCGCGTCGGCCAGCTCGCAAAGCAGCCCGCCGTGCACCGTGCCCTGCTGGTTTCCGTGCAGCGCGACGTCGGCGTCGATCTCGACCGTGGCGGTGCCCTCCCCGACGTCGACGATCCGGATGCCGAGCGTGCGCGAGATGGCGGTCGGGTAGCGCAGGTGCGTGCGCGCACCGGACGGCAGGGAGCCGTCCAGCTGCTTTTTCAGGTAGTCCAGTACGGACAGGGTGGTCATGCGGTCTCCTCGTCGTTTTCCGCGAGGGAAGATAGCGCGGCGGGAGTGATAAAAATAATGGATAGTTGTCGGGATGTTTGATAAACAAACCATTATGAAAACCCAGCACCTCAAGGCCTTCGTCGCCATCGTGAAGTACGGGGGCGTGATCAAGGCGGCCGGGCAGCTGCACCTGACCCAGCCGGCGCTCTCGGCCAGTCTCAAGGCGCTCGAGCGCGATCTCGGCTGCACCCTGTTCGACCGCTCGCGCGGAAACCGGCGCGTCCGGCTCACGGCGAACGGCCAGCGCTTCTACGCGCGCGCGCTCACCATCCTCCGGGAATGCGAGGTCGCGCGCAGCGAGCTGCGCGGCGAGGCGCCTCCGAAGCCGCGGCTGCGTCTGGGCGTGCTCGAGACGCTGCCGCGCGCATGGACGCGGTCGCTGCTGGCCGGCGTGCGCGCGGGCGACGTCGCGGTCGAGATATGGGAGGGCTCGGCGGAACGGCTGACCGGCTGGCTCGAGCAGGAGCGCATCGACGCCGCCGTCACCGTCGTCGGCGAAAAGGGCGTCGATGCGCGCGTGCTCTGGCGAGAGCCGTTCGTGGCCGTCGTGCCTCCGGGCCACGCGCTCGCCGCGCGCGCGCGGCGGACGCTCACGATCCGGGAGCTGGCGGCCGAACCCTTCGTGTTTCGTTCGCGCTGCGAGCTGAGCCCGGTCGGCGAGGCGCAGCTGCGGGCGGCCGGAACCACGCTCCGGACGGTGGTGAGGGCGGCCCGGGAGGAGGTCGCCTTCGACGCGGTCGAGCGGGGCTACGGCCTCACGTTCGCGCCGCGTTCCATCGTCCCCGCGCGGCTGGTGGCGGTGAACGTCAGCGGCTTCTCGCTCTCGCGCACGATCGGCCTCCATTGGCGGGCGGGCCTCGACCGCGCGCTGGTCGAGCGGCTCTATCGGGCGGCCGCGCGCGCGAAAAAGGCGACGGCGCACGATCAGGCGGCGGTGACGGGGAGCGCCTTGGTGACCATGAGGAAGAACAGGACCACGACGCCGGCGAACGCGGGCACGCCGAGGAGGAACCACCAGAGGAAACGACGGTGAAAGTGCTGGCCCAGCTCCTTGATGGTGGCCGCGCGATCGGCCTCCCGACTCATGAGGATCTGGATGGCGACGACCGGCAGCCACAGCAGGCCGACCGCGGCGAACATGCCGAGCGAAGCCAGCGACCACGGGCTGTGCCAGGCCCAGGCGCGCAGCTCCAGCAGGACGAAACCGCTCAGCGCCTGAAACACGACCGCCGGAAGCGTGAACAGGAGATCGGCGATCACGGTCAACGACAGCACCAGCCTCAGGCCCTCGATCCGGCCGGTTCGCATCGTGCGCCGGTAACCGAACCACGCGAAGAAGGCGATGCCGAGGCCGGTTCCGAAAAGCACCGAGGCGCTGACGACGTGCGCCGTCTTCCAGAGGTAGTACGAATCGGCTAGCACGCGCGCTCCTCGATCGTCGCTGCGATGTCCCAGCGCGAGAACTCGGCGGCGAAATCGTCGAGCGTGAGCAGGCCCATGCACGGCGTCGCGCCGCGCGCCTGCAGCTCCCCGCGCGCGAGCTTGCGCGAAAGGAGAATGGCCGCCATGGCGGGGATCTCCGGCCCGTGGTTGCTTCCCGCGGTGAGGTGCCATTCGACGCGGACGCATCCGCCGTCGCCCGCGCGCACGCCGCGAACGCCGACGAGCATGCCGCCGCGTTCGCCGCCGAATCGGTCGAGCAACCGGGCAAAGCGCTCCAGCGAGGCGGCGCGGGCCTCCAGCGGGAGCGGGACGCCGAAGCGGCGCAGTTGTGCCGCGCCGGCCAGGAAGAAGTGCTGCGCGCTCAGCTCGAGCGCGGCGCGGAATTCCACGGTTCGCACGCCGGGATAGCGCGCGGGCAGCAGCTCGAGGTCCGGCACGTCGCACGCCGCCGCCCAGCGATGTCCCAGGCCGCAGAATCGCAGGCGGCGCAGCGCCTGCCAGCCGTGGGCCGTCTGCCAGGAGCCGTCTTTCCACCATTTGAACGGCCGGCCCGCGTAGCTCAGGACGGCGCGGACCGTGGCCACGCCTCGCGGCGCGCGCTGCCCCGGGGCGATGGCGATCTGTATCTCCTCGATCGAGGCGAACCGACCCCGCAGCGCGTCGAGGACGGCGGAGGAGAGCCCGGGAACCGTGCTCGCCCCGCTGACGGCCAGTCGTCCGGCCGCGTCGGCGGCCGGGCCCAGCGCTTCGGAAAAGCCGGCGACGAAGGAACGGGCGTCGGCGAGGTCGATGTAGTGCGCTCCCGCGGCGAGCGCCGCGGTCGCGACGCGATAGTCCTGCGCCTGGAACGGACCGGCGCAGTGAACGACGAGGTCGGGCGAGAGCGCGCGCAGGCGCGCGGCCCACTCCGGGTCGGCCAGGTCGAGGCGCGCCGCGCCGATGTCGGCGCCGAAGCGCGCGTCGTGCCGCCCTTTCTCCGGGTCCCGGCTCGCGGCGATCACCTCGATGCCGTCCCGCGCGAGCCCGCGGCAAACGCGTGCGCCGAAGTTGCCGAACCCGCCTAGGACGACGCAGCGCATGGGCTCTCCTTTGTCGGTCTCGATTCCAGGCGACCTTCAGCGGATGAAGCGCCGCGCGTTCGCCGGGGCAGGCGCCACGCAGGTCGCGCGTCGACCGAACCACCGGTAGCGGTGGCGCGCGATCCAACGGTATGCCCGGTCGCGCAGCGCGAGCGGAACGGCCGAGAGCGTTCCGGCGACCGCCTTCCACCCTGCGCCCAGGCGCGCGAGCACCCGCAGGATGGCCGTGCTGTCCGTGTACGGGACGCCCTCGTCGAGCAGCAGCAGCGAGGCCGGGGCGTCGGGGTCGAGCCCGTGCTCCTGCAGCAGCCGTCTCCCCGCGGCGGTCTGCATGGCGGCGAACACGAATCGCCCGTCGGCGTCGCGCTCGAGCACGAAGCGCACCCATCCGTTGCACAGGATGCAGACGCCGTCGAATACGATGATCGAGCGCGGGTTCATGCGAGCCATCCGGCGTAGTGGACCAGAAGCCCGACGCCGCGAATCTCCACTCTCACGTCGAAATGATAGCGTCCGTTCACGTCGCGCTCGGACACGTCGAGATCGAACCATCGGCGGGGCAGCGTGACGCCGAGCGCACGGACCTCGACCAGCTTCCAGCGCACCCCGCCTTCCTCGATGTGCAGGCGGAACGCCAGGCGTGCGAGGCCGAGCGACTCGCGCAGGAGACCGTCGCGCGCCGCCAGGCGGGATTGCATCCGGTGGGAGCCGAAACCGCGGCGCCACACTTCGTTCTTTCCGTCCGATTCGATGGCGACGTCGAGAACCGTGATCCCGGCGGGAGGCAGCGCCGCGGCGAAGCCGAGCAGCCGCGAGACGAGCCGGTCACCGCGCCGGACGCGACACTCCCCGCGATGGCGGAAGGAGCCGGGCGAGCGATGCAGGGCCCGTATCGAGTCGGGCAGCGTTTCGAACGCAGGGCCGAGCAGGAGCGCGTACATCGCTCCTTAAAGTAGCCGGCGGCTTTCGAACTGTCTCGCTGCTTGTGTTAAGGGATCGATAAACGCGATCGATATCGCGAGCAGTTTCAGCGGCTTCGAGTGGTCGTCGCCCCGATCGGGCAGCAGCCGCGGGTAAAGTCGATCGTTCAGAACGGGAATGCCGAGCGCGGCCATGTGCACGCGGAGCTGGTGCTTGCGTCCGGTGACCGGCGCGAGCCGGTAGAGCGCGAGGCTCCCGCGCACCTCCAGCACCTCCATGCGCGTCTCCGTGTTCGGTTCTCCGTCCGTCTCGCGCATGCGGAAGAACGGCTCGCCTTCGACCAGCCGGCTGCGACGGACGATCGGGAACGCGAGCTCCGGCCGCCAGGCGGCGAGCGCGTGGTACGTCTTGCGCACCTCGCGCCGCTCGAAGAGCGCGTGGTAGGCGGCGCGGGTCTCCGGCCGGGTGGAAAACAGAACGAGCCCCGCGGTCTCCCGATCGATGCGGTGGACCGGCGCGAGGAAATCGAGCCCGAGCTTGCGTTTCAGGCGGGCGAGGAGCGTCTCGCGCAGGAAGCGCCCGGCCGGGACGACGGGCAGGAAATGCGGTTTGTCGACGACGAGGAGATGCTCGTCGCGGTAGAGGACCGCCTCCTCGAACGGAATGGCCGGCTCCGCCTCGACCTCGCGGTAGTAATAGAGCCGGATACCGCCGCGGTACGGCGCGTCGGGAGGCAGGCGGGTGCCCTGATCGTCGACGACGTCGCCCTTCGCCATGCGCGCGGTCCACGTCCCCGCCCCGATCCCCGGAAAGCGCTCGACCAGGAATTCGAGCACCGTCGTCCACGGACCTTCGGGAAGCCAGACCGAGCTCGGCCCGACGCCGTCCCGCCCGGTTCGCCGTGCGCTCATGGCGGGCACGCGCCCGTGAAAGGGAGTCGTCGCACCGCGCCATTGTGTCGCATCGGCGTCGGGCCGCAAACGCCCGCGCCGCCTGGTCGCTACGGGAAGGCCGGTGGCGCCTGCATCACCAGGTATTCGGCCGCCGGGTTGAAGGCACAGACGAAGCGCCCGCGCTTACGGCCGGCCATCTTTTCGAACGCGGCGTAGTTCCGGCTGAGCAGATGTTCGAAAACGGCTCGGGCGTTCTGTACCGAGGCGGGGTCGGTCGGGTTCCCGACGAGGCGACGGGTCAGGCCGTCGTGCGTCAGGAGCAGGCTCCCCATGGCGAATGCACCTCCGGGCGCGGTCGTGACCAGCAGGCGACTCTAGCCGCTGCGCGGCGCCCGGCTTTGATCCGGATCAGAAGGAGGACCGGCGCGCGCCATGGTCCGACGGACGCACACTGCCCGAGCCGGTGCGATCGTCCGGGCCGATCCTGCGATACGCGCCCCGCCCCGGAATTCCGCCCGCTACGCCCGGACCGCGACCAGCGACACGCTGCGCACCCCGTAGGCGGCGCAGGCCTTCTGCGCCGAAGCGGTGAGAAAGCGGTACTGCGGGTTCTCGCGCGTGCGCACGAGGCGCAAGCCCGCCGCCCGGATCGCGTCGAAGTAGTCGTCCTGCTGCATCGCACCGCCGATGCAGGCCGCCCAGAGCGTCGCGTTGCACGTGACGCCCTCGGGCAGGTTTTTATCGGTGATGATGTCGGAGATCGCGAGCCTCCCGCCGTTGCGCAGCACGCGCGCCGCGTCGCGGAAGACCTGCGCCTTGTCGGCCGACAGGTTGATCACGCCGTTGCTGATCACCGCATCGAAGGTACCGTCGTCGAACGGCAGGTTCTCGATGTAGCTCTTGTGGTAGCGCACCTGCGTGAAGCCCGCGCGGTCGCGCAGGCGTTCGGCCTTGGCGCGCTGCGCGTCGGTCATGTCGACGCCGTGCACGCGGCCTTCGGCGCCGACCTCGAGCGCCGCGACGAAGGTGTCCATGCCGCTGCCGCTGCCGAGGTCGAGGACGCGCGCCCCGCGCTCGAGGCCGGCGAGGTCGATGTGATACCCGACGCCGGCGAACGAGTCGATCGCCTCCCGCGGAATGCGATCGAGGTCGCGCGGCTCGTAGCCCAGCCGCTCGGCGAGCCCGCGTCCCATCTCGAAGTGGAATTCGCCGGTCGGCTCCTCGGCGACCTTCTGGTACATCTCCTTGACCTTGCTTTCGAGCTCGCGGCGGTCGACGGCACGGCCGGCCAATACGGTGCTCATGGTGTCTCTCCTCGCGGTGGTTTGAAGGCTGCGAGGAGAGGACGCGCGAGCGGGCTAAAGGGTTCCCGGACGGGCCCGCGCGGGTTCGGCGGCGCGGGGTGCACCCGACGCCACCGCGTTCAGGTCGCGCATCAGGGCGTCGAGCGGGGTGTTGTGGATGCGGGCGGCCCATCTGATTCTCATGACGCGGGAGAGCAGCGGGAAGATGCCCCTGCGGATGTCCGGGCAGCCGTAGCGCTGAAACACCTCGTATACCTTCGGTTCGTACCGATACGCCGACCACATGGTCATGTCGGGGGTGATGGGGGTTTGGGCCATGCTCAGGTTCTCCGGTGATCTTCTTCTTTGCACGTTTGCGGATCGGCACAGGCGATCTCCATCGCTTCGGCCTTTCCGACGAACACGTCGACGGATTTGTACATCGCGTAAAGCACCGCGGCCGCCGCCAGCGCGATGACCGCCCCGCGGGCGAGCGGGTGCGACGCGGCAAACCCATGCCGCTCCCGCTCGGCCTCCCGCACCATCTCGTCCAGGCAGCTGACCGGGTCGCGGGCCTTCACGAAAGCCCAGACGCTGGCTGCCCCGAGCCCGGCGAGCCCGACGTAGGCGCCGTACCATACGGCGGGCACCAGCTCGGTGACCGACAGCCAGAACGAGGCGATCGCGAGGACACCGCTCGCGAGAGCCAGGCGGAACGGCCCCACGTGTCCGCCGGTGCGACCGCTGCCGTGCAGCAGCCAGGTGCTCAGCGCCACGAAGACCACGAAGAGCGGGAACATGTAGGCGTGACGCGCCAAGGCGCCCGCGCCGGCGGCGGACAGCATCGAGAGCAGCGCGGGCATGCCCGCGCAGATCCCGGCGGCGAGCCAGGCCCCCGCGATCCCGGCCCCTTCCTGCGCGAGGCGCAGGCCCCGGCGTCTCCAGCCCGTGCCGAGGGCGGGCAGGCGAGACCGGGCCGACCTCCGGCGCGCGCGCAGCACGATCGACTGCGCGCCGAACAGGGCGGCGACCTTGCGGGTTTCCGGGCTGTTGCTGGCGGCGAAGTAATCGAGCTCGTCCAGGATCTCCACGTCGCCGAAGCGCGCCGCCCGCAGCATCTCGAGGTAGCGACCCTTCTCCACGGCACCGACCACGCACTCGGCCCAGAGGTCCGGGTCCTGCCGGTACTTGAACGACACCGGTTTGCCGAGCGCGATGTCGGCGATGGCAAGTCGTCCGCCGGGTTTCAGCACGCGGTGGATCTCCTCGATGGCGCGCGCCTTGTCGGGCACCAGATTGAGCACGCCGTTGGTCGTGGCCACGTCGACCGAGGCGTCCGGCAGCGGAATCGCCTCGGCGTTGCCGGCGACCACCTCGATGTTCGCGCCCGCGCGCCGGGCGATGTCGGCGAGCTTCGCGCGCATCGGCTCCGTTATATCGAGCGCGTATACCTTCCCGCGCGGACCCGCCCGGCGGCTCGCAATCAGCGCATCCGTGCCCGAGCCGCTGCCGACGTCGAGCACGATGTCGCCTTCGCGGATCGCGTCCGCCTGGAACGGATAGCCCACGCCCGCGAACGAGGCGATCGCGTCGCCTGGCAGGGCATCGAGCTCCGCGTCCGGGTACCCGAGCAGGCGCGCGGCGGCGCGCCCGGTCGGAAAGTGGAACCGGCGTTCGGGATGCCGCGCGACCGCGGTGTACATCTGCTGCACCGCGCGCTCGATGGCCTCCTTCTTGAAGCTCGCGATCGCGACCATGGCTCATTCCCCGAGTGATGACGATTTTTCTTTTCATGCCTGACGTTGCATCGATGGCGCGCGCAGGCGCACCTCGATTCGGCATTTCTTCAATAGTTGCCGATTACCTTGCGGATGCGCGCCCGCAGATCGGCCGAAACCGTTGCCCGCCGCGTCTCGCGCAGGCGTTCCTTCAGCCGCCGCTCGAACTCCGCGCGCGAGAAGCAGGCCCGGCAGACGCGCAGATGCTGCTCGATCGCCCGATGCGCGTGACCCTCGAGCTCGCGATCGAGGTAGGCGTAGATCTGCCGCAACGCCTCCTCGCAAGTGATCGGCGTCGGTTTAGCCATGGGACCCCCGCGGAGCGGTTAGTGTTGAAGACGATGTGGCGGAGCCGGGTTCCGGCGGGGCCGCGTCGTCATCGGGATGCGGCGCGACGATCCCGGCGGCGACCGCCTGCTCCCAAAGCGCCTTTTGCAGGAGCGCCCGGCCGCGCGCGAGCCGCGAGCGCACGGTGCCGACGGGCACCGAGAGCATGTTCGCGATCTCGCCGTACGTGAACTCCTCGAGATCGTGCAACACCACGACCGCCCGGTAGGCCTCCGGGAGCGCGTCGATCGCCTGCTCGATCTGCGAGCCGAGCACGTTGTTCAGAAAATCCTGCTCGGGAGCGCTCCACCACAGGAGAAACGGCTGATGCAGCCGCTCGAACAGCGAAAAGGGCCTGGCCCCCTCGCCGTCGTCGGCCGGCTCCGGCTGCTCGTCGAGCGCGACCGGCGTCGCCCGACGACAATCGGAGAAAAAGGTGTTGGTCAGGATGCGGAAGATCCACGCGCGAAAGCACTGCCGGTCCTGCAGCGTCCCGAAATGACTCCAGGCTTTCGCGACGGTGTCGGCGACCAGGTCCTCGGCGTCGGCGGGATTGCGCGTGAGGCGAAGCGCGGAGCCGTAGAGTCCCTCGAGCAGCGCGGAGAGCTCGCGCTCGAAGTATTCGCGGTCTTCGGCTGCAAACGACGACACGCCTGCTCCTTCGCCCCCCGGGAAGCCCTAGCGTGCTCGGACGCGAACCGGGTCGGGCGCACGAGGCGCCCGCCCGATCCGTTTCCGGCCCAGTCTACGCCCATTCACGGCTTGCGCGGATCGTCGGCCGCGTCGAGGTACTCGATCCCCCACGGACCGACGCCGTGCACCTGGATCACCGTCTCGCCCTCGGTCCAGGCGTACATGGAATGTCCGGCGGGAAAGACGGCGAGGCTTCCGGGGGTAAGCGCCTTCGCCTTCGTCCGGTCCGGCTTGTCGCCCGGCCCCATGTAGAGCGTCCCGGAGATCACCGTGACGTGCTCGATCGCCGGGTGCGTGTGCGGTGCGATACGGTAGCTCGCCGGAAGCTTGAGCCGGAAGGTGAAGGGTGCCGGACTCTTGAGGTCGCCCGAGATCACGGCCATCTGCGCGCCGGGGGACATCGACGGCGGCCCGGCGGTCCATTTCACCTCGGCCGGGGCGACGAGCACCGGGCCGGTTTCGGACGCGACCGCCAGCCCGTTACCGAGCGCGGCGGCGATGAGCGGGACGATCGGCAGGAGTGCGTGTTTCATGGTTCCTCCTTGAATCAACGAAGCGGAGCACCAGGTCGCGAGGCCGCTCAGAACGACAGGCTCTGCCGGCCCTCCATCTCGGCGAGGAGGGCTTGCGCCCCCATCCAGGTCGCGTTCGCCGACAGGTCGGCGTCGGTCAGACCGTGGCTCTTGCCGCACGGCGGACAGACACCGATGCGCCCCCCATTCGAGCGGTAGTTTTCGAGCAGCTCGCCGAAGGACGGGAAGCTGGGCGGTTTCACCGCTGCAACCGCTTCGTTCCTGACGAGCTCGACGCCGTCGTGCGTGAGCCAGACGAGCACGTCGGCGCCCGCGGCCAGCGCGTTGTTGGCGAGAACCAGCGGAGCCGCCGTGCGATCGGGCTCCCGGTCGAACGAGGTGATGACGAAAAGGTATCGGTTTCCGTTCGTGGTGGACATGAGCGTTCTCCCGGTGGGTGGGTGGTGGGTCGATCCCGCGCAGGCGGGTCACCCAAGGACGCGCGACCGGCTGGAAAGGTTCCAGATCGTCGACGGGAAGCGGGCAGCTCGTCGCTCGGTCTTTCGCCGGCGATCAGGCGCGCTTATCGCTGCTTGCGCGCCGTGCGGCAAATTGCCGCGCAGGCGGGTGAAACGGGAGGCGGGACTCCATAATAGAGGTGCGCCGGTCGAACTACTGCGGAATGCGGGACTCGAACGCAATGCCGCCGATCACGACGCAACGGCGAGGGATCATGATGCAAGCCGCTTCGAAAACGGATCGGGAAGGGCCCGCGCGGGACCGGTACACCCGGGGAATGGAGCACCTGCTGCACGTCGTGCAGGCGCTGTCCCTCGCGCGCAGCCTCGAGGCCGTGCAGGCCATCGTGCGCCATGCGGCCCGCGAGCTGACCGGCGCCGACGGCGCGACCTTCGTGCTGCGCGAGAACGGGCTGTGCTACTACGCCGACGAGGAGGCGATCGAGCCCTTGTGGAAAGGGCAGCGCTTTCCGATGGAAGCCTGCATCAGCGGCTGGGCGATGATCCATCGCCGGGCGGCCATGATCGAGGACATCTACGCCGATCCGCGCATCCCTCACGACGCCTACCGCCCGACCTTCGTGAAGAGCCTCGCGATGGTGCCGATCCGGACGCTCGATCCCATCGGCGCGATCGGCGTGTACTGGGCAAGGGTCCACCGGACCACCGAGGAAGAGCTCCGGCTGATCCAGGCGCTCGCGGACACGGTCGCGGTCGCGATGGAGAACGTGGCGATGCAGCGCGAGCTCGAGCAGCGCGTGCGCGACCGGACGGCGGAGGCGGTGGCGGCCAGGGCGGAGGCGGAGCGGGCGAACCGGGCGAAGACGCGGTTTCTCGCGGCGGCGAGCCACGACCTGCGCCAGCCGCTGCAGGCGATCGGGACCTGGAACGCGCTGCTGGCGCGATCGCTGCCGGCGTCCCAGCAGGGGATCGCGGAGCGCATCCAGCAGTCGGTCGGCGTGTTCCGCAACATCCTCGACGCGTTGCTCGACATCAGCCGGCTCGACGGCGGCGCGATCAAGCCGGACGTGAAGGAGTTCCGGATCGGCCGCCTGCTCGAGCGCGTCGCGGGGGCGTGCGAACGCGAGGCGAGCGAGAAGGGGCTCGATCTGCGCGTCGCGCCGTCGACCGCGGTCGTGCGGAGCGACCCCGCGCTCCTCGAGCGCATCGTGCAGAACTTCCTCACCAACGCCATCCGGTACACGGCCGAGGGGCACGTGCTCGTCGGCTGCCGTCGCGCCGGCGGGAACCTGCGGATCGAGGTCTGGGACACCGGCACGGGCATTCCCGAGGACAAGCGCAGGGCGATCTTCGAGGAGTACTACCAGATCGAGCACGGCGAGTCGGTGAAGGGCATGGGTCTGGGCCTGTCGATCACCGAACGCATCGCGCGGCTGCTGGAGCACGAGCTGCGGGTGCGGTCGGTGCCGGGCAGGGGATCGGTGTTCGCGGTCACGGTCCCGCGCCCGGCGACGCGGGCCCAAGCCGAGCCGGAGCGCGTGCGCGCGATTCGTCCCGCGGCGGCGCTCAAAGGGCGCCTCCTGCTCGTCGAGGACAACGAGGCGATCCGCGGCTCGCTGGCGATGCTGCTCGGCGAGTACGGGTACGACGTCGGCGCCGTCGCCGCGCCGGCGGAAGCGGTGGAGCGGGTCCGGAGCGCCCCGCCGGACGCGATCGTCTCGGACTACCGCATCGCGCGCGACACCAACGGCATCGAGCTCGCGCAGGCGCTGCGGCGGGAATCCGGCCGGGAGATCCCCGCGGTGCTGCTGACGGGCGACATCGGCCTCACCCAGCTTCCGGCCGGGGCGCGCGCGATGCGGTTGCTGCACAAGCCGATCGATGCGGAGGCGCTCGTCATGGCGATCGAGCAGCTCCTGCGGCCCGAGGACCGGAGCCGCAGCGCCTGACGACGGCCGTCCGCCGTGCCCGGCAGGGCGCCTGTCCGCGCGCGCGGCGGCGCTCCTCCGTCAGGCGATCGATCCCATCGGACCCGGGTACGACACCTCTTCGAGCAGACCGGTGTCCACGTCGTAGACGAATCCGCGCACGCTCATCGCGTCCGGCCCCTCGGTCGGGACCCAGGGGTGGCTGAGAATGGCCGACATCCGTGAAGGCGAGCATGCCGCAGCGCGTGTGGTGGATGAGGACGATTTCGTTCGTGTCGAGCAGGTGATGCGAAATGACGAGGCAGCGGATCACGTCCTCGCTCACGACGCCGCCGGCGTTCCGGATAATGTGGGCGTCGCCGGTCTGCAGGCCGAGCAGATCCTCGACGTCGAGCCGGGCGTCCATGCAGGCCACCACCGCCAGGCGCCGCGCGGGTCGTATCGGCTTCGGTCCCGGAAAAGCGGCGTTGTGCAGCGCGGTCTTGCCGGCGTATTTCCGGTTGTTCCGGATGTACTCGTCGATGGACGTTGCCATGTTTCCCTCCTTGTCGTCGTGCGACGTGACGCCCCGCTCGTCGAAGCGGCGCGATCCAATATACGCCGAGGGCGGTTCCCGTCGAATGCGTCCCGCGCCGCGCGGCGGGAGTGGCTTCACAATGTGAGAGGGAAACGGGGCACTGGCCGGCGCGGCCCGGGAGGGAGGTTCCCGGCAACATGCGAACCCCGTTCGCCGCCGATCCGCACGACCCCCCGGAGGGTGATAATCTCCCATGCCAGCCGGGTCACATCGGGCCATTAGACGCGGGGTCTGGAATGGAAACAGCAAACGCCGACAGCTTCGGGGCGTGCGCCCGCATCCGGGTCGGTCACGCCGGATACACCGTCTTTCGTCTCGACGCGCTCGAGCGCCAGGGCTTCGACGTCCAGCGGCTGCCTTACTCGCTGCGGATCCTGCTCGAGAATCTGCTGCGCAAGGAGGACGGCCTCAACGTCACGCGCGAGGACATCGAGGCGCTCGCGCGCTGGGAGCCCGCCGCCGCGCCGGCGCACGAGATCGCGTTCTCTCCCGCGCGCGTGCTGCTCCAGGACTTCACCGGAGTGCCGGCGATCGTCGATCTCGCCGCCATGCGCGACGCGATGGCCGCGCTCGGCGGCGATCCCTCCCGGGTCAACCCGATCCAGCCGGTGGAGCTCGTGGTCGACCATTCGGTGCAGGTCGACGCCTTCGGCTCGGCGGCGGCGTTCGGCATCAACGAGGAGCTCGACTACGCCCGCAACCGCGAGCGCTATGCGTTCCTCAAGTGGGGGCAGCAGGCGTTCGCCAACTTCAAGGTGGTGCCGCCCAACACGGGCATCGTCCACCAGGTGAACCTCGAGTACCTCGCGCGCGTCGTGTTCAGCGAGGACGAGCTGGTGCGCGCGGCGGGCGACGGCCCGCCGATGGCGTATCCGGACACGCTCGTCGGCACCGATTCGCACACGCCCATGGTCAACGGCCTCGGCGTGCTCGGTTGGGGCGTCGGCGGCATCGAGGCGGAGGCGGCGATGCTCGGACAGCCGATCTCCATGCTCATCCCGCAGGTCATCGGCGTCCGGCTGACGGGCGAGCTCGCGCCCGGCGCGACGGCGACGGACCTGGTGCTGACCGTCACCGAGATGCTGCGCAGGAAGGGCGTGGTGGGGAAGTTCGTCGAGTTCTACGGCCCGGGCCTCGGCGGCCTGTCGCTCGCCGACCGGGCGACGATCGGGAACATGTCGCCCGAGTACGGTGCGACCTGCGCGATCTTCCCGGTGGATCGGGTGACGCTCGACTACCTGCGGCTCACCGGACGCCCGGCGAGCCGGATCGCGCTCGTCGAGGCGTACATGAAGGAGCAGGGGCTGTTCCACGGCGCCGATTCGCCCGAACCCACGTACACCGACACCCTCGCGCTCGATCTCGGGAGCATCGAGCCGAGCATCGCCGGACCCGGGCGCCCGCAGGATCGCGTGCCCCTCCCGCACGCGAAGACGGACTTCCGGCGCTCGCTGCCGCAGCTCCTGCCTCCTTCGGCCGCCCGCTCGCAGAAGCAGCCGGCGACCGGGCAGGGCGCGGGCGGCGCCGGCATCTGGGGAGAGGGCGAGTCGCCCGAGCTGCCGCCGGCGATCGAGTGCGAGCTCGAAGGCGAGGTCCATCGGCTCACGCACGGAGCCGTCGTCATCGCCGCGATCACGAGCTGCACCAACACGTCGAACCCCGCCGTCATGCTGGCCGCCGGGCTGCTCGCCCGGAACGCCGTCGAGCGGGGCCTGAAGCGCAAGCCGTGGGTGAAGACCTCGCTCGCGCCGGGTTCGAAGGTCGTGCGCGACTACTACGAGCGGACCGGTCTCACGCCCTACCTCGAGGCGCTCGGCTTCAACCTCGTGGGCTACGGCTGCACGACCTGCATCGGCAACTCGGGACCGCTGCCGCCTCCCGTGTCCGACGCGATCCGGCGCGGGGGCCTCGTGGTCGCGTCGGTGCTGTCCGGGAACCGCAACTTCGAGGGCCGCATCCATTCCGAAGTGCGCGCGAATTACCTGATGTCGCCTCCACTCGTGGTCGCGTTCGCGCTCGCCGGCCGCATCGACATCGATCTGCTGAACGAACCGCTCGGCACCGGCAAGGACGGCCGCCCGGTATACCTGCGCGACATCTGGCCGGCGTCCGGACAGATCGACGAGGCGATACGCGGCTCGGTGACCGCCGAGACGTTCGCGCGCAACTACCAGGACGTGTACAAGGGCGACCAACGCTGGCAGGCGCTCACGGCACCGGGCGGCGACCGCTTCCGCTGGGACGAGGCGTCGACGTACGTGCGCCAGCCGCCTTACTTCCAGGACATGACCCGGGAGCCGCCGCCGCCCGCCGGCGCGATCCGCGGCGCGCGGGCGATCGCGTTCCTCAGCGACAGCGTCACCACCGACCACATCTCGCCCGCCGGCAGCATCCGGAAGGACTCGCCGGCGGGCCGCTACCTGACCGGGCACGGCGTGGAGGTGAAGGACTTCAACTCCTACGGTTCGCGCCGCGGCAATCACGAGGTCATGGTGCGCGGCACCTTCGCGAATCCGCGGATCCGCAACCGGCTGGCCGGGGGCCGGGAGGGCGGGGTGACCACGCACTGGCCGAGCGGCGAGGTCGCGACGATCTACGACGCGGCCATGCGCTATCGCGACGAGGGCACGCCGCTGCTGGTGCTCGCCGGCAAGGAATACGGCTCGGGATCCAGCCGCGACTGGGCCGCGAAGGGACCGCAGCTCCAGGGCGTCCGCGCGGTCGTCGCCGAGAGCTACGAGCGCATCCACCGCTCGAACCTCGTCGGCATGGGCGTCCTGCCGCTGCAGTTCAAACCCGGGGAATCGGCCGCGACGCTCGGCCTGAGCGGAGACGAGATCTACGACATCGAGGGCATCGGCGACGTGCTCGCGGGCACCGGGGCGCGCGACCTGCAGGTACGCGCGCGCCGGCCCGGCGGCGGGGAGGTCGCGTTCCGCGCGGACGTGCGGATCGACACGCCGCAGGAGGTTCTGTACTACCGTCACGGCGGCATCCTTCCTTATGTCCTGCGCGGTCTGTTGACCGGTGTCGAGCGCGCCCCGGCGCCGGGAGGGCCGCGGCCGCCGGGCGAGCCGCGGGCGGGCGGCGAGGCGCCGAAGGACATCGTGGACGAAGGCTCGATCGAATCGTTTCCCGCGAGCGACCCGCCCGCCTACTGAACGGGAGTCTTCCGCGCGCCGCAGGCCAGCGGACGCTGCGCAGAAGGGATTGACGGTTCGCAGCCCCTTTTTATCATGCCGGGCGCGGTAGGCGGATGGCGCGACCGCGGACCACAACGACGAACACCGAAGAAAGGAGCGTGGCCTTGGAACCGGATGCGACCCGCCCGCCGACTCCCGGCGAGGCTTTCTACGCGCGCACGTTCGCGCTGATCACGCTGCTGCTCCTCGGCTTCCTGCTGTACCAGATCCTGTTGCCTTTCTTCGGGCCGCTCGCGTGGGCGCTCTTCATCGCGTTCCTGCTTCGTCCCGTGCACGCGTGGCTGACCGGCAAGCTGCGGGGCAGGGCGAGCCTCTCCGCGGCCCTGCTCACGTTCGCGGTGCTCCTCCTGCTGATCGGGCCGCTGGCGGGCCTGAGCGCGGCGTTCGCGGCGCAGGTCGCCGTTCTGCTCCAGTACGCGCAGGAGCTCGCCGCGGGACGCACGGCCGAGGACTTCGCCAACCTCGCTTCGGTGCCCGTGCTCGGAACCGCGCTCGCGTGGTTCCAGGACACCTTCGGCGTCTCGCTGGCGCAGATCCAGGGCTGGGCGGTCGAGGCGGCGCGCACGGTGCTCCAGTTCCTCGCGACGCTGGGCGGGCGGATCTTCATCGGCGCCCTGGGCACGGCGATCGGCTTCGTGCTCATGATGTTCCTGCTCTTCTTCATGATCCGCGACGGGCAGCAGATGGTCGCGACGTTGCGCGAGCTGGTGCCGATGACCGCGGGCCATCGCGCGCGCCTGTTCGACCATCTCGCGGCGGTCATCCGCGCGGTGTTCTACGGTACGGGGGTCACGGCGCTGATCCAGGGCGCGCTCATCGGGATCGGCTTCGCGATCCTGGGCCTCCCGGCGCCGATCGTGTTCGGGGTGCTCGCCGCGCTCTTCGCCCTCGTCCCGCTCGCCGGAACGCCGTTCGTCTGGGTGCCGGCCGTCATCGTCCTCATCGCGCAGCAGCGCTGGTGGGCGGCGATCTTCCTGCTCGTGTGGGGAATCCTCGTCGCCACCATGGACAACGTCCTGCGCCCCGTGCTCGTCTCGAGCCGCGCGAAGGTCGGCACGCTCACCGTCTTCATCGGGGTGCTGGGCGGCGTGTCCGCCTTTGGCGCGATCGGGCTGTTCGTGGGTCCGCTGGTCCTGGCGCTCGTGATCGCCCTGATCCGTTTCACGCTCGAGCTCCGGCACGCGGAGGCCGCCGAAGCGGGCGCGGCCGCGCTCCCTGCCGAAGAGGCGCGGGCCGGACGCCGGTAGGCGTTCCTGGCGGCTCCGCGCGAGCAAAAAGCGCGGGGCGCTCCGCCCCGCGCTTCCATCGCCGCTTGCGGGTGGTTCAGTGCCGGTGGGCCCGCTCCCAACCGGAGCGGACCGCGTCCTTGAAGCGGTCCCAGGGGCCCTGGCCGCGCGCGTCCCAGTCGCGCTGCACCTTCGATTCGATCTCCGGCCAGCTGGAGGTGCTGTAGCGGGGATCGTTGCCGAGGTGGTAGCCGTACTGGTATCCCGGCAGCACCTGCTCGTAACTCAGGCCCGAGCGGGAGTACTTCGCCTGCCAGTCGCTCTGGAACTCCGATTCGTAGCGGGCGAACTCGCGCTCCTCCTCGGGGCTGAGCGATTCCACCCGGACGTCGGTTCCGCGCACGGTGTCGCGCACGGTCTCCTTGCGCTCGCGCGGTTCCTTGCGGACGCGGACTTCCTCCTTGACGCGGGCCCGCTTCTCGACCACCGGCTCCTCGGTCTGCTCGCGGACCTCGTAGGTGTTTTCCTTGAACAGCTCGTCCTCCGAAGCCGCGCTCACCGGCCGGTCGACCGGGCGACGTTCCACCTGCACCTTCTCGTCGCGCAGGGTGACGTCCTCCTCGACGGGGCGCTCGACGGTGCGCGTGTAGATGCGCACGCCGCCGCGGCTCGCGGGCCGCTTGCCGACGCGAAGCTCCTCTTCGGCGACCGGGATCCGGCGTTCCTCTTCGCCGCCCGCGGCGGCGCCGCGGGTCGCCGGCGTCGCCCGGCCCGCCTCGGTTCGCAGGCCGGTCTCGGGTGCCCCCGTCCGCCGCTCGTCCACGTCGACGGCGCCGTGCTCGTCCAGGATTTCGGCCACGCGATCCGCCTGGGCGTCGTCGGCGTGGACGACGACGAGCGCGTCACCCGGGCTCATGCCCTGGATGCCTTCGCCGATGTCGCGCTCTTCGGACATGCCGAAGAACCGGCGCACGCTGCCCCAGAAGCCTTCGTCCTCCTCGCGCGATGAGGCCCCGCCGTACTGCGAGAGCAGCTCCTCGCTCATGCGCACGTCGATGTGCTCGCGCACGATGCCGGCCGACTCGAGATCCCGCACGGCCGTCTGCGCATTCTCCCGGTTATCGAATAATCCCATCACCGTCTTTGCCATTGCGTCCTCCTGTCTGTGGTCTCTGGCTGTCCATGCTTGAACGGTTGCTCGCTGTGGCTTCCGCTAACGGTCCTCCTTTGTGCTGTCCCCCGGATCGGTTCGCGTGACCACCGCGTCCTCGCTCCGGAGGGCGACGGTCGCCGTCCGGTTCTCGCGCGTCCGCCGCTTCGTGATCCGAAGCTCTTCACGCAGGACCAGACGCTTTTGCGTGACGACTTCCTCTTCGAGCAGGGGGATGACCAGCGTCTCGCCCTCGCGCCGGACCGGCACGGGTCCGTCGACCGGCCGATCGACCCGCACGCGCTCGATCTCCACCTCCTCCCGAGTCACCGGCCTCTCGACCGTTGCCTGCCGCTCGCTGACCGTCTTCCGTATCTCAAGCCGCTTCTCGACCCTTCGCTTGCCGACCTCGAGCGTTTCCTCGTGCACGGGAAGTAGAACGCGGTCCTCGGGGCCGGCGGCGTTCTCCGGCGCGAGCTCGGAGAAGTGGAGGGGAAGATCGTAGGCGCTCGCGTTGCGAGGCTGGAGCAGGTTCACCGGTATCCGCACCTGGCGCCCGTCGGAGAGCAGCGCCACCGCATCCGTCTGGCCGGCGAGCTCGTCTTCCTCGGCGAGCCAGCCTTCGAGGCCTCCCTTGTCGAACACGACGATCATGTCATCCCTGCGTGGTCGCGGTCGCGTTCACCACTTCGAGGGAAGCGGGGATCACGGGTTTCGGCGGCGTCGGGCGTGCTTCATCCCCGGATCACCCTAACGCATTCCCCGCTTGCGCGGTCTCGTCCGCTGGGCATCGCGCCCCGATCGGCGCCGGCGATCGGACTTCGCGTTCCGTTGTGCTCCCGGCTTGGGTTTGACCTCATTGCGGTACTTCGATCGCAGTGCTTGCATGGGCGGCGCAATCGGAGGAACCCGGTCATGTGGAAGGGACGAGATCGGCGAGTGCGGGCGTCGCTGCCTCGGCACGTCGGCGACAGCAGCGATCGCGTCCCCGCGATGTCCGACCCACACGCGCCCGCCGCTCGGGAAGCGGACGAAGCGGGCGCCCGGGATGTGTCCGGCCGTGTGGCGCGCCGCCCCGGCCGTCCCGGAAAGGTGATCCTCCACGCCTGCTCGATGTCGTCTTGGTAGCGGGCAGCCGTCATTCCCGCCGGCAGCGCGGCGCCCGCGGGCACGGGCAGGCGCAGTCCACGGCCCCGGCGGCCGCTCGTCGGTGGCCGGCGATCGGGGATCGAGCAGGAGACAGCAGGGGATTCGTCGGCGTGCTCGCCGCGCTCGCCGCTCTCGCGCTCGCCTTCGCGTCGTCCGCCGCCGCGAGCGACGCCCCGAAGGAGGACCACGCGAGGTTGCGCTACGATCCCCGGTTCATCCTCGAACGCGTGGCGGCGCACCTCCACGTGACCCTGCGCCCGGACGCCCCGTTGCCCGCGATTCTCTTCGAGAGCGCCACGCCGCTCGGGCTCTTCCAGGACGCCATGGAAAAGCAGTGGCGGTTTCGGCCGCGCGTCTTCGTGAACGCCTACACGATCGCCGGCAACCTGATCTTCCTCGTGGACGACGCCGCCCACTACGGGCGTCACGGCCGGACGCTGGACGACGCGCTCGCCCACGAGCTCGTCCACTACCTCCAGGTCGTGTACTTCAAGGTCGACCTCGGTTCGCGGCTAATCGCCGAGGTGTGCGAGTCCGAGGCGGTCGCCGTCCAGGAATGGTTCCGGGCGCGTTACGTGCAAATCCACGACGCGGACCCGATGTAGCGGCACCCCCACGCCGCGCGGGGCTGTTGTACCCTGTGCCGTTCCGGCCGCATCCGAAGGCGGCGTTTCGGGGGAATGACGATGCGCATCAAAACGACAAGCTTCCTCGCCCTGCTGTTGACGGCGCTCGCGCTTGCGCCGGGACTGGCGCACCTGTTCGAGCTGCCGAACAAGATCGGCCTGTCCGCGCAGGAATACCTCACGGTGCAGCAGATCTACCGCGGCTGGGCGCTCCTCGGGATCGTGGTGGTCGGCGCCCTGGTCGCCAATCTGGTCCTCGCGATCCAGCTGCGATCCCGGCCGCGGGCGTTCCGCCTGGCCGCGGCCGCCTTCCTGGGCGTGCTCGCGTCGCTCGCGGTGTTCTTCGCCTTCACCTATCCGGCCAACCGGGCGACGGCCAACTGGGCCGTGCTTCCGGAGGGTTGGGAGGCGCTGCGCCGCCAGTGGGAGTGCGCTCACGCGACGGCGGCGGTTCTGAACCTGGGCGCGTTCGTCGCGCTGATCCTCGCGGTGCTGGCGGGCAAGGAGTGAAACGGAGGAGGGGTGTCGCGTCCACGCACACGCGCATTGAAAATCGACGCCGGTCGCTTTAGCTTGGGCCGTCGTACCCCGACGCATCCGGCCGGAGAACCGCATGGACCTGCAGCAGGCGAGCGAGCTGATCTGGAGCGAGTCCCGGTCCGGGCGCTTCTTCCCCGAGGCCCTGCGCGGTCGGCTGTCGCTCGCCGAGGGGTTGCGCGTGCAGCTCGGTGTGCGGGACCGAAAACTCGCGTCCGGCGGCAGGCAGGCGGGGTGGAAGGTCGGCCTCACTTCGGAGCGCGTGCGCCGGCGTTACGGGACGGACGCGCGGCCGTTCGGACACATCATGGCCGCCGACGTCTACCCGTCCGGCGCAACGGTTCCGCTCGCGCGCTTCCCGCATGCGGCGATCGAGCCCGAGCTCTGCTTCACGATCGGCACGACGCTGCGTGGGCCGGGCGTGACGCCCGCGCAGGCCCGCGCCGCCGTGTCGGCGGCGGGCGCGGCCTTCGAGCTGAACCAGAACCGGGCGCAGGGCGTCGCGGATTTTCCGCTCAACGTCGCGGACAACCTGAGCCAATGGGGACTGGTGACCGGGGAAACGCTCGCGCCGCCGCCGGCCGGTTTCGATTTTTCGCGCGTGTCGATGGAATGCCGCCGCGACGGCGCGGTCGTCGCGCAGGCCCTCGGCGACGCCGGGCACATCGACGATCATTTCCTCTCGCTCTCGATCCTCGCGAACATGCTGGCGGAGCACGGCGAAGCGCTGGAGGCCGGCATGCGCGTCATCACCGGCTCCTTTTCGAAGCACGACGTGACGGCCGCCGGGGCGTGGCGGGCCCGCTTCTCCGGCGTCGGGGAAGTGAGCGTGCGGTTCGAATAGCCGCGCGCGAGTCGGGGCGGGCGCCGGCTCTCAGAAGCTCCGCGTGAACTCCAGGCGATAACCGCCATCGCCGTCGCGGGCGGTGACGGCAAGCCTGACGTTCCCGCGGTACGCGCGCCACTCGGCGAGCTCCAGGCGCGGTTCGCCGCCGCGATAACCGACGAGCACGGCGGCCGCCGCGCCGGCGAACCGGAGATCGGCCCGCAGGCCGCGGCTCACCAACCGGTAGTCGAGCGTTCCGAACGGGACGTCGAACGTTCCCTGTCGCAGGCGGCGCAGACCCGGGGCGAGCTCGTCGAGCCGGACCGACTCGCCGTCCTGCGCGCGCGGGCCATGGGTATGGAGCGAGGGCAGTTCGTCCTGAGCGAACGACGGCACGGCGTAGAGCGGCAGGACGAACAGGCAAGCGAACGCGAACCGACGCATGGTGCACCTCCCTTGTGCGGGTGAACGGTGCAGCCAATCTAAAGCGGCCGCCGGAAGCGGACAGGACGGTGATTCCCTAGAGGACTTGCCCGAAGCGTTGTTGGTTTTGCGCGAAGTGTTGCGCGGGCGCGAAGCGGGCTGCGACCGCGCGTGAAGACCGGGTGCGAACACGCGAGAGTGGAAGGAAAAGCGTCGGCGACCGGGGCGGCCGCTCGCGCCGTTCGCACCGGAAAGCGGGATCCCGAGACGAGCCGGCGCGGCGCGCGGGCGGCGCGATCGCCGCGTTTCCGCCGCTGCTTTTGAGCGGGCGACGAGGCTTCGCGCCTCGTCCTGCAGCGCTTCAGGCGATCGGCGCGGGCCCCGAACGCATGGGCTCGCGCCCCGCCGGCATCGGCTGCACGTACAGCTCGTTCACCACGTCGCGGACGCCCTCGACGTACCACACGTCCTCCTCGGCCATCCGCTTTTCTTCCTCGGTGGTGACGAGCCCGCGCAGCACGACGCGCCCGTCGCGGACGTGGCGCGCGATCTGGCCGGCGTGGATGATCGGGTCCTTGTCGAGGACGAGCTCGATGGCGTCGCTGATCTCGTCGTCGTTGTCCTCCTCGGGCGGGTCGATCGCGATCTCGTTGATCACGTCGCGCACGCCGGGCACCCACCAGGCGAGCACCGCGGCGAGGCGCCGGTGCGAAAGACTGAAGACCTCGCCCCTCAGCGTGACGACCCCGTCCGCGACGGCGATCTCGATCCGGCCCTCGGCCTCGTCCGGGCGGCGCGACAGCGTCTCGCCTCCGCCCTCGGCGCGGCAGGAAACGGCCATGCGCTTGTACACCGGTTCGTCCAGCAGATAGCCGCACAGCTTGTCGCGGATCGCGCTGTCGCCGAGCGACTCTCCGGGCGCGACGCGCACCCGGTCGACGATGCGCTCGACGCCGGGGATGGCGCGCACGCACTCGACCGCGCGGCGTTTGCCGTCGATCCCGGCCACCTCGCCGGTGAGGGTCGCGCACGGTCCTTCGATGGAGACGTCGATGGGGGAGCGATGGGGGTTGACGCGCGGGTCGCGCTCGAGCGCGGCCTGCGCCTGCTGCCTTATTTCGTCTGCGTCACGCATGCGTGCCTCCGTGGCTGATTACGCGAACCGCTGGACCGTCCGGTCGTGAAGACTCAGCGCGGCGTGGTCGGGGCCGCGCGGCGTTTGCCCTTGCGGACGGCGAAGACGTTCTTGTCGATGATGGCCAGAAAAATCAGGATGAACCCCAGGACGCGCAGGATGTAGGCGTAATTGGTTCGCTCGTCCGCCGCACCGATGACGGACACGGCGATCTGGTTGAGCGCCAGCAGCCCGAACGCCACTGCAAAGCTGAGAAACAGGCGATCGGAAGTCTTGCGCCAGAAGCGCAGGAAGTAAACAGCGGAAACGATGTGGGCAAGCGTGACGGCGCCGGCAAGGAATTCGATCATGGTCAGGTCCCCTTGGTCATTCCGATTCCCAGATGAACCCGTACAGCAGGAACAGCATGCCGACGAGCGAGGCCATCAGGCGCGTCGGGCGCAGGTCGATCGCGGGAAAGATGATCAGGTCCAGGAACAGGAACACGTTGTTGATCGTCAGGCCCACGAAGCAGAGCGCGCTCCACAGGAGAAGCCGCGTGCGGTTCCGGACGTAGCCGCGAAAGAGAAGCACGGTGCACGCGAGGCTGCTGACGATGGCGAGCAGGTACAGGATGAGCGTGAAGGTCTCCATCGGCTAGTCCTTCTTGATCTTGAATGCGTCGGCGAACGACTGAATCTTCTTTTCCTTGAGCGAGTAGATCCAGCGGATGAGCGTGACCGGGCGTTCGTTGTACGCCTTGGCGAGCGCGCGAATCGCGCCGTCGGCGGAGGACGGGTTGAACCGGACGCGGTCGCCCTGCTTCTCGACGACCAGGCCGCGGGCGCTGAATAACGCGAGGGACTTGCGCGCGGCGGCCTCGGTGATCACCGTCGGCCGGATCTCGTGGGCGAGCTCTTCCGGGCTCCATTCCCGCTCCGGATGACGGGCGAGGCACAGCAGCAGCTCCGCGGTCTCGATGGTCGGTATCGTGTCCTCGATGAAACGACACAGCTCGTCCGGGAAATCGGCGTCAGACATGATTCGCGGCGTGGTGACGAGGGTCTCCGGGGCCTGGTTACAGGCGCGTGGCGACACCCGGCGCCGCGTCGTACCCCGGACGGGCGCGACAACGGGCCGCAATGCCGATGAGTCTGAATAAGGCGCGAAATGAACCCGACCTTGGCAACCGGGTCAACCCCCCGGTCGGCGCGACGCGGGTCGGCGACTCGTCGTTTCGCCGGCATCGGGTTCCAATCGCGCGAATCGGGGCCCGCGCGAAAACGCGCCGCATAGCGCATGCATCGGCGTGCGGGCGTGATTCGGGAGCGAGCCACGGCCCGGACGAGGGCGTCAGGCGCGGGACGCGCGACTCAGGGTTTTCCCTGAGCTTGAGTCGGGTAAACCCCCGTCCCTTCGAGCCGCTGCTTCCCTTGTCTGCCAGCGGCCGATGGCGCAAGGTTGCGACCGCGTCGCGGCCTCTGCTCGGGGTGGAGCATTGCCGCAATCGCGTGCGGGGCGATCCCGCGAGGCCGATGATGACGGCCTTGAACAACAACGCATTTTGAAGGGGAAAATCGGATTGCGAACGGCGAACGGCGCGACCGCGCCGCGCACGCGCGGAGCCGTGTCCGAACGAAACCCTTCGTCACCGTACCCCGACCGCGCTCCGGCCCCGGAGCGGGGACAAAGGAGATCGCATGCAGATTCGTGAGTCCGGTCGCAGCAGGAACGAAAACCAGTTAGCGCCCGTGCTGGCCGCGTTGCGCAACCTCGGGAAGGGGGACACCTCGGTCCGCCTGCCGGCGGAGTCGGACGGGATGGCCGGACTGATGGCGACGGCGTTCAACGACGTGGCCGAGGCCAACCAGCGCATGACGAACGAGATGGCCGCGATGGTGGCGGGCCTGCGGGCGCTCGCGCGCGGGGACGCGGCGGTGCGCCTGCCGATCGAGTGGACCGGCGTGGCCGGCCGCGTGGCGGAGGCCTTCAACCAGGTGGTCGAGATGAACCAGCGGATGAGCGAGGAGCTCGATCGGCTGAGTCGCGTCGTCGGCAAGGAGGGTCAGCTCAACCGCCGCGGCTCGCTGGGCGACGCGAGCGGCTTCTGGCGCACCTCCATCGAATCCGTCAACGCCCTCATCGACGATCTGGTGCACCCGACGCGCGAGACGGCGCGCGTCATCGGCGCCGTGGCCAAGGGCGATCTGTCGCAGACGATGGCGACCGAGATCGACGATCGGCCGCTGCAGGGCGAGTTCCTCCGCTCCGCCCGCACCATCAACAAGATGGTCAACCAGCTCGGTTCGTTCGCCTCCGAGGTCACGCGCGTCGCGCGCGAGGTGGGCACGGAAGGACGTCTCGGCGGGCAGGCCGACGTGCCCGGCGTCGCGGGCACCTGGAAGGACCTGACCGACAGCGTGAACTCGATGGCGAGCAACCTGACGGGCCAGGTGCGCAACATCGCCGACGTCACCACGGCCGTGGCCATGGGCGATCTCTCGAAGAAGATCACCGTCGACGTGAAGGGCGAGATCCTCGAGCTCAAGAACACCATCAACACGATGGTCGACCAGCTGCGCTCCTTCGCCTCCGAGGTGACGCGCGTCGCGCGCGAGGTCGGCACCGAAGGCAAGCTCGGCGGCCAGGCGCGCGTGGAGGGCGTGTCGGGCACCTGGAAGGACCTCACCGACAGCGTGAACTCGATGGCCGGCAACCTCACCGGCCAGGTGCGCAACATCGCCGACGTCACGACCGCAGTCGCGAGCGGCGACCTCTCGAAGAAGATCACCGTCGACGTCCAGGGCGAGTTCCTCGAGCTCAAGAACACCGTGAACACCATGGTCGACCAGCTGCGCTCCTTCGCCTCCGAGGTGACGCGCGTCGCGCGCGAGGTCGGCACCGAAGGCAAGCTCGGCGGCCAGGCGCGCGTGGAGGGCGTGTCGGGCACCTGGAAGGACCTCACCGACAGCGTGAACTCGATGGCCGGCAACCTCACCGGCCAGGTGCGCAACATCGCCGACGTCACGACCGCAGTCGCGAGCGGCGACCTCTCGAAGAAGATCACCGTCGACGTGAAGGGCGAGATCCTGGAGCTCAAGAACACGATCAACACGATGGTCGATCAGCTGCGCGCGTTCGCCTCCGAGGTCACGCGCGTCGCGCGCGAGGTCGGCACCGAAGGCAAGCTCGGCGGCCAGGCCGACGTGCCCGGCGTCGCCGGTACCTGGAAGGACCTCACCGACAGCGTGAACTCGATGGCGAGCAACCTCACCGGCCAGGTGCGCAACATCGCCGACGTGACCAAGGCGGTCGCGAGCGGGGACCTCTCGAAGAAGATCACCGTCGACGTGAAGGGCGAGATCCTCGAGCTCAAGAACACCGTGAACACGATGGTGGATCAGCTGAGCTCCTTCGCGGCCGAGGTGACGCGCGTCGCGCGCGAGGTGGGCACGGAAGGCAAGCTCGGCGGCCAGGCGCGCGTGACGGGCGTGTCGGGCACCTGGAAGGACCTGACCGACAGCGTGAACTTCATGGCCGGCAACCTGACGAGCCAGGTGCGCGGCATCGCGAAGGTCGTGACGGCGGTCGCGAACGGCGACCTGAAGCAGAAGCTGACCGTCGAGGCCAAGGGCGAGATCGCGGCGCTCGCCGACACGATCAACAGCATGACCGACACCCTCGCGACCTTCGCCGACCAGGTGACCACGGTGGCGCGCGAGGTCGGCGTCGAGGGCAAGCTCGGCGGCCAGGCGAAGGTGCCCGGCGCGGCCGGCACGTGGAAGGGCCTCACCGAGAACGTGAACCAGCTCGCGGCGAACCTGACGACGCAGGTGCGCGCGATCGCGGAAGTGACGAAGGCCGTGACGCAGGGCGACCTCACGCGGTCGATCACGGTGGAGGCGCAGGGGGAAGTGGCGGCGCTCAAGGACAAGATCAACGAGATGATCCGCAACCTCAAGGACACGACGCACAAGAACACCGAGCAGGACTGGCTCAAGACGAACCTCGCCAAGTTCAGCCGCATGCTCCAGGGCCAGAAGGACCTGAACACCGTGGGCCGGCTGATCCTGTCCGAGCTCTGCCCGGTCGTCGCCGCGCAGCAGGCCGAGTTCTACGTGCTCGACGGCGACGAGGAGTACGCCCGGCTGACGCTGCTGGCGAGCTACGCCTCCGAGGGGCAGCGCGCCCTGCACAAGCAGCTCGACCTCGGCGAAGGCCTGGTCGGGCAGTGCGCGCTCGAGAAGCGCAAGATCGTCCTTACGGACGTGCCGCCCGATTACATCCGCATCGCGTCCGGGCTCGGCGCGGCCATCCCGCAGAACATCCTGGTGCTGCCGATCGTGTTCGAGGGCCAGGTGAAGGGGGTGCTGGAGCTGGCCTCGTTCGAGCGCTTCAACCGCACGCACCAGGCCTTCCTCGACGAGCTGACCGAAAGCATCGGCATCGTGCTCAACACGATCGAGGCCAACATGCGCACGGAGGGCCTGCTCAAGCAGTCCCAGTCGCTGGCCGAGGAGCTGCAGAGCCGGCAGCTCGAGCTGCAGCAGACCAACCAGGCGCTGCAGGAGAAGGCCGGCCTGCTCGCTCACCAGAACGAGGAGGTGGAGCGCAAGAACCGCGAGGTGGAACAGGCGCGCCAGGCGCTCGAGGAGAAGGCCGAGCAGCTCGCGCTCACCTCCAAGTACAAGTCGGAGTTCCTCGCGAACATGTCGCACGAGCTGCGCACGCCGCTGAACAGCCTGCTGATCCTCGCCGACCAGCTCTGCAAGAACCCGGAGGGGAACCTCTCCCGGCGCCAGATCGGCTTCGCGCGCGCGATCCATTCGTCCGGCAACGACCTGCTCACCCTGATCAACGACATCCTGGACCTGTCGAAGATCGAGTCGGGCACCGTCGTGGTCGACCCGAGCGAGCTGCGCCTCGACGACCTGCGCCACTATGTCGAGCGCACCTTCCGGCCGGTCGCCGAGTCGCGCAACGTCGACTTCCTGATTCAGCTCGACGCGCGGCTGCCCAGGTCCATCGTCACGGACTCCAAGCGTCTCCAGCAGATCCTGAAGAACCTGCTTTCGAACGCCTTCAAGTTCACGCACCAGGGCCAGGTCGCGCTCGTCATCGAGCCGGCCGAGGCCGGCCACGCCCGCGAGGTCGGCGATCCGAACGGCGGCGCGGACATGCTCGCGTTCTCGGTCCGCGATACGGGCATCGGCATTCCGCCGGAGAAGCAGCAGATCATCTTCGAGGCGTTCCAGCAGGCCGACGGCTCGACCTCGCGCAAGTACGGCGGGACCGGACTCGGCCTCGCCATCAGCCGCGAGCTCTCGCAGCTCCTCGGCGGCAAGATCCGTCTCACCAGCGTCCCGAAGAAGGGGAGCGCCTTCACGCTGTACCTGCCGCGCGTCTACACGCCGGCGCGCCTGCCCCGCCGGCCCGCCCTCGAGGCGGGCCCGCCGGCGGGGGCGAGCCTCCCGGGGCGGACGGGCGAGGCCGACGGCCCGACGTCCTCCGCGACCGTCCCGATGCTCGCGTCCGACTTCGAGCTGCCGCCGCCGGTGGACGAGATCGGCGACGATCGCGCGAACCTGCATCCCGGCGACCGCACGCTCCTCATCGTCGAGAACGACCTGCCCTTCGCGCGGGTCCTGCTCGAGACCGCCCGCGAAAAAGGGTTCAAGGGTATCGTGACGTCGTTCGGGGCGCTGGCATCGGCGCTCGCGCACGAGTACCGGCCCGAGGCGATCACGCTGGATCTCTTCCTTCCGGACATCGACGGCTGGCGCGTGCTCAATCGTCTCAAGGGCGATCTCGCGACACGCCACATCCCGATCCACGTCATCTCGACCGACGAGGCGCGGGAGCAGGCGGCGAGCGCCGGCGCGGCCGGATTCCTGCCCAAGCCCATCCAGGGGAAGGACGTGCTCGAGCGGTTCCTCGACGGGCTGTCGGAGCATGCGGCGCGGCCCGGCCGGAACGTGCTCGTTGTCGACGCCGACTCGGACCGGCGGCGGCGCGTGATCGCGGCGATCGACGGGGCGGACGTGCGCATCCGGGAGGCGGCGGACGTCGACGCGGTGCCGGCCCTGCTCGACGCCGACCGGTACGACTGCCTCGTGTTCGGCGCAGGGGCCGCGGGCCTGGACCTGGCGCGGCTGGGCACCTCGCCACCGGGCGCCGCCGCCGGCGTGCCGGTCATCGTCTACGACCCGGACGACCGCGTGACCGAGGACGGCGCCGACTGGAAGCGCCAGAGCGGGCGCGGCTTCGTGCGCCGGGTGCGCTCGCCCGAGCGGCTGCTGGACGTGGCGAGCCTGGTTCTTCACCGGCCGGTCTCCGCGCTGACGGACGACCAGCGCCGGGTGCTCGAGGAGCTGCACCGCTCGGACCGGGTGCTGCGCGGCAAGAAGGTGCTGATCGTGGACGACGACATGCGCAACATCTTCGCGGTGACGACCATCCTGGAGGACTTCGAGATGGCCGTGGTCTCGGCGGAGAACGGCCGTGACGCCATCCGCACGCTGCGCGCGCAGCCCGACGTCGACATCGTGCTCATGGACATCATGATGCCGGAGCTCGACGGCATCGCGACCATGCAGGAGATCCGGCGGATCCCGGAGCTGCGGCAGCTGCCGATCATCGCCGTGACGGCGAAGGCCATGAAGGGCGACCGGGAGCGGTGCCTCGCGGCGGGGGCCTGGGACTATCTCTCGAAACCGGTCGACACCGACCAGATGCTCGCGGTGCTGCGCGCGTGGCTACACCGCTGAGCCGCGACCGCCGCGCGCCGCGCGCCGACGCGGGGCTCGCCCCGTCGCCGGCGCTGCCGGCGAGCGCGACCGAAAAGGCCGCGATTCTCGTGGTGGACGACCTGCCCGAGAAGCTGATGGTCTACGAGGCCGTCCTCGAGGAGCTCGGCCAGGACATCGTCGCGGTGCGATCGGGTGACGAGGCGCTGCGCCGCCTGCTGAAGCAGGAGTTCGCCGTGATCCTGCTCGACGTCAACATGCCGGGCATGGACGGCTTCGAGACCGCCGAGCTGATCCGCCGGCGGCGGCAGTCGGCGCACACGCCGATCATCTTCATCACCGCGTACGCCGACGAGATGCACACGGCGCAGGGCTACTCCCTCGGCGCCGTCGACTACATCCCGGCGCCCGTCGTCCCGGAGGTGCTGCGTGCCAAGGTGCGGGTATTCGTCGAGCTCTACGCGATGCGCCAGCGGGTCAAGCGCCAGGCCGAGGAGCGCATCGCGCTCGCGCGCGAGCAGATCGCCCGCGCGGCCGCCGAGGCGGAAACGCGCCGCTCGAACTTTCTCGCCGAGGCCAGCCGCGTGCTCGCGAGCTCGCTCGATTTCGCCGCGACCGCCCGGGGGCTGTCGCAGCTGGCCGTGCCCTTTCTTGCGGACGTGAGCGCGCTGAGCGTGCCGGAGGAGAGCGGCCCGCGGGTCATCGCGCTCGCCTGGCGCGACGGCGAGACCGCGACGCCGGCGGCGTTCTGTGCGCTGCCCGAAGGCCCGCTCGCGCAGGCGGTCGACCGCGTGCACGCCAGCGGAACCGCCGAGACGATGGCCGACCCGCCGGACGGGATCCTGGCGCCTCCCGCGCCCGGCACGCCGGGGCCCGGCGCGTTCACGGTGCTCCCGCTGCGGGCGCGGGGTCGCACGCTCGGCGTGTGGGCGCTCGGGCTGTGCGGGCGCGAGAAGCGGTTCGGGGCGGCCGAGCTCGCGCTGGCCCGCGACCTGAGCGACCGGGCCGCGATCGCCATCGACAACGTGCTGCTGCTCGCGCGCGAGCAGGCGGCGCGCGCCGAGCTCACGGAGCAGGCGAAGGAGCTGCTGCGCCTCAACGCGGAGCTCGAAAGCAGCAACCGCGAGCTCGATGCGTTCGCGTCCATCGCGTCCCATGACCTGAAGGAACCGCTGCGCGGCATCCACAATTTCGCGCACTTCCTGCTCGAGGATTACGGCGAGCGGCTCGACGGGGACGCCGCCGGCAAGCTCCGGGTCATGGCGCGGCTGGCGGAGCGCATGCAGGCGCTGCTCGACTCCCTGCTCCATTACTCGCGCGTGGGGCGTCAGGAGCTCGCGCTGCGCGAGGTGGAGCTGCAGACCGTGGTGGAGGACACTCTGGAGCTGCTGCAGGCGCGCATCCAGGAGACGGGGACCGAGGTGCGGATCCCGCGGCCGCTCCCGGCCGCCGTCGTCGACCACAGCCGCGTGGGCGAGGTCTTCAGCAACCTGATCGCCAACGCGATCAAGTACAACGACAAGAGCAGCCGGTGGGTCGAGCTGGGCTGGCGGCCCGGCGAGGGTACGCACGCCGGACACGCCCCGCCGGTCTACTACGTGAAGGACAACGGCATCGGCATCGCGACCCAGCACCACGACGCCGTCTTCCGCATCTTCCGCCGCCTCCACGGGCGCGACGAGTACGGCGGCGGCGTGGGCGTCGGGCTGACCATCGTCCGGAAGATCGTCGAGCGGCACGGGGGTCGCATCTGGCTCGAGTCCACGCCGGGCGAGGGCACCACGTTCTATTTCACGCTGGCGCCCGGACCATGAGGGAGCACACCCTGGTCGTGATCGAGGACAACGACGAGGACTTCGACGCCTTCGTGCGGGCGCTGCGCGATGCGCGCCGGCGCCACCGGATCCGGCGGTTCACCAGCGGCGACGAGGCGCTCGCGCACCTCGGGCGGACGTCGCCCGGCGGGGCGGGCGACGCCGCGCTGCCGGCCCTGATCCTGCTCGATCTCAACCTGCCGGGCACCGACGGCCGGGAGGTGCTGGCGCGGATCAAGCGCGATCCGCGTCTTCGGCGGATCCCGGTGATCGTCAACACGCATTCGTCGCATCCTTCGGACGTGGAGGCGTGCTACGACAACGGCGCGAACAGCTACATGGTGAAGTCCATGGAATTCGAACGGTACCAGCGCGATATCCGCCTGATGGCGGAGTACTGGCTCGAGGCGGCGATCGTGCCCGCGAACATGGAGGGACCGCACTGATGCTCCGGACCGAGTGTACCGTGCTGGTGGTCGACGACGCGCCCGAGGACCGCACCCTGTACCGGCGCTACCTCGAGCGCAGCGAGGAGTGCCGGTACACCGTGCTCGAAGTGGACCGCGGCGAGCACGCCCTGGCGGCGTTCCGCGAGCGCCGCCCCGACTGCGTGCTGCTCGACTACCTGATGCCCGACAAGGACGGCCTGGCCGTGCTGCACGAGCTGACCCGCGAGGCGGCGGGCGAGAGCGCGGCGGTCATCATGCTCACCGGCTCCGCGCGCGACCAGGTCGGCGTGCAGGCGCTCAAGGCGGGCGCCCTCGACTACCTCGACAAGAACAGCATCACCGCCGAGCAGCTGCACCGGGCGATTCAGTACGCCCTGAAGAAGGTCGATCTGAAGCGCGCGGTGGAGCAGCAGCGGCAGTGGCTGCAGGGCACGCTCGACAGCATCGGCGAGGCGGTCATCGCTACCGACGGCGGGGGTCGGGTGATGTTCATGAACCCGGTGGCCGAGGTCCTGCTCGACGCGCGCATCCGCACCGCGAGGGGCCGGGCGATCGAGGAGATCTGCTCCATCCTCGACGAGCACACGCATCGCGCGCTCGGCAGTTCCTTCATCGAGCTCGCGCTCCGCAGCGAGATCCAGTCGGAGAACTACGCGCTCCTCGTGACGCGATCCGGGAAGGAGCTCCCGGTCGAGTATCGGCTGGTGCCGATCCGCGACGAGAAAGGCGAGGTGCAGGGCGCGGTCGTCGCGCTGCGGGACATCAGCGGGCGGCGCCGCATCGAGGCGTCGCTCCGGGAGCGCGAGGAGCGCCTCGCCCTCGTGACGCGCGCCGCCAGCGATGCCATGTGGGACTGGGATCTGCGTGCCGACCACGTCTGGTGGAACGAGGCGTACGAAGCCCTGTTCGGCCGGCCGCCGCAGCGCACGGGGCACGCCCCCCAGTGGCGCCTCGAGCGCGTGCACGCGGAGGACCGCTCGCGCGTGGCGCAGCAGATCCACGGCGCCATGCACGGCCCGGACGCGAAGTGGGTCCTCGACTACCGCGCCCGCACGCTCGGCGGCGCCTACCGGCGCTTCGTCGAGCGCGCCGTGATCGTGCGCGACGGCGACGGGCGCGCCGTCCGCGTGCTCGCGCTCATGCTCGACATCAGCGACTGGACGCGTTCCGAGGACGAGGCGCGACCGGAGGAAGGACGCAGGCTGGGGTAAGCGCCACGCGGGCCGCGGCTCGCGGTCGCCGCAGGCCCCGTGGCGCGAATCGCTACTTCAGCACGGTGTACCAGTTGTTCTGGAGGTCGTGCGCGAGGCGGTTCGTCGTGACCGAGCGGAAGCCCGCGCGGGCGAGGTACTCCCGGGTCTTCTCCTCGCCCCACATGGCCCCCAGGCCCTCTCCGCCCTGGGCGAGCGAGACGGTCATGCAGTGCATGCACGAGACCGTGTAGAGGAGCGGGCCGAGCGGGTGCTCGGCATCCTTGTGCACGTGCCCGGTGCCGCTGATGTCCTGCATGAGGTATACGCCGTCCGGCTTCAGCGCGCGCCGGATGCCCTTGAGCACGTTCAACGGCTTCGCCTGGTCGTGCACGGCATCGAAGGTCGCGATGAAATCGTACGCCTCCGGCTCCGCATTGCGGTCGAAGTCGCTGAGGTCGGCGGCGATGAACTCGACGTTGACGAGGCCCTGCGCCCGCGCGCTCTCCCGCGCGTGCGCGATCGCCTCCTCCGAGAGGTCGATGCCGGTAAAGCGGCTCTTCGGATACAGCGCCGCGAGGCGGTTCACGACGCGCCCCCGACCGCAGCCCACGTCGAGCATGCGGATCCCCTGCGCGAGCCGGTCCGTCAGGCCCGGCACGAGCGGCAGGATGTGCGTCTCGAGCGAGGAGAGGACCGACTGCCCGCTGTCCTCCGCCATGACCTCGTGGAATCGCGGGTAGCGCGAGTAGGGGACGCCGCCGCCGTGCCTGAAGCAATGCACGATGTCGTCCTCGACGCCGCCGAGCACGCCGATGTACTGCGCGAACACCGCCATGTTGTCGGCGTTCGCGGCGCGCGTCACGAAAGCGGCGTGCTCGGCGGGCAGCGCGTAGCGGCGGGTCGCCGGGTCGTACTCGACGATCGCGCCGGTCACCATCGCGCCGAGCCACTCGCGCACGTAGCGCTCGTCGAGCTTCGCGGCCGCCGCGATCTCGGCGCTCGTGGCGGGGGGCAGCGTGCGCATGGCGTCGAAGAGGCCGGTACGATGGCCGACGGAGACCATCAGGCAGAGGGCCCCGTTGTTGAGGGTGGCGAGCAGCCGGCCGGCGAAGGCCTCGGCGCGCGCCGGATCGAAGTCGAGCTGTTTCTGCGCTGTCTGTGCCATGGATGCCTCCTAATAGGCGGATGTTTCTCGCACGGGGGCCGACGGGGCTCTCCCGGCGCGGAGAAAGGTACTCCCGCCCCTACGGTTGCGATAAAGTCGTTTCGGGCAATTACCGGACGAATCTGCCATGTCGGACGCAAACGCCAGGCTGACCGTCGCCCTCCTGGCGGTGCCCGAGTCGACCGCCTCGACCCTCTACGGCATGTACGACGTCCTGGCCTCGGCGGGGCGGGACTGGGACTTTCTCGTCGCCGGCCGGCCGGGGCAGTCCTTGATCCGCCCGCTCATCGTCTCTGCGGACGGCCGGGGCTTCCGGGCGGTCAGCGGTCTGCGCGTCGAGCCCGAGTGCGCGCTCGACGCGTGCCCGGCGGTGGATGTCGTCGCGATTCCGGACCTGATGGTCGCGCCGGAGGAGGAGCTCTCGGGGCGCTACACGGCGGAGGTCGAGTGGCTCCGACAGCGCTACGCCGCGGGCGCGACGCTGGCCGCCGCCTGCTCGGGCGCGCTGGTGCTCGCCGAGGCCGGGCTGCTCGACGGGCAGGACTCGACCACGCACTGGGGGTACTGCGAGGCGATGGCCGCGCGCTACCCGAAGACGCGCGTGCACCCGAACCGGGCGCTCGTGATCTCCGGCGAGGGCCGCCTGATCCTCGGCGGCGGGGGCACCTCCTGGCAGGACGTCACGCTCTTCCTCATCGCGCGCTTCCTCGGGACCGAGGAGGCGATGCGGGTCGCGCGATTGCATCTCGTCAACTGGCACGACGTCGGCCAGCAGCCGTACGCGGCCCTCACCCGCGGCCGCCAGGTCGAGGACGCCCTCATCGCGAAGTGCCAGGAATGGATCGCGCTGCATTACGACGAGGACACCCCCGTGGCGGCGATGGCGCGCCTGAGCGGGTTGCCCGAGCGCTCCTTCAAGCGGCGCTTCGCGCGGGCGACCGGCATGTCACCGATCGCGTACGTGCACACGCTGAGGCTCGAGGAGTCGAAGCACGTCCTCGAGACCACCGAGCTCCCCATCGACGCCGTGGCGAACGAGGTCGGCTACGAGGACGCGAGCTTCTTCGGCCGGCTGTTCCGCCGGCAGGTCGGCCTCACCCCCGCGCAGTACCGCAAGCGCTTCGGCGCGCTGCGCCGCGTGCTGGAGCAGGGCGAGCGGCGCGCACCCGCGGCGCCGCCGCGCGGTCGTCTTGCGTCATGATCATCGCGCCGCGCTCGACGTCCGGCGCACTCGAGGTTCGGCCGGCGCGACGAGCGTGCCGGCGCGACCGATCGCCGACTTGACCAGCTCGTACTGCGACCCGAGCTCGCGCCGGTCCTGTCCCTCCGTGAACGTCCGGTAGCGGTGGCCGCCCTGCGCGAGCAGCGTGTTCGTCGCGACGCGGTAGCGGCGCCCGGGGTCGAGCGGCTCGTCGCCGATCCGCACTTCCCGTAGCCGCTCCCCCCGCTTCGCGTCGCGCCGGTACGCGAACGTCAGACCGCTGACCTGCACCAGCCCGCCGACCTTTACCCGGGGATCCTTCGTGTAGGTGTTCTCGAGCGACTGCTCGAGGATCTCGCGGACCTGCGCGCCCGTCAGCGTCATGGTCACGACCTTCGAGTCGTGCGGAATCAGGTTGCGAAGCCCGGCGGCCGCGATCGATCCCGGCGGAATGGCGACGCCGTAGCCGACGCCGGGGAGCAGCGCGGCGTCCACGCCGGTCTCGCGTCGCACGATATCGGCAAACAGCATGTCCGCCGGCGACGGCTCGTCGCGCGGCCCCGGTTCCTGGCCGGCGAGCGTCTGGGCGCGCGCCACGGTACCGCCCGCGGCGCCGACGGTCTCGTCGAGTCTCTCCCGGTGCGGCGCGAGGGCCGCGTGTACCACGTCGGCGACGCGCGGATCGGGCTGCAGGAGGTCGTTGTCGATGAGGATCAGATGCCGGCGGTGTCCGGTGACCCGGCCGTTCTCGATCGTGAGGTCGAGACGGCCGAGGTCCGAGCCGTGCGCGCCGGCCTGCACGATCAGCGTCTCCCCCACGCGCTCCGCCTCGACCATGCGGTTGTGGCTGTGGCCGCCCACGATCACGTCGATGCCCGGCACCTCGCGCGCGAGGTGCTGCTCGGCCGAGAGGCCGAAGTGCGAAAGCACCACGACCAGCTGCGCGCCTTCGCGGCGCAGTTGCGGCACGAGCTCGCGCGCCGTGTCGATGGCATCGCGGAACTCGAGGCCGGCGACGTTCTTCGACGCGGTCGTGAGCGCCGTGTTGGGGTACGCGAGCCCGATGACGCCGATGCGCACGCCGTTGATCGTGCGAAGAACGTAGGGCGTCGCGAAATGTCCCCCGCCTTTGCGATACAGATTGGCGGCGAGCACCGGGAATCGGGCCTCGCCGATGCGCCGTGCGAGCGCTTCCGGCCCGAAGTCGGGCTCGTGGTTGCCGATCACCATGGCGTCGTACCCGATCGCGTTCATCGCCTCGACGACCGCCCGGCCCTCCGTCTCGACCGCAATCATCGTGTCGCCGATCGTGTCTCCGCCGTCGAGCAGCAGGACCTTCTCGGCGCCGACCTCTCGACGCACATCGGCGACCGCCGTCGCGATCCGATCGAGGCCGCCGATGCGCTTGCCGTCCAGCTCGCCCCAACCGGTCCACGGCTCGATGTGCCCGTGCAGATCGTTCGTGTGCAGGATCGTGAGCGCGCTGTCGTTCACTGCGTTTCCGTGAGCGCACGCGCCCAGCCCGGAAGCGAGCAGCAGCGCCAGGGCGAGGGCCGGACGACGTGACATCCGTGTCACTCCGTGTTCGAGGCGATTCGGGCATTGTCCGAGGCGCCTCCAGGCGATCAATCGAGACTTCCCCGTACTCCTTTTTCCGGTAGTCCCGAGCATGCCGGGCGACGTCCGTTGTTCTGAGGTAGGATCGGACGACACGGATGGCTCACCCCGATATCCCCGCGCGGGTATCAGCCGTACTCCGTACGCCATCCCGGGCGCGCCGCATCCGCGCCGGGCCAAGGAGGAGTCGATGAAGAGCGCGTCTTCCCGTTCCCCTTCCGTCACGCCGGACCTCCGCGCCTGGTGGATGCCCTTTACCGCGAACCGCCAGTACAAGGCGGCGCCGCGACTCCTGGTCGGCGCAAAGGACATGCACTACGTGAGCCACGACGGGCGCCGCGTCCTCGACGGCACCGCAGGCCTGTGGTGCGTCAACGCCGGGCACTGCCGCGAACCGATCGTCGAGGCGATCCGGCGGCAGGCCGCGGAAATGGATTTCGCGCCCCCGTTCCAGATGGGGCACCCCAAGGCCTTCGAGCTCGCGAGCCGCGTGGCGCAGATGCTGCCGGGCGATCTCGACCACGTGTTCTTCTCGAACTCCGGCTCGGAGGCGGTCGAGACCGCGCTGAAGATCGCGATCGCCTATCACCACGCGCGCGGGCAGGCGAGCCGCACGCGCCTGATCGGGCGCGTGCGCGGCTACCACGGCGTCAACTTCGGCGGAAACTCGGTCGGCGGCGTCGTCGTGAACCGCAAGGCCTTCGGCCTCGGGCTACCCGGCGTCGATCACCTGCCGCACACCCACGACCTCGGGCGCAACGCCTTCTCGCGCGGCGAGCCCGAACGGGGCGCCGAGCTCGCCGACGAGCTGGAGCGGCTCGTCACGCTGCACGACGCGAGCACCATCGCCGCCGTCATCGTCGAGCCGATCGCCGGGTCGAACGGCGTGCTGATCCCGCCAAAGGGTTACCTGCGGCGGCTGCGCCAGCTCTGCGACCGCCACGGCATCCTGCTCATCTTCGACGAAGTGATCACCGGCTTCGGGCGGCTGGGCGCGCCGTTTGCCGCCGATTATTTCGACGTCCTCCCCGACATCGTCACGCTCGCCAAGGGGCTCACCAACGCGGCGGTGCCGATGGGGGCGACGGTCGTGCGCGCGGCCGTTCACGACGCTTTCATGAACGGACCCGAGCATCTCATCGAGCTGGCCCACGGCTACACCTACTCGGGCCACCCGCTGGCGGCCGCCGCCGGGCTCGCGACGCTCGACCTCTACCGCGACGAGGGCGTGTTCGAGAACGCCGCCGGCCTGAGCGCGTACTGGGAGGAGGCGGTGCACGGTTTGAAAGGCGCGCCGCACGTGATCGACCTGCGCAACCTCGGCCTGGTCGCCGGGATCGAGCTCGAGCCGCGCGCGGACGGCCCCGGGAAGCGCGCCTACGACGTGTTCGTGCGCTGCTACGAGAAGGGTCTGCTCGTACGCGCCGTCGCCGACATCATCGCCCTCTCGCCGCCCCTGATCCTCACCCGGGGCCACGTCGACGAGATGTACTCGATACTGGGCGAGGCGCTGAAGGAAACGGCGTAGGAAACGGCCGGATCTCGATCGCGGGCGGGCGACGGCCGCGCGCGGCGGGGACGGCGCCGATGGACCGAATTCTGCGCAGGAACGCGCAGCGGAGGGCGGTATGGTGCATTGCGAGGTGATCCGGTTCGAGGAGTGGTCCGACAAGGGTTCGGTGACGCCGGCCATCGTGAAAAAGGGCATCAACAACTGGCTCGAGCAGCACCGTCCCGCGCGGTTGCTGCACGTCGCCCAGTCGGAGGGAGCGGTGTTCATACCCGATGGGCCGACCGAGCGCGGCACCGTGAGCCGGTCGCTCACGATCACCATCTGGTACGAGGACGGCGCCTAGGTTGCGTTCACGGCCGGTGTGAGCGGGAGGCGCGGGGCGGCTCCCCGCGACGGCCAGGGCGGTTCAGCGCCGGGCCTCGTCGGCGCCTGCCGTTTCGGGGAGGGCAGCGCGACCTCCCCGAGCCCACGCCTCGTACTCCTCGCGCTCGATCGTGCCGTCTCCGTCCTTGTCGACCGCGAGCAGGTCGAGCCCGGGCACGAGCACCGCCTCCTGCGTGGAAAGCGCCCCGCTCTTGTCGATGTCGGCCTGCTCGAAAGGCAGGCGCGCCGTCTCGCCGGTCGCCGGTCGGCCTTCCCGACCCTCGCCGCACCCCGCCGACAGAATGCCGACGGCGAGGCCGATGACCAACATGCGGGAAGAGGTGTTCATGCGTGGTTCTCCCGTCAGCATGCTACGCCACCTGGCACCCGATTAGACCTTTCCTCCGCCGCGGGATTCCGCGCGCCGTTTTTATCCGGGCAGCGCGAGGCCGACGCGCCCCCACTGCGCGCGCTGTCTCCCGCGACGGATTCTTGGTGGACGTGCGCGGACGGGCTATCGTGTTTGCGGGCGCATGCCGGGCCCGGGCCCGGCAGGCGCGCGCCCAGGAAGGTGCAGCATGGCCTTGATCTATACCGGCATCCAGCGGACGGTCGCGGTGCTTGACGAGCGCAGCACCGCCCTGGAAGCCGCTCAGCTCATGACCGAGCGCTTCATCGGTTCGGTCGTGGTGACGGGGGCGGCACGCGTAACGGGCATCTTCACCGAGCGCGATCTGGTGAAGCGGGTGATCGCGGCGGGACGCGATCCGAGCGGCGTGCGGCTGCGCGACGTGATGCGGCAGGATCCGGTTCGAGTCGGCCCGCGCGAAAGTGTCGGGCGCTGCCTCGATCTCATGAAGGAGCATCGCTGCCGTCATCTGCTGGTGTTCGACGGCGAGGAGTGCGTCGGCATCGTCTCGCTGCGCGACCTGGTGGCCCTGATGCTCGAGGAGAAGGAACAGCTGATCCAGCAGCTGACGCGGTATATCACCGGCTGAAGCCCGGGCCGCGCTCGACGGAGCGGGTATCACCGCATTGCCGGCTTGCGGGCACTGTGCTCCCATGGGCGCGATCACAGGAGTGATCGGTCATGAGGCAAGGACGAGCCCGCCGCGCGCGACGCGCGCTCCTCATCGCGGCCTTTTCGCTTCCCGTCTCCCACACCGCCAGCGCGGTCGACATTCACTACGCGCGCGCCATCGGCGATCCGTACGAATACCGCCTGCCGCCCGCTTCGCGGGAATCGGCCGACCCGGCGACGGACCCGGCAAGCGGCTCCGTCGATCCGTCCGGTGCGCCGGGCGCCGCGACGACCCCCGCGCGGGAGATCGCGCTCCCGGGGCTCGGCAGCGAAACGCGGGCCCCCGCGCCGGAAGAGGGCGGCCGGGTCTGGCCCAAGATCCTGATCGGCGTGCTGCTCGTGGGCGCCATGGCGGCGCTGGCCGGCAAGGACGGAGGCGGCGGAGGCGATGTGCAGGTCAATGCCGGCGTCGATCTCGGCGGCGGCTCGGGCGGAGGTGCGGCGGCGCCTCCCGTGAGCTCGGGCGGCGGGGCTTCATCGGGAGGCAGCGCGCCCGAAGCGTCCGCCCCATCCTCCGGCAACGCGAGCCCACCCCCGAGCGGCTCGGGCGGCGGCGGCCCGACCATCACGATAGGAACAGGCGGCAACGGCGCCGGCCGGCCCGGTGGCCGAGAGGATGACGACGACGATGATGATGATGACGGGAAGGGCGGGCGCGGAAAGGGGGACAAGAAAGGCAGGAAGTGAGCGAGAACCGCACCGGCACGCGCCCGGCCGGCCCTCGAAAAAGCGAACCCCGCCGAAGCGGGGTTCGTTTACCGAAAATCGCGGTCGGTCAGATCGCGGTGACGTTCGCCGCCGCGGGGCCCTTCGGGGTCTGCTGCAGCTCGAACTGCACCTTCTGGCCCTCGGTCAGGACCTTGAATCCGCCGCCCTGGATGGCGGAGTAGTGCACGAACACGTCCTTCCCGCCGCTCTCCGGGGTGATGAAGCCGAAACCTTTACTCTCGTTGAACCACTTGACGGTACCTTTGAGCACTGTACTTACTCCGGTTAGTTGACTAGAGCTGCAGGAGCCTATCGAACGGGACTGCGGAAGTAACTGCGGATTTAACCGGAGGGACTACCGAAGGGCCGTGGCGACTGCAGCCACGGAAAGCTTAGGCGAACCGCTTAAAAAAAGCCAGACGCCGCCGGACCGGTCTCCCGGTCCGGCGCCTTTGTCGCCTAGGCCGTGATCGGCCGGTGCTCCCGATAACCGAAGCCGAAGTACAGGGCGGCCGCCGCGATCACGAGGTGCAGGACGACGTCCGCCGGGTTGTGCGCGATGAAACCGAGCAAAGGCTCCCTCCCGTAGAACAGCCCGAGCAGGGCGACGAGCGCGTAGATCACCCCGAAGACCTGGAAGTAGAGGCGCGAGAGCGATTCGCTCTGCATGCCGGCGTAGAGCGCGGCCGCTCCGCTGACCAGATGAATGACGTTGTGCGCGGCGTTGACGTGGAAGATTCCAAGCAGGTAACCGTCCGACGTCGTGATGCCCGGTACGAACCCCAGGATGCCGGCGGCGATGAAAGCGATGCCGAAGACGACGGCTGCGCGTTTGAGCATGAGTCCCTCCTTGCCATGCCGGACAGGCCGTCCGGCTTTTCCGTAGCCCGCACCTTTTCACGCCGCGACCAGCGCCTGTATCCGGGGAATCCCCCACTCCGCGGCGTCGCGCGATCAGCGCGGCGGAGTGCAGTTCGGTTTGCGTCCCTGCGCCTGCGCCTGCCGGTATAGCTCGAGCGCCTTGGGCGTATGCTTGTTCAGGTTCTCCATGCGCTGCTCGCTCGACGGATGCGTGGAGAGGAACGCCGGCGGCCCGGAGCCGCCCACCCTGGCCATGTTCTGCCACAGGTTGACGGCCTGGCGCGGGTCGTAGCCGGCCCGCGCCATGTATTCCAGTCCGATGATATCGGCTTCCGACTCCTGGGCGCGGCTGAAAGGAAGCAGGATTCCGACCTGCGCGCCCAGACCGAGGAGCGCCATGACGTTGCCGCCTTCTCCACCGCCTCCGCCCGCGATCGCCTGGATGAGGCCGAGTCCGGCCTCCGTCGCATACTGCGTCGAGAGCCGTGCGTTCGCGTGCTCGGCCTGCACGTGCGCGATCTCGTGCCCGATCACTGCGGCCAGCTGATCGGGCGTGCGTGCCGCCTTCAGGATGCCGGTGTAGATGCCGATGCCGCCACCCGGCAGGGCGAAAGCGTTCACCTGGTCGTCCGCGAAGACGCTCACGTCCCACTGCCCGCCCCCCTTGGGCTTCCGGACGACCTGCACGACGGACTGCGCGACGCACTGGATGTACTTGCTCGCGGGATCGCCCTGCGCAGGCGGCGTCTTTTGCTTCATCTGCGCGAACGCCGTCTGGCCCATTTCCGCCACCTGCTCGTCGGGGAACAGGTTGAGCTGACGCCGGCCGGTCGGCGTCGTCTGGCACGCGAAGAGCAGCACGAGCATACCGGCGAGAACGGCGGCGAGCCTTCGGCGGGTCAGGGTCATTGTCAGCTCCACGATTCCTTCACAGCGCTGATTATCATGCCGGTGCGGTCGGGGCAGAAGAGGCGGAGCGTGGTCCGTAGGCCGACGCGGTATTCGCCTGCTTGGGCAAAGGGCAACTCGACGTCCCGCGCTCGATCGGCTCGGCGCAGTTTTCGCCATTGGCCGCGGTGCTTACCCGCGTCACGACCTCGCCTCCGGTGTAGTTCGGGTGACTTGGGGGAAACCCCTTGATTGATCGAACCGCCGCGCTTCCCTAACCTAGGCAAAACCAAAAGACAGCAGGGCAGGAAAAAACCGCCCTACGGTTGCCGAGCAACGAGTCCATCGGAGGGAATCATCCATGGGTATGCTGCGCGTAATGTGCGACGAGGGAGATCGGCAGTATTCCTGGCACGACCAGGCAACGCGGATCGCAGCAGAGAAGGTGTTTAACGAATTGAAGGCCAGGAACTACCTGGCCTACGAGGTGAAGGGCGACGGTTCCGCCGAGTCCATCCGGAGCTTCAAGCCGGAGGCGGGATCCATCGTGATGCACACGCCGCTCGTCGGCGGCTGATGCTCGTGAACGAGGTGCTGCTCACGGCCGCGGAGCGCCGCGGCCGCGACCTCCTTCATACGGTTCTGAGCCGGCGACAGCGTGCGCAGTTCGACGAAACGCAGAGCTTTCTGGTTCAGTTTCCCAGCGGGAACGCCGCCGAGGTTTCCACCCGCTCCCATCCGGTCGTCATCTTCCTGCAGAAAAGCCGGGGTCTCTTTTTCCGGGCGGCGCCGCGCGGGGTGCTCTACCACGCGTGCGTCCATCTGGAGGACAACTCGAACCGGTACGACCGCATGGTGGCGGTGAAGCTCGCGCTCGAGGTGAACGGGGAGAAGTGGTTCTGCTCGCACTTTCGGCACAATCTCTTTTATTGCGGCAGGCGGTTCCACGAGTTTCCCGACCGCTTCGGGGGGACGTACCACCTGATCCGGTACCTGCAGGAGAGGGGCTTCAGGCTCGATTAGGGGGCGAACGCCGGACCCGGCGCCTCAGATCACCCACTCGTTGCCGCACTCGCGGCACTTCACGTGGAGCCAGATCGGACCGCGCTCCTGCGGCTGCTCGCGCGGGTCGTCCATATCGGACCCCCCGGAGCCGATGAGGCCGAATCGGGCGTAGTGGCCGCAGCGCCCGCAGGTCGCACCGGCCCCCAGGTGCTCGGCGAGGATGAGGATCCGGTGGTACCGCTGCCAGCTGAACAGGCAGACACCGACGCCGAGGCCGCCGACCGCCACGCCGACGAGCACCTGGCCCAGGCCCTGTCTTCCGCCGACGACCTCGATGCCCGCGATGGCGACGATCATGCCGAGGAAGCAGGTGACGAGGTACGCGTGACCTTCGAGCAGGGCGCGCTCGTACCAGCGCTTGAACCCGAGCTTCCGGATCTTTTCCGCGGTGTGCATGGCGCCGTCCCTCGCGACACGTCGGCCGTTCATTCTACCTGCGCCGACTGCCGGCGCATTCTCCGGACGCGGGTTGCCGGCCGGCGGCCTAACGGGATCCGCGAGCCGCGCCGGCCGTCCGCCGCGGGACGTGCCACAGGAACACCTTGCGGTCGCTGACCGTGCGTTCCGCCTCCGGCTCCCAGTCCGTGCCCATGTCCCACGCGTGCGACACGACCGGCGTGCCGGGCCGCAGTTCGCGCAGCAGCTTGGGCTTGAGCTGCAGGTTCACGGAAGGCAGCAGGTAGAGCGTCACGGCGGTGGCCGGCCGCAGGTCGACGTCGAACAGGTTGCCCTGCACGAACCTCACCTTGTCCGCCACGCCGGCCCGGCGGGCGTTCTCGCGCGCCTCGGCGATGCGCGCCGGATCGATATCGACCCCCACGCCGCGTGCGCCGAACTCCTTCGCGGCCATGATCACGATACGTCCGTCGCCGGAGCCGAGATCGTAGACCATGTCGTTCGGACCGACCTTGGCCAGCTGCAGCATCTCGCGAACGACCGGCTCGGGCGTCGGCACGTACGGCACATCGTAGGCGCGGGCGACCGTCGCGCCCACGCCAAGAACGAGAAGGACGACGCCGATGAATCGTCCGAGCTCCCTCGTGGCTCGCATCGCACACCTCCGTGTCGTTGATCTCGGCCCCCGCATCAACGATGCAGAAGGCAAGCGCCGATCGCCATTGGGGAACATCACTAGGTAGCCGGGCCGAGGGCAAGAGCGACCGGCGGCCAACGTCGCGCCACTCGCGATTGCCGCGGTTCAGCGCGCCCAGAAATACACGACGACGAGCGCGACGACCGTCGCCCAGCCGATGCGGTCGACGTAGCGGTGCAGCGCCTTCTCCATGCGCTCGCCACCCCGGGCCATCAGCCCGGCGACGAGGAAGAAGCGCCCGCCGCGCCCGATCGTCGAGGCGAGCACGAACGGTACGAGCGGCATCCCGATGACGCCGGCGGCGATCGTGAAGAGCTTGTACGGAATCGGCGAAAAACCGGCGACGAAGATCGCCCAGAATCCCCAGGCGTCGAACCACGCCCGGGCGGCGAGATAACCCTCCCAGTAACCGGCGCGCTGCAGGATCGGCTCGATGAGCCCGAAGGCGAGCCAGCCGATCAGGTAACCGGCGAGGCCGCCGACGACCGATGCCGCGGTGGTGATCGCGGCGTACGCCCACGCCTGCCTGGGGCGGGCGAGCGCCATCGGCGCCAGCATGACATCGGGCGGGATGGGAAAGAACGAGGACTCGGCGAACGAGAGCCCGGCGAGGAAGTACGGCGCGCGCGGATGGCGGGCCCACACCATGGCGCGGGCGTAGAGCGCGGAGAACAGGCGCACGGTCAGAAGGGCAGGGTGAGATCGGGCCGCACGCTTTTCAGGAGCTCCCGGAACCGCGCCTGGATGCGCTCGAGCGCCGCCGGGGTATCGCCCTCGAAGCGCAGCACCAGCACGGGGGTGGTGTTCGAGGCGCGCACCAGGCCGAAGCCGTCGGTGAAGTCGACCCGCAGGCCGTCGATGGTCGTGACCTTCGCGTCGGGGAAGCTCGCCTGGCCGACGAGCTCCTTGATCACCGCATGATGCTCCCCCTCCGCGAACTTGAGGTTCAGCTCCGGCGTGTTCACCGTGTTCGGGAGCGATCCGAAGATGTCCGCGGGAGACCGGGAATCGCGCGAGAGGAGCTCGAGCAGCCTCGCGGCGGCATACAGCCCGTCGTCGAAGCCGTACCACCGCTCCTTGAAGAAGATGTGCCCGCTCATCTCGCCCGCGAGCAGCGCGCCGGACTCCCTGAGCTTCGCCTTGATGAGCGAGTGCCCGGTCTTCCACATGATCGGTTCGCCGCCCGCCTTGCGGATCTCGGCGTCGAGCGTACGCGAGCACTTCACGTCGTAGATGATCTTTCCGCCGGGGTTGCGTGCGAGCACGTCGCGCGCGTAGAGAATCATCTGGCGATCGGCCCAGACGATGTCGCCGGCCGGTGTGACGACGCCCAGGCGGTCGCCGTCGCCGTCGAACGCGAGACCGACGTCGTACCCGCCGCCTTTCACGGCGGCGATGAGGTCGGCGAGGTTCTCCGGCTTGCTCGGATCCGGATGGTGGTTCGGGAAGCGGCCGTCGACCTCGCAATAGAGCTCGGTCAGCTCGCACCCGAGGCGTTTCAGCAGCTCGGGCGCGACCGCGCCGGCGACGCCGTTGCCGCAGTCCATCGCCACGCGCATCCGACGCGCCAGCTTCACGTCGCCGGCGATGCGATCCATGTACGCCGGCTTGACGTCGACCGGCGTCACGCGCCCCTCGCCTCGGACGAGGTCGTTGCGCTCGAGACGCCGGCGCAGGTCCTGGATCGCCTCGCCCGAAAGCGTCTCGCCGGCGATCATGATCTTCAGGCCGTTGTAGTCGGGCGGGTTGTGGCTGCCCGTGACGCTGACGCCGGAGCCGGTGCCGAGGTGATGCGTCGCGAAGTAGAGTACCGGTGTCGGTACCTGTCCGATGTCGACGACGTCGCAGCCGGCGCGGTTGAGTCCGCGAGCGAGCGCGGCGACGAGCTCGGGTCCCGACAGACGTCCGTCGCGCCCCACGGCGAACTTCCGGCTGCCGCGCGCGATCGCCTCGCTCCCGATCGCCTGGCCGATGCGCTCGACGATCGCGGGCGTGAGGCTGCGCCCGACGATGCCGCGAATGTCGTAGGCCTTGAAAATCTCCGGAGGAAGGGCGGTCGGTTGGCTGCGCGGCACGGAACCCGGGGTGGACATGTCCTTATCGCTCGATTCGGTTTCGGGTCGCAGTGTAGAACAACGCCCGTCGCCCCTTCCACCCGGAAATCGCGGCCGCGCGGCGCGCGCGTTCCAAGCCCACGGGGGCGCCCCGGAGATCAGGGCGATTCATTTGCGGCCGGAGTGGCCGAAGCCGCCCGCTCCGCGCCGCGACTCCTCGAACTCTTCGACCACCTCGAAGTGCGCGGGTACGACCGGCACGAACACCATCTGGCAGATGCGGTCGCCCGGTTCCAGCACGAACGGTTCCTGCCCGCGGTTCCAGAGCGAGACCAGCAGCTGCCCCTGGTAGTCGGAGTCGATGAGACCGACGAGATTGCCCAGCACGATGCCGTTCTTGTGGCCAAGGCCCGAGCGGGGGAGCAGCATCGCGGCGATGTGCCTGTCGGCGATGTGGATGGCGATGCCGGTCGGGATCAGATGCGTCTCGCCGGGCTCGATGCGCAGGTGCTCGTCGATGCAGGCGCGCAGGTCGACGCCGGCGGAGCCGTCGGTGGCGTAGGCGGGCAGGGGAAATTCAGTGCCGATGCGCGTGTCGAGAATCTTGAGCTCTACCTTGTGCATGGTACCTCTGGGCGATTTCATGAATGAGGATGCGCGCGAGCGCGGTCTTGTGCGCCTGCGCGAGCTCGGTCGTGCCCCGTCGATCGACGAGCAGCAGCGTGTTCGTGTCGGCTTCGAAGCCCGAGCCCGGCCGACCGACGAGATTGGCGGCGACGAGATCGAGCCCCTTCGCCTCGAGCTTGGCCCGCGCCCGCGCCTCGAGGTCCTCGGTCTCGGCCGCGAAGCCGACGGCATAGATGTCGGGTCGTCGCTTCGCGACGTCGGCGAGAATATCCGGGTTGCGTACGAGATCGAGGGTCAGGCGTTCGGCTTCCTTCTTGATCTTGCGCGGGGCGCTCTCGACCGGCCGGTAGTCGGCGACGGCGGCGACGCCGACGAAGATATCCGCCGCGTCGATCTCGGCCATCACCGCGTCATGCATCTCGCGCGCGCTGACCACCCGCACCGTGCGCACCCGGTCCGGGTCGGGAAGCGTCGTCGGTCCGGAGACGAGGACCGCGCGCGCGCCGGCCTCGGCCGCCGCCGCCGCGACGGCGTAGCCCATCTTTCCGGAACTGCGGTTGGTGAGTCCGCGCACCGGGTCGATCGCCTCCCATGTCGGCCCGCCGGTGACGAGCACGCGCACGCCGTCGAGCTCGCCGGTGGCGAAGATCTCCGCCGCGAGGCCGACGAGCTCGGCGGGCTCCAGCATCCGTCCCGGCCCGACCTCGCCGCACGCCTGCGAGCCGGAAGCCGGACCGAAGACCCGCACGCCGCGTTCCCGCAACCGCGCGAGGTTCGACTGCGTCGCCGGGTTCTGCCACATCTGCTGGTTCATCGCGGGGGCGACGGCGAGTGGCGCGGCGGTGGCGAGGCACAGCGCCGAGAGCAGGTCGTCCGCGCGGCCGAGCACTAGGCGGGCGATGAAGTCGGCGCTCGCCGGCGCGACGAGCACGGCGTCGGCCCAGCGCGCGAGCTCGATGTGACTCATCCCGGCTTCCGCCTCGGTATCGAGGAGCGCCTGGTGCACCGGATGACCGCTCACCGCCTGGAGCGTGAGCGGCGTGATGAACTCCCCCGCGGCGCGGGTCATGGCCACGCGCACGTCGGCCCCGGCCTCGCGCAGCCGGCGCACGAGGTCGGCGCTCTTGTAGGCCGCGATGCCGCCGGTGACGCCGAGCAGGACCCGTTTGTTGGCGAGGGTGGGCATATTTATTTAAAGTGTACGCGCCCGCGAAGCCCGGGCACAAACAACGACAGGGAGGTTGCCATGCCGATCACCGACTGGCCGGAAGCCGAGCGGCCGCGCGAGAAGCTGCTGATGCGCGGGCCGGAAGCGCTCTCCGACGCCGAGCTCCTCGCGATCTTCGTCAGAACCGGCGTGGCCGGGAAAACCGCGGTCGATCTGGCCCGCGAACTGCTCACGCGCTTCAACGGCCTGCGCAACCTGCTGGTCGCGAGCCGCGAGGACGTGTGCGAGGCGCCCGGGCTCGGCGAGGCGAAGTACGCGCAGCTCCAGGCGGCGCTCGAGATGGGGCGGCGTCACCTCGGCGCGCGCCTCGCGCGCGGAAACGCGCTCGAGTCGCCGGCCGATACCAAGGCCTTCCTGCACGCCTGCCTGCGGGACCGCCCGTACGAGGTGTTCTGCGCGCTCTTTCTGGACAATCGCCACCGGGTGCTCGCCTTCGAGGAGCTGTTCCGGGGCACGTTGAACGGTACCGCCGTCTATCCCCGGGAGGTGGTGAAACGGGCCCTCAAGCTCAACGCCGCGGCGCTGATCCTCGTGCACAACCACCCGTCCGGGGTGGCGGAGCCGAGCCGGGCGGACGAGGTCCTGACGGAGCGCCTCAAGGAGGCCCTCGGGCTCGTGGAAGTGCGGGTCCTGGACCACATCGTGGTCGGCGACGGGGAGATGGTCTCCCTGGCCGAGCGGGGCGTGCTGTAGCATCGGCGGGGCTGGCCTGTCACCCGGGATTCTGATATAAAACCGCTCCTTTTCGGCCCTCCGGGGCGCCTGGAGCATCAGTTATGTCGCGAGTCTGTCAGGTCACCGGCAAGCGCGTGCGGACCGGCAACAACGTCTCCCACGCGAACAACAAGACCCGTCGCCGCTTCCTGCCCAACCTGCATTACCGCCGGTTGTGGGTGGAGAGCGAGAAGCGCTGGGTCACCCTCCGCCTGTCCCAGCAGGGGTTGCGCACCATCGACAAGAAGGGCATCGACGTCGTGCTCGCGGAGCTGCGCGCCCGCGGGGAAAAGGTTTAGGTAAAGGAGACCGATCGTGGCCAAGGCGATACGCGAAAAGATCAAGCTCGTCTCGAGCGCCGGGACGGGACACTTCTACACGACCACCAAGAACAAGCGCACGACGCCGGACAAGCTGGAGCTCAAGAAGTACGACCCGGTCGTGCGCAAGCACGTGGCCTACAAGGAAGCCAAGATCAAGTAGCTTCCACCGGTACTGCGGCGTGTTACCGAAAGCCCGGCTTTGCCGGGCTTTCGCTTTTCTGCGTCGTCATCCGGCGACGCCGCCCGACGCGCGTATTCGTGCTATTACTATGTACAACACGCCGGATTTCTGGGATAAATACGCAGCGTTGTTTTTTGCTTGGATGAAGGTTTCCTCGTGTACGCCTTGAGCCAGCAAGTCCTGCGCACCGACGCCTCCGGCATTCCTCTCGAATGGATCGACTTCCGCGAGGCGGTACGGGCCTACTATCTCGGCCTGGTGGTCTACTCGCTGGGCGCGCCGCTGTACGAGATTCACGGCGGGCACAACGCCATCACCGGCCGCCGCTCGATCATCAAGGTGAATTCCATCATCGCCACGCACGGGGACAGCCACGCGGTCCTCAAGGCCCTGGCCCACTACGTTCCGCCGCTCAACAACCAGGCGCTGTTCGCGCGCGACGCGCACATGTGCATGTACTGCGGCACGCAGTTCTCGGGACGCGGGCTGTCGCGCGATCACATCATCCCGCTCAGCCGGGGCGGCACCGATGCCTGGAAGAACGTGGTGACGGCGTGCAAGCGCTGCAACAACCGCAAGGCCGGGCGCACGCCGGAGCAGGCCGGGATGGAGCTGCTCGCGGTGCCGTTCGTGCCGACCCATGCCGAGTACATCTACCTGCAGGGCAAGCGCGTGCTCGCCGACCAGATGGAGTTCCTGCTGGCCCATTTCCCGCATTCGAGCCCGTTGCACCAGCGGGTCTCGCGGCTGCTGCAGTAGGCAAGGAAAAACCCGCCAACGCGGGTTTTTCGTCGAAGCGCGCCCTCCGGTCCGCTCAGGCGGGCACGGGAACCAGCGTGTAGCCTCGAAGTTTCGCGGCGAAGTCCCTCAGGGCCTGGATGCCCGTCTGTTCGGCCTCCCGGCACCAGTCCTCGATCGCGCGCCGCAAGTGGTCCTGCGTGGTCGCCGAGCGATTCCAGATATCGGCCAGCGCCTGCTTCATCGCGTACACCGTGTTCAGGTTCGCGTGCCGCTCGAGCACCTGCTGCAGCCAGCTCCGGCTCGACTCGTCGAGCAGGCTCGCTTCGCGCACGAGCAGTCGCTTCGCCCGCTTGAGCAGCGCCCAGGATTCGCGGTCTTCCGGTTTCACCTTCTGCAGCTCCTCGCGATGCACCGGGCGCAGGACGTCGCGCGCGAACTGCGCCATGACCTGGAAACGGCCCGCGATGACGGCGCGCACGGTGTCGAGATCCACCTGCTGCTTGCCGGCATCGCACGCGAGCTCCGGGGGAATCTTCTTCACGCGGGCGAGCCCGAACGCTTCGAAGAGGCGAATGTAGAGCCAGCCGATGTCGAACTCCCACCACTTCGACGAGAATTTCGCCGAGCTCGGGAAGGTATGGTGGTTGTTGTGCAGCTCCTCGCCCCCGATGACGATTCCGATCGGAACGATGTTCGTGCTCGCGTCGGTGCACTCGAAGTTGCGGTAGCCCCAGTAGTGCCCGATGCCGTTGATGACGCCCGCCGCGAAGAACGGGATCCACATCATCTGCACCGCCCAGATCGAGAGCCCGATCGGGCCGAAGAGCACGAGGTCGATCGCGAGCATCAGCACGATGCCGGCCGCCGTGTGGCGGCTGTAGAGCCTGCGCTCGATCCAGTCGTTCGGCGTGCCGTGGCCGTACTTCGCGAGCGTCTCGGCATTTCGCGTTTCGACGCGGTAGAGCGAGACGCCGTCCCACAGGACCTTGTTGATGCCCACCTGTTGCGGGCTGTGCGGGTCGTCCGGCGTTTCGACCTTGGCGTGGTGCTTCCGGTGCACCGCCGCCCATTCCTTCGTCACCATGCCGGTCGTGAGCCAGAGCCAGAACCGGAAGAAGTGGCTGAGGATCGGGTGCAGGTCCAGGGCGCGGTGCGCCTGGTGGCGATGAAGGAAGATGGTGACGGAGGCGATGGTGATGTGCGTGAGGCCGAGTGCAACAAGCACGTAGCCCCACCACGGGAGGTCGATCAGACCGTCGAGCATGGGTGGGTTGTCCCGGGAGGTGGATAGGATTCAAGACTGAGTATAACCCAACTGCTTCGATCGCCGGCAATTCGGGCCTATTCCCGGCCATTCGGGTATTCTGGCCGTCCCAAGCCCATTTCTGCGAATATGACCGCACCCCGTACGCCGCTGCTCGCCGCCGACGTGATCATCGAGCTCGCCGACCGGCCGGACCGTCCGATCGTGCTCATCGCCCGCCGCTATCCCCCTCGGGGTTGGGCGATCCCGGGCGGGTTCGTGGACGTCGGCGAGACCGTCGAACAGGCGGCGGTTCGGGAGGCGCGCGAAGAGACCGGTCTGCAGGTGCGGCTTTTACGGCTGCTGGGCTGCTACTCCGATCCCAGCCGAGACCCGAGGGGACATACCGCCTCGGTCGTCTACGTCGCCGAGGCGGTCGGCGAGCCGCGCGGACAGGACGACGCCCGCGAAGCGGGCGCGTTCGACCCCGCGAACCCTCCATCGGACCTGGCCTTCGATCACGCCCGGATCCTCGCCGACTACCGCGCCTTGCGCGCCACCGGGCAGCCGCCCTCGCCGGACGCGGGGCGCTGACCGCGACCGATCACGGGCAAAAAAAAGCCCGCGGATCTGCACCCGCGGGCATGAGGAGAGAATCGTTACTCAGGGCTTGACGTACGCGTAGCCCTTGCTCTGGAGGATCGCGATCTCCGCGACCCCGCTCGGCACGATGTCCTTCTCGGAGACGTCGTGCATGTCCGTCTTGTAGTTGACCTTCTTGCCCTTCAGCGTATTGGCGCACACGTTGAAGCTCACGCCCTGCAGCTTCAGGTTGTCGATCTTGCTGCGGACGTCCTCGTCGGACTTGGCGTTCTGCATGAGCGTGATGCCGGGACCGTGCATCACGACCCGCAGGTCGAGCTTGTCCTTGCCGACGGCGTTGATGTGGTTCTGGACGTTGTTCAGGAACGCCTTGTGGTGCTTGGCGTCGTCCGAGTTGAGGTGGTAGACCGCCTTGTGCTGGGCGCTCTCCGCGGCCTGTGCGGCACCGGCGATGCCTCCCAGCGCCAGCAGCGCGGCGATGCCCGCAGTCACGAACTTCTTCATATCAGCCTCCTTAGACTCCTGGTAACGGCAGTGGTGTGTGGTTGTATCTAGGCCTGGATGTAGGCCCAGCCCTGATTCTGGCGCCGCTGCAGCTGCGCCACCCCAGAGTCGATCACGACGACGCCCGGCAACAGGCGGGCGACGACGCCGGTATCGCGCTTCAGCCGATCGATCGTGTTCTGGCACGCGATGAACGTCAGGTTGTCGTACTCCTGCTGCATCCGGCGCACGCGTTCCGGCGCCGGGGACAGGTCCGAGCGCAGCAGCGCCAAACCGTCGCCGTTGACGACGAGCTCGACACGCGCGGCCTGCCCGGTCGAGCGGTAGAGCTTCAGCAGCGACTCGACTTCGTCGAGCGCCTGTTCGATCCGCTGCGGCGCGCGCTCGTTCAGGTGTACGACGATCTTCAGCTGCGCGTCGGTCGCGTCTTCCTGCGGCGCCTGGACCTGCATCGAGCCCGATGCCTCCACCGCCGGGTGCAGCTCGGCGGGGCGTTGATGCAGCGTCCAGCCGAGTACCACGCCGAGCGCAAGCGTGACGGCGGCCGCGATTCCGATGCCCAGGCGCCCGGAGCGCCCGCCCGCGCCCGTCTCGGTGCTCGGGGGCTGGATATCCGCGTAGGCCATGCGCACCATGTCGCGGAGCTTGCGCAGCTCGCAGACCTGGCGATTGAGCGCCTCGTCGCGGCTGAGCTCGAGAAACGCGCGGCTCTTTTCCTCGGGCCCGAGCTGATCGTCGACGAAGGCGTTGAGGAACTCTTCGGAGAGTTTCTGTTCGTTCATTTGATCCTCCGGATCTTCGCTTCCTGCCCTCCGGCAAGGCGCTGCATGTCGTTCATGAGCTGGGTCTTCAGAGCCGCCCGTGCGCGGCAGAGTCGGCTCATCACCGTTCCGATCGGGATCTCCAGCACCCTGGCGACTTCGACGTAGCTGAAGCCTTCCAGATCGACCAGGCTCAGGACCTGACGCTGGGGGAACGGCAGGCGGCCCATCGCGGCACGCACCTTGCGCACGATCTCGAGCTCGCTGCTTTCCGATTCGGGCGTCGACTCCGCGACCAGCTCGATTTCGTCCATCGGCTCGGTATCCCGCTGGCGCCGGAAGTGATCGCGGAAGCAGTTCGCGAGAATGCTGTAGAGCCATGCCTCGCCCGCGTTCGGATCGCGCAACTGACCCGATTTCGCCAGCGCTTTCGCGAGCGTTTCCTGCACGAGGTCGTCGGCGAGCGCCCGGTTATGCGTCCACGCGTACGCGATGCGGTACAGCCGGGCGCGATGTTGCTCCAGCCGGGCCCGCGTCTCGCGCGAACGCGAGAAAAGAGTCTTCAGTACGTCCATGGCGTCTGTCGGAGACCTCCCGCTATGACTAGAGAGAGACGATGCCGGTCGCCGGTTTATTCCTCGGGCGGGGGGATATCGAGCCCCTGTTCCGGCCGACGAGCCCCGTCCAGCAGCACCCTGCCATCCTTAATACTAAGCCTCCCCTCGGCGAACCAGCGGATCGCGAGCGGGTAGATCCGGTGCTCCTCGCTCAGAACCCGTTCCGCCAGGGACGCCGGGGTATCGCCGGGGAGCACCGGAACCGACGCCTGGACGATCAGGGGTCCGCAGTCGACTTCGTTCGTCACGAAGTGCACGCTCGCCCCGTGCCGGCGGACCCCGGCGGCCAGCGCACGGGCGTGGGTGTCGAGTCCGGGGAAGGCGGGCAACAGAGACGGATGAATATTCACGAGCCGCCCTTCATAGTGCTCGATGAAACGGGTTCCGAGAATGCGGAGAAACCCGGCGAGCACCACGAGGTCCGGCCGGTGGCGGTCGATGCGCTCCTGGAGCGCCCGGTCGAACTCCTCCCGGGACGCGTAGGCCCGGTGGTCGACCGCCTCGACGGGGAGGCCTGCCTCGCGGGCACGCGAGAGCCCGGCGGCATCGGGACGGTTGCTGACGACGGCCGCGATCTCGGCCGGCACCTGCCCGGCGCGCACCGCGTCGATGATCGCCTGTAGGTTGCTCCCGCGTCCCGAGATCAGGACGACGAGCCGGCAGCGCGCGCGGGCAGCCATGCGGCAGCCGTCAATCGAGGATGACGACCTCCGGTTCCCCCGGATGCGCCTCGATGTGTCCGATGATGTGCGCCGTTTCGCCGGCCTGCGCAAGCCGCTGGAGCGCCGCCTCGGCGTCCGCCGCGTCGAGCACGAGCACCATGCCGATGCCGCAGTTGAAGGTGCGGTACATTTCGGCCCTCTCCACGTTTCCGCCTTCCTGCAGCCAGTCGAACACCGCCGGGCGCCGCCACGCCCGGCCGTCGATCACCGCCCGCACGCCTTGCGGAAGCACGCGGGGCACGTTGCCGGGCAGGCCGCCGCCGGTGATGTGCGCCGCGGCATGGACCGGGATCGCTTCGATCAGCGACAGCAGGGGCTTCACGTAGATGCGTGTGGGCTGAAGGAGCGCGTCGCCCAGCGTGCGGCCGTCGAACGGGTCCTCGAGGCGCGACTTGCGGCTTTTCAGGATCTTGCGGATGAGCGAGTAGCCGTTCGAATGCGGGCCGCTCGACGCGATGCCCACCAGCGTGTCGTTAGGACGGACCCGGCTCCCGTCGATGATGCGCTCGCGCTCGACCACGCCGACGCAGAAGCCGGCCAGGTCGTAGTCTCCGGCCGCGTACATGCCGGGCATCTCGGCGGTCTCGCCCCCGATGAGCGCGGCGCCCGCCTGCCGGCAGCCTTCGCCGATGCCGGCGATGATCCGGGGGTCGCGCGCGGGCTCGAGCTTGCCGGTGGCGAAGTAATCGAGGAAGAAGAGCGGCTCCGCGCCCTGGACCACGACGTCGTTGACGCACATCGCCACGAGGTCGATCCCGATCGTGTCGTGACGGTCGGTCTCGATCGCGAGCTTGAGCTTCGTGCCCACCCCGTCGGTGCTCGATACGAGCACCGGCTCCCGGTAGCGGCCGGGCGGGATCTGGAACATCGCACCGAAGCCGCCGACGCCGGCAAGCACGCCGGGCCGGGCGGTGGACTTGGCGATCGGCTTGATCGCCTCCACGAGCGCGTCGCCCGCGTCGATGTCGACGCCGGCATCGCGGTAGGTCAGGGAAGCGCGTGGCTTGGTCACGTAAAAGACCGGAATCGGGGAGTGCGTATGGTATGGCCGCCATGGGGCGGGCGCAAACTTGACTTGGGGGGAGGGTGCGCTTTAGCGTGCCGGCCGTGCCGACCCCCGGCATGCCCGAGAAAGCTGCATCATAAGGAATAGGGCCGGTGAACATCCGCCAGCTGCCGAATCTCATCACGCTGTCCCGCATCGCCCTGGCGCCAGCCTTCATCGTCCTGCTGAACGAGGGGGAGTACGTCCTCTCCCTGCTGCTCTTCGTCATTGCAGGCTTTTCGGACGGCCTCGACGGCTTCATCGCCAAGCGCTACCACTGCGAGACCCGGCTCGGCGGCATCCTCGATCCGGCGGCGGACAAGATCCTTCTCGTGAGCGCCTATGTGATGCTCACGGTGCTCGGGCACCTGCCCTTCTGGCTCATGGTGGCCGTCGCGTTCCGCGACCTCCTCATCGTCGGCGGCTATCTCGTCTATACCTCGATGTACGGGCCGGTGCAGATGCGGCCGAGCCGGTTGAGCAAGGTCAATACGCTGATGCAGATTCTCCTGATCGTGACGGTCCTGGTGGAGCAGGCGACCGGCTTCGGCTACCCGCACGCGGGCGAGGTGCTCTCCTACGTCGTGCTGGGGACGACCGTGCTCAGCGGCGGGCACTACCTTTGGATCTGGGTGGTGATGAAGGAAATCGAGCCGGTGGGCGGACGCGGCCCGTGAGCGGAGTGCGCGCGCTCGTCATCCTCGCTGCGGCGGCGGGTGCGGCGGTCCTGCTGTACCTGCTTGCCCCCATTCTCACGCCGTTCCTGCTCGCGGCGCTCCTCGCCTACCTCTTCAATCCACTGGTCGCGCGGCTGGAGCGATGGAAGCTCCCGCGGGCGGCGGCCGTGGGCCTGGTGTTCTTCCTCCTCGTCGCCGCGACGGGGGTGCTGCTGCTGTTTCTCGTTCCCATGGTCTCGCGGCAGATCGTGGTGTTCGCGGGCCGCGTCCCGGTCTATCTCGACTGGGTGCAGACGAACCTGGTTCCGCGCGTCGAGGCGCTGATCGGCGAGCCGCTTCCCGTCGACTTCGTCCAGCTCCGTGAAGCGATCGTCGCCAACTGGCAGCAGGTGGCGAAGATACTCCGTACCGCGCTCACGCAGATCACCGCTTCCGGCATGCAGGTGGTGCTGTGGCTCGTGAACCTCGTGCTGGTGCCCATCGTCACCTTCTATCTGCTGCTCGACTGGAACCGGATCGTGCGCGCGACGCTCGAGCTGTTTCCGCCTCGCACGCGGCCCACGGTCGCGCGGCTCACGGGCGAGACCGACGCAGTGCTGTCGAGCTTTCTGCGCGGGCAGCTCCTCGTGATGCTCGCCCTCGCCGCCATGTACTCGGCGGGCCTGCTCGTGATCGGACTCGAGCTCGCCCTGCCGATCGGCCTGCTCGCCGGGCTCGTCAGCTTCGTGCCCTACCTGGGGTTCATCGTCGGCCTCGGTACGGCGGGCGTCGCGGCCTATTTGCAGTTCCAGGACCCGTCTTTGCTCGCGTGGGTGTTTCTCGTCTTCTTCGTCGCGCAGCTCGTGGAGAGCTACGTGCTGACGCCGCGGCTGGTCGGGGCCCGTATCGGCCTGCACCCGGTCGCCGTGATCTTCGCCGTGATGGCCGGCGGACAGCTCTTCGGTTTCCTGGGCGTGCTGCTCGGGCTGCCGGCCGCCGCGGCGCTCAAGGTATGGATGCGTCACGTCCACAGGAGCTATATCGCGCCGCCGGAGAAACCGCGGCGCGCCCCCCGCCGGGCGCGGCAGGCGAACCCGGTGCCGTGACCACGCAGCTTCCGCTCGACCTGCGGTTGCGCGACGGCTCGTCCTTCGCGAACTTCCTGGCGAGCGGCAACGAAGAGGTGCCGGCGCGGCTTCGCACGATGATTTCGAAGCGCGAGCCCGGGAACGTTTTCCTCTGGGGCGAGCGCGCCGCCGGCAAGACGCACCTGCTCGAGGCCGCCTGCCGGGCCGTGCAGGAGCAGGGCGGCCTCCCGCGCTACGTACCGCTCGCCACCCCCGGTCTCCATCCGGCCGTGCTCGAGGACGCGGAGCACGCGGACCTCGTTTGTCTCGACGACGTCGAGCGGATCGCGGGCGATCGCGACTGGGAGGCCGCGCTGTTCGCGCTCATCGAGCGCGTGCGCGAGCAGCGGGGGCGACTTCTCTCCGCGGCGATCGGGCCGCCGGGGGGCATCGGACTGCGTCTGCCCGATCTCGCGACGCGCCTGGCGTGGGGCACCGTGTATCAGTTGCGGGCGCTCGACGACGCCGGGAAGATCGCGGCCATCCGGCTCCGCGCGAAGAACCGAGGCCTCGAGGTGCCGGCGGACGCGGCGCGTTACATTCTGAACCGCTACCCGCGCGACATGGTCTCGCTCTTCGCGCTGCTCGAGCGCATCGACGTCGCCTCGCTCGCCTCTCGCCGGCGTGTCACGGTTCCATTCCTGAAGAGTCTCGAACGGGGCGATCGCGCCCGATGACGCGGGCGTAGAACGTCGCGCTTACGATGAAGGCGACGGCGAGCGCCGTCTGGGTCAGACCGTAAGCGACGCCTCCCCATGCCTCCCGCCGTCCGTCGGTATAGGCCACCGCCACGCCTTCGCTGAAGTAGAGCAGCACGAGCAGCGCGGAAAGCACGTGCGCCCGGCCGCCGCCGCGGAGAAGCGGATAGAGCGGGACCAGCAGAGGCAGTGCCTTGAGGCCCATCCAGAACGCGCGCGGCACGGGTGTCGGCGGCGCGAGCCATCCCTCCCAGACGATGACGAGCGCAAGCAGGCCGAGATAGCTCGCTGCGGCGAGCGCGCGCAGCGGTCGCTTCACGTACGGGCGCGCTCGAGCGCGATGGCCGTGCGCGCGAGGCGTTCGCCGAGAGCGCGGCAAAGACGCGCCTCGTCATCCGTGAGCGCGCGGTCGTTTCGGGGGCCCGCGATGTGGCTCGCGCCGTAGGGCGTGCCGCCGGCATCCGTGCGCATCAACGCCTCCTCGGTATAGGGCACGCCGACGATCACCATCCCGTGGTGCAGAAGCGGCAGCATCATCGAGACGAGTGTCGTCTCCTGCCCACCGTGCGCGCTCGACGACGAGGTGAACACGGCGGCGGGTTTGCCCGCGAGCGCGCCCGAGAGCCACAAGGGGCTCGTTCCGTCGAGGAAGTACTTGAGCGCGGCGGCCATGTTCCCGAAGCGCGTCGGGCTCCCGAGCGCCAGGCCCACGCAATCCTGCAGGTCGTCCAACGTGGCGTAGGGCGCGCCGTCGTCCGGGATCGGGCCGGCGGTGGCCTCCACCACCGTCGACACCTCGGGCACCGTGCGGATCCGCGCGTGCATCCCTTCCGCGCGCTCGATGCCGCGCGCGATTTGGCTGGCCATTTCGCGCAGTGCGCCGTGGCGGCTGTAATACAGGACCAGGAGATCGGGCATGAAAGCGCGGAAAGTGTGGACGAGCGGTCGTATTGTAATCCCACTTTCCTTGACAGCGTATTTAAGCCGGTGCTACGGTCAAAAAGACTCGCCGCTAACACAAATAGATGGACGGAGGCGTCCCCCCATGAAAATCGCAACCCTTTTCGGTGTCGGTCTCGTCGGCCTGGTCATGGTCGGGTGCGCGAGCACGCAGACCGCCCCTTCCCCGGAGCCGACCGAGCCGGCCGCGACCGCTCCCGCCCCCGTCGCTGCGGAGCCGGCCCCGGCGCCCGAACCCATGGCGGCCGACGACAGCTACACCGTCGTTCGCGGCGACCACCTGTGGGGAATTTCGGCGATGAGCAGCATTTACGGCGACCCGTACCAGTGGCCGCTCATCTATCGCGCCAATCGCGACCGCATCGAAGACGCAGACCTGATCCATCCGGGACAGGTCCTCACCATCCGGCGGGGCGCTTCCAGCGCCGACGTGGATGCCGCGGTTCGCCACGCCCGCACGCGGGGTGCCTGGAGCCTCGGCGTGGTGGAGGATTCGGATCGGGCCTATCTGGACGGCTCCCGCTTCGCACATCGCTGACCCGCCGTTTCCGGCACGACGAAGGGCCCCCAATGGGGCCCTTCTGTTTTTCACGGCCCGAACGGCGCGGTCCGACGACCGGCCGTTTACGAGGGCTGGAACTGGAAACGTTCGAACCCTGCGCTGAGCTCGATGAGCTGCTTCCCGACGAGGCGTTCGAGGCGATGGCCGTCGTCCATGTAAAGAATCCGGTTCGGCCTGAACACGTTGCGCGGGGTGACGAGGGTTTGCGGCTGCTTCAGCATCGGAATCTCGGGAAGCAGCAGTGCCGCGAGGAAGTCGCTCTCCTTCTTGTCGCCCGTAACGGTCTTTACGAGAACCGGCTGCGCGCTCGGCGCCATGCGCTGCGTCCCGATCTCCACGCGTGACGGGTTGGGGCTGCGCACCCAGCGGACGACGGAGATCGACCAGGGCTGATCCTCCGAGAAGCGGGTTGCGAGCAGGTCGCCCACGCGCACGGGTCTTTTAACGAGCCCCGTCTTGCGCAAGGACATGCCCCCGGCGCTCTCGTCCTGAAGCTGCCAGACGCTGTACTCGTGGTCCGTATTTTCCGCCTCCAGCTGCTTCTTGCCGAACGTGCCCACGCAGGTCCGTTGCGGGTGGGGGCCGACGAACGCCGCGCTCGGCAGAAACCGGCGGCCGCCGTTGAGCCAGTAGTTGATCGCGTCGGTCCCGATGATGACGTCGATGTCCAGGTTCGGGCGGGCATTGCGGCGAAACACCCGCTTCGGGTTGACGCCCCAGACGTGCACGAGCCGCCGCAGCATCTCCTCGCCGTCGGCGTACAGTTCCGCGGGCAGGCCGAGCGCGGAGGGCGGAACACCGGCCTGCAGCGTCGTGAGCTGGATGTGGAGCGTGCGCGCAAGCTCCACGGTATTGAGCAGCCGCAAGGTATCGACCGGTTCCACGGGTTGACCCGCGTTCGCCACCCCCGCCCGATCGGCGCGCAGGTCGATGAGAAACTGGCAGACGCTTTCCACCTGCCGCGATGCCACGCCGAGCTCGGCGAGAGAGGCATGGCTCTCGAGGAAGCGATCGATGTGGGCCACCATGCGCGACGGCAGGTGGTAGGGATCGCAGAGGTCGAGTAGCAGCGCGTGCTTGTAGGCGCTCACGATTGTCCCTTTCCCGGTCGCGGTACTCAGCGCGTCCTCGATCTCGACCTCGCCGAAACCGAGCTTCTCCGCGTGCGCATAGAGGGCGTGAATCTCCTTCCAGGTCCCGACGGGGAACGGGGAGTAGGAGAGGTAGCTCGCCGCGAGGACCTCCGTGAGGTGACGGATGGCGCGCTGCAACGCGGCGACCTGATCGTTGCGCAGCGCGGCGGTCTCGCCGTGGGCGAGGACGACCTGCTTGTAGCCGTATGCCAGCTCGCGCTGGAACTGCAGGGTCTGCTCCGCCATGCGCCTCGCCCGTTCCGGCAGGGGCAGCGGCAGGCCGACGAACTGCTTTTGGAGCTCGAGGACGATCTGCTGGATCGGCGGGCGGTAAAGCTCGAGCAGCGCGAAGCGCAGATCCGGCTCGAGCGGCATCCGGTTGTACGCGATCAGGGTGTCGTCCAGCTTCTGCGCCGTGCCGGCGGTGTTGAGCAGCGGCAGACCGGCGAGCCAGCGCTCGACCTTGTGCGGATCCAGCTCGACCTGCGCCAGCAGGCGGGCGGAAGAATCGGGTACGGAGAGCTCGAGTGCCATCGGCGTCCTGAAGAGGGCGTTCGGCGGGCTATCCCGCGGCACAGCAAGACTGCAAGAAGCGCGCCAGGAGCGCGCAAGCCCGGGCGTCAGCGGCGCTCGATGTTCCCGTCGACCGCGGCCTGTTCGACCAGGCGATCGAAGGCCGCGGTCGTCATCAGTCCCTTCTCCGCCACGATCTCGCGCACCGGGCGACCGCTCTTCTCGGACTCCTTGGCCACCTCGGCCGCGGCGGCGTAACCGATCGACGTGTTGAGCAGCGTCGCGAGGCCGACGCTCAGGTGCGTGTACTCGCGGCACCGCTCGCGGTTCACCTTGAGCCCCTTGAGATTCTTCTCGGTCGCCGCCGCAACCGCGTTCGTGAGCCAGTCCATGGCGTCGAAGAGGGCGCTGCCGAGCGCGGGCATCATGACGTTGAGCTCGAGCTGTCCCGCCTGCGTCATGTACGCGACCGCGGCGTCCTGCCCGAGCACCTGGTAGCACACCTGGTTCAGCATTTCGAACATGACCGGGTTCACCTTTCCCGGCATGATCGACGAGCCGGGTTGCACCGGCGGCAGCTCGATCTCGCCGAGCCCGGTGCGCGGCCCCGAGGCCAGCAAGCGCATATCGTTGCTGATGCGCGTCAGCTCGAGGGCGGCAAGGCGAATGCCGTTCGACAGGTGCTGCAGGTCGCCCATGGACTGCATCTGCGCGGCGAGGTCCGCCGACGGCCGGATGGGTTCGCCCGTGAGCTGCGCCAGCTCGGCGGCAGCGCGCTCGACGTACCCGGGCGCGGTGTTCAGGCCGGTGCCCGCCGCCGATCCGCCGAGCCCGATCTCCGCCAGGCGCGGGCGTACCGCCTCGAGATTCTGCGCGCAGCGGCGCAGGATGTAGGCATGGGCGGCGAACTCGCGCCCCACGGTCGTCGGCACCGCGTCCTGCAAGTGGGTGCGCCCGCTCTTCACCGTGTTCGCCTCGGCCGCGGCGATGCGCCCGTACTCCTGCGCCATGCGTTCGAGCGCCTGCGTGAGTTTCGGGAGCTTCGCGAGGCAGGCGAGGCGGATCGCGGTCGGAATCGTGTCGTTCGTGCTCTGACCCATGTTCACGTGGTCGTTCGGGTGCACGGGCTTGTAGACCCCGCGGCTGCCTCCGAGCGCCACGTTCGCGAGGTTCGCGATCACCTCGTTCGTGTTCATGTTGTGACTGGTGCCGGCGCCCGCCTGGAAACGGTCCACCACGAACTCGTCGTGGTGACGCCCCGCGATGATCGCGTCGGCGGCCGCACGAATGGATTCGGCGAGTCGGCTTTCGAGCCAGCCGGCGGCCTCGTTCGCCGCGGCGGCCGCGCGCTTGATGCGCGCGTGGGCGACGATGAAATCGCGGTCCGGCCGTCGACCGGAGATGGGGAAGTTGGCGACGGCCCGGGCCGTCTGGACGCCGTACCAGGCATCCGCCGGCACCGGAAACTCGCCGAGGCTGTCCTTCTCGATGCGGAATTTTTTGTCCATAGACCGCTCCAAAAGCCAGCAGGATTATATAGGATCGCGTTGCAGGACCGGTCGCGCGTCCTGGAATATATCCAACTTGCCGGAGGTCGTCGTGCCGAAACGTATCTTCGCGTCGCTGCTCCTACTGCTGCTTGTGCCGCTCCTGTCCGCGGCGGCGCCCGAGCTGGCGCTCCAGGACTTCGACGGCAAGCAGCGGGACGTCCGGGAGTTTCTCGGCCAGGGGCACTGGGTCGTCGTCGTCGCCTGGTCCAAGGACTGCCCCATCTGCAAGCGCGACATCCATCATATGACCTTCTTTCACGACGAGCACAAGGACAAGGAAGCGCGCGTCCTCGGCCTGTCCGTCGACGGTATCGCCCACCGCCGCCAGGCGCAGGCCTTCATCGACGAGCACGACCTCAACTTCCCCAACCTGATCGGCGACCCGGATGACGCCTCCCGCCTGAGCGGGCAGCCGTTCATCGGCACGCCCACTTATTATTTTTTCGACCCGCAGGGACGCTTCGTGGGCGGTCGCGTCGGCTCGGTCACGCAGGCGCAGGCCGAAGAACTCATTCGGAACTTCAAGGTGCAACGTGCAAGAGGCTGACGGCATGACCCGGAACCGCATCCCGCGATCCCTGCTCGCACTCGTCGCCCTCCTGGCGCTGGGCGCCGCGGCACTCGCGCGTGCCGAGACGCGCGACGCGATGACCCACTTCTTCCACCAGAGCTTCGGCAACCTGAAGGAGGAGGCGGAAACCGCGCGAGCGGAAGGCAAACTCGGGCTCCTGGTGATGTTCAACGACCCCGATTGTCCTTGGTGCAACAAGATGAAGGCGACCGTGCTCAGTCAATCCGGGGTGCAGGACTACTACCGGCGTTACTTCCGGCCGCTGCACATCGACACGCGGGGCGACACGCCCCTCGTCGATTTCTCCGGCCGCGAGATGGCGGAAAAGGACTTCGCCTTCAGGGAGCACCGGGTGCGCGCGACGCCGGTTTTCATCTTTTTCGATCTCGAGGGGAGGCCGGTCATGCGTTACACGGGAGCCACGGCAACGGTCGAGGAGTTCGTCTGGCTCGGCGAGTTCGTCCAGAGCGGCGAGTACCGGCACAAGAACTTCACGGTCTACAAGAGGGAACGGCTGGCCGCGAAGCGCAGCTCCTAGGGAGCCGCACGTGCCCGTGAGGGGAGGGCGGATGGAACGAGCGGGCATGGCCGGGCTGGCGCTGGCCCTCGGCGCCGCGGCGGCCGTCGCCGAATCACCGTCCCCGTTGCCGCGCCCGCTCACGCTGGAAGCGGCGCTGGCGTACGCCGATGCCCCGCACCCCGATCTGGCGCTGGCGCGCGCCGGAATCGCCCGCGCTCGATCGCACGTGCTGGAAGCCGAGGCACGCACCGGCGTCCAGAGTTTCGCGGACATCACCCCCGAATGGGCGAACCCGACGACGCAGTCGAGCGGCATCGACGACTCGCGCGCCCGCCTCGTGCTGGCGAAGCCCCTCTACGACTTCGGCCGCAGCCGTGCCTTCGAGCAGTCGGCCTCCGCCGCATTCGACGCCGCCGAGCAGCTCTACATCGACGCCCGGGCGCGCCGGCGGCTCGACATCATGGCGCGCTTTTTCGACGTCCTGCTCGCCGACATGCGCTACGCGGTGCTGAACGAGGACATGGCGCAGAAGTACGTGAGCTTCGACCGGCGGCGCGAGCGCCACGCGCTCGGTCAGGTCTCCGACGTCGACCTGCTGGAAGCCGAGAACGTCTACCGCGAGGCCCTCGACCTGCGGACCGACGCGCAAAAGCGCCAGGCGGCCGCGCGCCTGGCGCTCGCCATCGCAATGGGGCGCCCCGATTCCCTTCCCGGCGAGCTCGCGCCGCCGGCGCTTCCGGCCGAGCGCGAGGCGCCGGATTATCGCAACCTGCTCGAGCAGGCCCGAAAGGCAAACCCGGCGCTGGCGGCGCGCCGGCGCAGCCTGGAGGCCGCGCGCGCGGCGCTCGATGCCGAGCGGGCGCGCCGACGGCCGACCCTCACCGGCGAGATCGAGGCCGCCACCTGGGAGCGGGAGCTCGCCTCCCGGAACGATGCGCGGGCGACGCTCAACCTGCGGATTCCGCTCTATCAGGGGGCCGAGCTCGACGCGGCGATAACCCGCGCCGCGGCCGAGCTGGCAGCCGAAGAGGCGAGAATGCGGGCGGACGAGCAGGCGCTCGCGCAGGCGGCGCTCGACCTGGTGCAGGCGGTCGAGGCGCTGAAGGTCCGGCGGGAAACGGCCCGCCAGCGCCTCGCCTTCCGCGATCTCTATCTCGATCGCAGCCGGGCCCTTTACGAAATGGAAGTGCGCACCGACCTCGGCGATGCGCTCACGCGGCTGACCGAGGCGCAGTGGCTGGCGGCCGCGGCCGACTACGAGCTCGTCCTCACCTGGGCCAAGATAGACGCGCTGACCGGGCGGCTCGTGCCCCCGGCACGGGAGGTTTCGCGATGAATCGACGTTGGATGCTGGTGCTGGGCCTCGCGCCGCTGGCAGCCGTCGCCGCGGAGTATGACGCGGTCGTTCAGTACGGCCGGACCGCCGAGCTCGGTCTTGCCGTTTCGGGGATCGTCGAGGCCGTCCACGTCGCACCGGGCGCGCGCGTGCGCAAGGGCGACGTGCTGGTCGCGCTCGAGAAGACGCCGTTCGAGGCGGAAGTGATGCGCGCGGAGGCGGCGCTCAACCGCGCGGCGGCGGACCGGACCGAGGCGGCGCGGGATCACGCGCAGGCCAGGGAGCTCTACGAGCGTACCGTGCTGTCCACCGTCGAGCTGGAAAACGCCAGGCTGCGCGCCAGCCGCGCCGAGGCCGAGCACCAGGCGGCCGCCGCGCATCTCAAACGGGCCCGCTACGAGCTCGCGCGCAGCGCGCTCTCCGCGCCCTTCGACGGGCGTGTGCTCGCCGTGCGCGTGCAGCCGGGCGAGGCGGTGGTCAGCCGCCTCGAGGCCCGGCCGCTCGTGTCGCTGGCGGCGGAGGGCGAGTACGTCGCGCGGGCACTGCTGGCACCCGTGCACGCGAGCGCGATCGAACCCGGGCAGGCCGCGTCGGTGACGATCGCCGGACAACGCTACGAAGGGCGCGTGCGCGCGGTCGGGATCGAGAGTGCGACAGCGGATGCGCGCTACGAAATCGCGGTCGGCTTCGCCGCGCCGGGCGGCGTGCGGGTCGGCCAGGCCGCCCGCGTCGCGCTGCCGTGAAGCGTGGCCGTCACTTCTACGTGTCGGGCCGTGTGCAGGGGGTGTTCTATCGCGCGACGGCCTGTGACGTGGCGCGTCGTCTCGGCCTGACCGGCTGGGTGCGGAACCTTCCGGACGGGCGCGTGGAAGCGCTCGCCTGCGGCGAGGCCGCGGCGCTCCGTGCTTTCGAGGCCTGGCTGTGGGAAGGTCCGGCCCACGCGCGGGTCGAGGCCGTGGTAGCGAGCGATGTACCGGAGGAGGACTTCAAGGGGTTCCGGGTACGGTGATAAGAGCAATTTTGGATGCTGGATGTTTGATTTTGAATTGATGAGCGCGCATCGCGCTTTCAATGATTCAACGTTAAGCATCCACGATTCAGCATGGTCTTCACTGCCTGAACCAGCGCGTGTTGAGCGCGTGGTTCACGCGCGTGGGGTACCAATGCTGCCCGCGGGAGCCGTTGTAGCGCGCGAGGGCGTGCCACAGGTTGCCCTTCTCCTTGTCCAGGTAGTAACGCAGGATCGTGCAGCCGTAGCGCAGGTTGGTGCGCACGCGAAACAGGCTGTCCCCGGGTCGCCCTATTTCCTTCAACCAGAAGGGCATGACTTGCATCAGGCCCCGGGCGCCGGCGTGCGAAATGGCGAAGGGGTCGAAGTTGCTCTCGACCTCGATCACCGCGAGCACGAGCTCCGGCGGCAGGCGCGCCCGGGTGGCTTCCGCATGGACCGACTTGAGGAGGTCCAGCCGGAACGCCTGATCGGGGACCTTGGCCGCCAGGCGTCGGGACATGTCCAGCAGCCAGACCTCCGCCTCGAACCGGTCCGGGAAGGACTCGGCCTCGGCCACGGCCCGGGAGAGCAGCGCGCGCAACTCGGCGTCCACCGCCGGGGCGGCATCGGGGGGCGATCCCGCGCGGGCTCCGGAGGCCAGGCACCCGAGCACGAGAACGAGGAGGCGGAACGCGAGAAGCTGGAAAGCGGAGCGGCGCATGGTTCTTCAGAGGAGCATAGCCCGGCGGCCGCCTGCCGCCAGCGGGGGCGCAGAGGCCGCCCCGCCCGGGAGCGCGTTTAATCCGCAGGCCCGGGCCCCCATAATGGACGCATGGTCAGCGTCACCCGCCCCTTTGCCGGAAGCCCGATCGACCGCGCCGCGGACGTCGAGGCCTGGCTCGCCACCCTCGCCGCCGGGCGCCCCGAGGCGGAGATCGAGGTGATCCGGCGGGCCTGCCGCTTCGCCGAGGGTGCGCATGCCGGACAGACCCGGGTCTCGGGAGAGCCCTTCTTCACGCACGCGCTCGCGGCCGCCGGGATCCTCGCCGAGCTCAAGCTCGATCACGAAACGATCGCGGCCGCCATCCTGCACGACGTGGTCGAGGACACGCCGGCGACCCTCGAGGACGTCGCGCGGGAGTTCGGGCCGCGAATCGCGGCGCTGGTCGACGGCGTCACGAAGATGGACGTGATCCAGGAGTACCGCGGTACCGAGACCCGCAGCCGCCGCGAGCACGCGCAGGCGGAGTCGCTGCGCAAGATGCTGCTCGCCATGGCCGAGGACGTCCGCGTCGTGCTGATCAAGCTCGCCGACCGGTTGCATAACATGCGCACGCTCGGCTCGCTGTCCGAGGAAAGTCGCGTGCGCATCGCGCGCGAGACGATGGACGTCTTCGCGCCGCTGGCCAACCGCCTCGGGATCTGGCAGCTCCGCTGGGAGCTGGAGGACCTCTCCTTCCGTTATCTGGAGCCCGCCGCCTACAAGCAGATCGCGCAGATGGTCGCGGAGAAGCGCAGCGATCGCGAGCGCTACATCTCCGGGTTCGTCGACCGGTTATCGCGCGAGCTCGTGGCGGCGGGCATCCAGGCGGAAGTCACCGGGCGCCCGAAGCACATCTACGGAATCTGGCGCAAGATGCGGCGCAAGGCCAAGACCTTCGAGCAGATCACGGACGTGCGCGCCGTGCGCGTGCTCGTGAACACGGTGCGCGACTGCTACGCGGCTCTCGGGATCGTGCACTCGCTCTGGAACCATATCCGGGGCGAGTTCGACGACTACATCGCCACGCCCAAGGAAAACAACTACCGGTCCATCCACACGGCCGTGATCGGCCCGGAGGGCAAGACCGTCGAGGTGCAGATCCGGACGCACGAGATGCACCAGCAGTCCGAGCTCGGGGTCGCCGCCCACTGGCGATACAAGGAGGGCTTGCGCCCCGACGAGAGCTTCGACAAGAAGATCGCCTGGCTGCGGACCCTGCTTGAATGGAAGGACGAGGTGGCCGAGGCGGCCGACTTCGTGGACCAGTTCAAGTCGGAGGTCTTCAGCGAGCGGGTCTACGTCTTCACGCCGAAGGGGAAGGTCATCGACCTGCCCGCCGGCGCGACGCCGCTCGACTTCGCATACGCCATACACAGCGACGTGGGGCATCGCTGCCGCGGCGCCAAGGTGAACGGCCACATAGTGCCCCTCACGTACGCGCTCAAGACCGGCGAGCAGGTCGAGGTGCTGACCGTGAAGGAGGGCGGGCCGTCGCGCGACTGGCTGAACCCGCATCTCGGCTACCTGCGCACCTCCAAGGCGCGGTCCAAGGTCAGCCAGTGGTTCCGCCTGCAGAACTACGAGGTGAGCGTGGCCGACGGGCGCAACGTGCTGGAGCGCGAGTTCCAGCGCCTCGGGCTCGACGACGTGAACTACGAGCGGCTGGCGCACAAGTCGGGCTTCGCCAAGGTGGACGACTTCCTTGCGGCCATCGGGCGCGGCGACGTCAAGCCGTCGCAGATCGTGTCGGGACTCCAGGAGATCGTGGAGCTGCGACCGAAGGAAGAGCGGCCGCTGCCGGCCGTCGCGCCGGTGCGCGCGGCGCCGCCCGCCGGCGTCACGATCCTCGGCGTCGGCAATCTGCTGACGCGCATGGGGCGTTGCTGCAACCCGGTGCCGGGCGATCCCATCGTCGGCTTCATCACCCGCGGCCACGGCATCACCATCCACCGGCGCGACTGTCCGAACGCGCTTCGGCATCACGGCGAGACCGACGAGCGGCTCATCGAGGTCAGCTGGGGTGCGGAGGCCGGGCGTACCTACCCGGTCGACATCGAGATCACGGCCTACGAGCGCGCGGGGCTGTTGCGCGACATCACGGCCCTGCTCGCCAACGAGCGCGTCAATGTCCTCGCCGTGAATACGCTGACCGACAAGGGCCAGCACGTCGCGCGCATGACGTTCACCGTGGAGGTGCCCGACCTCGGGGCGCTCGCCCGGGTACTGGCGCTGATCGACCAGATCCCGAACGTCGCCGAGGTGCACCGGAAGATCCAGTAGTCCACCGCTCGTGCCGGTGTGGCGCGGCCACGCCACTTAGCTCCCATAGTTAATGCCTTCCTTGAAGTCGCGCATCCCCGGCCGCGGGCTGCGCGACCCGCCATGCGGGCTCCCGTGATCTAAACTTGATCCAAGGCCGATGGAGGTGCGCCCGTTGGCTGCACATAACAACTACCGAGAGTGGATGGAGATTTCGCCGATGCCTCCCCGGGCGCGCGCACGCCTCGCGCCGTCTTGCCCGCCGGCCTGATGGGTGCCGACCCGTCTCCCAGCGCAGTCGCGCTGATCGCGTGGCTCGCGTTCGCGCTCGCCGTTGCGCTGGGCGCGAGCGTCTACGCCCTCGCCCGGCTGCGTACGCGCCTCAAGGCCAAGGAGGCGATTCTCGCGCGCGCGGAGGCCGAGTGGCGGTACGCGCTCGATTTCGCGGACGAAGCGCTTTACCTCATCGACCTCGACGACAACCTCGTGCGCGGGAACGAGGCGTTCTTCCGCTACATCGGGCAGCGCCCGGAGGAGGCGATCGGCCGGAACGTGGTCGAACTGGTGCACGGCGGGCGCGAGGAGACGCCCTGCCCGGTATGCCAGGCCCGCCGGGACCGGCGCGACGCCGTGTTCGTGAAAGAGGCCACCGATCCCTGGAACAAGCTGCACAAGCCCATCGAGATCATCGTGCGCATCCTGCGCGACGCCGACGGGGCGCCGATCGGGGTGCTCCAGGCGATCCGGGATCTCTCCCGCCAGAGGGAGGCGGACCAGGCGCTGCGCGAGAGCGAGATCCGCTACCGCAATCTCTCGCAGGCCGCCTTCGAGGGTATCGCGATCCACGACAAGGGGGTGATCCTGGACGCGAACCAGGCGCTCGCCGACATGCTCGGTTACCCGCTCGACGAGATCATCGGGGCGCACATGCTCGAGCTCGCCGCGCCATCGTCGCGTGATCTGGTGATGTCGCGCTTCGCGGCCACGACCGAGCAACCCCTCGAGATCGAGGTCGTCCGCCGCGACGGAACCACCTTCGTCGCCGAGGTTCGGGCGCGGGCGTTTCCCTACGAGCGGCGCGAGCTGCGGGTCGTGGCCGTACGCGACATCACGGAGCTCAAGCGCGCCCAGCGGGCGCTGTTCGAGGAAAAGGAGCGGCTCATGGTCACGCTGCGCTCGATCGGCGAGGCGGTGATCGCGACCGATGTGAACGGCCGCGTCGAGTACCTGAACCCGATCGCCGAGCGGCTGATCGGGTGGGCAAGCGAGAACGCGGAAGGGCGGCATTTGGGCGAACTCTTCGCCGTCCTCGACGAGACGGGCGGTGAGACGCTGACGGATCTCGTCGGGCAATGTCTCGCGCGTGACGCCATCGTGACCTCGGCGGGAGCGCACACGCTGCGCCGTGCCGACGGCCGCGAGTATGCGATCGAGCACTCGGCCGGTCCGATACGCGACCGCAGCGGTCGGGTCGCCGGCGTCGTGCTCGCCATCCGCGACGTCACGGAGATGCGCCACCTCGCGCGGCAGCTCTCCTACCAGGCGTCCCACGATGCACTGACGGGGCTGCTCAACCGCCGCGAGTTCGAACACCGGCTGGAGCAGGCGCTCGAGGAGGCGAAGCGCGGCGCGCGCCGCCACGTGCTGTGTTACCTGGACCTGGACCAGTTCAAGGTGGTGAACGACAGCTGCGGCCACGTGGCCGGGGACCAGTTGCTGCGCCAGCTCGCCGCGCTCATCAAACCGATGATCCGGGAGAACGACACGCTCGCGCGCCTCGGAGGCGACGAGTTCGGCATCCTGCTTGAGGGATGCGGCCTCGAGCGCGCGCGCGAGCTGGCCGAGCACGTGCGCAGGGCGATCAGCGACTTCCGTTTCGTGTGGGGCGACCGTCGCTTCGACGTGGGCGCGTCCATCGGGCTCGCCGAAATCGGCAAGGACAGCGCGAGCGCCGTCGAGGTACTGAGCGCGGCCGATGCCGCCTGCTACGTGGCGAAGGACCTCGGCCGCAATCGCGTGTACGTGCACCAGCTCGACGACACCGCGCTGACCCGGCATCGCAACGAGATCCGGTGGGCACAGCGCCTCTCGAACGCGGTCCAGGAGGACCGCCTGCTGCTCTACGCGCAGCCGATCGTGGCGCTGCAGGACGCGTCGCGACCGGTGCGATATGAAATCCTGGTGCGCCTGGTCGACGAAGGCGGCGGGCTCGTGCCGCCGATGGCGTTCATTCCCGCGGCCGAGCGCTACAACCTCATGGCGGCCGTGGACCGCTGGGTGATCGGAACGACGCTCGCGCGCATGCGGCAGCGCGACGCGCAGGGAGCCGAGCCGTTCGACTGCGCGGTCAACGTGTCGGGCCGCTCGCTGTGCGAGCCCGGCTTTCTCGAGTTCGTCCGAGGCGAAATCGGATCGAGCGGGATCGCGCCGTCGCGCCTGTCGTTCGAGCTCACGGAGACGGCCGCGGTCGCGAACTTCGCCCAGGCCAAGCAGTTCATGACCGAGCTGCGGCAGCTCGGCTGCCGATTCGCGCTCGATGACTTCGGCTCGGGCCTGTCGTCCTTCGCGTACCTCAAGAACCTCCCGGTGGACTTCCTCAAGATCGACGGGAGCTTCGTGCGCGACATGGGTAACGACCCGATCGACAGCGCGCTGGTCGAGTCGATCAACCAGCTCGGGCACGTGATGGGCATCGAGACGATCGCCGAGTACGTCGAGCACCCGGGAGTGCTGGAGCGGCTGCGCGCGATGGGCGTGGACTTCGCCCAGGGCAACGTCATCTGCCGGCCGGTGCCGCTCGACGAAGCGCTGCAGGCGACCCTGGACCTGCCGCGCGGTGTGCCCTCGGTCAGCCGGGGGCAGCGGGGTTCGCGAAAAGGCGCTTGAGCTCGGGGAGGAGCGAGGCGAGCGGCAGCTCGCGCGCCGCCTCCGCGGTCCGGGCCTTGTACTCGATCGTGCCGTTCGCGAGACCCTTGTCGCCGAGCACCAGCCGGTGCGGTATGCCGATGAGATCCATGTCGGCGAACATCACGCCCGGGCGCTCGTTGCGGTCGTCCAGCAACACCTCGTGTCCGGCCGCGCGGAGATCGGCATAGAGCCGGTCGACCGCTTCACGCACCGCCGGCGACTTGTGGTAACCGATCGGGACGAGTGCGACCCGGTAAGGGGCGATGGCGTCCGGCCAGCGGATGCCGCGCTCGTCGTGGTTCTGCTCGATGGCGGCCGCGACCACGCGCGAGACGCCGATGCCGTAGCAGCCCATCGGCATCACGACCGCGCGCCCGCCTTCGTCCAGCACGGTCGCCTGCAAGGCTTCGCTGTACTTCGTCCCGAGCTGGAAGATGTGCCCGACCTCGATCCCGCGGCGGATCGAAAGCGTTCCCTGGCAGCCGTCGGCCGGGCAGGGATCGCCGGCGACGACGTTTCGGAGGTCCGCGACCTCGGGCTCGGGCAGGTCCCTGCCCCAGTTCACGTTCACGAGATGCCGGCCGTTGGCGTTTGCGCCACAGACGAAGTCGGCGAGGCGCGCGGCCGCCTCGTCGGCGATCACGGCGACCCGGAGTCCGACCGGCCCGATGGAGCCCGGCTCGCACCCGGCCGCGAGCTCGACCTCCGCCGGCGTCACGAACCGCAGCGGCTTTTCCACCTGCGGCAGCTTCTCGGCCTTCACGGCGTTCAGTTCGTGGTCGCCGCGCAGCGCGAGGGCGACGACTCCGCCGGTGCCGCGCACGAGCAGCGTCTTGACGGTGCGCGAGGCGTCCACCTGGAGATACCGGCTCACCTCGTCAATGGTGTGTTGACCGGGCGTGTCGATCGCCTGCATCGGCTGCGCGGGCGCGGGACGTTTGCCGACCGGCGCCCGCGCGGGCGCGAGCTCGACGTTCGCCGCGTAATCGCAGTTGGAGCAGATCGCGATCGCGTCCTCGCCGGAATCGGCAAGCACGTGGAACTCGTGGGAGGCGTATCCGCCGATCGCGCCCGTGTCGGCCTCGACCGGGCGGAACGCCAGCCCGAGGCGCGCGAAGATGCGCGAGTAGGTCTCGTACATCACGCGATAGGTCTCTTCCAGCGACGCCACGTCGGCGTGGAACGAATAGGCGTCCTTCATCAGGAACTCGCGCGCCCGCATGACGCCGAAACGCGGGCGAATCTCGTCGCGGAACTTGGTCTGGATCTGGTAGAAGTTCGCCGGCAGCTGACGGTAGCTCTTGATTTCGCGGCGAATGAGGTCGGTGATGACCTCCTCGTGCGTCGGGCCGAAGCAGAACTCCCGGTGGTGGCGGTCCTTGAGGCGCAGCAGCTCGGGGCCGTACTTTTCCCAGCGCCCCGATTCCTGCCACAGCTCGGCCGGCTGCACCGCCGGCATGAGCACTTCCTGGGCGCCCGCGCGGTCCATTTCGTCGCGCACGATCCGCTCCACCTTGCGCAGCACGCGCAGCCCCATCGGGAGCCAGGTGTAGAGACCGGCCGCGAGCTTTCGAACGAGGCCGGCGCGCAGCATGAGTTTGTGCGAGACGACCTCCGCGTCGGCGGGCGTCTCCTTGACGGTGGCAAGCAGGTATTGGGAGGTGCGCATGGGATACCGGGGTGAAAAGCCCGCGCAGTATAAGCGAGGAGGGCGGCCGGTGAAACGCAGGCGGGGGAGGAGCCTCACCCCTTGCCTCTCCCGGAGTGCGCGGGAGAGCGGGAGTTGGAAGAGAGTTTGAGAACCCTCACCCCTTGCCCTCTCCCGCAAGCGGGAGAGGGGGAGTCGGAAGTTATTTGATATTAAGTGCTTCGCGCACGATTCCGTCCAGCAGGTCCTCGACGGCCTTCAGCGATTTCTTCGAGGCCTCGCTGCCGACCGCGGTCGGCCGACGGAAGGCGACATAGACCCGCTTCGGTTCGTTCGGCAGCGCGTACACCGTAATGACGTACGGGCAGAAGGCGATGTTGTGCGCATCGGCCTCCATCATCTTGCGCGAGACGACCGCGCTGCAGAACGAGTAGGCCTCGGCCTGGCGGAAAACGGTTTTTGTCGTGCCGAGGTCCTTGCCGGTGCGCTCGAGCATGTTGTGGATGTGCGAGGTATGGTCGACCACCAGACCTCGGCCCTGAATGGCGAGCAGCACGTCGTCCCTGACGATGTCGAACTCGCCCTCGACGGCGTATCGCGCGATCGGTCCGGGAGTCGGGCCCCCGGCACGAACGACAGCCGGCGCGGAGAGAATCGCCGCGATGAAGAGCCCGGTCAGCGAGGTGCGCAACATGAGATCCTCCGGTGGTTATTGCTCTGCGGGAGGAGCGAAGTATAGCGCGGAGGTCGCCCGGAAAGGCGATGCGGCGCGCCTTTGCTTCGTGCGCCTGCGCTCCCGCGCGTGCCATAGGCTCGGCGCTCGCACGGGCTTGGCCCCGGATCTCCCGGTATTCACTTCCGCGCTGACCAGAGCAGTGCCGCGCCGCGCACGCCGGAGCTGTCGCCGTGAACGTGCCGCAGGATCGGGGTGCGCAGCGCTTCGCCGCGTTTCCCCTCCGGCGGGTTTTCCGTGCCGTGCGCGGAGAAGACGTAGCACCCCAGGCGAGCGCGACCGGCCGTATAGAGCGAGTCGATGTTCGACATCCCGCCGCCGAGCACCACCGCGTCCGGGTCGAGGATGTTGACCACGACGGAGAGCGCCCGCCCGAAGCGATCGTGGTAGCGTTCCAGCGCGGCGCGCGCTGCCGCCTCACCGGCCCCGGCCCGCGCGACGATACGCGTCGCGGGAACGTCCGGCTCCCCGCCGTGCGACGCGTAATCGCGCGTCAAGCCCGGACCCGAAAGGAAAGTCTCCACGCAGCCGCGCTTGCCGCAGTAACACGGCGGGCCGTCGGGCTCGAGCACGTTGTGCCCCCACTCGCCGGCGATGCGCTGCAGGCCTTCGATCGGACGGCCGTCGATCACGATGCCACCCCCGACCCCCGTGCCGAGGATCACGCCGAAGACGACGCGCGCTCCGCGCGCGGCTCCGTCGAGCGCCTCGGAGAGCGCGAAGCAGTTGGCGTCGTTCGCGACGCGCACCGGCCGGGCGAGCAGGCGCTCGAGGTCGGCCAGAATGGGCTGACCGTTCAGGCAGATGGTGTTCGAATTCTTGAGACGCCCGGTCTGCGCCGAGATCGCCCCGGGCGTGCCGACGCCGACCGAGCACGGGCCGCACCGGGCCTCCAGATCGCGCACGAGCGAGACGACGTCACCGAGAATGGCATCGTATCCCGCCGCCGCGGGCGTGGGCCGCCGCTCCCGGGCGAGCTCGCGGCCGGCGTCGTCGAGGACGATGCCTTCGGTTTTCGTTCCGCCGAGGTCGATGCCGATACGGTACATGCGTCTCTTCAGGCCTCTTTCGTTTCGCTCTCCGGCCGTTTCGCCCCTGCTCCCTCGAGCACGGCGACCGTGACGTAGCTCAACAGCGCCGCGGCAAGCGAGACGAGATACGGGACGTCGAGCTCGAGCACGTAGGCGCCGAGCACCCAGCTCGCGACGCCGGCGAGCAGCGCGGCCGTCGCGCTCTTCGCGCCTCCGAACGGGGTGAACAGGGCGAAGAGCGCGGCGACGAATACGCCGGCGCTGCCGAACGCGGAGGCCTCCTCGACGAGCGCATACACGCCTTCGGCGTAGAGGGCGAGCACGTAGGCGATCAGACCGAAGACCATGACGCCGGCCCGCGCCACGCGCACCTTCGCCGCCTCGCTGATCGCCGGCGCGAGCGGCACCACGAGGTTGTGGGACATCAGGGCCGAGGCCGCGAGGAGCGCGCTGTCCACCGTCGACAGAATCGCGGAAATGATCGCGCCCGCGAACATGACGTAGAGCGCGGTATGGAGATACTGCTGCGCGAGCCTTGCGAGCAGCTGCTCGGGTTCGTCGAGGCCGGGCAGGAGCGACACCCCGACGAGCCCGATGAACACGGGGATCATGCCGACCGAGAGATAAATTCCGCCGCCGAGCAGCGCCGCGCGGCGGGCGACTTGCGGGGAGCGCGTGGCGAGCACGCGCGCGACGAGCTCCTGCGAGAGCACCGAGCCGCAGATCGGGATGGCCCACTGCTCGACCACGGCAAGGGCCGAGGCGCCGGCGAACGGGTTGAGCCGCCGGGGCTCGATCGTGCTCGCCGCCTGCGTCATCCCGCCCGTCTCGTCCAGGATCACGACAAAGAGCACGATCAGGCCCGCAACGAGCGCGAGCCCCTGGATCACGTCGGTGTAGGCGTCGGCCAGCAGGCCGCCGTAGACCGTGTAGACGATGACGACCCCGGCGGCCACCGTGATCGCGATCTCCACGTCGAACGTGGAGACGGCGGCGATCACCTGGCCGAAGGCGCGGATCTGCGCCGCGCCCCACATGATCGATGTCGGCACGAGCAGGATCACGGCCAGGCGCTCGACGTTCGCCGAGTAGCGCTGCCGGAACAGGTCGGCGAACGTGGTGAGTCCCCGGCGCCACAGCGGCGCGGCGAAGAAGAGTCCCATCAGGATCAGGCACGCGCCGTAGCCGAACGGGTCGGCGGCGCCGCCGGAAAGCCCCTCCGCGTAGATCGATCCCGCCGCACCGACGACGGTTTCGGCGCCGAACCAGGTCGCGAATATGGTGAAGGTCCCGATGCCGAGCCCGAGGCTGCGGCCGGCGAGGAGGTAGTCGGCCTCGTTCTTGATGCGGCGCGAAAGCGCCACCCCGATCAGGAGCTGGACCAGGACATAGCCGAGGACGCCGAGGAGAATCGCGTTCACGTGCCCGCCCCGCGCTCGACGCGGGGCTGCTCAGGCAAGGCCCTGCACCCAGCGGCCGTAAAGCACGTCCGCCACCCGGTGCAGGGCCTGCGTGCGCGCCGGTGCATCGCGAAGCATTTCCTCGCCGCTTTGCACGGTAGCCGCCGACTCGAGCTCCCCGTCCGATTCCCGCACCCAGTCGGCGATCATCGACGGGGTCATCTCGACGTGGCATTGGAGCCCGAGGTGCGGGCCTCGGACGAACGCCTGGTTGGAGCAGGCCGCGGAAGCGAGCAGACGCACGGCTCCCTGTGGAAGCGCGAAGGTCTCGCCGTGCCAGTGAAACATGGGAAACTCGCGCGGGAGGCCGTCGAGCCACTCGAGCGCCGCGGGGCCGTCGACCGCCGTCACCGGAAACCACCCGATCTCTCTGACGGGATTGCGGGTGACTGTCGCGCCGAGCGCCCTGGCCATGAGCTGTCCGCCGAGACAGTGCCCGAGTACCGGCACGTCGGCCTCGACCGCCCGGCCGATGAGCGCGAGCGCCTTCGGGATCCAGGGCAGGCTGTCGTTGACGCTCATCGGGCCGCCCATGAATACGAGCCCGGAGAACCGGTCTACACTGGAAGGCACGGCGTCGTTCTGGTCGATGCGCACCAGGACGCGGGGGATTGCGCGGCGGTCGAGGAACTCGGCGAGGTAACCGGGGCCTTCGTGGGCCGCATGACGGAAGATCGCGACGGGCTTCATGCGGAAAATTGTAGCGTCGGGCACGTTCTGGCGGAATCGCGTGCGGCTCGCCGCCGCGATCGCGTTTCTGCTCGCCGCGCCCCATGTTGGGGCGGTGGAACGCGTGACGTTGCAGGCCCTCTTCAAGGACAAGGCGATCCTCGTGATCGACGGAGCCCGACGCGTGCTGAGCGCCGGGGAGGAAAGTCCGGAGGGCGTGAAACTGATCGAAACCGACACACGGACGGAACGCGCCGAGATCGAGCTCGCGGGAAAGCGACAGACCCTTACGCTCGGGGTCGTGCTCGGAAGCTTTGCCCCGACAGGGCGCGAGTCCGTGACGCTCTTTGCCGAGCCGGACGGCCATTTCCACGCCGACGGAACGATCAACGGGATGCCCGTGCGCTTTCTGGTGGACACCGGGGCGACGACGATCGCGCTGTCCGGGGCGGAGGCGTCGCGACTCGGCATCGATTACCGCAAGCGCGGGCAGGCCGGCTACGCGAGCACGGCGAGCGGGGTGGTGCGGATGTACGCCGTCAAGCTCGATTCGGTCCAGCTCGGGCCGATCACGATGTACGGCGTGGACGCCGGCGTGCTGGAAGGCACCTTTCCCCGGGAGGCTCTGCTCGGCATGTCCTTCCTGAGCCGCCTCGACATGAAGCGCGACGGCCAGCGCCTGGAGCTCACTCAGCGTTACTGATCCCCCGGCCGCAGTCGCGCCCGACCCTCCTGCACCGCCTGTCCCTGTGCTCTAATGCCTCCGGGCCTCGCCCGTCGAGGTCCATTAAGCAGCGAGGAGAAGGCATGTCCCTGCCCGACGACGCCCGCGAGCTCGCACGGAGCTACGACCTCGTTCCTTACGAGAGCCTCCCGATCAGCGAGACCCATCCGGCGAACCTCGCCGTGCAGGGCATTCTCTTTGGCATGGCGCCTGCCGACCCCGAGCGTTGTCGCGTGCTCGAGCTCGGCTGCGCCGCGGGCGGGAACCTGATTCCGATGGCGTACCGGCTGCCGGGGAGCGAGTTCCTCGGCATCGAGCTCTCTGCCTCGCAGGCTGCCGCCGGAACCGCGCTCATCGACAGGCTCGGCCTCGGCAACGCGCGTATCGAACGGGCCGACATCCTCGACCTCGGCGACCTCGGCCGTTTCGACTACGTCATCGCGCACGGCCTGTACTCCTGGACGCCGGCCGCCGTGCGGGAGAAGCTGCTTGCGCTTTGCGGCGAAGTGCTGTCGCCGCACGGGATCGCCTACGTGAGTTACAACACGCTCCCCGGCTGGCGCGAGCGGGCGATGCTGCGCGACATGCTGCTCTACGGGGTGCGCGAGGCGGTCGGGCCCGAAGAGCGGCTCGCACTTGCCTGCGCCACGCTCGATCGGCTCGACACCGCGTTGCGCGACGAGACGGACCCGGCGGCAAGTCGGCTGAGCGGGGAAATCGCGCGACTGCGCGTCAAGCATCCGAGCTATCTGTATCACGAGTATCTCGCCGAGGTGAACGAGCCGGTCCTGTTCAGTACGTTCATGTCGCAGGCGGCGGCTCACGGGCTGCAGTACCTGTGCGAGGTCGAGCTGCACACGATGTTCGCCGATTCGCTGGGGAAGGCGGGGGCGGCGCTCATCGACCGCTTCGACGACCTGCTCGAGCAGGAGCAGTACATGGACTTCCTGCGGCGGCGCACCTTCTGTCAGACCCTGCTCTGCCGCGACGAGCGCGCCCTCGCGCGCGAGCTGGATCTCGAGCGTTTCCGGGACTGCGCGTTCTACGCGCGGCTGCTCCCGCGCGAGCCGGTCGTTCACGACGGCGGACAGGCCCACGGCACGCTCGACGGAGGAACCTGCCTCGTCCGGCATCCGCTGACCCGCGCGGCGCTCGCGGTGCTCGCCGAAGGTTACCCGGACGCCGTCGACTTCGGGACGCTGGCGCGCGAGGCGCGGCATCGTGCGGCGGGCGCGCCGAGCGCGGGAGAGACCGATCATCTCCTCGGCGAGCTGGTCGGGCTCTATCTGCGCCAGTTCACGGGATTGAGGATGGCGCCCGAGCGCTTCGCGCGTCCGCGCGCCGACCGGCCGAGGGCGACCGCGTTGGCGCTTGCGCAGGCGGACGCCGGTCTCGGGCACCTCGCCACCGTGCGGCACATGCCGCTCGGCCTCGACGCCTTTGCGGTGCGGCTCGTCACGTACCTCGATGGTTCGAGGACGCGAGCCGAGCTCGTGGACCGGATGACGGGCGACATCGTGGAAGGGCGGCTGAGCGTCGGGGCGCCCCTTCCCGACGAGGAAGCGCTGCGGCGGGCGGTAGCGGAGAACTGCGGGCACCTGCTGGCGGAATTCGCCCGCCACGGGGTCCTCGCAGACCCACGCTAGAAGCGGGTAGTCAGTCGGCGGGCTCGAGCTTGTCCCGCTTGATCATCGCGTAGGCCGAGTGATTGTGGATCGACTCGAAGTTCTCGGATTCCACGCAGAAGGCGTCGACCCGCTCGTCCTGGTTCAGCATCGCGGCGACGTCGCGCACCATGTCCTCGACGAACTTGGGGTTGTCGTAGGCCCGCTCGGTGACGTACTTCTCGTCCGGGCGCTTGAGCAGCCCGTAGAGCTCGCAGCTCGCCTGGCTTTCCACCAGCTCGATCAGTTCCTCGATCCACACGAAGCTGTTGGTGCGCACCGTGAGCGTCACGTGCGACCGCTGGTTGTGCGCGCCGCGGTCGGAGATCTCCTTCGAGCACGGGCACAGGCTCGTGACCGGGACGATCACCTTGATCGTCATCACGTGCCGGCCGTCCTCGATCTCGCCGATGAAGGTCACCTGGTAGTCCATCAGGCTCTTCACGCCGGAGACCGGGGCCGACTTGTTGATGAAGTAGGGGAAGCTCATCTCGATGTGCCCGCGGCGGGCCTCGAGACGCTCGCTCATTTCCGAGAGCATCTCCTTGAACGACTCGACCGAGATCTCGATGTCGTGCTGGTTCAGGATCTCCACGAACCGCGACATGTGGGTGCCCTTGAAGTTGTGGGGCAGTTCCACGTACATGTTGAAGTTCGCGATCGTGTGCTGCTCGCCCTGCGTCTTGTCCTTGACCCGCACCGGGTGGCGGATGTCCTTGATGCCCACCTTGTCGATCGGCAGGCGCCGGGTATCCGGCGTGGACTGCACGTCGGCGATGGGAATCGGTTCCGCTTTGGTCTTGAGCTTCATGGCGCTGGTCTGCGGGAAATGTTGAGCAGGGCGGTCGAGTTTAGGCGGATTCCAGAATACCGGCAACCCCGCGGGGGCGTCGGCGCAGGATCGCGCGCTGGATGCCTTCGGCATCCAGACCGCATTCGGCGAGCAGCTGCTTGGGATCGCCGTGCTCGACGAAGCGGTCGGGCAGGCCGAGGTTCAGCACCGCGGGAGCGAGCGCCGCGCGCGCAAGGCACTCGTTAACGGCGCTGCCCGCGCCGCCGGCGACCGCGTTCTCCTCGACGGTGACGAGCAGCTCGTGCGTGCGCGCGAGGGAGAGCACGAGCGCCTCGTCGAGCGGCTTCACGAAACGCATGTTGACGACCGTCGCGTTGAGCGACTCGCCCGCCGCGAGCGCCGGCGCGAGCAGGCTTCCGAACGCGAGGATCGCGACGTCACGGCCCTCGCGCCGCACCTCGGCCTTGCCGATCGGCAGCACGCCCATTCCCCGCCCGACCTTGATACCGGGGCCGGTGCCCCGCGGGTAGCGCACGGCGGCCGGGCCGGTGTGGAGGAAACCGGTGGCCAGCATGGTGCGGCACTCGTTCTCGTCCGCGGGCGCCATGACGACCAGATTCGGCACGCAGCGCAGGAACGTGAGGTCGAAGGCGCCGTTGTGGGTGGCGCCGTCCGCGCCCACGATCCCCGCGCGGTCGATCGCGAGCAGCACGTTCAGGTTCTGGAGCGCGATGTCGTGGATGAGCTGGTCGTACGCGCGCTGCAGAAACGTCGAGTAGATCGCGACGACGGGTTTCATGCCGTCGCAGGCGAGGCCGGCGGCGAAGGTGAGCGCGTGCTGCTCGGCGATGCCGACGTCGAAGTAGCGGTCCGGGAAGCGTCGGGCGAACTCGACGAGCCCGGAGCCCTCGCGCATGGCGGGCGTGATGCCGACGAGCCGCTCGTCGCGCTCGGCCATGTCGCACAGCCAGTCCGAGAAGACCTGCGTGTAGGTCTTGCCCGCCGGCTTCTTCTCGACCTTGCCGGTCGCCGGATCGAAGGGCGTCACGCCGTGGTAACCGCACGGATCGGCCTCGGCCGGCTCGTAGCCCTTCCCTTTGCGCGTGACGACGTGCAGGAAGCGCGGACCCTTGAGCTTGCGCAGGTTGCGCAGGGTGGTCACCAGCGTGTGCAGGTCGTGACCGTCGATCGGGCCGAAGTAGTTGAAGCCGAGCTCCTCGAAGAGCGTCGAGGGCATCACCATGCCCTTCATGTGCTCCTCGGCGCGTTTCGCGAGCTCCCACATCGGCGGGATCGTGGACAGCACGGTCTTCGAGCCCTCGCGCATGCTCGTGTAGACCTTGCCCGAGAGGATGCGGGCCAGATAATTCGACATGGCGCCGACGTTCGGCGAGATCGACATGTCGTTGTCGTTCAGGATCACGAGCAGGTCGGCGTCCATGTCGCCGGCATTGTTCAGCGCCTCGAACGCCATGCCGGCCGACAGCGCGCCGTCGCCGATGATCGCCACGATCTTGTGATCGAGCCCCTGGCGACGCGCAGCCACCGCCATGCCCAGCGCGGCGCTGATCGATGTGCTCGAATGCCCGGCACCGAAGGTGTCGTACTCGCTTTCGTCGCGCTTCAGGAACGGGGCGAGGCCGTCTTTCTGACGGAGGGTCGGCATCCGCGCGCGCCGGCCGGTCAGCACCTTGTGCGGATAGGCCTGATGGCCCACGTCCCAGACGAGGCGGTCCCGCGGCGTGTCGTAGACGTAATGCAGCGCGAGCGTGAGCTCGACCGTGCCCAGGCCGGCCGCGAGATGGCCCCCGGTGCGGGAGACGGTCTCGATCAGGAAGCGCCGCAGCTCCCCGGCGAGGGGGGCGAGCTCCGGCTCCTCGAGACGCCGCAGGTCTTCCGGGCCGTCGATGCGGTCGAGCAGGCCGGGCGCTTCGGAAGAGGAGGTCATTGGGAGCGTTCGACGATGTATCTCGCCAGGTCGGCAAGGAGCCGTCCATTATCCCCCAAGGGCGAGAGGCTTTCGAGCGCGCGATCGCGCAGCGACCGTGCCCGTTGCTTGGCGGCCGGGAGGCCGAGGACCGAGGGGTACGTGGGCTTTCCCCGGGCGCGGTCGACCCCCGGTGTCTTGCCGAGGGTGCGGGCCTCGCCTTCCTCATCGAGCACGTCGTCGATGATCTGGAACGCGAGACCGACATGGGCGCCGTACTCCGAAAGCGCCGCCGCCCAGCCGGCGGGGAGCGGCTCGGCGGACTCGGCCGCGAGCATCACGGCGGCCTGTATGAGGGCACCGGTCTTGCGCCGGTGCATGTCCTCGAGCTCCCCTTCGGACAGGGTGCGGCCGACGGCCGCCAGATCGATCGCCTGGCCCGCGGCCATGCCCTGGGCGCCGATCGCTTCCGCAAGGCGTTCGGTCATGCGAGCGCGCCGCGCGCTTTCGCACCTGGCGAGGATCTCGAAGGCCAGTGCCTGAAGCGCGTCGCCGGCGAGCAGGGCGGTCGCCTCGTCGAAGGCGCGATGGCAGCTCGGCTTGCCCCGACGCAGGTCATCGTCGTCCATGCAGGGCAAGTCGTCGTGGATGAGCGAGTACGTGTGGACCAGCTCGACCGCGCACGCGGCGGGGTCCAGCCTGTCGAGCGGAATCCCCAGCGCCGTCCCGGTCGCGTAGACCAGGCAGGCGCGGACGCGCTTTCCGCCGTTCAGCGCCGCGTAGCGCATGGCTTCCTTGAGACGCGCGGCGGGCGGCGCAACCGGCGGGAGGCAGGCGGCCAGGGCCTGCTCGGCGCGCGCCTGCAGCCGCTGCAGCGTATCGTCGAAGGCGGTCAAAGCGCGGCTTTCAGTCGCCCGGCGGGGCGTCGTCGTCCGCGAGCGGCTCCGTCCGGAATTCGTTCCCCTCGCGGACCAGTTTCTCCACGCGCTGCTCCGCCTCCTTCAATCCCTTCTGGCAGGCGCGCGTGAGCTCCACGCCCCGCTGGAACGCCGCGAGCGCTTCCTCGAGCGTCTGCTCGCCGCTTTCCATGCGCTCGACGATGCGTTCGAGCTCGGCGAGCGCGGACTCGAAGTCGGGAAGGGCGGAGGGGGATTTCCGGGACATGGGTTCGACGGGGAAGCTCGGTCAAACCTAGCAAGGAGCCGTCCTCGGCGTCAATTCCCGTTACGGATCGCAAACAATACCCCTGGGGTAGAATCGTGGCGCGGCTCGTGGCCGGGCCGCCGGCCCGGGGAGGCGTTCGCGCGTCGCGGTCCGCGGATCCACAAGAACCGAACGGTGCTCGACGGGATGTCACTGGAGCTGTTCCTGATCGTCTTCGTCCCCCTCGGGGGCAGCGTGTTGCCCCTTTGGGCCGCGCGCCTGGGCCGTCGCGCGCCGCCCTGGGTTGCGGCGGCGGTGACCGCACTGGCGTTCACCTTGCTCCTGCGGCTCGCTCCGGACGTCTTCGCCGGCGATCTGATCAAGGCGCGCGCCGGCTGGATCGAGGCCGCCGGCCTGTCCGTCGCGTTCCGCCTCGACGGCCTCGGCTTCCTGTTCGCGCTGCTCATCCTCGGCATCGGGCTGCTCATCATTTTGTACGCCCGCTACTACCTGCCCAGGCGGGATCGACTCGGCCGCTTCTACCTGCTGCTGCTGCTCTTCATGGGGTCGATGCTCGGCATCGTGCTCGCCGACAACCTGATCCTCCTCGTCGTCTTCTGGGAGCTCACGAGTCTTTCCTCGTTCCTGTTGATCGGCTACTGGCACGCCGAGCCGGAGGCAAGGCAGGGGGCGCGCATGGCGCTCACCGTGACGGGCGCCGGCGGCCTGGCGCTCCTCGGCGGCGTATTGCTCCTCGGACAGATCGTGGGCAGCTACGATCTCGGCGAAGTGCTCGCCTCGGGCCCGATCATCCGCGCGAGCGAGCTCTATCTTCCTGCGCTCATCCTCGTGCTGCTCGGGGCCTTCACCAAGTCCGCGCAGTTTCCGCTGCACTTCTGGCTGCCGGCCGCCATGGCGGCTCCGACACCCGTGAGCGCGTACCTTCATTCGGCCACGATGGTGAAGGCGGGCGTGTTCCTGCTCGCGCGCCTGCACCCGGCGCTCTCCGGAACGGACGCGTGGTTCTACCTGGTGAGCGGGGCGGGCCTCGCGACGCTGCTCTTTGCCGCCTACACGGCGCTCTTCAAGCACGACATCAAGGGCCTGCTCGCCTATTCGACGGTAAGCCACCTCGGACTGATCACGTTGCTGTTCGGCCTCGATACGCGCCTGAGCGCCGTCGCCGGCGTGTTTCATATCCTGAACCATGCGACCTTCAAGGCCTCGCTCTTCATGGCCGCCGGCATCATCGATCACGAGGTGGGTTCGCGCGACATGCGCCGCGTCCACAGCCTGTTCCGCCATATGCCGCACACCGCCGTGCTCGCCATGGTGGCGGCCGCGGCGATGGCCGGCGTCCCGCTCCTGAATGGATTCCTGAGCAAGGAGATGTTCTTCGCCGAGACGCTGCACCTCGAAGCGCTCGGGCGGTCGAGCTGGCTCCTTCCCGCCTTCGCGACGCTCGCGAGCCTCTTTTCGGTCGCGTATTCCGCGCGTTTCATCCACGACGTCTTCTTCAACCCCATTCCCGAACCGCTGCCCCGCACTCCGCATGAACCGCCGCGGTGGATGAAGATCCCGGTGGAGGTGCTGGTGGCCGCTTGCCTGCTGGTGGGCCTCGCCCCAGCGCTGGCCGTCGGCCCGCTGCTCGCCCTGGCGAGCGGCGCGGTGCTGCAGGGTCCGCTGCCGCCGTACAGTCTCGCGATGTGGCACGGCTTCAACCTGCCGCTCCTCATGAGCGCGATCGCGCTCGCCGGCGGCGTGCTGCTCTACACGCAGCGGCGGCACCTGTTCCGCCTGCACGACGAGCTGCTGCCCCGGGTGAACGCGGGGCGGGTTTACGAGCGGGTCGTCGACGCGGCCGTCGGGGTGTCCGCACGTCTCACGGCGGTGCTGGAAAACGGCTCGCTGCAGCGTTACCTCGCGCTCTTCGTCGCAACGGCGTTCGCCGCCGGGCTCGCGGGATTCGTGTCCGGCGGCGCCGGTTTCGGTACCCTCGCCCTCACGCCCGTGGACGGCGTGAGCCTCGTCGCCGCGGCGGTCCTCGTCGCCTCCGCGCTCGGCGCGGCATGGCTGCACCGCGAGCGCCTGATCGCGCTGGTGCTCGTCGGCGTCGTCGGCCTGGTGGTCGCGCTCGCCTTCGTGCGCTTCTCCGCGCCCGACCTCGCGCTCACGCAGCTGTCGGTCGAGTTCGTGACGACCCTGCTGCTCCTGCTGGCGCTCTACTTCCTTCCCGCCCGCGGGCCGGTCGACTCCGCGCCGGGGCGCCGCCTGCGAGACGGGCTGCTCGCCGCGCTCGCGGGGCTCGGCGCGTTCGCGCTCGTGGCGGCGGTGCTGACGCGGCCCGCCGACACCATTTCCGGCTACTTCCTGCGCGAGAGCGTGCCGGGCGGCGGGGGCACGAACGTGGTGAACGTGATTCTTGTCGACTTCCGCGGCTTCGATACGCTCGGCGAGATCACCGTGCTCGCCATCGCGGCCCTCGGCATCTGGGCGATGGTGGATCGCTTGCGGGTCGCGGACCGTCCCGGGCACGACGGCCGTGAGTGGGCGGAGGACCGTCATCCGCTGATCCTCGCCATGGCCTCGCGCCCGCTGCTGCCGCTCGCGCTGCTCGTCTCGCTGTATCTTCTTCTGCGCGGACACAACCTGCCCGGCGGCGGCTTCATCGCGGGGCTGGTCGCCGGCGTGGCCCTGATCCTGCAGTACCTGGCGAGCGGCGTGGGTTGGACCGAGCAGCGCATGCGCCTGTCCTACTTGCCCCTGGTCGGGCTCGGACTGGGGCTGGCTGCGCTCACCGGTTTCGGCAGCTGGTTCTTCGAAAGGCCGTTTCTCACGAGCGCGCACGGTCACCTGCACCTTCCGGTGATCGGGGACATCGAGCTCGCGAGCGCGATGCTCTTCGACGTCGGCGTCTTTTGCACCGTCGTCGGCGCGGTCATGCTGATCCTCGAGCGCCTGGGACGGGTGCACGTCGAGACCGCGGAGGTCCGGGCGAGCCGGGAGGCAACATGGAACTCGTGATGGCGGCGGGCATCGGCATCCTCGTCGCCTGCGGGGTCTATCTCCTTCTGCGCGCGCGCACATTCAGCGTGGCGCTCGGGCTCACGCTGCTCTCCCACGCGGTGAACCTGTTGATCTTCACCATGGGCCGCCTCCAGACCGCGGCGCCGCCGATCGTCACGCCTGGGGTGACGGCCTACGCCGATCCGCTGCCCCAGGCGCTCGTGCTTACGGCGATCGTCATCAGCTTCGGCATGACGGCGTTCGTGCTGGTTCTCGCGCTGCGCGCGAACCTCACGCTCGAGAGCGACCACGTCGACGGTCGGGAGCCGGGGGGGAGCGGGCGTTGACCGCGCACGTCGTCATCCTGCCTGTCCTGCTGCCGCTCGCCACCGGCGTCGCCCTGCTGCTTCTCGGACGGCTGGGCATCGCCCGTGTGAGAGTGCTCTCGCTCCTCGCGACCGCGGCGCTCGTCGCCATCGCCGTGGAGCTTGTCGGGCGCTCGGCCGGCGGGGGGTTCGAGGTCTACGCGCTCGGCGCCTGGCCGCCGCCGTTCGGCATCGTGCTCGTGCTCGATCGGCTGAGCGCCCTGATGGTACTGCTGACCGCGGCGCTCGCGCTGGGGTGCCTCGTCTACGCCGCGCAGGGAAGCGACGGGGCGCACCTCCGATTTCACGTGCTGTTCCAGCTTCAGCTCATGGGCCTGAACGGCGCGTTTTTGACGGGCGACCTGTTCAACCTCTTCGTGTTCTTCGAAGTACTGCTCATCGCGTCTTACGGGCTGCTGCTCGAGCGCGCGAACGAGGCACGACTGCGCTTCGGCTTTCATTACGTCGTGTACAACCTGGCCGCGTCCGCGCTCTTTCTCGTCGCGGTCGCGGTGCTTTACGGCACGGTCGGGACGCTCAACATGGCGCACCTTGCGCGGGTGATCGGCTCGGCCGGGCCGGACCAGGCGGGGCTGATCCGCGCGGCCGGGCTGCTCCTGTTCGTCGTCTTCGCCGCCAAGGCGGCGCTGCTGCCGCTGTATTTCTGGCTGCCGGGGGCCTACGGCGCCGCGCCGGCGCCCGTGGCGGCGCTGTTCACCGTCATGACCAAGGTGGGCGTGTATGCGATCGCGCGGGTGTATACCCTGGTCTTCGGCGCCGGCGCGGGCGTCGCCGCTCACCTGGTGGACCCCTGGCTGTTCGCCTTCGCGCTGGCGACGGCCGTCGTCGGAACCGTCGGCGCGCTCGCGGCCACCGAGCTGCGCCGGCTCGCTGCGTATCTCCTCATTGCGTCGGTGGGCACGATGCTCGCGGGGATCGGGCTCTTTGGCGAATCCGCGATCGGCGCGGGCATCTACTATATGGTCCACAGCACCGTCAGCGCGGCCGCGCTCTTCCTCCTCGCCGATCTCATCGCGCGCGAGCGCGGCTTCCACGGCGATCGGTTGTCGCCGGGTCCGCCGCTCGCGGGCCCGGCGTTCTACGGCGTGCTCTTCTTTCTCGTGGCCGTCAGCATCGCCGGTGTTCCGCCCCTGAGCGGATTCATCGGCAAGCTGCTGCTCCTGCAGGCCGCGCCGCCGAACGCATCGGGCTACGCCCTCTGGGGCGTCGTGCTCGGGACGGCGATCCTCAGTGTCGTCGCGCTCGCGCGGGCGGGGAGCATGCTCTTCTGGCGCGGGCAGGGGGAGCCGGCGGCGGATCGGGCGCCGGCCGCGCGCGTCGAGCTCGTTCCGGTCGTCGCGCTGATCGGGGCCAGCGCGCTCCTCACCGGCTTCGCGCAGCCGGCGCTCGAGTACGCGCAGGCGCTCGCGGGGCAGCTCCTTTCACCGGGCGGCTATGTCGCCGCCGTTCTCGGGGCTCCAGCCGGGGTGGCGCCGTGAGGCGGCTCGTCCCGCATCCGCTCCTCAGCGCCAGCCTGTTCGTGCTGTGGCTGCTGCTCATGAACACGCTCACGCCCGGACAAGTCCTGCTCGCCGCGCTGTTCGCCGTCGCCGTGCCGGGCTTCGCGCGTCCTTTCTGGCCGGAGTCTCAACCCGTACGCCGCCCGCTCCTGCTGGCGTGGCTGTTGCTGCGGCTGTCCTTCGACATCCTGGTCGCGAACCTCGTGGTCGCGCGCCTGATCCTGGGGCCCATGCACCGGCTCAACCCGGCGTTCGTCCGCTACCCGCTGGCGCTCGAGAACGAGTACGCGATCACGATTCTGGCGAGCATCATCACGCTGACGCCCGGCACGGTCAGCGCCGATGTGACGCCCGACCGGCGCGCGCTTATCGTCCATTCTCTCAATCTCGACGACGAGGAGGCGCTCATCCGGGGGATCCGCTCGCGCTACGAGATGCCGCTCAAGGAAATCTTCGAATGATGAAAGCCGCCCTTGCGATCGCGTTCGCGCTGCTCGCCATAGCGGCGCTGCTGAACCTGTGGCGCGCGCTGCGCGGTCCGGACCTCACCGACCGCATCGTCGCCCTCGATACGCTGTACGTCAACGCGATCGCGCTGCTCATGGTCGACGGCATTTATCTCGGGACGGCGGTGTACTTCGAGGCCGCCCTGCTGATCGCGATGACCGGTTTCGTCGGGACCGTCGCGCTCTGCAAATACATTCTGCGCGGCGACATCATCGAGTAGGAGGAAAAGATGACGGAGTGGATCGTCTCGGTGTTCCTGGTGATCGGCGCGGTCTTCGCGCTCATCGGATCCCTCGGGCTCGCGCGCCTGCCCGATTTCTACATGCGCCTGCACGGGCCGACGAAGGCCACGACGCTGGGGGTCGGATCGATCCTGGTCGCCTCGGCCGTGCATTTCAGCGCGCAGACCGGACGGCTCAGTCTCCACGAGCTGCTGATTACGCTGTTCCTGTTTCTCACCGCACCGGTGAGCGCGCACCTTCTGGCGAAGGCGGCCACGCACCTCCGGGTGCACACGCGGGCGCGGCGCTACGGACCGTAGCGTTCCCGGAAGTCAGCGCATGACGGGCGCCTGGAGGAGTATCGCCCGAGTTGCTCGCTGCGAAGGCCGTCGGCGTTTCGAGCCGGGCTCCGCGGAGGGCAGGTTGAACAGCCACCGGCAGGCGGCGATCGCCGTGGAAGGCGAGGCCGCCGGCCGGGCGGGGATCAAATGCGCCTTGCGCTGTCGCCGTGGGCGCGCGCCTCGGGCTGTGCGGACACCGTGCTTTCGCCCGCACCTGCGTGCTGCGTCGTCTGGCGGCGCACCACGTCCTCGAGCGTGATGCCTTTGAGGAAGTCGTAGAACACCTTGCTCAGGTCGTCCCACATCTCCGCGGTCGGGCTGTGTGTCTGACCGAGCGCCGGGCGCTTCGCCTCGATCTCGGCCGGGCCGTCGACCGCCGCCACGATGTCGGCGAGACTGATGTCGCTCGCTGGCCGCGTGAGGATGTAGCCGCCGCCCGGGCCGCGTACGCCCTGCACCAGGCCACCGCGGCGCAGGTACGCAAAAAGCTGTTCGAGATAGGACACCGATATCCCCTGTTCTTCGGACAGATCGGCGACGTTGAGCGGACCGTCCTTGTAGTGCAGCGCGAGGCTCAGGGTGGCGGTCACGGCGGATTGGGCTTTCGTGGACATTCTCATAACGGCACCTCTTCCTTTGTTAGTTGGTGGACTCGCCGCGATGCGGCGGTTCGTCTGCGACAGACCCGGCGGCGATCGCCTCCGCGTCGCCCCGGTCCGGGCCGCTAGGGCGTCCCGGCAAGACATCGTTGTCGGCTTCCAGCGGCGCCAGGGCGGCCGCCCGCTTCTGGCGGTCGAGCACGAGGGCGACGAGGGTACGAAAGGCGTTGACGTCGTACTGGTCGAACATGAAGCCCGCCCCGTTTCCCGCAACCCGCACGACGAGCGCCGGCATGCGGTAAACGCGGGTTCCGCCCTGCTCCTGGAGGAGCAGTACGAGCTCGACCTTGGCGTTGGCGTGGAGGCTCGCCGCGGCCGTCTCGACGAAGAGTCCCCCGATGCTGATGTTCCCGATGCGACCGTGCAGCAGGCACAGCGGCTGGTTGTCGATGACCACATCGACTTCCACCGGTTTGCGTGCTCCCCAGCGCCTTTCCATGCCCATGTATGCTTCCTCCGTCTCTTCCGTTGTCCGTGGTCGCCCTGTCGCAAGCGCGAGCGCATCCCCGGGGCGGGTCGCCCCTGATACCGGGGCGGTTCTGCCCCTGCTGCCTGGTTCGGGAGGCGCCGCGGCCTAAATCGTGCGCGGCAACGTGGGTTTTATACTGGAACCGGAAAAGCCACGGAATTGGGAGATATACCAAACTTAGTCAGGGTTTTTCCCTAAGGTCTTCTTGTGGCAAAACCATCCTCATCAGTTCGGCCAGGCTGCGGGCCTGCAGCTTTTGCATCATCTTTGCGCGGTGAGCCTCGACCGTTTTCTGGCTGATGTTGCGTTCCGCCGCGATCACCTTGTTCGACTTCCCGGACACCACGTCGTTCATGATCTCGTGCTCGCGCGGCGTAAGGAGGGCAAAACGCGCCGCGACATCGGCCCGCTCCAGCCGCTGGCGGTAGCGGCGCCGGGCGCGCTCGATGCACTCGGTGACGCGGTCGAGCAGGGCCTGGTCGCTGAACGGCTTGGTGATGAAATCGACCGCGCCGGCGCGCATGGCATGTACCGCCGTCGCGACCGTGGCGTGCCCGGTGATGAAGATGATGCCGATGTCGATGCGGCGTGCGACCAGCTCCTTCTGCAGGTCCATGCCGCTCATGCCCGGCATCCGGATGTCGAGGACGAGGCAGCCGGGGCGCGACGGATCGTAGGCGTCGAGAAAGTCCCGGGCGCACGCGAAGGTCTCGACCTTGAGCCCGGCCGATTCGATTACCCAGCGCAGCGAGTCCCGAACGCCCGCATCGTCGTCGACCACGAAGACGGTGGCATCATCTTTCATGCGTCTGTGCCTCGAGTGGAATCGTGAAACGGAAGGTCACCCCGCGGTCGAGATTCGGCGTCACCCACAGCCTGCCGCCGTGCGTCTCGATGATCGTCCGGGAGACCGCGAGCCCGAGGCCGACGCCGTCGGGTTTGGTGGTGAAAAAGGGTTCGAAGAGTTTCGCCGCGAGGCGCGGCGGGAGCCCCGGGCCGGTGTCGCTGACGGACACCTCCACCTCGCCGCCGTCGCCGACCGCCGTGCGCACGACGAGCTCGCGCCGCCCGCCGTCGGCGCTGGCCAGCGCCTCGGCGCCATTGCGCAGGAGGTTCAGGATCACCTGCTCGATCTGGATGCCGTCCACGCACACGCCGGGGAGGTTCGCCGCCAGCTCGAGCGAAAGCACGATGCCTTTCTTGCGCGCCTCCGGCTCGGCCAGCGCGGCCGCCTGGGAGACGATGGCGTTGATGTCGTTCATCGCGCGCTGGGGCGCGCGCCGCGAGACGAACCGGCGCAGGTGCTGGACCACTTCCGCGCCGCGCTGCGCCTGCGCCACGATCTGCTCGAGCGCGTGCTGGAGCGGCTCCCTGTCCTGCTCGCCCTGTCGAAGTCGTCGGACCGTGCCCTGGGCGTAGTTGATGATCGCGGTGAGCGGTTGCGCGATCTCGTGGGCGAGACCCGAGGCCATCTCGCCGATGAGATTCACGCGCGCCGTGTGGGCAAGCTGCTCCTGGCGAAGTTGCGCCTCCTCCTCCGAGCGTTTCTGCTCGGTGATGTCCCGGCCGGTCGCGACGAAGTGCGTGATCCGTCCGCCCGGATCCTTGAGCGGCGTGATCGCCTTCGCCTCCCAGTAAAGCGAACCGTCCCGGCGGCGGTTCAGAAACTCGGCGCGAAACGTCTCGCCGTTCAGGATCGTTTTCCAAAGGCGGGCATAGAACCCGGCATCCAGCGTGCCCGACTTCATGATCCTCGGAGTGCGTCCGAGCACCTCCTCGATGGTGTAGCCGGTGATCCGGCTGAAGGCCGGATTCACGTACTCGATCCGACCTTTCGGGTCGGTGATCAGCACGGCGTCCGCCGTCTGCTCCACGGCGCTCGCGAACTTCTGCATTTCTTCCTGCATCCGCCTGCGCCAGCGGATCTCGTCCTTGAGCTGATGGTTGAGCTTCAGCACATATGCCGTGACGCCCGCCATGAGCAGCAGGACGAATGCGCCCGCGACGAATCCGTACCAGTGTTCGCGCATCAGCTCGGTCAAGCTGCTGTCGGCCATGCGATGATGGCCGAGGTGCAGCGCCTCGTAGAGCGCGTGCACCGGTTGGTACGACGGCGGAACGGTCCAGCCGGCGTGACCGGCGGCGCGCGCCGCGGCATGGGTTTCGGGCATCTCGAGCAGGGCGACGGCGACCGCGCGGGCGAGCGTTTCGGGCGTATTCCGCGTGGCGGCCAGGGGCCACTCGGGATAAAGGCGGGTGCTCGTGAGGAGAGGGAAGTCGGGAACCTGCACGGGATTCACGACGCGAAACGCATCGAGCGACGCCTTCCCGGACGCGACCAGGTTCTCGAGAACGCCGGTCGGGACCACGCCGGCATCGACCGCGCCGTCGCGTACCGCGTCGACGATCGCCTCAGGAGTACCTTCGCGCAGCTCGAGGCGTCCGAGATCGCGGAAGGGGTGCACGTTGGCCGCCTCGAGCTCGCGCCAGACGAGATGGAAGCTGCCGAAGGTCTGGTCGCCCGCGGCGAGCAGGGAGCGTCCGCGCAGGTCCGCCAGGGTGCGCACGGCCGGATGATCGGCGCGCGTGAGCAGGACGGCACCGAACTGCGAGCGGGCTTCCTCGTGCATCCGCATCCGCCGGGTGACGATGGGCGTGAGGTCGTAGAGGTCGTCGAGGTCGACGTAATGACCCGGGTGGGTCAGGACGAAGGCGACCGTTTCGCGTTCGACCGCGAGGCGCAATCCTTCCAGGTCGAGCGGCACGACGACGAAGCGATTATCCGGAATGCGTTCCGAGAGGTAGTTCGCGGTGGGGGCCCACCGGGCGGCCGTGTCGGCTTCCGCCGGCGTGGCGAGCACGCCGATATGCACCGGTGGCGCGGCTTGCGCGAGCCCGGCGGCGAGCGCACTGCTCGCCAGCAGGAGCCGGGTTGCCCGAGTCGCGCGCTGCATCCCTGACCGTTCCCAGAGGGTAGATCCTTAGTCTAATCCGTCGGGCCGGAGGCCAAAACCGCTTGCCTCAAGGCTCGCCCGAGCGGCGGCGCGTCCGGCTCCGATCGGCCACGGCCGGACGGGGGGCGAGCGCGGCGCGGGCGCGCGCGAGCAGCGCTTCGTACTGGGTGGCGGTGAGCTGGGTGAACATGAGCCCGGCCCCTTCCGGACCGGAGCGGGTTACGATCGCCGGAAGCCTGAGGAGGCGGGTAGCGTCCTGTTCGTCGTTCGGCACGACGAGCTCCACAGGCGTGTTGGGCAAGAGCGCGATCCGGGTGCGGATGTAGGCCCCGCCGCCGCTCAGATCCTGCAGGCGCCCTCGAATCAATCCCAGCGGGCGGTATGCGAGGGTGACGGGCAGATCGGCCGGACGTCGGTCGCTCCAGCGGTGTTCCATTCCCATGCCTTCTCCTCCTCTTCAGCGCGCCGTCGACCCGAAACGAGGACCCGGCGGGGCCGGCCGGGGAGCGGGATGGGTGACGGGAACACCTTTTATACGTGGTGCTTTTGCGTCCCTGTATGCGGGTTTTCACCAGACCGGACACGGGTAAACCCGCAGCGAACCCCGACGGACGGTAGCGCGAGCGTGCCCGGCGGACTTCCGGACGGACCGGGCCTCAGGGTGGGGTAAGGGCGTTCAGGCGCGCAGCCCGCGGCGCCCGTTGGGTTGAGACACCATCGCCCGCAACCGGGATGCGTCGAGCACCCGCACGTCACGGCCCTGGACTTCGAGCAGGCCTTCGTCGTGCAGCCGCGTGAAGAAGCGGCTGACCGTCTCCAGCGCCAGCCCGAGGTAATCGCCGAGATCCTGACGCGACATCGACAGCGTGAAGCGGTCTTCGAGCGCGCCGAGTCGCTTGTAGCGCGCGTTGAAATTCAGGAGACACGCTGCGAGGCGCGCCTCCGCGCCGAGATGACCGAGCATCATGAGCAGCTCCTCGTCGCGCACGATCTCCCGGCTCATGAGGCGGACGAGCTGCTGGTTGAGCGCGGGGGTCCGCCCGGCGAGGTGATTGAGATCCGCCCAGGGGATCTCGCAGAGCTCGGTCTCTTCGAGCGCGACCGCATCGCAGGGGAATCGTCCCTCGTCGATCGCATCGACGCCGATCAGCTCCCCGGGAAGATAGAACGCGGTGACCTGCACGCGGCCGTCCTGCGTGAGCAGGTTCGTCTTCACGCTGCCGCGGCGCACCGCATAGAGCGAGAGCAGGGGATCGCCCATGCGGTAGAGTGTCTGCCCTTTCGCCAGGCTGCGCCGCCGGCGCACCACGTGTTCGAGGGCGAGCAGGTCGTCCTCCTTCAGGCCGTTCGGGAGGCAGAGCTCCCCGGCATCGCACCCGTGACAGTTCACCCGCTTCTGCGACAGCGCGATGACATCGGCTCCTTCATTCGCTTTCTTCATGATGTTCTCCCTGTTCGAAGTCCGTCGGGCGACGAGGGCCCGATCCGACCGTCGTCTATCAAACGGCATACCTCCCAGAGCACGTAATCGAGAACCGCGGGCGGCAGCGCATGCCCGGCGAGGTGGATCGCGAGGACGCTTCTGATCTGCTCCGGATCGAGGACACCGTGGTGTTTCCGACTCGGTGGTTCCACCGTTCGCGGACGGGCGCTGCGGGCACGGCCCCGCCCGGCGGCTTGCGGGCGGCCCTGGAGGAGATCCGTCATCGAGCGGGAACGGGCATGCGCGGGTCCTGAATGCCGATCCCTGGGAACGCGTGGCAGCGTATCCGACATCAAAAGTCTAGGTCCTGGGGCACCACGGCTGAATTGGGAACAGTACCAGCCGTCATTGGTATTTCTACGGGGGAGGGGGGAGATGCATCAGGTGCACGAGCTCCGCAAGGGAGCTCGCCTGCATCTTGTCCATCACCTTCGCCCGGTGGGCATCGACGGTTTTGACGCTGACCTTCATCTCGGCGGCAATCGCGCGGTTCGTCCTTCCGGCCACGACGCCGTCCAGCACCTCGCGCTCGCGCGGCGTCAGGGTGGCGAGACGGCGTGCGACCTCTTCGCGCTGCCGCCGTTCCTCCCTTCGCCGCACCGCCTCGGCGACGCACTGCTCGATCCGGTCCAGCAGGTCCTGATTGTTGAACGGCTTGATCAGAAAATCGACCGCCCCGGCGCGCATGGCGCGAACGGCGTCCGGCACCGTGGCGTGCGCCGAGATGAAGATGATGGGCAGGATGGAATGCTTGTCGGCCAGGCGGGTCTGGAGGTTCAAGCCGCTGATGCCGGGCATGCGCACGTCCAGGACGAGGCACCCGGGCCGATCGTGACGATACGCGTCGAGGAATGCCTGCGAGGAAGCGTAGGTTTCCACCGTGAAGCCTGCCGATTCGATCACCCACTTCAGCGAGTCGCGTACGGCCTGGTCGTCGTCGACCAGATAGACGACGGCATTTCTATCCATCGGTCTGTGGCTCGATCGGCAGCGTGAAGCGGAACGTGGCGCCGCCGCCCGGGTTGTTCTCCGCCCAGAGGCGGCCCCGGTGCCCATCGATGATCGAGCGCGAAAGCGCGAGGCCCATCCCCATTCCTTCCTTCTTCGTCGTGTAGAAGCGCTCGAAGAGGCGGGGAAGCTGATCGATGCGGAGGCCCGGCCCGGTGTCGATCACGGCGACCTCGACATCGCGGCCGCCGTTCACGACGGTGCGCACGGCGAGCGAGCGGCGTCCGGGCGGCGCAGCCTGAAGCGCGTCGATCCCGTTGCGCAGCAGGTTCAGGACGACCTGCTCGATCTGGATGGCGTCCGCCCACAGCGCCGGCATGGCCGGCGCCAGCTCGAGGCGGAGAACGATTCCGGCGCGGCGCGCCTCCGAGGCCGCGAGCGTCGCGGCTTGCGAGACGATCGTGTTGATGTCGATGCGGGCGGGGGTGGTCGTCCGCTTCGATACGAACTCGCGCATCGTGCGGATGATGTCGCTCGCCCGCTGTGCCTGTGTTGCCATCTGCTCGACCGCCCCGAGGAGCGTGCCGTCGTCCGCCTCGCCGGCGCGCAGGCGCCGCACGCACTCCTGCGCGTAGCTCGCGATCGCCGTGAGCGGCTGGTTGACCTCGTGCGCAAGGCCCGAGGCCAGCTCGCTGATCATGCCGGCGCGCGCGGCGTGCGCGAGCTCCTGCTCGCGGCTGCGCGCCCGCTCGGACGCTTCGCGCAGCTCCGTCATGTCGAGGCCGGTGGCGATGACGAATTCCACTTCCCCGCCTTCGCCCAGGAGGGCCGTATTCGCCCAGTGGATCCAGCGTCGGCGCCCGTCCCGCGTGATCCAGTAGTTCTCGTGCTGGTTCGGGAACTGCCCGGCCGCGAGCCTCGTGAACACCTCGTTCACGGTCGCGCTTTCCTCGGGCAGGATCAGGAAGTCGGCCAGACGGCGCCCGCGCACCTCTTCCAAGGTGTAGCCGGTCGTGAGCTCGCACTGGTGATTGAAGCGTGCGATGCGACCGTCGCGGTCGAGCACGACGATCAGCGCGCCGACCGTGTCCAGGATGGCCGAGCCGAAGTTGCGCTCGCTCCGCAGGTCCTGCTCGGCCTGTACCCGCGCGGTCACGTCGAGCAGCGTGAGCACGAGCCGTTCGACGCGACCGCCGGGGTGCTTGACGGGAATCAGCGCCCAGTCCCAGAAGCCGACGCCGCGCTCCGGGTTGTTGCGGTACTCGAACGGCTTCGCATGAAAGAAGCGCGGCGTCCCCGTTTCCACCACCTCGCGGAACACCCGTTCGTTGTCGGCGTCCGGGTAGAGCGCGAAGTGGTTCTTGCCGGCGAAGTCGGCCGGATCGCGTCCGTCCGCCTCCGCGTACGCCCGGTTCACCCAGAGAAACCGGAAGTCCGTATCCAGACAGGCCATGAGCAGATGCGTGTTGTTCACCACGCCGTCCAGAAGCCGATTGGCCTGCTCGACGGCCTCCCGCGCGGCGCGCTGCTCGCTGATGTCGCGAAGGCGCACGAAAACGCCCAGGACCCGCCCGTGCTCGTCGCGGTGGGGTACGTATACCGCGTCGACGAAGCGCGGGCCGCCGTGGAGATACGGCACCCTGCGCTCGTAGCTCACGCGCTCGCCGGCCAGCGCCCGGCGCAACGGCTCGCGCACGACGGTATCGTAGGCTTCCTGCCCGATCACGTCCGCGACGGTCTTCCCGTAGATGTCGCCCGGCGAGCAGCCGAACCATTCCTCGTAGACCCGGTTGTTGAACCGGTAGCGTTCCGCCGAATCGACGTAGGAAACGGCGGCGGGCAGGTTGTCCGCGAGCAGGCGGAGGAGCTCCTCGTTCGATCGTTTCGCCGTCTCGTCGTGCCGGCGTTCCTCGAGGAGGCGCCGGCGCTCGGCGAGGAGCGCCTGGTTGCGGGCGGCGAGACGGGTCTGGGCCGCCTCGAGCTTCTCGAGCGCCGAGCCCATCGGGTCGGTCGTGGTTTCGGTGCCCCCGTGGGAGGCGTGCGTCGGTCGCGCGGGACCCTTTGACGCGCCGGAGGCGCGGCCCGTCTTGCCGAGCGCCTTCGACGGGTGCGAATGACGTTTCATGCGTCGCGCGGCCGGAGCCTTTCTGCGAGTAGGCTTAGTCATGCTAGCGCCGGGGTATTGGTGCGTCCACCTCGGGTGCCGGCAGGGATCGGGCGGGTTAAGATGGGGCGAAAGCACGGCCCATCAACGGAGAAGCAATGGACGAGGCCTTGTGGCAGAAGATCCGCCAGGCGGCGGAGGAGTCGATCAAGGATCCCGGGAAGCACAAGAAGGAGCTGCCGAAGGCCGAGCCCGCGTCCGGTCAGAACTTCGTGGTCGTTTTCCGGCACGGCGAATCCGAGGACAACGTGAACCGCATCTTTTCCGGCTGGCGCGACTCGCCGTTGACCGCGCGGGGCCGCGACCAGGCGCGCGTCCTCGCCCCGAAACTCAAGGCGCTCAAGATCGACCTCGCCGTGACCTCCGATCTCGTGCGCTCGAAGGAGACGGCCCGGCTGGCGCTGGAGCAGGTGCCGGGAGTGCGCTTCGAGGAGGACTGGCGCATCAAGGAACGCAACTACGGGGATCTCATGGGCAAGAGCAAGGAGGACGCGATGCGCATGGATCCGGAGAAGGCCGTCCTCTGGCGTCGCGGCTACGATGTCCCCCCGCCGAACGGCGAGAGCATCCAGATGGTGGAGGAACGCGTCTGGCCGTTCCTGGACGAGCTCGTCGCCCGCATCAAGCGCGAGCGCATCAACGTGGCGCTCTCGCTCCACGGCAACTCCATGCGCGCGGTGCGCCGCTACTTCGAGAAGATGGACATCGTCGAGGAGCTGACGCACGAGAACCCGCTCGGCACCGATTACGCCCTCTACGTGATCGACTGAGGTCCCGATTCGCGGGCGGTCGTGGCGGCAGCCGCGATCGCCGGCGCCCGGAAACCGAGACGCACCCACACCGGCACGAGTCCGACACCCACGACGATCAGCGCGGAGATCCAGAGCGTCCGGGACCCGATCCCCGCCGGCGGCGGGCTCTCGACGAGCCACGCCCCGATTCCCGTCAGGAGACAGAAGACCGAAAAGGCGGCCGCCACGGCGGCGAACGCGGCGCGAGCCAGGCGCCGAGGCCCGTCGGCGCGGGCCTCGCCGGCCGCGTCGGCGACCGGTCCCCAGAACCCGGGCGGATGCGCGCGCCGGTAGAACGCGATCAGGCGAACGCGATCCTCCGGGCCCGTCACGAGCGAGGTCGCGACGCCGGCGCCCGTGGCCGCCGTCGCCATGAGCAGGAGGCGCAGCGCGTCCTGCTCGTCGGTGAACGCGTAGAGCAATGCCGGCGCGAGGAGCGTGGAGACGACGATCGTGGCAAGTTCGCCCCAGGCGTTGATGCGCCACCAGATCCATCGCAGCACGAGCATGACGCCCATGCCGGCGCCGAGAAGAAGGCTGGCTCGCCAGGCGGTCTGAATCGACGAGAGCCACGGCAGGATGGCGACCGCGATCGCGAGAATGAGGAGATTCGCGCCGCGGGCCACCCACACGAGCCCGCGCTCGGACGGGCGTCGCTTGAGCCACTGTTCCCAGAGCAGACGCTTGTAGAGGTCGTTGGTCCAGTACGACGCGCCCCAGTTGAGGTGCGTGTCGAGTGTCGAGGCGAGCGCCGCGAACATGCCGACGAGCATGAGACCGCGAAGCCCTGCCGGCAGCACCTCCGCGATGCCCTCCACGTAGGTGCGTTCGCGGACGCCCGCCTGCTCCGCGAGCGGCGCGCCGAGGTCCGGCGGAAAGAGGACGAGGAGGCCGAGCGCCAGGGGAAGCCACAGGAGGCTGCGCAACAGCACCTGAGCGAAGGTGAACACCACCGCCGCGACGCGCGCATCGCGATCGGTGGCGCAGGCCATCGATCGCTGCGCGAGGTAGCCGGTGCCGTCCGCGTTCATCTGCACGAGCCATTGCAGGCCGACGACGAGCAGCAGCAACGCCGAGGTGTCCTTCGCCCTGTCGGGCGTGAAGGCGAGCAGCTCGCTCGCCGAAAGCCCGGCCGACCCGTCCTCGGGAAACAACCGTTTGAGATGCGATACCACCTCCTCCATGCCGCCCGCGCGGTCCACGACGAGCCACGCGAACGCGGCGGTCGCGATCATGGCGACGGCGAACTGCACGACGTCGGTCGCGACCACGCCTCGCAAGCCGCCGGTTGCGGAATAGAGCGCGGTGACCGCGACGATGGCGCCGAGCGAGAGCAGGTTCGCCGCCGACCGCTCCCAGACGTCGGCGCTACCGGGTTCGAGCACGGTGAGCGGGACGCCGACCCGCTCCATGAAGCCGGCGAGGGGATCGAAGACGGCGGCCGGCAGCCAGTCGTGCCACAGCAGAAACGGCTCGGCGATCTGCGTCGCCGCGAGCAGTACCATCGCGAGCACCGTGCAGTTGAACACGGTCCCGAAGTACAGCGCCTTGATCGCCCGCAACCAGAGCGCCGCCCGCGTCCCGTAGCGCACCTCCGTCAGCTCCGCATCGGTCAGTACGCCCGACCGGCGCCACGCCGCGGCGAACACGAAGCCGAGCATGAGAAAGGCGAGCGCGTAGATCCAGAGCCGCCACAGCGCGAAGATTCCCGCCGTCGCCACGAGTCCCGTGACGAGCAGAGGCGTGTCGGCCGCGAACTGCGTCGCCGCCATGCTGATTCCGGCCTGCCAGCCCTTGAGGGTGCGCCCGGCGAGAAAGTACTGCTCGAGGCTGCGCGACGCATGCCGCCGCGAGCGCAGGCCGGCCGCCAGGCAGTAGACGATGAAGGCAATCAGCAGACCGGCATCGAGGGGATGCATGGGCCCGAGACTAACTGCCTTGGTTCGCGGGTACTACCCCGAAGCGGCCACCTATGGCCGCGGCGGGACGCCGCGCGCGAGTTCCGCGCCGGCCCTCCAGGCAGGAACGGATCGCGGGCGAAAAAAAGCCCCGGGGCCACACGAGCCCCGGGGCAATTCGTTCGGAGGAGTCGCTACCTCGGAACGAAAGCCACAACAATCGCGACGATGATGAGCGCCACGATCAGCGCCATGAAGTCCTCGGCGCGGTCGCTCTTGAAGATGGAGAGCGCCGTGCCGCGCTCGAACTTGGGTTTGTCAGCCATGGCAGTTTCCTCAGATCTTTTCGTGGACGAAGAGCAGGATCACGACGAGCGAGCCGATCGCCTTGGTGAGGCCGACGACGGTGCCGATGAAGAGCGGCTGCCCGCCCGCCTGGGCGATCGAGCTGAACGTGATCTGCATGCCGAGGCCGGTGAGGCCGAAGGCGAAGAACCAGACGATCAGATCCCGGAACCAGGCGATGCGCTTGGCCGTGTGGTAGACCGCCTTGTGCGAGTCGGAGAGAACCTTGTTGGCGTCCTTCGACAGCACCTTCGCGTTGACCAGGCCGCGAAGAGTGGTGTCGTGGTCGATGGAAGCCACCTTGCGCTCCGCGATCAGCCGCTCCAGGGCCGCCCGCTGGTCCTCGCGCTGGACCTTGGGCAGCTCGGCCTGCAGCAGCGCCGCCTGCTCGTCGGTCACCATCTTGCTCGTGGTCTTGCCCGTGACCTTGTCGGTCTTGACCATGACCTTCTCGGAGTTGTCGAAGTACTTGCCCTGATAATGCTGCGCCGGGGCGAAGATACCCGTGGTCGAGAGGGCGAAGAGCAGGATGAAGCCGAGCACGAACACCGGGAACTTGCCGACGATCACCTGGCCCAGGTTCACGCGGTCACCCGTTACCTCGCGCTTCACGTACCACACCGCGAGCCACATCACGATGATCGGCAGGAACAGGATGCGGGTGATGTTGAAGATCTCGGCGACCTTCAGGGTCTCGATGCCGTTCGGCTGGAAGATCAGCGCCGCGGCCGCGACCTGCGCGGAGTTGAGGATGCCCGTGCCCGCCCACGCGCCGAACTGGATGTAGCCCAGGCCCAGGGCCCGACCCACCGGCGGGAAGATGAACATCATGAGCACGCCCCAGAGCAGGATCGTGCCGATGGTGTAGGCGATCTCGGAGGACTTGGCCTGCACCACGGGGGCCGATGCCACCGCCGCCGAGACGCCGCACACGCCGACACCGGCGGAGAGCACACCGCCCAGGGAGTTCGAGACGCGCCGCAGCCGCCCGAGCCACAGCACCATGCCGACCGAGCCGAGCACGAAGAACCCGATGAGAATAATCGACAGCCCGCCAAGCTGGGTGAGTTCCGCGGCCGAGTACAGGGCGCCCAGCAGGATGACGCCGCTCTTCAACCCCAGGCGCGACAGCCGCACGCCGTTCTCGGCCCATGACGGCACCTTGAACAGGTTTACCACGACCATGCCGGCGATGATGCCGAGCAGGATGTAGTTGAAGCCGAGCGTGGACGCGAAGTCCCAGCCGATCGCGTCCTTGGACATTTTGCCCCACATCTTGAAGAGAGGCTCGGCATAGTATTTGACGACGAAGACCAGCAGCAGGATGAACATCGCACCGGCGATGGTCGAGAGGTAGTAATCGAAGTTGCCTTCCCTGGGGGAGGCGAGCATCTGCCAGAGCCCGACCACCACGGCGATGGCGCCGAAGATGTAGCCCATCGTCACCATCTCGCCGGCGAGCTTCGTGGTCTGCAGGTTTTGCAGCACGCCGTTCAGCATTCCTTGTTGCACCAGCCACGCGTAGCCCACCATGATGACGCCGATGATGAACAACCACGGCGTTTTCTTCGTGTAGACCATATCTATGTACTCCTCCTCCGGTTGGTGAGAATGCCGTCGCGCGGAAGCGCGTCGGCATGAGTCGCCTATCTGATTGTTTCCCGTGTTCTAATCGCCCTGCCCGGAATGTCCTTTCCGGTTGCCCGACGATCTTCCAGTAAGGCGATCCGGGTGCGAAATAGGTACGCATACGTACGTAGCGATACGTACGTCGACGAGCCGGCAGGGTCAGGAAACGGTTTCGGAAACGCCCGGGTCGGGGGAGGACAGGTCGAGCCCGCTCGCCTGTACGATGGCGGCCAGCTCGAGCACGGAGAGGGCGCCGAGCTTCAGCATCATGCGGCCGCGGTGGACCTCGACGGTACGGGAACTGATGCCCAGGGCGCGGGCGATCTCCTTGCTGCTGCGCCCGCCGAGCACGTGCACGGCGATCTCCCGCTCGCGCGCGGACAGCCGGGCGAGCTTCGAGCGCGCCTGTGCCTGGACGGCTCCGACCGCCCGCTCGCGGGTATCGACGACGATCGCTTCCCTTATGCGAGCGAGCAGCGTGTCGAGGTTGACGGGCTTCTCCAGGAAATCGACTGCCCCCGCTTTTACCGCGCGGACGGACAGGGGGATCGTGCCGTGCCCGGTGAGGAAGATGATGGGCATCCGTATGCGGCGCGCTCCCAGCTCGGCCTGCAGCTCCGCGCCGCTCATGCCGGGCATCCGCACGTCGAGGATCAGGCAGCCGGGTTGCTCCGGCCGATAGCGCTGGAGAAACGCCGTCGCGCTGTCGTAGGCCTCGACGGCGAAACCTTCGACCTCGAGGAGTCCGCGCAGGGCGTCCCGCACCGCCGCGTCGTCGTCGACCAGGAAGACGATCGGGTTCATGTGGCGCGCATCAAGGTGAAGTGCAGGACGGCGCCCCGCTCCGGGTCGTCGGCCCAGAGCCTGCCGCCGTGCGCCTCGATGATGGTGCGGCTGACCGCGAGCCCCACGCCCAGACCATCGGGTTTGGTCGTACGAAACGGCTCGAACAGGTGCGCGCGCGACTGCGCGTCGAGGCCCGGCCCGTTGTCGCGCACGGTGACCCGCGCCATCCCGGGGCCATCCTCGCCCGCGGAAATCTCGATCCGTCCGCCCGGCGACCCGGCGAGGCGAATCGCTTCGATGCTGTTGCGAAGCAGGTTGACCAGCACCTTCTCGATCGCCGTCCGATCGACCAGCACGTCAGGCGCCTCGTCGGCCCGAAGCCGCAGATCGATGTTTTCCGCCGCGGCGTCGGCGGCGGTCTGTGCCAGAACATCGCGGATGAGGCCGGTCAGGCCCACGCGATCCGTCCGCAGCTCGCCCGCCCGAAGGAATCCGCGGATCTGGCGGATGACGCCCGCCGCGCGGTCCGCCTGCTGCACGGTCCGTTCCAGATTGAGCCTCAACTGATCGCCCGTTCTTCCGCTCTCGAGCAGCCGCAGGTTCGTGCGGCTGTAACCGGCGATGGCCGTCAGCGGCTGGTTGATCTCGTGCGCGAAAATCGAGGCGAGCGCTCCGAGCGCATGCTGATGGTACAGCCGCTGCAGCTCCTCCTGGTTCGCCCGCGCCTGTTCCTCCGCCCGGCGACGGTCGTCCTCGCTGCGGTGCAGGGCCCGCGCGATCAAGGCGGTGATCAGCGTGAGCATGGCGATGTTCGCGAGGGCGAACAGCGCGAGTCCGAACTGCGGGCGGTAGTACTGTTCCCGGCCGGCCCACGCGATCAGCCAGCCGACGAGCATGGGCAGGCCGATGGCGGTCGGCAGCAGTCGGCGCGCCACGACCCCGCTCGCGTCCTCGCGCAGCGTCACGAGCAGCAGGCCCTCGTCCGGACGGGCGGCCAGTATTCCGAGGGCGAGCAGCAGCAGCGCGAGCGCGGAGTGCAGCGAGACGTCGCTGTAGAAGACCACTTCGTAGAGGGCGAGGGCGTCGTACAGGTGCGCGACCACGCCGAGGAGGGCGATCGCGCCGGCAACCAGCGCCAGCCAGTCGGCGGGCCGATGACCGTTGCGCAGCCGGATATCGAGCAGGAGCAGCGCGAGACCGATGAGCACGAGATCGACGGCGGTGCCGGCCGACATGCGGCCCGGGAAGCGCCGGGACTCGAGATCGCGGAACACCAGCTCGTCTATGCCCAGGTCGACGTTTGCGAGGTATTGCACGAGCGTCGCCCCGCCCACGAGGATGGCCAGCGCCGCGAGCAGACGTCCCGCCCGCTGTGCGGCAGCCGGTCGCCCGACGGTCAGCAGGCCCAGGGCCGAGCCGCACAGCACGAGCGCGAATGCGGCGTTCGCCTTGAGCCGCGGCTGACCGGGCAGCGCGCTGGAGAGCAGCGGTTGATCCAGCATCCACCCGACGAGGGCGATCAATCCGGTTCCGGTAACCAGAACCGCCACCGCGAGCGCAAAGACGCGAAAAGCCCGGTGCAGCCGTCGGTGGCCGGCGTCGTTCACGGGATCGGAAAAACGAGCTGTGCTCTGGAGGCGAAGGTCACCCATGGAGGCTGCCGGCATGCGCGCGCGAAGCCATACTAGTAACGCCGTCATGGGATGACAATGAGCGTGCCCTACGTGCCGCGCAACACTCTTCCCACCATCTTAACGACTACCCGGATCCCGCTGTCGATCTCTTAGGTCGCTAAGCAGCGAACGTCGGCCGGAGTTGCAGAAACCGCTCGATGAAATGCTCGCGCTGGCGGAGCAGGGGCGGAGTGTACTTGCCATTTCGCGGCGTCAGCCGGAGGCAGTCTCGTAGTACGAGTTCCGCCCGTTTCGCCTTGTAAGTGCGTAAGTAGGGGGCGATCTGTTCAAGCAAGGAAAGCGCCTGACGGTTATCGATCGCGTAGGTGACGCTCGGGGTATGGTTCGATTTGGCGGTTCGCTTCCTGGTAATCCTGCGCCAACCATCTGCAGAATATAATCGAGCGAGTCGCGTTCAGTATTGCTGATGCGGATCACGAGCTGCCGGTTGTCGGTCACGTGTCGGCGGGAGAGCGAAATCGTTCCCTCGCCGTCAATGACGCCGGCAATGTAAGCCGCCTCCTCTGGCGTCAGGCTGCGCACTCTGCGGTACGCGGCCATCAGGTCCTCCCTGGTTTTTGAGGCACAAAAAATGAACCCCTTGCCCGTAAGGGTCAAGGGGTTCTCTCGTATGGTGGAGGCGGCGGGACAGCTGTTCCGTATCTTTCGATACGGGCTGGACTATGCCTTCATCCCGTTTCCGGGATGCGGGGCGTGTTATCCGTTGCCGGATCCTAGTGCCGGCTCCGCCGCTTTGGCGACTCAGCCGGTCTATAAGTCTCTACAGGGCAGCTCGGGTTGGCCCCTCGCTACCCCTCGGCGTTGCCATACCACCTCTCGGTGGCGCAGGGTTCGCCGAATGAGCCCCGTTTTCACTCTGCCCTCTCGAGCAGAGGCGACCATGGTGTTAATCGAACCCGCGTCCGCAAGCCCTACAGCTCCGGTTCTACATGCGTAGTCTGTCTTTGATTTGACCTGCCGCTCTCCGACAGACGGGATCGTCGACAGGCTTAGCCTGCTATTGGTTTAGCGCCCCACCAACAGACACGATGAAGCGCGATCCCGTGTAATCGACCCCTCGGTCCCGGCCCACGGGAGAAACGCTGGGCGAGAGGCTAGCGGGGATTAAGCCGCTAGGGCGTAGTTGTCGTCGTTGGCAACTATGTTGGTTGCAGCTGGATTTACGAGGAACTCTGCACCTCGGCATGCTCCAGAGGTTTCGCGACCCACGTCGAAGCCGATCGCCCCCATGCAAGGCATAGTAGGGTCTGGTGGCAGGCAAAACAAGGGCGTTCGCCGTCAGCGGGCCTTCATGGCGCGCTCGACCTCGCGCGCGCTTTCGCGGGCCTTCAGATCGGCGCGCTTGTCGTGGAGCTGCTTGCCGCGGGCAAGCCCGATCTCGAGCTTCGCGCGCCCGTGCTTCCAGTAGAGCGAAAGCGGCACGAGCGTGTAACCGCGGCGCTCGACCGCGCCGAAGAGCTTGCCCAGCTCCTCGCGGTGCAGCAGCAGCTTGCGGGCCCGGCTCGGGTCGGGCCGGACATGGGTCGAGGCCGATGTGAGCGGGGAGAAGTGCGTCCCGACGAGCCACGCCTCGCCGCCCTCGAGCCGCACGTAGCCCTCCTTCAGCTGTGCGCGGCCGGCACGCAGGCTCTTCACCTCCCAGCCCTGAAGCGCGAGGCCGGCCTCGTACTTCTGCTCGATGAAGTAGTCATGGCGCGCGCGGCGGTTCTGTGCGATCTGCGAGCCGGCGGCGGTTTTTTTCGGTTTGGGCATGGTGAGAAGTCGGCGCGACGCCGGATGCATCTATTATAAGTGAGCCGGGGCGATTGGGACCGACGGGCGGAGGTGGGCAGGCGGGTCGACCCGCGACTATCCTTCGGGCAGCAAGAACTATTACCAGGGGGGCGTTTCACTCGTGCAAAGGGCCGGTCGCCGCAAGACTGCTGCTGCCCGCGCGCGTCCCGCCGTGACCGAGCCCCGCCCGTCCACGCCGGACAAACCCGCTTCCCCCGCTCCGGTCGCAGGGCTCTCGCGCCCGGTCGCCGAGCGCTGGTCCGATTCCTTCGTGTTCGTGCTCGCGGCGACGGGTGCGACCATCGGCTTCAGCAACTTCTGGCAGTTCCCCTATCTCGTGAGCCAGAACGGGGGCGGGGCCTTCATCCTGGTCTACCTGATCCTCGCCTTCGCCGTCGGCGTGCCGCTGCTCATCTCCGAAGTGCTGCTCGGCCGGATGGGGCGCGGATCGCCGGTCGCCGTGTTTCGGGACCTCGGACGCTCGACGCGCGCAGGGGTCCGCTGGGTGGTCGTGGGCGGCATCGGGGTGCTCGGCGGGTTTCTGATCTTCACCTACCTGAGCGTCATCGCCGGATGGGCGCTCGGCTATTTCGTGCGCTCGGTGCTCGGCGTGTTCGACGGCCTCACCGCCGACGGCGTCGCCAGCGTTTTCGCCAACATGGTAAACGACCCGGAGAAGCAGCTCTTCTGGCACAGCGCGTTCGTCGTCGCCACCATGCTCGTCGCCGCGCGCGGCGTGCGCCGGGGGCTCGAGCCGGCGGTCAAGCTCCTGGTTCCGCTGCTCTTCGTGCTCCTGCTCGTCCTGCTGACGTACAGCGCGGCGCTCGGCGGCTTCGACGACGCCGCGGCGTTTCTTTTCGTTCCCGACTTCACCCGGCTGTCGCCCATGGTCTGGCTCGCGGCGCTGGCGCACCTGTTCTTCAGTCTTTCACTCGGCATGGGTCTCATGCTCGTGTACGGGGCCTACCTGAAGAGCGAGGCCTCGGTGCCCCGGGTCGCGCTCACGGTGGTCGGCCTCGACACCTTCGCCTCCGTCGCCGGGGCCGTGATCGTCTTCGCCGTGCTGTTCGCGGGCGGCGTCGAGCCCGCCGCCGGGCCGGGTCTCGTGTTCCAGGCGATCCCGCTCGCGTTCGATCATCTGCCGCTCGGGCGGTGGTTCGCGAGCATCTTTTTCGGTCTGCTGGTCGTCGTCGCGCTGCTCACGGCCATGGGCCTGGTCGAGCCGGCCCTCGTGTGGCTGCACGAGCGCTTCGGCCTGGAGCGCCGTCGCGCGGTCGTGCTTTGCGGGATCATCGCCTGGGCCCTCGGCCTCGTCGTCATCCTCTCGTTCAACCACTGGCAGTTCTCGTTCAGGTTCCTCGGCGTCGAGAAGCGGCTGGGCGCGTTCGACCTGCTGCAGATCGTCACCGCGTACGGAATGCTGCCGCTCACGGGCCTGCTGGTCGCGGTATTCGCCGGCTGGATGCTGGGTGCCGAGCGCGTGCGCACCGAGCTCGGCATGCGTTCGCCTTGCGTGTTCGACATGTGGCTGTGGCTCGTCCGGCTGGTGATCCCGGCTCTGCTGTTGGTCCTTTTCTTCATCCTCCCTAAACTGTACGCGTGAGCTCGATCAGGCGTTCGGCCCTCGTCCCCTACAGCGACGCGGAGATGTACGCGCTCGTCGCCGACATTCCGGCGTACCCGCGCTTCCTGCCCTGGTGCGGCGACGCCCGCGTCCTGTCCCGGACCGAAGACGAGGTGCTCGCCGCAATCACCATCGCGTACGGCGGCATCCACAAGACCTTCACCACGCGCAACCTGCTCCAGAAGAACAAGATGATGGAGATACGGCTGGTCGAGGGGCCGTTTCGCTACCTGCACGGCTACTGGCGGTTTCAGCCGCTCGACGAGCGCTCCTCGAAGATCTCGGTCGATCTCGAGTTCGAGGTCGAGAACCGGCTGCTCGCGGTGGCGCTCACGCCGGTGTTCACGACGATCGCGACCCAGCTGGTCGACGCCTTCCACAAGCGCGCGATCGAGCTGCACGGGCGCCGGTGAGCGCGGCCATACGGGTCGAGGTCGCGTACGCGCGGCCGGAGGTGCAGGCGGTGGAACGCGTGGTGCTGCCGGCGGGCGGGACCGTCCTCGACGCCATCCGCGCCTCGGGCCTGCTCGAGCGTTTTCCGGAGATCGATCTCGCGAAAGCGCGCGTCGGCATCTTCGGTCTCGCCGCGCAGCTCGGCGATTCCGTGGAGGAGGGGGACCGGGTCGAGATCTACCGGCCGCTCGTCGCCGACGCTAAGGCAGCGCGCCGGGAGCGAGCGGGTCGTTCGCGGTCGAAACGCCGTTGAGGCGCGCGCCGGCGCCGGTGCCGCCCGGCTCGTCGCGCGTCAGGACGCCGGAGGGCGCCGCGGCGGGCGGCGCGATGTCGTCCGTGGGGGCGCCTTCGACGCGCAGCAGCGCGTCGCCCTGGAAGATCACGGTGAACTGACTCGGCTCGAACGGCGCGTCGGCGCCGCGCTTCTGGTAGAAGACGTAGTCCCAGCGATCCGGATGAAACGTGTCCGTTACGAGCGGAGTCCCGAGCACGAAGCGTACCTGGCTGCGGGTCATCCCGGTCTTCAGCTTCTCCACCATGTCGGGTGTCACGACGTTGCCCTGCTGGATGTCCGTTTTGTAGACGCCGATGCAGCCTGCGAGCAGCCCGGTGCCGAGTACCGCTGCGAGACCTAGAGACCTGAGCATTCTTTGATGTACGGTGGGGCGGTGAATTAAACTGCGGCATCATACCTCATCCGGCCAACCTTCTTTCAAGCGCGGAGAGCGTCATTCATGGCCCAGGGCCCCCACCCATCGGAAGGCAGCGCCGATCTCAAGAAGGCCGGGCTCAAGGCAACCGTGCCCCGGCTCAAGATCCTGCAGATCCTCGAGTCGACCGAGCACCCGCACCTGACGGCCGAGGAGGTGTACAAGCGGCTGATCCAGTCGGGCGAGGAGGTCGGTCTCGCGACGGTATACCGTGTGCTCACGCAGTTTCAGGCGGCGGGCCTCGTCATCCGTCACAACTTCGAGGGCGGGCGCTCGGTGTTCGAGGTCAACCGCGGCGGACACCACGACCACATGGTATGCATGGAATGCGGTCAGGTGTTCGAGTTCTACGACGGCGAGATCGAGCAGCGCCAGCGCCGGGTCGCCGCCGACGCCGGGTTCGTGATCGATGACCATGCGCTCTATCTCTACGGCGTCTGCGAAGGCATGAAGAAGAACGGCCGCTGCTCGAAGAAGCCTTGAAGGCGTAGGAAGAAAAACGGCCGGCCGGCGCCCCGATGCCGGCCAACCCGCACCTGAGTTCAGTCGGGGGAGGAGATCCGGTGGACGCACCTCCGTCGGCGGTCCGGCCGCCGACCTCAAGCAGCGCGCACGGCAGGTCCTCGGCGAGCAGATCAAGATCGTCTATCGCTACCTCCCCGGCATTCTCGTCATCAATGTCATCGTTGGCGCGGCCATGCTCTACGGCCTGTGGGGCGTCGTCCCGGAGGGCAGGCTGCTCGCGTGGGGCGCAGCGATGCTCCGATTGGCCGCATTGGACGGCTCGAACACGATCCGCGGGCTCGCGATCGACGTGGGCGCGGACGGCACCGGCCACGTGACATGGGAGGAGCCGGCACCGCCCCCCGACCTGCACTACACCGTGCGCGCCTCGCGCTTCGAATAGCTATGCGGCCTCGCCGTCGGGCGCTCGCCCGGCCCGCGCGCGGATGAATCCGCCGAGCCCCGCCACCAGCGCGAGCGTGCAGACTACGACCGCGCCCGTGGGCAGATCGAGCAGCGCCGAGAGTACGATGCCGAGCGCGTAGCCGATGCCTCCGATCGCATAGCCGCAGACCAGCCCGGCGCCCGTACCGAGGCGGCGCACCGCGAGCGCCGGCAGGATCAGGCTCGCGAAGACGAGATAGACCCCGACGAGCTGCACCGACACCGTGACGGTGACCGCGAAGAGGACGTAGAACGCCGTACCGCCCTGCCGGGCGCGCAGGCCGAACCACGCCGCCAGCACAACGGCATACACCGCGGCGGCCACCACCAGCGCCGAGGGTGAGACCCAAAGGATCTGGCCGGTGAGCAGGTCGCGCAAATGCTCCCCGCCGTGCGGGTTGCCGGCGAGCAGCAGCACCGCAATGCTCGCGGCGACCACGAACAGTCCGCCGATCAGTGCCTCGAGGATCTCGGGCCAGCGTGACTCCGCGTAGCGCAGCAATGCGGCAGCGGCAAGCGCCGCGACCACTGCCGCGAGCTGCACCCCGAACGCGCCCGGCTGCATGTCGAGGGCATACGCCGCTATCACGCCGAGCCCCGCCACCTGCGCGACGGCGAGGTCGATGAAGATGATCCCCCGCGCCAGCACCTGGCGTCCGAGCGGCACGTGCGTCGCGAGGACCAGGAGGCCGGCCAGCAGCGCCGGGACCAGGATGACCGGATCGAGGGCCTCGGTGCTCATTGCAGCCCGGCCAGCAGCCGTTCCACGGTGACCTCGACGAGACCGAAGAGGTCGGCGGTCCCCGGTGTTCCGCCTGCGGTGTAAGGCAGCTCGACCGGCACGACGCCGGTCTGCTGCGCCAGCCACTCGGACGCACGCGGATCCTGGTAGGGGGTGCGCAGAACCAGGCGTGCCGGCTGCGCGGCCAGCTCGACCTTGAGCGCGGCGAGATGCGCCGCGCTTGGCGGGATGCCGGGTTTCACCTCGAGATACCCCGCGGATTCCATCCCCAGCCACTCGTAGAGATAGACCCAGTCCTTGTGATGCGCCACGACGCGCACGCCGCGCAGCGGCGCGGCACGCGCGCTCCAGCGATCGAGCGCCTCCGACCAGCGGCGCGAGAAGTCCGCGAGGCGGTCGCGGTACGCCTGCGCGTTCGCCGGGTCGAGCCCGGCGAGGCGCGCGCTCAGGTGCTCGGCGATGCGCGCGATGCGCCGCGGGTCCGTGTGCACGTGCGGGTTGCCGCTGGCGTGCACGTCGCCCATGGCGCGGTCGACCGTCGTCGGCACGTCGAGGCGCTCGACCACGGCCGCCGCCTCGAAGTAGCCGGCTTGGCCGGGCTGGACCCGGGCGTTGCCGGCCTGACGCAGCAGCAGGGGCAGCCAACCGATCTCGAGCTCCGCGCCGGTGCACACGACGAGATCGGCGCGGCGCACCCGCGCGATCAGGCTCGGGCGCGCCTCGATGCGGTGCGGATCCTGCCGGGCGGTGGTCGCGGAATACACCTTCGCGCGCTCCCCGGCCAGCTCGGCGACGAGCGCCGCCCACTCCGGTTCGCAGGCGAAAACGTTGAGCGCGGCGTGCGCCGGCGCGAGCGGGGCAAGCAGCAGGAGTGCGAGTATCAGGCGCTTCATGGTCGTGTCGATGTCCGGTTCGTTGAAGCTATTCCACCGTTGCCCTCGCCCTTGCCAAAGGGGGGTGTGGTGAGAATCTGCATTCAGAACGTGTGCGCGCCGTGCGCGCCCAGGCTCATGACGTACTGCAGGTACCACTGATCGTCACGCCCGTCGGCGCGCGATTCGTCGCGGTTGTACTGCAGCCTCAGGCGCGCGAACTCGCTGTTGGCGAAATCGATCATCGCGCTGGTGCGCCGCGGCGCGTGGCCGTCCGGATCGAGCACGCTGCCCGCGAGTGCCGCATCGACCGCATCGGCCTTCAGGCGGTCGTGCCGCAGGCCGATGCGCCAGCGCGGCATGAACTGATACACGGCCTGCGCGTACCAGCCGCGCTGCTCGCCGTCGTAATCCTGCGCGTTGAACTCGCCCGATTCGTCCCGCACGAAGTACTCCGTCTGCAGCTTGAGATTGCGCTCGCGCGCGTTGCCGTCGGGTGCCCACTTCCACACGACATCGACGCCGAGAAGCTCGCTCTCGCCGCTGAACAGATCACCGTCGCCGGTTTCCCGCTCGTCGGCCTCGGCCTTCATGAACGACGCGCCGGCCCGCCAGGCGTGGCTCACGCCCGCGTCGCCGCCGACCCGCGCGAAGAACGCGCGCGTTCCCTTGCCGTCGTTCGCCGCGCCGCCCGCCGGGAACGCATCGCCGCGAAAAAGCTCGGCGCCGAGCTCGAGGTACAGCGTCGTCGGCGCCACCCAGCGCAGCTGCGCGCCGTCGTCGCCGTACTGATTGCCGAGGAGCGCGCGGTAGACGAGCGGCTGATCCGCGAAATCCCAGGCGTGCGCGTGGATCGGGTTGAGATAGCCGATGTGCGACAGGAACCGACCGGCCTTGATCGTGACGCCGCCGCCCAGTGCCAGGGTCTCGAAGTAGGCCTCTTCGATCTCGATCTCGTTTTCGGGTGTCAGCGCGGCCGTGAAGAAGCCGTAGAACTTGTCGTCGATGTTCGCGCTGATCGCGAGCTCCGATTCGGCGAGCGAAAGCCCGTCTTCGCCGGGCCCGGTCTCCTCGGCGAGCGCGAAGCCCGGCAGCGCGTACGTGTCCGGATCGCGTCCGAATCCGGTCAGGCGGCCGTCGAGAATCAGGCTGATCGCGGGGTTGAACGCGTTCGCGGTGATCCGGCCGGGACCCGCGTTGTCACGCGTTGCCCCGCTCCGTTCGAGGCGTTCCAGGCGTCGTTCCAGCTCGCGCAACCGTTCGTCTTGCCCGTGCGGCGCCTCCGCCGCGATCGCAACGGACGCCGTCATCGCCAGGACTGCCGCAAGCGGATGAGGTCGCATGGTTTCCTCCGAAAATCTCTGCCCCGGGCTCGCCCGGTCGTCGAAACAAACTCGCCGGCGTACCGCCGGGAGGGCTCAACTGACGAGAGAAACGGAGCCGTGCGGGGGGCCGCGCGCGGTGGACGACCCCACCGTTACCGAAGTGCGGAGGGTCGTGGAGGTCGAGGGCTCCAGGCGCGAGGGGGCGACCGGCGCGAAGAACACGGCGGCGGCCGCGGTCGCCGGCTTGTCGAGCTGGGCGCCGTGCAGGCAGACGGCGCACGGGGTGTCCGCCCCGGTCAGCTCGTGGTCGATCAGGTGCGCGTAGACCGCGAGCGCGGCGGCGAGCAGGAGGGCCGCGAGCAGGAGGGCGGACAGCGGCTGTCGGGTACCGCGCAGGGAGCGCATCAGGTCGGACGTCGCGACGAAACCGCGCAAGGATAGCGACGCCCGGTCGGGTGCGGCAAGGCTAGCGCAGCTCGATGAGCACCGCGATCTCGTCGCAGTGGTTGTACTTGTAGCACTTCACGCAGATGCCCCAGACCTTTTCCGGCAGGGTGTCCTTGGGGACCGTCTTGAAGCCGAGCTTGTGGAAGAAACCCGGTACGTACGTCAGCGCCATGAGGCGCCTGAGCCCGATCGCGCGCGCCTCCTCGATCAGGCGCCCCACGAGCAACCGGCCGAATCCCCGGCCCTTGTAATCGTCGTGGACGACGAGAGAACGAATCTCGCCCAGCGACTCGGTGAAGATCTCCAGCGCGCCGCACGCGGCGACGCGCCCGTCGATCTCCACGACGAAGAAGTCGCGCAAGTGCCGGTAGAGCTCGTTCATGGTCCGCGGCAGGAGGTTTCCCTGCTGCGCGTACTGCTCGAGCAGATGATGGATCTCCGGCACGTCGCCGATGGCCGCCGGACGCACCGTCGGCGTGGGACCGGGGCGGGCGTTCGGCTCAGGAGGCGGCACGGGCGAGCATGTCCTGCGCGTGAGCGATCGTCTTCTTGCTGATCTCGAGGCCGCCGAGCATGCGCGCGATCTCCTGCACCCGTTCGGCGTTCTTGAGCCGTTTGACCTCGACGACGGTCGACCCGTCCTGCGGCAGCTTCGCGGCCTGGAGATGATGCTGCCCCAGCGCTGCGACCTGGGGAAGATGGGTGATACAGAGCACCTGGCGGTTCGCGCCGAGCGTCCGCAGCTCGCGTCCCACGATCTCCGCCACGCGCCCGCCGACGCCCACATCCACTTCGTCGAACACGAGGGTCGGGATGCGCCCGAGGCGCGCGGTGACGACCTGCAGCGCGAGGCTGATGCGGGAGAGCTCGCCGCCGGAGGCGACCTTGGCGAGGGGCTTGAGCGGGAGCCCGGGATTGGCGGTCACCAGGAACTCGATGCGCTCGACCCCGTGCGCGGCAATCTCGCCGTCGGGAAGCGGCGCGAGCTCGATCTCGAAGCGCCCGCCGCCCATCCCGAGCTCCTGCATGCGCTCGGTGATCGCGCGGGCGAGCCTGGTCGCCGCCTGCTTGCGCCCGCGCGACACGCGTCGGGCGACGTCGGCGTAGGCCTTGCGCGCCTCCCCCAGGGAGCTCTCCAGGCGCGCGAGGTTGCCGTCGATGTCCTCGACGTCCGCCAGCTCGGTGCGCAGGCGATCGAGAAGCGCGGGCAGCTCCTCCGGACGCAGACGGTGCTTGCGCGCCAGATCGTGTATCGCGCCGAGTCGCGCCTCGAGCCATTGCAGCCGGCCGGGATCCAGTTCCAGGCCGTCGAGATAGTGGTGCAGGCGCGAAGCCGCCTCGTCGACGCGAATCCCCGCCTCGTTGAGCAGCGCGACGGCCTCGCCGAGGCGCGCGTCGAAGTGCGCGAGGCCCTCCAGCCGGCCGGTGACCTTCGCGAGGAGCTGCGACACGGAGGATTCGTCGTCCTCGTAGAGCGCCTGCACCGCCGACTGCGCGCCTTCCAGGAGCTCCGCGCCGTTAGCGAGCCGGGAATGCTCCTCCTCGATCTCCGGGATTTCGTCAGGCTTGAGCGCCAGGGCCTCGAGCTCCTTCACCTGGTGCTGCAGGAGCTCCAGGCGCGCCCCGCGATCGGCGGACTGCTGCTTCAGCGCCTGAAGCCGCGCCTCGAGAGCGCGGATCTCGTCGTAACGTTCGCGCACCTGCGCGAGCGCGTCGGCGAGCCCGGCGTAGTCGTCCAGGATCTGGCGTTGCGCGTCGCGGCGCAGCAGCGACTGGTGTTCGTGCTGCCCGTGTATGTCGACGAGGTGCTCGCCGAGCTCGCGCAGCATCTGTATCGGCACGGGCCGGCCGTTGATGAAACCCTTCGACGGGCGGTCTCGCTCGATGACGCGGCGCAGCACGCAGTCGCCGCCGGCGGCGAGCTCGTGGGCCTCGAGCCATGCCGCCGCCTCGCTGCCCGGCGCGAGGGCGAAGCTGGCCGACACCTCCGCGCGGCCGGCGCCGGGGCGAACGATACCCGCGTCCGCACGACCGCCGAGCACGAGCGCGAGGGCGTCGATCAGGATCGACTTGCCGGCCCCGGTCTCGCCGGTCAGGACCGTCAGACCGTCCCCGAACTCGAGATCGAGGCCTTTGACGATCGCGATGTCGCGGACGTAGAGGGACCCGAGCATCAGTACTTCGCTCCCCAATGCAGTTTCTCGCGCAGCGTGTCGTAGTGGCTGCGGCCGGAGGGATGTATGAGCTCGACCGGATGATCGGCGCGCCGGACGTAGATGCGATCGTTGTCTTCGAGCGTGTGGTGGAGCTGCCCGTCGAACGTGACGTGCGCGTGGCTGCCGGCCAGTCCGATCATCACGATCTCGATGATCGAGTCGCTCGAAACCACGATCGGCCGGTTCGAGAGGGTATGCGGGCAGATCGGAACGAGCGCGAGCGCGGGCAACGTGGGCTGGAGGATCGGGCCGCCGGCGGACATGGCGTAGGCGGTGGACCCGGTCGGGCTCGCGACGATGATGCCGTCGCCGCGCGCGCTGTTTACGAACTCGCCGCCGATATAGGTCTCCCACTCGATCAGGCGCGCGAGCTCGCCCTTGCTGATGATGACGTCGTTGAACGCGCGGGCGGTGTGGGCAATACGGCCCTTGCGCATGATTTCGGCGGCGAGCAGGAGGCGCTGCTCGGCCTGGTAATCGCCGTCCAGAATGCGCCCGATCTCGCGCTCCATCTCGGCGAGCGGAATATCGGTGAGAAAGCCGAGGCGACCCTGATTGACCCCGATAATCGGAACGCCGGCGGCGGACAGCACCCGGGCGACGTGCAGGAGGGTCCCGTCGCCCCCGATGACGATACCGAGGTCGATCTCCCGGCCGATCGCGTCGAGCGGCCGGGAGGGCGCGACGGCCTCGGGCAGGACCCGGGCCGTATTTTCGTCGATCAGGATCGTGAGACCCCGGGCTCGGAGGAAGCGGGCCAGGCGGGCGACGTGCTCGCCCACCGTATCGTGCTGGTACTTCCCGAAGAGGCCGACCTTGGTTATGGGCTTTTTCATGCAATGCCCGGGAACGGGGCGGGATAAACTAGCACGGGCTCCAAGGGTGAACCAGTGATCGCGGGAGATCCGGGTGAGGACGACAGATCGAGGGCCGATGAACGAAGGGCGCTTGGCACTCTATGTACGAGAGTGCTAGATTCCGGTGAGTCGGAGAGTAGTGCAAACGATGCTCAACCCGCGCGCCGAGCTCCTCCTCAAGACCCTGATCGAGCGATATATCGCCGACGGCCAGCCCGTGGGGTCGCGCACGCTGGCCCGGCAGGCCGGCCTCGATATCAGCCCGGCGACGGTACGAAACGTCATGGTCGATCTCGAGGAGATGGGGCTCGTGCGGTCGCCGCACACGTCGGCGGGGCGCGTGCCGACCCAGCTGGGCTACCGGTTCTTCGTCGACACCCTTCTTAAGGTGCGGCCGCTCGACGTGCGCGAGGTGCGCCTGCTCGAAGGAGAGCTCGCCTCGGCGCACGATCCCCACGAACTGATCGAGACCGCCTCGCACCTGTTGTCGGAGATCAGCCGGCTGACCGGCGTCGTGATGGTCCCCCGGCGCGACGAGCAGGCGGCGTTTCGGCACATCGACTTCCTCGCCCTTTCCGGGCGGCGCATCCTGGTCATTCTCGTGACCCAGGACGGCCACGTGGACAACCGCATCATCACCACCGACCGGGATTATTCCCCGGCGGAGCTGACACAGGCGGCCAACTATTTCAACGAAAGCTACGCGGGCATGCTCCTCGCGAACGTCAAGCGGGCGCTGGTCTCCGAGATGCAGCAGGCGAGCGACGACATGCAGCGGATCATTCGCCTTGCCGTCGAGATGGCGCGCCAGGCATTCGCGTCCGAGCCGAAGGAGGGCGATGAGCTGCTGCTGAGCGGGGAGTCGAATCTCATGGACGTGCCCGATCTCGGTGACGTCAAGAAGCTGCGCCGGCTGTTCGACGCCTTCAATACCAAGCGCGACCTCCTGCATCTGCTCGATCGGAGCATGCGCGTGAACGGTATCAAGATCTTCATCGGGGCCGAGTCCGGTTACGAAGTGCTCGAGGACTGCAGCGTGGTCACGGCCCCCTACAGCGTGGACAAGCAGGTCGTCGGTACGCTCGGGGTGATCGGCCCGACCCGCATGCCGTACGAGCACATCATCCCGATCGTGGATCTCACGGCCCGGCTCCTGAGTTCGGCCCTTACGCTTCAGACGGGCGCCGGGCAGCCGCCGCGCCTTGAAAGCTCCCGTTCCTAACCCCATACACGCGACGAATCGGGTTTTTTGACTCAGGGGTAGCCATGGCCGAAGACCAGGAGCGCACGTTGCACGCGAAGGACGACGGTCCTCGAGCGGATACGAAGACCGAGCGGCCGTCCCCGCCCGGCGACGAAGCGGATGCGGGCGAGTCGGGCGCGGGCGACCTGAAGTCGCAGCTCGCGGCCGCCCGGGCGGAGGCGACCGAGGCGCAAGACCGGTTCCTGCGCGCCCGCGCGGAGATCGAAAATGTACGCCGGCGGGCCGAGATCGACGTCCAGAACGCGCACAAGTACGGCCTCGAGCGCTTCGCGACCGAGCTCCTCGGGGTGCGGGACAGCCTGGAGCTCGCCCGGTCGGTCGACATCCAGGCCGAGAACCAGACCGCCCTGCAGAAAATGCACGAGGGCCTGGACCTGACCCTGCGCCTCATGGACGACGTCTTTCGCAAGTTTTCGCTCGCCGTCATCGACCCCAGGGGCGAGAAGTTCGACCCCTCGAAGCACCACGCCATCAGCGTGGTCGAGAGCGGCGAGGTTCCGGCCAACCACGTCGTGAACGTCATGCAGAAAGGCTACCTGCTTCACGACCGCGTCCTGAGGCCGGCCCTGGTCGTGGTGGCCCGGGCGCCGGAAGGCGGGCAGGCGCCCGGAAACGCTTGAAATGCGGGGCAGCGGCCCCATTACGACGCGTAACCGACGCGGACTCTACGGATTCGAGGAAATCAACGATGGCCAGCAAAATAATCGGCATTGACCTGGGCACCACCAACTCCTGTGTTGCCATCATGGAAGGCAGCAAGGTGCGGGTGATCGAGAACAGCGAGGGCGACCGCACCACCCCGTCCGTCGTGGCATTCACGGAGGACGGCGAGGTCATCGTCGGCCAGGCCGCGAAGCGCCAGGCCATCACCAACCCGGCCAACACCCTCTACGCCATCAAGCGCCTGATCGGGCGCAAGTACGAGGACGAGGTCGTCCAGCGGGACGTCAAGATGGTGCCGTACAAGATCGTGCGGGCCCCGAACGGCGACGCGTGGGTGGAGGCGCGCGGCAAGAAGATGGCGCCGCCGGAGGTCTCCGCGCGCGTGCTGCAAAAGATGAAGAAGACCGCCGAGGACTATCTCGGGCACGAGGTGAAGGAGGCGGTGATCACCGTACCGGCCTACTTCAACGACTCCCAGCGCCAGGCGACCAAGGACGCCGGGCGCATCGCGGGCCTTGAGGTCAAGCGCATCATCAACGAGCCGACGGCCGCGGCGCTCGCCTTCGGCATGGACAAGAAGCCGGGCGACTCCAAGATCGCGGTGTACGACCTCGGCGGCGGCACGTTCGACATATCGATCATCGAGATCGCCGAGGTCGACGGCGAGCACCAGTTCGAGGTGCTGTCGACGAACGGGGACACCTTCCTCGGCGGCGAGGATTTCGACAAGCGCATCATCGATTACCTCGTGGACGAGTTCAAAAAGGACCACGGCGTGGACCTGCACAAGGACCCGCTCGCGCTGCAGCGCCTGAAGGACGCCGCCGAAAAGGCGAAGATCGAGCTGTCCTCCACGCAGCAGACCGAGATCAACCTGCCGTACATCACGGCGGACGCCTCGGGTCCGAAGCACCTCAACATCAAGCTCACGCGCGCGAAGCTCGAGTCGCTCGTCGAGGACCTCATCGTCAAGACCATCGAGCCGTGCAAGACCGCGCTCAAGGACGCGGGGCTCAAGGCGGCCGACATCAACGACGTGATCCTGGTCGGCGGACAGACGCGCATGCCGAAGGTGCAGGAGGTCGTCAAGGACTTCTTCGGGCGCGAGCCGCGCAAGGACGTGAACCCGGACGAGGCGGTGGCGATCGGTGCGGCGATCCAGGGCGCGGTGCTGTCGGGCGACGTCAAGGACGTGCTGCTCCTCGACGTCACGCCGCTTTCGCTCGGCATCGAGACGCTGGGCGGCGTGATGACCAAGATCATCCAGAAAAACACGACCATCCCGACCCGCGCCTCGCAGGTCTTCTCGACCGCGGAGGACAACCAGGGGGCGGTCACGGTGCACGTGCTCCAGGGCGAGCGCGAAATGGCGAGCGGCAACAAGTCGCTCGGGCGCTTCGACCTGACCGGCATTCCCCCGGCGCCGCGCGGCGTCCCGCAGATCGAGGTCACGTTCGACATCGACGCGAACGGCATCCTGCACGTCTCCGCGAAGGACAAGGCGACCGGCAAGGAGAACAAGATCGAGATCAAGGCGGGCTCGGGCCTGACGGAGGCCGAGATCCAGCGCATGGTCAAGGACGCCGAGGCGCACGCCGAAGAGGACCGCAAGGCGCGCGAGCTCGCCGAGGCGCGCAACCAGGCGGACGCGATGATCCACAACGTCCGCAAGTCGATGAAGGAGCTGGGCGACAAGCTCGGCGCGGAAGACAAGGATCGCATCGAGGCCGCTATCAAGGAGCTCGAGGAGACCGCACGCGGCGACGACAGGGACGCGATCCAGAAGAAGACCGACGCGCTCATGGAGGCCTCCCACAAGCTCGCCGAGCAGATGTACAAGGCGACGCAGGAGGCGGGCGCCGCCGGCGGTGCGGGCGCGGAGTCCGGCGCCGGCGCGGGGGCCGACAAGGACAACGTGGTCGACGCCGAGTTCGAGGAGGTCAAGGAGAACAAGGCCAAGAAGTAACACCCGCTTTCGGCTGGTGCCGCGGGATCAGCCGACAACCGGCCCGGCGGGACAGGCGCAGGAGGTCACTCTGCGCCTGTTTCGTGTCAACCCGCGGCGAAGAGAGCGCTGATCGGCAATGGCGAAGCAAGACTATTACGAGACCCTCGGCGTGGCGCGCAACGCGTCGGAGGCGGAGATCACCAAGGCCTTCCGGCGGCTCGCGATGAAGTACCACCCGGACCGCAATCCGGGCGACAAGACCACGGAGGCGCGCTTCAAGGAGGCCAAAGAGGCCTACGAGATTCTCTGCGATCCCCAGAAGCGCGCCGCCTACGACCAGTTCGGCCACGCCGGCGTCGACCCGGCGGCGGCCGCCGGCGCGGGCGGTTTCTACGGCGCCGCGGGCGCCTCGCACTTCGCCGACATCTTCGGCGACGTGTTCGGCGACATCTTCGGGCAGGGGCGCCGCGCCCACCAGGCCTACCGCGGCGCCGACACGCGCTACTCGCTCGACCTCTCCCTCGAGGACGCCGTCCGCGGCACGGAAGTGAAGATCCGCGTCCCGACGCTCGTGCGCTGCGACACGTGTGACGGCTCCGGGGCGCGCGCGGGCACCTCGCCGACGGCGTGCCGTACCTGCGCCGGGCACGGGCAGGTGCGCATGCAGCAGGGTTTCTTCTCCATCCAGCAGACATGCCCGAGCTGTCGCGGGGCGGGGCGCATCATCGCCGATCCGTGTCCCGCCTGCCGCGGCGAAGGGCGCGTGCAGCAGCAGAAGACGCTGTCGGTGCGCGTGCCGGCCGGCGTGGACGACGGCGACCTCATCCGCCTCACGGGCGAAGGCGAGCCCGGCGAGAACGGAGGTCCCGCGGGCGATCTCTTCGTGCAGGTCCGCCTCAAGCCGCACCCGATCTTCAAGCGCGAGCACGACGATCTCTACTGCGAGATGCCGATCAGCTTCGCCGCCGCGGTGCTCGGGGGCGAGCTGGAGGCGCCCACCCTGGACGGCCGGGCGACGATCAAGGTGCCGCCCGGCACGCAGAGCGAGAAGACCTTCCGGCTGCGCGGCAAAGGCGTGCGCGGCGTGCGCACCGGCCGCGTGGGCGACCTCTACGTGCGGGTGAGCATCGAGACCCCGGTGAATCTGACCGCCGAGCAGCGCGCGCTGCTCGAGCGGTTCGACGAGTCGTTGAAGGCCGGTGGCGCCGCGCACAGCCCGCGCGCGACGTCCTGGGTGGACAAGATCAAGAATTTCTTCACCGCGTGACGTGACGGACGGCGTGCGACCGGTCGCCCGTCGCGTCACTTCTCTCCCGTCGGCACGATGGAGAACTCGAGCACCTGGTTCATCGCCGCGAGGGTTTCCGCCAGTTGCTGGAACGCCTTCGGGGTGCGCGCGCGGATGGTCATCTCGTACTCGAAATAGCGTCCGTCGTCGGCGAGCCGGTAGCTGAAGCCGCTCGTCGTGATCCCGTGCCGCCCGATGATCGTTGCCAGGGCGTCCTCCGTCATGTAGTCGTCCCGCGAAAAGCGCAGGCGCAGGCGCGCGAACGACAGCGCCGGCGCCGCGGCCTCGACCCAGCGAAAGAGGGACAGGGTGATCAGCGTGAGGACGGTCGCGACGAGGGCCGGGAAGTAGAACCCCACGCCGATCAGGATGCCGATGGAGGCGGTCATCCAGATCGAGGCCGCGGTCGTCAGACCGCGTATCGTGAGGCCTTCCTTCATGATGACGCCGGCGCCGAGAAATCCGATGCCGGTCATGATTCCCTGGCCCATGCGCGTAGGGTCGACGCGTACCGACTCGAGCGGCAGCTGCGGCAACAGCTCCACCTGGTAGACCGTCAAGAGCATGAGCACGGCCGAAGCCATGCAGACCAGGGTGTGCGTGCGAAATCCGGCGGGCCTGCCGTGGTAGGTGCGCTCGAGCCCGATCAGGCCGCCGGCAAGCAGCGCGGCGAGCAGATGCAGCAATATCTCGGCTTCCTTGCCCGTCATGTCCGGGATTGTACGCTTCGCCCGGCAGCGAGCAGCGCGGCGCGTGGTCCGGCCCCGCTAAATCCTTTATCCTTGCCCGCCTACTCATCACGGGGAAATCGCGATGGTCCGGTTGGCGATTGCGGGTGCGGCGGGTCGCATGGGCCGGGCACTCGTGGAGGCGGCAACCCGCGCCGACGACATGTCGGTGACTGCGGCCCTGGAGCGTTCGGAATCGCCGGCGCTCGGTCGCGACGCCGGCGAGCTGGCCGGCGCGGTCCGGCTCGGTGTCCTCGTGAGCGATCGGCTCGATCCGGCCGCGTTCGACGTCCTCATCGACTTCACCCGCCCCGAGCCGACGCTCGGACACCTGGACGTTTGCGTACGCCACGCGCGTCGCATCGTGATCGGTACCACCGGATTCGACGAGGCCGGGCGCGCGCGTATCGCGGAGGCGGGCAGAACCATTCCCGTCGTGTTCGCCCCCAACATGAGCGTCGGGGTCAACCTCTGCTTCAAGCTGCTCGAGATCGCCGCTCGGACGCTCGGCGAGGGGACGGACGTCGAGATTGTCGAGGCCCACCATCGCCACAAGGTGGATGCTCCCTCCGGGACCGCGTTGCGCATGGGCGAGGTCATCGCGCAGGCACGCGGTCGTTCGCTCCAGGAACTCATGCTTCCTCCGGCGCGTGCGGGCGCGCGACCGGATGGCGCGATCGGGTTCGCCGTGGTGCGGGCCGGCGAGATCGTCGGGGAGCACACGGCGCTCTTCGTCGGGCGCGGCGAGCGGGTCGAGATCACGCATCGCGCGGAGTCGCGCGCCACCTTCGCCGAGGGCGCCGTCCGCGCGGCGCGCTGGATCGCCACCCGCGATCCGGGACTCTACGACATGCAGGACGTGCTCGGACTGCGCTGAGCGGTTTTCCGCCGGCGAGTTGATCCAGATCAGCTTCGCGGCGCGGGCTCCGACCCGTACGGCACGGCCGTTGCATCGATATCGGGCCGGATCAGTCATGGACCTTCCCGATGCCCTCGATGCCGATACGCTGGTTAGTGCTCGCGCTCCTGCTCGTCAGCGCACCGTCCGGTGCCGATCGACCGTCGTCCGAGGCCCGGGCGCGCCTCGCGGCGCTCCTGTCCGCATCGCCGGAAACAATCGACGAGTCGTTCCTTCGGGCCGCGCGCGAGCGGGCGGCGTTCTGCATGCGCTGCCACGGCGAGGACGGAAACAGCGTCATGCCGCTCGTGCCCAATCTCGCCGGACAAAACGCCTACTATCTCCTCGCGCAGATCGAGCGGTTCGCCAGCGGGCAGCGCTCGGACTTCATCATGACGCCGCTTGCCCGCCAGTTCGCGCCCGACGACCGGGCGGCCGTCGCCCTCTACTTCGCCCGTCAGCGCCCGCGCCCGGTCGCTGCCGATCCCGCCCTGCGGATGCGTGGCGAGGCGCGGTTCCGCGAACATTGCGTCGCCTGCCACGGAAGCGACGCGCGGGGCGGGGAGCGCCACGCACGCCTCGCCGGTCAGCGCCCGGAATACCTGCGCCATCGCCTGTATGCGTTTCAAACCGGCGCAGGCGAGGCGAAGGCCAGCGTCATGGCGGGCATCGCCGGAATCCTCTCCGACGAGGACATCGCCGCGCTCGTAGCCTATCTCGCGTCGCTGCCGTAACGGCGCTTAGTGGCGTCGACCGGAGGGTCTTGCTCCCGGATTCGAATGAACCGAACCGGCGGTGGTCCAACCGGAAGTTCGCCACGTTCACAAGGAGGGTGACATGCGCGCGAAGCTGAAGGCGCTCGACCGGCAGGTGATGGTGATCACGGGGGCATCGAGCGGGATCGGTCTCGTGACCGCGCGAGCCGCAGCACGGCGCGGAGCGCGCCTGGTGCTTGCCGCGCGCAACGAACAGGTGCTGAAGGATCTCTGCGACGAGATCCGCGCGAAGGGCGGCGAGGCGATCCACGTCGTCGCGGACGTGGGTCGGGAAGAGGACGTGCGCCGCATCGCCGATGCCGCCATACGCCGGTACGGCGGCTTCGACACCTGGGTGAACGGGGCGGCGGTGTCGATCTACGGCGACGTCGAGGACGTCACGATCGAGGATCAGCGCCGGCTGTTCGATACCAACTACTGGGGTGTGGTCTACGGCTCGCGCATCGCCGCGGACCACCTGCGGGAACGGGGTGGCGCGATCGTCAACATCGGCAGCGTGCTGTCGGACCGCGCGATACCCGTCCAGGGGATCTACTCGGCGTCGAAGAGCGCGGTCAAGGCATTCACGGTCGCGCTGCGCATGGAGCTCGAGCGGGACGGTGCGCCGGTTTCCGTCACGCTGATCAAGCCGAGCGCCATCGATACCCCCTACATGCGCCACGCCAAGAACTACCTGCCCGTGGCGCCGAAGAACCCGCCGCCGATCTACGCCCCCGACCTGGTGGCCGACGCGATCCTGCATGCGGCCGAGCACCCGGTTCGGGACATCGTGGTGGGTGGCGGGGGCCGCCTGATCTCAACCCTCGGAATGTTGTTTCCGCGCCTGACGGACAAGGTCATGGAGCGGACGATGACGTATCTTCAACAGACCGACGAGCCTTCCGCTCCTCGCGAAGAGAACAACCTTTACGAACCGCGCGAGGACGGTCACGAGCGCAGCCGCTACGCCGACCAGCACGTATTCGAGCGAAGCGTCTACACCCGCGCGCGCCTGCACCCGGTCGCCGCGAGCCTCGTGGCATTGGGTGTCGGCGCCGCTGCAGCGGCAGTCCTGCGCGGCCGCGCGACACGCGGTTAGCCGACGCCGAAAACCGGAACCGTTGAAGTCGCCGGCGTCGTTGCCGACGGGGTAAAAGCACGGTATATAACCCCGGACTCGTCAGGGGCTCCCGGAAAGGGGGACGATAGGCGGGTACAAGCTCGTTACGACGACGGTAACCAATATAAATAACAGAGGGAGGCATTCCGTGAATAGAAGAAACGCGGCAAACGCGGCGCTGGCGTTCCTGATCGGTATTCTGCTCACGACCACCGCCGAGGCGGGATTCTTTGTCGGAGCGGGGGTGAGCAACAGTTCTTACGACTATAGCGATCTCGACAATTCCAGCGGCTACAAGATCTTCGCCGGGTATTACGCCGAGAGCGGCGTGTTCGTCGAGGCCGCTACCGTAAACCTGGGGGAGACCGACGCGGACGGGGCGCCGGCCGGGTTCGAGGCGGGTGGTCTCGCCGCCTATGTCGGGTACCGCGGCGAGCCGCCCAGCGGCGGCTTCGGATTCTTCGGCAAGATCGGCGCGTACTCTTTCGACACGGATCTGATCGTTTCCGGAACGACGATCGCGACGGAAAGCAGCAGCGGGCTCGCCTGGGCGCTGGGGATTTCCTATGCGTTCAACGCCAACGTCGCGGTTCGAGGCGAGATCGAGCAGTTCGTCGGCGTGGAGGACTTTGCCACCGACGAGTCGATCACCGGCGGCTCGGTCAGCATCGAGTTCCGCTTCTGAACAGCGGCCTGGCAACGGCGACCGGACCCGCGAACCCGGCCCGGTCTTCGTCCCGGGCGGCGCGACCCGAAGCGGATACCGCTTCTTCTGCCGATAGCGTCGGCCAGGAAGCAGGCGGCGAAGCGGACCAGGAAGCCCACCCGCATCTCGACGCCCGCCTTCCCAGGACTGCGCCAGGGCAAGCGGGCGTGCGTTGATCTGAAGCTCTCCGGCACGTAGAATGCGATGCCTAGCCGAGCTAAGAAATGACTACGGGAGCGGGGGACTGCTCCCGTTTTTGCGCGCACGCTCCGGATCTATCGCTGATGCCGTCCGCCCTGTTGGCCCTGGAAGATGGTTCCCTGTTCTACGGGGAGTCCATCGGCATTCCCGGGGAGGCCGTCGGGGAAGTGGTGTTCAACACCGCGATGACGGGGTATCAGGAGATACTGACGGACCCTTCTTACTACAAGCAGCTCGTCACCCTGACGTACCCCCACATCGGCAACACCGGGGCGAACCCGGAGGACATGGAGGCCGAGCGGGCTTACGCGGCGGGCCTCATCATCCGCGACCTGCCTCCGCGCGCGAGCAACTTCCGCGCGACCGAGTCCTTGACCGACTTTCTCCTGCGCCATCGCCTCGTCGCCATCGCCGGCATCGACACACGACGCCTGACGCGGCTGCTTCGGGACAAGGGCGCCCAGAACGGATGCCTGCTCGCGGCGGGCAAGAGCCAGAAGCTCGACAGGAAAGCGGCTGTCGAGCGAGCGCGGGCCTTTCCCGGCTTGAAGGGCATGGATCTCGCGAAAGTCGTTTCCACGAAGAAACCCTACGCGTGGGAGGCGGGCGGCTGGGCGCTGGGCGAAGGTTTCGTTCGCGCGGCGGCGCCGCGGTTCCACGTCGTCGCATACGATTACGGCGTCAAGCGCAACATCCTGCGCATGCTCGTGGAGCGCGGCTGCCGGCTCACGATCGTCCCGGCGACCACGCCGGCGGCGGACGTGCTGCGGCTCGCGCCGGACGGCGTGTTCCTGTCCAACGGACCCGGCGACCCTGAGCCGTGCGCCTACGCCGTGGAGGCGATCCGCGCGATCGTCGATACCGGCGTTCCGGTCTTCGGGATCTGTCTCGGGCACCAGCTCCTCGGGCTCGCTTCGGGCGCGCGTACCATAAAGATGAAGTTCGGACATCACGGCGCAAACCACCCGGTGCTCGACATCGATACCGGGCGCGTGATGATCACGAGCCAGAACCACGGGTTCGCGGTCGACGAGTCCAGCCTGCCGGCGAACCTGCGCGTGACGCACCGCTCGCTCTTCGACGGCTCGATCCAGGGTCTCGAGCGCACCGATGCGCCGGCCTTCTGCTTTCAGGGTCACCCCGAGGCGAGCCCCGGCCCGCACGACATCCTGCCACTGTTCGACCGTTTCATGCGGCTCATGGAGAGCCGCGCCGCCGTGCCGGCGGTCGCCGAGACCGCGACCGCCTCCCGCGCATCACTTTAAGCAGACGAAGATCACCGGCATGCCCAAGCGCACGGACATCGAGAGCGTCCTGATCATCGGTGCGGGCCCGATCATCATCGGCCAAGGCTGCGAGTTCGACTATTCCGGGGCGCAGGCGTGCAAGGCGCTCAGGGAGGAAGGCTATCGGGTCATCCTGGTCAATTCGAACCCGGCCACGATCATGACCGACCCCGACATGGCCGACGCGACCTATATCGAGCCGATCACCTGGCCGACCATCGCGAAAATCATCGAGCACGAGCGGCCGGACGCGCTGCTGCCGACCATGGGCGGGCAGACGGCGCTCAACTGCGCGCTCGATCTCGCCCGCGAGGGCGTGCTCGAGCGCCACGGCGTGAAGATGATCGGCGCGACGCGCGAGGCGATCGACAAGGCCGAGGATCGCGAGCTCTTCAAGAAGGCGATGGAGCGCATCGGGCTCGCCACCGTGCGCGGTGCGATCGCGCACTCGCTCGAGGAGGCGATGCAGGTGCAGGCGATGATCGGCTATCCGGCGATCATCCGCCCGTCGTTCACCCTCGGCGGGTCGGGCGGCGGCATCGCCTACAACAGGGACGAGTTCATCGCCATCTGCGAGCGCGGGCTCGAGGCTTCGCCGACGAGCGAGCTGCTGATCGAGGAGTCGATCATCGGCTGGAAGGAGTACGAGATGGAGGTCGTGCGCGATTCCGCCGACAACTGCATCATCGTCTGCTCGATCGAGAACTTCGACCCGATGGGCGTGCACACGGGCGACTCGATTACCGTCGCGCCGGCGCAGACGCTGACGGACAAGGAATACCAGATCATGCGCGACGCCTCGATCGCGGTGCTGCGCGAAATCGGCGTCGACACCGGCGGCTCGAACGTGCAGTTCGCGATCGATCCGAGGGACGGGCGCATGATCGTGGTCGAGATGAATCCCCGCGTCAGCCGCTCGTCCGCGCTCGCGTCGAAGGCCACCGGCTTTCCCATCGCCAAGATCGCGGCGAAGCTGGCGGTGGGTTACACGCTCGACGAGCTCCGCAACGAGATCACGGGCGGCGTCACGCCCGCCTCCTTCGAGCCGACGCTCGATTACGTCGTCACGAAGATCCCGCGATTCACCTTCGAGAAGTTCCCGAAGGCCGATCCGACGCTCACGACCCAGATGAAGTCCGTGGGCGAGGCAATGGCCATCGGCCGGACTTTCCAGGAGTCGCTGCAGAAGGCCCTGCGCTCGCTCGAGATCGGCTCCTACGGGCTCGAGCCGAAGCTGGATCCGGCGCTTTCCCAGGAGGAGGTGAAGAAGCGGCTCACGCAGGGCCTGCGTGTCCCGGGTCCGGAGCGGGTGTGGTACCTCGCGGACGCTTTCCGCTTCGGCTGGAGCCTGGAGGAGATCCACGGCCTGTGCCGCATCGATCCCTGGTTTCTCGCGCAGGTCGAGGAGCTGGTTGCGATCGAAAGCGCGATTGCCCGAAAGGGCAAGCGCCGCCCGAGCGCCCAGGAGTTGCTGGCGTGGAAGCGCAAGGGCTTTTCGGACCGGCGGCTGTCCGAGCTCCTCGGCGTTCCCGAGGAGCGCGTGCGCAAGTGGCGCCACGAGGACAAGGTCCGTCCGGTCTACAAGCGGGTCGACTCCTGCGCCGCCGAGTTCGCCTCGACCACGGCGTACATGTACTCGACCTACGAAGAGGAATGCGAGGCGCAGCCCGACGACCGCAAGAAAATCATCGTGCTCGGCGGCGGTCCGAACCGTATCGGGCAGGGCATCGAGTTCGACTACTGCTGCGTGCACGCCTCGCTCGCGCTGCGCGAGGACGGCTACCAGACCATCATGGTCAACTGCAACCCGGAGACCGTCTCGACCGACTACGATACCTCCGACCGGCTGTACTTCGAGCCGCTGACGCACGAAGACGTCCTGGAGATCATCGATCTCGAGAAGCCGGCCGGCGTGATCGTGCAGTACGGCGGGCAGACGCCGCTCAAGCTCGCGAAGGGCCTGGAAGCGGCCGGTGCCCCGATCATCGGCACCACCCCCGACTCCATCGACGTGGCCGAGGACCGCGAGCGCTTCCAGAAGCTCATCAAGCGGCTCAAGCTCCTGCAACCGCCGAACGCGACCGCGCGCACGACCGAGGCCGCCGTGCGGCTGGCGGAGAGAATCGGCTATCCCCTCGTCGTGCGCCCGAGCTACGTGCTCGGCGGCCGTGCCATGGAGGTCGTGCACGCGCGCGAGGACCTCGAACGCTACATGCGCGAGGCGGTGCGTGTCTCCGAGGACTCGCCCGTGCTGCTCGATCGCTTTCTGTCCGATGCGACGGAAGTCGACGTCGACGCGGTGTCGGACGGCGAGCGGGTGGTGATCGGGGGCATCATGGAGCACATCGAGGAAGCGGGCGTGCATTCGGGCGACTCCGCCTGCTCGCTTCCCCCTTTCACGCTGTCTCGGAAGCTCCAGGAGGAACTGCGTCGTCAGACGGTTGCGATGGCCCGCGCGCTCAAGGTGGTCGGTCTCATGAACGTGCAGTTTGCGATCAAGGACGGCGAGATCTACGTGCTCGAGGTCAATCCGCGCGCCTCGCGCACGGTGCCTTACGTGTCGAAGGCCACCGGCCGGCCACTCGCCAAGGTCGCCGCCCGGTGCATGGTCGGCCGGAGTCTCCCGAGCCAGGGCGTCGCGGGCGAGGTCGTCCCTTCCTATTATTCGGTCAAGGAGGCGGTCTTCCCCTTCATCAAGTTCCCGGGGGTCGACACCGTGCTGGGGCCCGAGATGAAATCGACCGGGGAGGTGATGGGAGTGGGACGAACCTTCGGCGAGGCCTTTTCGAAGTCCCAGATCGCCGCCGGCGCCGAGATACCGCGGAGCGGCCGGCTGTTCGTCAGCGTGCGCGATGCCGACCAGCAGGGGATCGTCGAGATCGTCCGGTATTTCAGCACCAACGGTTTCGACATCCTGGCCACGCGGGGCACGGCGGCCGTGCTCGAGGCAGCCGGGATCGCGGTCCGGACCGTGAACAAGGTGTCCGAGGGCCGCCCGCACGTCGTCGACATGATCATGAACGACGAGGTGGATATAATCATCAACACGATATCCGACAAGCAGAGCCTCGAGGATTCCTACCTGATCCGGCGACAGGCCCTGCAGCACAAGGTCACCAACTACACCACCCTGGCGGCGGCCCGGGCCGCGTGCGAAGCGCACGGCCAGATGCGTGAGCTCAGCGTCAACCGCCTCCAGGACCTGCACAGGGAGATCCACGCGTGAACAAGGTCCCGATGACCGTTGCCGGCGCGGAAAAGCTGAAGGCCGAGCTCAACCGGCTCAAGAGCGTCGAGCGCCCGCGCATCATCCAGGCGATCGCGGAGGCGCGGGCGCACGGGGACCTCTCGGAGAACGCGGAATACCACGCGGCCAAGGAGCAGCAGGGCTTCATCGAAGGCCGGATCAAGGAGCTCGAGCACAAGCTGGCCCACGCCCAGGTGATCGACCCGACCACCGTCCGGGCGAACGGCAAGGTCGTCTTCGGCGCCACGCTCGACCTCATGGACGAGCACAACGGCCAGCAGGTGACCTACCAGATCGTCGGCGACCACGAAGCCGACATCACGGCGGGGAAGATATCGGTGAGCTCGCCGATCGCCCGGGCGCTGATCGGCAAGGAGCAGGGCGATGTCGTCGACGTGCAGGTGCCCGGCGGGCAACGCCAGTACGAGATCCTCGATATCCGGTACGTGTGAGCACGGGCCCGGCCGCCTCACGAGGGCCGGAGACAGGAAGCGAGGCATATCCTTGGTCCCGATCCGCTCGGCCTGTTCGCCAACGGCGTGCATCCGCGTTTGTCCGAGCCTCTCTTCCCGGGCCCTGGTCGCCTGATGCCGCGCACCAAGAGCAGCCGCGCCTGGCTCGATCGCCAGCACAAGGACCCGTTCGTCAAGCGGGCCCGGAAGGAAGGCGCGCGCTCGCGGGCGATCTACAAGCTCGAGGAGATCGACCGGCGCGACCGCCTGTTCCGGGCGGGGATGGTCGTCGTCGATTTGGGTGCGGCACCGGGTGGATGGTCCGAGTACGCCGTGCGACGTGTCCTGCCGGGCGGCCGCGTGGTCGCCCTCGATCTGCTGCCGATGGCCGAGATTCCCGGTGTCGAGTTCATCCAGGGCGATTTCGCAGACGCCGCGGTGCTAGACTCGCTGAAGGAGCGGCTCGGCGGGCAGCGCGTCGACCTTGTAATCAGCGACATGGCCCCCAATATCAGCGGGATAGCGGCGGCCGACCAGGCGCGCAGCATGGGGCTGTCGGAACTCGCACTGGATTTTGCGGACCAAGCCCTGCGTGCCGGGGGTGACCTGCTGCTGAAAACCTTTCAGGGCGAGGGGTTTAAGGAGCTGCACCAGCAGATGCTGAGGCGTTTCGAACGAGTCCTGACGCGCAAGCCGAAGGCCTCACGCGGCGAGAGCCGAGAGGTTTATCTGCTGGGTCGGGGCCGTCGCCCCTGATGTTCCACGCCGGGGTGCGGCGCGATGTCGCGGATGCGCGGCGGGCAGCGTCATTGTTCCGGCGGTGGGCGCGTAGCAGAATAGGCGGACGCGCGCTCTTTTCGGAAACTCGTTGTTTCTCTCGTAGAGGTCGGCTTTGAACAATCTCACCAAGAATCTCCTGCTCTGGCTCGTCATCGCCATCGTGCTGATGTCGGTCTTCAACAACTTCGGCAGCCGGCAGACGACCGCCCGACCGATCGAGTACTCGACCTTCATCAACAAGGTGAAGTCCGGCGAAGTGGAGCGGGTGACCATCCAGGGCCGCCAGGTCACGGGCCACTACAAGAACAACGAGCAGTTCAGTACCTACAGTCCGGAGACCGACAACCGTGCGCTGGTGGGCGACCTCCTGAGCGCGGGCGTCGTGATCGACGCGCGGCCGCCCGACGAGCAGTCGCTGCTGCTCACGATCTTCATCAACTGGTTCCCGCTGCTGCTGCTCGTCGGCGTCTGGATCTTCTTCATGCGCCAGATGCAGGGCGGTGTCGGCGGGCGCGGCGCGATGAGCTTCGGGAAGAGCAAGGCGCGCATGCTCACCGAGGAGCAGAACAAGACGACGTTCGAGGACGTGGCCGGCGTCGAGGAGGCCAAGGAAGAGGTCCAGGAGCTCGTCGAGTTCCTGCGCGACCCGTCCAAGTTCCAGAAACTCGGCGGCCGGATCCCGAAGGGCGTGCTGATGACCGGCAACCCCGGTACCGGCAAGACCCTGCTCGCCAAGGCGATCGCGGGGGAGGCCAAGGTGCCCTTTTTCTCGATCTCGGGCTCCGACTTCGTCGAGATGTTCGTCGGCGTCGGCGCCTCGCGCGTGCGCGACATGTTCGAGCAGGCGAAGAAGCACGCGCCGTGCATTATCTTCATCGACGAGATCGACGCCGTCGGCCGCCAGCGCGGCGCGGGCCTCGGCGGCGGGCACGACGAGCGCGAGCAGACGCTGAACCAGCTGCTCGTCGAGATGGACGGCTTCGAGGGCAGCGAGGGCATCATCGTCATCGCCGCCACCAACCGGCCGGACGTGCTCGATCCGGCGCTGCTTCGCCCGGGTCGCTTCGACCGGCACGTGTACGTGCCGCTCCCTGACATCCGGGGGCGCGAGCAGATCCTCAAGGTGCACATGCGCAAGGTGCCGATGTCGGACGACGTCGACGCGAACATCATCGCGCGCGGCACACCCGGCTTCTCGGGAGCCGACCTGGCCAACCTCGTGAACGAAGCGGCGCTCTTCGCCGCGCGCGCGAGCAAGCGCCTGGTCGACATGGACGATTTCGAGAAGGCGAAGGACAAGATCATCATGGGCGCGGAGCGCCGCTCCATCGTGATGCCCGAGAAGGAGCGGATGAACACCGCCTACCACGAATCGGGCCACGCGGTGGTCGCGAAGATGCTGCCCCACACCGACCCGGTCCACAAGGTCACGATCATCCCGCGCGGGCGGGCGCTGGGCGTGACCATGCAGCTCCCGACGGAAGATCGTTTCAGCCACGATCGGGAAAGCCTGCTCTCGACGATTGCCGTGCTCATGGGCGGGCGCATCGCCGAGGAGGTCTTCATGCACCAGATGACCACCGGGGCGGCGAACGACTTCGAGCGGGCGACCGAAATCGCGCGCAACATGGTCATGCGCTGGGGGATGTCGGACGCGCTCGGGACCCGGGTGTACGGGGAGAACCAGAGCGAGGTTTTCCTCGGGCGGGACGTCATGACCCACAAGAACATGAGCGACTCGGTCGCGGAGGCCGTGGACAAGGAAATCCGCCGCATCGTCGACGAGCAGTACGCGCGCGCGCGGGCGATCATCGAGGAGAGTCGCGAGAAGATCGAGAAGATGGCCAAGGCGCTGCTCGAGTGGGAGACGCTCGACTCGGAGCAGATCGAGGACATCATGGCCGGGCGCGAGCCGCGGCCCCCAGAGGGCACGAACACACCGGGCGGCGACGCCGAGGGCAAGAAGAAGCCCCGGAGCAAGCCCCGCATCAAGCCGCGCTTCGACACCCCGGGCGCCAGCACGGGTTGAGCGCATGATCCTCGACTGCGGGGGGCGGGCGCTCGACCTCTCCCGCACCGCGGTCATGGGCATACTGAACGTCACCCCCGATTCCTTCTCGGACGGGGGTGTTTTTTTTGGCCCGGACGCGGCCCTTGCCCGGGCGAGTCAAATGGTCGAAGAGGGTGCCGATATCCTGGACATCGGCGGGGAGTCGACACGGCCCGGTGCCCGCCAGGTGTCGGCGCAGGAAGAGATCGAGCGCGTGGTGCCGGTGATCGAGGCGTGCGCGAGGGAGCTCCCCGTGCCGATCTCGGTAGACACGTCGAAGCCGGAGGTCATGCGCGCGGCGGTGGCGGCCGGGGCCGGTGCCATAAATGATGTGCGGGCACTTCGGCTCCCCGGCGCACTCCAGGCGGCGGCCGACCTCCGGGTACCCGTGTGCCTGATGCACATGCAGGGCGAACCCGCCACCATGCAGGTCGACCCGCGCTACGCGGACGTCGTCCGGGAGGTCCGGGAGTTCCTGGTCTCCCGCATCGAGGCGGCCGAGCGCGCGGGCATCCCCCGCACGCGCGTGCTCGTCGACCCGGGCTTCGGCTTCGGCAAGACGGTCGAGCATAATCTAGACTTACTGCGAAACCTCGGGGAACTGCGGCGACTGGGTGTCCCGCTCCTGGTCGGGCTCTCCCGCAAGTCGATGATCGGCAAGTTGCTGGGCCTGCCCGTCGAAAAGCGGCTGTATCCCGGCATCGCGCTGGCGCTCATGGCCGTGTCGAACGGCGCGCGCGTCCTCCGGGTGCACGATGTCGCGCCGACCGTCCAGGCGGTGCGGATGCTCGAGGCGGTCTATCCACAGAACAACGACGGGGCAGTAGCGACATGAAGAAGCGCAAGTACTTCGGCACCGACGGCATCCGCGGCCGCGTGGGCGAGGAACCGATCACGCCGGAGCTCGTCCTCAAGCTCGGGTGGGCGGCAGGGAGGGTGCTCGGCCGCAAGGGCAACGATCCGGGAAAGATCGTGATCGGCAAGGACACGCGGGTGTCCGGGTACCTCCTCGAATCGGCCCTCGAGTCGGGCCTCTCGGCAGCCGGCATCGACATCCGTCTGCTCGGACCCATGCCGACGCCCGGCATCGCTTACCTTACGCGCACATCGCGCGCACGCGCCGGGATCGTCATCTCGGCGTCCCACAACCCGTACGACGACAACGGCATCAAGTTCTTCTCCTCGGAGGGAACGAAGCTTCCCGACGACGTCGAGCTCGCGATCGAAGAGGCGATGCAGGAGCCGCTCAAGACGGTGTCCTCTGCCAAGCTCGGCAAGGCAAAGCGCTACGACGATGCCGGCGGACGGTACATCGAGTTCTGCAAGAGCACGTTCCCGCACCGCCTTTCGCTCGACGGGCTGAAGATCGTGGTCGATTGCGCGAACGGCGCCGCCTACAACGTCGCGCCGCACGTCTTCAGCGAGCTCGGGGCGGAGGTCATCGCGATCGCCACCGAGCCGGACGGCTTCAACATCAATCGCGACTGCGGCTCGACGCATCCGGAAACGCTTGCCCGCGCCGTGCTCGAGGCGAAGGCCGACGTCGGGGTCGCCCTGGACGGCGACGGAGACCGCGTCGTGATGGTCGACGCCACCGGTGCGGTCGTGGACGGCGATCAGCTGCTCTACGTCATCGCGCTCGACCGGCTCAGGAACGGGCAGTTCCGGGGCGGTCTCGTCGGCACGCTCATGAGCAACTTCGGCCTGGAGCTTGCCTGCCGTCAGCTCGGAATCCCCTTCGTACGCGCGGCGGTCGGCGATCGCTACGTCATGGGCGCGCTGGTGGAAAACGGCTGGGACCTGGGCGGCGAGACGTCGGGGCACATCATCTGCCTCGACATGTTGACGACCGGCGACGGAATCATCGCGGCGCTGCAGGTCCTGTCGGCGGCGGTGCGCGCGGGCAAGCCGCTGGCGGAGCTGCGCTCGGGCATGGACGTCTACCCGCAGCACATGGTGAACGTGCGCACCACGCGGCGGTTCGACCTCAACGCCTCGACACTCGTGCAGGGCGCGGTCAAGGAGGTCGAGCGCGAGCTTGCCGGCCGCGGCCGCGTGGTTCTGCGCGCTTCGGGCACCGAGCCGGTCATTCGCGTGATGGTCGAGGGCGCCGACATGCGTCTGGTCGAGCGACTGTCCCATCAGCTCGCCGACACCGTGCGGCGGGCGGCCGAGCAGGCGGCGTAGGCGGGCGGTCCTCGCGCTCGATTCCCGCCCGCGGTGCCGTTCGCGCCGCACCTCGCTCATTGCTTTCTGCCCCCCCGGCCGGTAACATCGCGCCCGTTTTTCGGGGCTCCCGGGAGGGTCGATGTCGGAACGCCGGCCGCTGGTCGCAGGCAACTGGAAAATGCACGGTACACGCGCCGAAGCGGCCGCGCTGGTCGACGGCATCGTGCGCGGTTTGCGACCGAATGCCGCGGCCGAAGTGCTCGTCTGCCCGCCTTTCGTCCTGATCCCGCTCGTGGCCGAGAAGCTCGGAGGCACGAAGGTGGGTTGGGGCGGTCAAAATCTCGACCCGCATGCGTCGGGGGCCTACACGGGCGAGGTGTCCGGCCCCATGCTCCGGGATCTGGGCTGCACCTACGTGATCGTCGGCCATTCCGAGCGGCGCGCCTATTACGGTGAGAGCGACGAAATCGTCGCGGACAAGTTCGGCGCGGCGCAGGCTGCCGGTCTTACCCCGATTCTGTGCGTCGGCGAGACGCTCGAGGAGCGCGAGTCGAACCGCACCGAGACCGTCGTCGCGCGTCAGCTCGATGCCGTCATGGGCAAGCACGGCGTCGACGGACTGGCCCGCGCCGTCATCGCCTACGAGCCCGTCTGGGCGATCGGTACCGGGCGCACGGCGACCCCCGACCAGGCGCAGGAGGTGCATGCGTTCATCCGGGGCAGGATCAGGTCGCGGAACGCCGGCATCGGCGGGAAAATCCGCATTCTGTACGGCGGCAGCGTGAAAGGCGGCAACGCCGCGGAGCTCTTCCGGCAGCCGGACATCGACGGCGGGCTCATCGGCGGCGCGTCGCTCAAGGCCGACGAGTTCCTCGCCATCTGCCACGCCGCCTAGGAGCGAGCATGCGCGAGCTGATCATCGTCATCGACATCCTCGCCGGCCTCGGGCTGATCGTGCTCGTGCTGTTGCAGCAGGGCAAGGGCGCGGACATGGGTGCGGCGTTCGGCAGCGGCGCGTCGGCCACGTTGTTCGGCAGCCGCGGCACCGCGAACTTTCTCACGCGCACGACGGCGGTTCTGGCCACCGTTTTCTTCGTCGCGAATCTTGCGCTCGCGTATCTCGCGTCGAGCCCTTCGGAGCCCGCCAGCGTGACGCGCGAGATCGCGCCGTCCGCGCCCGCGGCTCCGCCTGCCGGCACGCCGTCGGTGCCGCAACCGCCGCCCGCAGCGCCGTCGGTGCCCGACGTTCCGAAGTAGTTCTTCGCGCCCGCGGGCAAACGTGTTTTAATTTTCTCTCACCGCCGAAGTGGTGAAATTGGTAGACACGCCGTCTTGAGGGGGCGGTGGCGCAAGCCGTGTGGGTTCGAGTCCCACCTTCGGCACCAGCAGTCCTGAAGCTCGCGCGCGTGGGTTGGTGCGAGTCTCGTCTCCGCGGCGATCGCTCATAGGCTGCGCTTATAGGGTCACAAGCGTTAAAGCCTTGATGCCGCAAGCATTAAAGCCCTTTGTTGTCTTGACTTTTGGAAAACCGGCGGCCTAGACTCGCGGGCATTTTGCGATTCACCGGTTGAACCACGAGCGCGGGGCTCGATGCTGCAGAACTACGTGCCGATCCTGATCTTCATGCTGGTCGCCCTCGGCCTCGGCGTCGTCATGATCAGTCTCGGCCGGTTCCTCGGTCCCCACAAGCCGGATCCCAGAAAGCTGTCCCCGTACGAGTGCGGCTTCGAGGCGTTCGAGGACACGCGCATGAAGTTCGACGTGCGCTACTACCTCGTGGCGATCCTCTTCATCATTTTCGATCTCGAGATCGCCTTTCTGTTTCCGTGGGCAACGGTCCTGGACGACATTGGCATGTTCGGGTTCCTGTCGATGATGCTCTTCCTCGGCATTCTGGTGGTCGGCTTCATCTACGAGTGGAAGAAGGGCGCTCTGGAATGGGAGTGAACGTGCTCGACACCACGGCGTTCGGCGCGCGCTCTCCGGTCACCACCGACCAGGCGGGCGGGGTGCAGAAGGGCTGGGTTACGACGACCGCGGACAAGCTCATCAACGCGGCGCGCACCGGTTCGCTGTGGCCCATGACCTTCGGTCTCGCCTGCTGCGCTGTCGAAATGATGCACGCCGCGGCCGCGCGCTACGACATGGACCGGTTCGGGATGATCTTCCGTCCGAGCCCCCGTCAGTCGGACGTGATGATCGTCGCCGGCACGCTGGTGAACAAGATGGCGCCGGCGCTGCGCAAGGTCTACGACCAGATGGCAGAGCCGCGCTGGGTGGTGTCGATGGGCTCGTGCGCCAACGGCGGCGGGTATTATCACTATTCCTACTCGGTGGTGCGCGGTTGCGACCGGATCGTCCCGGTAGACGTCTACGTTCCGGGCTGTCCGCCCACCGCGGAGGCCCTGCTTTACGGGATTCTGCAGCTTCAGAACAAGATCCGGCGCACGCACACCATCGCGCGCTGATAACCCGGACTTCGACGCCGAATGACTGACTCGCTTCAGCCGCTCGCCGCCCACGCGACCGAAAAACTCGCCGGCGCCGTCCTGAAAGCCATCGAGGCCCGCGGTGAGCTGACGCTCGAGGTGCGTCGCGAAGACATCCTGTCCGCGTGCCGCCTGCTTCGCGACGATCCGGCGTTCCGGTTCGAGCAGCTCATCGACCTCTGCGGAATCGATTATGCCACCTACCGCGCCGAATCGCCGGAAGGCCCGCGCCCGGGCCCGCGGTTTGCGGTCGTCTACCACCTGCTCTCCCTCAAGCACAATCGCCGGCTCCGGCTTCGCGCGTTCCTCGAGGACGATTTCCCCCGCATCGATTCCGTGCTCGACGTCTGGAGCGCCGCCGACTGGTACGAGCGTGAAGCGTACGACCTCTACGGCATCGTGTTCGAGGGGCATCCCGACCTGCGGCGGATCCTGACCGATTACGGCTTCATCGGGCATCCGTTCCGGAAGGACTTCCCTCTCGTGGGGCACGTCGAGATGCGCTACGACGAGGAGAAGCAGCGCGTGGTGTACCAGCCGGTCACCATCGAGAATCGCGTGCTCGTGCCGCGCGTGATCCGCGACGAAGGCTTCGCGCGTGGCTGAGATCCGCAACTACACGATGAATTTCGGCCCGCAGCACCCCGCGGCCCACGGCGTGCTGCGCCTCGTCATGGAGCTCGACGGCGAGGTGATCCAGCGCGTCGACGCGCACATCGGGCTGCTGCACCGGGCGACCGAAAAGCTCGCCGAGTACAAGCCGTTCAACCAGTCCATCGGCTACATGGACCGCCTCGACTACGTCTCCATGATGTGCAACGAGCACGCGTACGTGAACGCCATCGAGAAGCTGCTCGGTCTCGAGGTGCCGGTGCGCGCGCAGTACATCCGGGTGATGTTCGACGAGCTCACGCGCATCCTGAACCATCTGCTGTGGCTCGGTACGCATGCGCTCGACATCGGCGCGATGACGGTGTTCCTCTACTGCTTCCGCGAGCGCGAAGACCTGTTCGACTGCTACGAGGCCGTGTCCGGCGCGCGCATGCACGCGACGTATTACCGCCCGGGCGGCGTCTACCGCGATCTTCCCGAGGCCATGCCGAAGTACCAGCCCTCGAAGTGGCACGACGAGAAGGAGACGGAACGCCGTAACAGCAACCGCGAAGGCTCGCTCCTCGATTTCATCTGGGACTTCACCGAGCGCTTCCCCGGCTACGTCGACGAGTACGAGACGCTGCTGACCGATAATCGCATCTGGAAGCAGCGCACGGTCGGCATCGGTGTCGTCTCTCCCGAGCGCGCGCTCGCCCTCGGCTTCACCGGGCCGATGCTGCGCGGCAGCGGCATCGAGTGGGACCTGCGGAAAAAGCAGCCGTACGAGGTCTACGATCGGGTCGATTTCGACATCCCGGTGGGCGTGAACGGCGACTGCTACGACCGGTACCTGGTGCGCATCGAGGAGATGCGCCAGAGCAACCGGATCGTCCGCCAGTGCGTCGAGTGGCTGCGGCGCAACCCGGGCCCCGTGATGGTCGCGAACCACAAGGTCGCTCCGCCGTCACGGGAGGAGATGAAGGCGGACATGGAAGCGCTGATCCACCACTTCAAGCTCTTTACGGAAGGGTATTGCGCACCGGAGGGCGAGGTGTATGCGGCGGTCGAGGCGCCCAAGGGCGAGTTCGGCATCTACCTCGTCTCGGACGGGGCGAACAAGCCCTATCGGGTGAAGATCCGCGCGCCGGGCTTCGCGCACCTCGCGGCGCTCGACGAGATGACGCGCGGGCACATGATCGCGGATCTCGTGGCCGTGATCGGCACGCAGGACATCGTGTTCGGGGAGATCGACCGCTGATGGGCGCGAACCCGAGCCTCGGAAAGGCGGACCTTCTCTCGGCGGCCGCGAAGGCGGAGATCGACCGCTGGACCGCCAAGTTCCCCCCGGAACGACGCCGGGCGGCCGCCCTCGCGGCGCTCACGATCGTCCAGAATGAGAACCGTGGCTGGCTCACGCCCGACCTGATTGAGGCCGTGGCCGAGTACCTGGACATGCCCCCGGTGGCGGCCATGGAAGTGGCAACGTTCTACAGCCTCTACGATCACGCGCCGGTCGGACGACACAAGATCTACGTCTGCAACAGCATTTCCTGCTGGCTCTGCGGTTCCGAGCGCATCATCGAGCACCTCGAGAAGAAGTTCGGGGTGAAGCTCGGCCAGACGTCGCCCGACGGCAGATTCACCTTGAAGGCTTCCGAGTGCCTTGCCGCCTGCGGCGGGGGGCCGATGTTCATGATCGACGGGCGCTACTACGAGAACCTTACGCCCGAAAAGGTCGACGAGATCCTCGGGGGGTTCGAATGACCGCGACGGAGGAGCGCGAAGGCGGGATGCGGTCCACCGCGGCATCCTCGCCCCGATCCCTTTCCCGGTTGCGGGAGAGGGAAGTCGGAGAAGATCTCGCGCTGCGCGCGCGTTCGTTTATTCGAGGGATCCGATGACGGAGCGGATCTGCCTGCCCGATCCCGCGCTCGCCCAGCCCTGGACGCTCGCCGCCTACCGCAGCACGGGCGGCTACGAGATCTGGGAGCGCGTCCTCCGGGGGGAGTTCGAGCCGGCGAGGATCATCGACGAGCTGAAAGCCTCGGCCCTGCGCGGCCGGGGTGGCGCCGGATTCCCGACCGGCGTGAAGTGGAGCTTCATGAACCGCAACGCACCCGGGCAGAAGTATCTCGTCTGCAACTCCGACGAGGGCGAGCCCGGGACGTTCAAGGACCGCGACATCCTTCGCTACAATCCGCACGCCGTGATCGAAGGCATGGCGATCGCGGGCTACGCGATGGGCGCGACCGTCGCCTACAACTACCTGCGCGGCGAGTTCATCGAGCCGTACGAGCGCTTCGAGTCGGCGCTCCGGGAGGCCTACGACGCCGGGCTTCTCGGCAAGAACATCCGCGGGTCCGGTTTCGATTTCGACCTTTACACGCACCTGGGCGCAGGCGCCTACATCTGCGGCGAGGAGACGGCGATGCTCGAGTCGATCGAGGGCAAGCGCGGACTGCCCCGCTACAAGCCGCCGTTCCCGGCCAACTACGGCCTTTTCGGCCGGCCGACGACCATTAATAACACCGAGACGCTGGCATCGGTGCCTTACATCCTGCGTCACGGGGCCAAGCGCTTCCTCGATCTCGGCAAGGCCAACAACGGCGGCATGAAAATTTTTTCGGTCTCCGGCCACGTCAACCGGCCCGGCAACTTCGAGGTGCCGCTCGGCATTCCCTTTCCCGAGCTCCTGAAGCTGGCCGGTGGCGTGCGCAGCGGACATCGCCTCAAGGCCGTCATCCCGGGGGGTTCCTCGGCCAAGGTGTTGCCGGGGCACGTGATGATGGAGCTCACGATGGATTACGACGCGATCGGGAAAGCGGGCTCCATGCTCGGCTCCGGCGCGGTCATCGTCATGGACGAAACGACCTGCATGGTGCAGGCGCTCCGGCGCGTGTCGCACTTCTATTATGAAGAGTCGTGCGGCCAGTGCACGCCGTGCCGCGAGGGCACGGGCTGGATGGCGCGCATGATCGATCGCATCGAGACCGGCCGCGGTCGCCCGGGCGACCTGGAGCTCCTCGACGACGTCGCGTCGAAAATCGAGGGGCGGACCATCTGCGCCTTCGGCGAGGCCGCGGCCTGGCCGGTGCGCAGCTTCGTGCAGCACTTCCGCGACGAGTTCCAGTACCACATCGAGCACCGGGCCTGCCTGCCCGAAACGCGAGCCTCCCGATGAGTGCGCCCCAGGAGCAGAAAAAGCCGGCCGCGCCGGACACGGTGTCGATCGAGGTCGACGGCAAGCCGATCCAGGCGCGCAAGGGCCAGATGATCATCCAGGCGACGGACGCGGCCGGGATCTACATCCCGCGCTTCTGTTACCACGCGAAGCTGCCGGTCGCCGCCAACTGCCGCATGTGCCTGGTCGAGGTGGAGAAGTCGCCCAAGCCGCTGCCGGCGTGCGCCACGCCCGTCGCGGAAGGGATGAAGGTCTACACGCGTTCCGACCGGGCGCGCGACGCGCAGAAGGGCGTGATGGAGTTCCTGCTCATCAATCACCCGCTCGATTGCCCCATCTGCGATCAGGGCGGCGAGTGCCCCCTCCAGGACCAGGCGCTCGGCTACGGAAAGGACTACTCGCGCTACGAAGAGAGCAAGCGCGTCGTCGCCGACAAGGACATCGGCCCGCTCATCGCCACCTTCATGACGCGCTGCATACACTGCACGCGCTGCGTGCGCTTCGGCCAGGAGCTCGCGGGCGTGATGGAGTTCGGGATGCTCGGACGGGGCGAGCACAGCGAGATCCGGACCTTCCTCGACCGCAGCGTCGACTCCGAGCTCTCGGGCAACGTCATCGACCTCTGTCCCGTGGGCGCGCTCACGTCCAAGCCCTTCCAGTACACCGCCCGCCCGTGGGAGCTGTCGAACCATGCGTCGATCAGCCCGCACGACTGCGTGGGCGCGAACATCAACGTGCAGACGCTGCGCGGGAAGGTGATGCGCGTGCTTCCGCGCGTGAACGAGGCGGTCAACGAGTGCTGGCTCGCCGACCGCGACCGCTTCGCCTACGAAGGGCTGAACTCCGACGAGCGCCTGCGCGTGCCGATGGTGCACCGTGGCGGCCAGTGGGAAGAAGTGGACTGGGCGACCGCGCTCGAGTTCACGGTCAACGGTCTGCAGAAGACCATCGCCGCGCACGGGGCAGGCCAGCTCGGCGCGCTCGCCTCGCCGACGAGCACACTCGAGGAGTTCTACCTGCTCCAGAAGCTGGTGCGCGCGCTGGGATCCGACCACGTCGACCATCGCCTGCGCCAGCTCGATTTCAGCGACGACCGGACGATGCCGCGCTTTCCCTCGCTCGGCGTCCCGTTCCCCGCGCTCGAAGACCAGGAAGCGGTGCTCCTGATCGGGGCGAACCCGCGCAAGGATCAACCGCTCCTCGGGCTGCGGCTGCGCAAGGCCGTGCGATACCGGGGCGCGCAGGTGCTGGCGGTCAACCCCGTCGACTACGAGTACACGTATGCCCCGGCCGCCCGTTTCGTCGGCGGAGCGGACGACATGTACGTGGCGGTGGGCGAGGTGCTCAAGGCGCTCGCCGCCGAGCTGAAAGCGCCGTTGCACGAGGCGAACTGGGTGGACGCCCTGGACGCGCGCCCGCACGCACGGGCGATCGCCGCGTACCTCGCCAGGCCGGGGCGCAAGCTGGTGCTGCTCGGCAACTACGCCATGAGTCATCCCCAGGCCGCCGGTTTGCGGGCGCTCGCGGCGCGCATCGCGGCGATCGCCGGGGCGACGCTGGGCATGCTGCCCGAAGCCAATTCCGCCGGGGCGTGGCTCGCGGGATGCGTGCCGCACCGGGGACCGAACGGCGCCGCGGCGCGGGAGGGCGGCCTCGGGGTGCAGGCCATGCTCCGCTCCCCGCGCAAGGCATACTTATTATTGGGTATCGAGCCCGAGCTCGACATCCTCGACGCCCCGCGGGCCGCCGCCGCGATGGACGGCGCCGATTTCGTCGCGATGCTCTCCGCGTTCAAGCCCTCGATCTACCGCAGCCGCGCCGTCGGTTATGCCGACGTGCTCCTTCCGATCGCCCCGTTCAGCGAGACCGCGGGGACGTTCGTCAACGCCGAGGGACGGCGCCAGCCCTTCGAGGCGGCGACCCGGCCGCTGGGCGAGGCGCGTCCGGCATGGAAGATCCTGCGCGTGCTGGGGAACCACCTCGGGCTGCCGGGATTCGAGTACACCTCGCTCGACGAGGTCCGCGCCGAGCTCGACCAGACGATCGAGGCGGGAGCACTGCAGCCCGGCGCCGTCCCGACCCCCGCGCGCGTGGCGCTGTCCGAAGGTGAGCTGGCGCGGATCGCCGAAGTGCCGATCTACGCCGTGGACCCGATCGTCCGACGGGCCGCCTCCCTGCAGAAGACGGCCGACAACCCGCCGCCCGCCGCGCGCGTCAACGCCGCCGAGGCGGCCCGACGGAAGCTCGCGGACGGCGACTCCGTCGACGTCCACATGGCGGAGGGCGAGGCCCGCCTGCCGCTCGTGATCGACGCCCGCGTGCCGGACGGCTGCGTGCTGATCCCTTCGGGCTATCCGGAGACCGCGACGCTCGGACCCGCCGGGCCGGTGAGCCTGGAGCGCGCGTCGTGACCGAGCTCTTTTCCGAGGCCTGGGGTGCGCTGCCCGGCTGGTCGCAGGTAACGATCCTGAGCGTCGTGAAGATCGCCGCGATCCTGCTGCCCCTGATTCTCGCGGTCGCCTACCTGACCTTCGCCGAACGCAAGATCATCAGTTACATGCAGGTGCGCATCGGGCCGAATCGCGTCGGCCCGCGGGGCTGGCTGCAGCCGATCGCGGACGTGGTGAAGCTCCTGCTCAAGGAAGTCATCGTTCCGGCGAACGCGAACCGTTTCCTGTTCGTCACGGCGCCGATTCTTTCGCTCGCGCCGGCGCTCGTCGCGTGGGCGGTGGTCCCGTTCACGAACGAGATGATCCTTGCCGATGTCGACGCGAGCCTGCTCTTCGTCCTGGCGCTCACCTCGATGGGGGTATACGGCGTCATCATCGCCGGCTGGGCGTCGAACTCGAAGTACGCGTTCCTGGGGAGCCTGCGTTCGGCGGCGCAGATCGTCGCCTACGAGATCGCGATGGGCTTCGCGCTCGTGGGCGTCCTCATGGCTGCCGGCAGCCTGAACCTCCGCGAGATCGGGCTCGCGCAGGCGGGCGGGATTCACCAGTGGTACCTGTGGCCGCTTCTGCCGCTCTTCGTCGTCTACTTCGTCTCCGGCGTGGCCGAGACCAACCGCGCGCCGTTCGACGTCGCCGAGGGCGAGTCCGAGATCGTCGCGGGTTTTCACGTCGAGTACTCCGGCATCACGTTCGGCGTGTTCTTCCTGGCCGAGTACGCGAACATGATACTCATCTCGGCCCTCGCGGCGACGATGTTCCTCGGGGGCTGGCTCTCGCCGCTGCCGCCTTTTCTGGTTCCCGACGTGCCGGTACTGGGCCCGCTGCTCGCCGACGGCACGCACTGGCTGCTGCTCAAGATCAGCGTGCTCCTGTTTTTCTTTCTCTGGTTTCGGGCGACGTTCCCGCGGTACCGCTATGACCAGATCATGCGGCTCGGCTGGAAAGTGTTCATTCCGGTCACGCTCGTCTGGATCGTGCTCATGGGGGCCGCGATGTTCCTGACCCCCTGGGGATTCATTTTCCGCTGAGGCCGCCCGATGGACGCCGTCAGACATTTCGTCAAAACCTTCCTTCTCGGCGAGCTGTGGCGGGGGCTGGCCGTCACCGGCCGACACCTGTTCGCGCGCAAGATCACGATCCAGTACCCGGAGGAGCACACCCCGGTCAGCCCGCGTTTCCGCGGCCTGCACGCCCTCCGCCGTTACCCGAACGGCGAGGAACGCTGCATCGCCTGCAAGCTCTGCGAGGCCGTCTGCCCGGCGGGCGCCATCACCATCGAGTCCACGCAGCGTGCGGACGGCACGCGCCGCACGAAGCGCTACGAGATCGACCTGTTCAAGTGCATCTATTGCGGCTTCTGCGAGGAGTCGTGTCCGGTCGACTCCATCGTCGAGACGCGCTTCTACGAGTTCCACTTCGAACAGAAAGGCCAGAACGTGATCACCAAGGAGCAGCTGCTCGCCCTGGGCGACCGCTTCGAGAAGCAGCTGGCGGCCGACCGGACGGAGGACGCGAAGTACCGATGACAACGCGCCTCGATTCGAGAAGAGCACCGCTCGGCGCGCGTCGGTTGCGCGCGGCGATGAGCTGAGAACGATGGAATTTCAGCAAGTCGTGTTCTATGTCTTCGCGGGGCTGTTGATCTTCGCGTCCGCGATGGTCGTGACGATTCGCAACCCCGTGAAGTCGGCGCTGTTCCTGGTGCTGGCCTTCTTCAGCGCGGCCGGGCTGTGGCTCCTCCTCTCGGCCGAGTTCCTGGCGATCGTGCTGGTGCTCGTCTACGTCGGCGCGGTGATGGTGCTGTTCCTGTTCGTCGTCATGATGCTGGACATCGACCTGGCCCGGCTGCGCGCCGGCTTCGGCGAATACCTGCCGTACGGCGCGATCGTGGCGGTGCTGCTCGTTCTCGAGATGGTGCTCATCCTGTCGTCCGGACGGTTCGAGACCGGGCAGATGCCGGCGCCCGAGCCGGTACCGGCCGGATACAGCAACACCAAGGAGCTCGGGCGCCTGGTGTACACGGTCTACGCCTATCCGTTCGAGCTCGCGGCGCTGATCCTGCTGGTCGCGATCGTCGCGGCGATCGCCATTACCATGCGCCGGCGCAAGGACACGAAGTACCAGGACCCCGATATGCAGATTCGGGTGCGGCGTGAAGACCGGGTGCGCGTCGTCAAGATGCGCGCCGAAAAGAAGAGCTGACGACGGGAAGGGGAGGGATGGTTCCACTCGAGCACTACCTGATTCTCGGCGCGATCCTGTTCGCGATCAGCGTCGTCGGCATCTTCCTGAACCGGAAGAACCTCGTGATCCTGTTGATGGCGATCGAGCTCATGCTGCTCGCCGTCAACACGAACTTCATCGCCTTTTCGCGCTACCTCGGCGACGCCTCCGGGCAGGTTTTCGTGTTCTTCATCCTGACCGTCGCCGCCGCCGAGTCCGCCATCGGACTCGCCATCCTGGTGGCGCTCTTCCGCAACCGCGCCTCGATCGACGTCGAGGACCTGGACAGGCTCAAGGGCTGACATGCTGGGATTGAGCCAGGAAACGATCTACCTGCTGATCCCGCTCGCGTGCCTCGCGGGCGCGATGATCGCAGGGCTGCTCGGCTGGAAGATCGGCCGCGTCGCGGCCCATACGGTCACCATCGGAGGCGTCGCGGTCGCATTCGCGCTGTCCGCTTTCGTGGTGTTGCCCGATGTCCTGGCGGGTCGCACCTTCAACGGACCGGTCTACACCTGGGGCACGAGCGGGGGGCTGCCGCTGGAGATCGGCTTCCTGATCGACCCGCTCACCGCGCTCATGATGGTCGTCGTGACCTTCGTCTCGCTCATGGTGCACGTCTATACCATCGGCTACATGCGCGACGATCCGGGATACCAGCGCTTCTTCAGCTACATCGCGCTCTTCACCTTCTCGATGCTGATGCTGGTGATGTCGAACAACTTCCTCCAGCTCTTCTTCGGCTGGGAGGCGGTCGGCTTGATGTCGTACCTGTTGATCGGTTTCTGGTTCACGCGCGAGTCGGCGACGTACGCGCAGCTCAAGGCATTCCTCGTGAACCGCGTCGGCGATCTCGGGTTCCTGCTCGGGATCGCGGCGATCTACTACTATTTCGGGAGCCTCGACTACGCCGCCGTGTTCGCGATCGCCCCGCAGCTCGCCGATCACCAGATCCATCTCCTGGACGGGGCCGTCAACGTCATGACGCTGGTTTGCCTGCTGCTTTTCATCGGCGCCATGGGCAAGTCGGCGCAGGTGCCGCTGCACGTCTGGCTTCCGGACTCCATGGAGGGCCCGACCCCGATCTCGGCGCTGATCCACGCCGCCACCATGGTCACGGCCGGCATCTTCATGGTGGCGCGCATGTCTCCGCTTTACGAGCTTTCCGAGACGGCTCTTTCGGTCGTGATGGTGATCGGCGCCGTCACGGCCTTCACCATGGCCCTGGTCGGCATCGTGCAGAACGACATCAAGCGGGTCGTCGCCTACTCGACGCTCTCGCAGCTCGGCTACATGTTCGTCGCGCTCGGCGCGTCCGCCTACAGCGTCGGCATCTACCACCTGATGACCCACGCGTTCTTCAAGGCGCTGCTCTTCCTCGCGGCCGGCTCGGTGATCATCGCGCTGCACCACGAGCAGGACATCCGCAGGATGGGCGGCCTTCGCCACCGCATGCCCTGGACCTTCGTCACCGCCTGGATCGGATCGCTCGCGCTCGCCGGGATCCCGCCGTTCTCCGGGTTCTTCTCGAAGGACATGATCATCGAGGCGGTGCACCACTCGTCGCTCCCCGGGAGCGGGATCGCGTACGCCGCCGTGCTGCTCGGGGTGTTCATCACGGCGTTCTACACGTTCCGGCTGCTCTTCCTGGTGTTCCACGGCAAGCCGCGGATGGACGAGGAGACCTTTCATCACGTCAAGGAGTCGCCCGCCGTCGTCACGGTACCGCTCGTGCTGCTCGCGATCCCCTCGATCGCGGCCGGCATCGCGACGCTCGACCCGGTCGTTTTCGGCGGCTACTTCGGGACTTCGATCAAGGTGCTCCCGGCGCACGACACCGTGGGTGCGATCGCCGGCGGATACCAGGCGGGGGGCGCCAACGTGGTGAACCGTGTCGGTGCCTTCATGGCGCACGGTCTTTACTCGGCGCCGTTCTGGCTGGCGATCTCGGGCTCCCTGCTCGCGTACTTTCTCTATCTGCGCTGGCCCGAAATCCCCGCGCGTGTCCAGGCGCGCGCCGGCGCGCTCTACCGGCTGCTGTTTAACAAGTACTATGCCGACGAGATCAACGAATTCGTTTTCGTGCGGGGCGCGCGAGGGATCGGTCGGCTGCTCTGGCGGGTGGGGGACGTGCTGCTGATCGACGGCCTCGCGGTCAACGGAACGGCGCGCGTCATCGGCTGGGCCTCGACCGTGATCCGGCAGATCCAGTCCGGTTACGTCTACCACTACGCGTTCGCGATGATCCTGGGGCTTTTCCTGCTCATCACCTTCTTCCTGCATCGGTAACCCATGATCAGCGCATACGCCCTGAGTCTCGCCGTCTGGCTGCCGATCGTCGGCGGCGTCGCCGTGCTCGCGACGGGCGGAGACGACCGCGCGCCGCTCGCGCGGGTAATCGCGCTCGTCTTCGCGGTGCTGACGTTCCTCGCGACGATCCCGCTCTACACGGGCTTCGATCCGCACACGCACCTCATGCAGTTCGTCGAGGACCGTCCCTGGATCGAGGCGTTCAGCATCCGTTATCGCCTCGGGATCGACGGCATCTCGCTCCTGCTGGTGCTGCTCACCAGCTTCAGCACGGTGCTGGTCGTGATCGCCGGCTGGGAGGTCATCCGCACGCGCGTCGCGCAGTACATGGCGGCGTTCCTGATCATGGAAGGACTCATGATCGGCGTCTTCGCCGCGCTCGACGCGATCCTGTTCTACGTGTTCTGGGAGGCGATGCTGGTCCCGATGTTCATCATCATCGGGCTATGGGGCGGGCCGAACCGGGTCTACGCGACCATCAAGTTCTTCCTCTACACCTTCCTCGGCTCGGTCCTGATGCTGGTCGCGCTGCTCTACCTGTACGGGAAGAGCGGCACCTTCGACATCCTCGCCTTCCACGGCCTCAAGCTCGGCCTCACCGAGCAGCTGCTGATCTTCATCGCTTTCTTCACCGCCTTCGCCGTGAAGGTGCCGATGTGGCCCGTGCACACATGGCTGCCCGACGCACACGTGGAGGCGCCGACGGGCGGCTCGGTGATCCTTGCCGCCATCATGCTGAAGATGGGCGCCTACGGTTATCTCCGATTCTCGCTCCCGATCACGCCGGACGCCTCCCATGAGCTCGCGTGGTTCATGATCGCGCTGTCGCTGGTCGCGATCGTGTACATCGGGCTGGTCGCGCTCGTTCAGGAAGACATGAAAAAGCTGATCGCCTACTCGTCGATCGCGCACATGGGTTTCGTCACGCTCGGCTTCTTCGTATTCAACGCACAGGGGATCGAGGGCGGGATCGTCCAGATGATCTCGCACGGGTTCGTTTCGGGCGCGCTGTTCCTCTGCGTCGGCGTGCTCTACGACCGGCTGCACTCGCGCATGATCAACGACTACGGCGGGGTGGCGAACAGGATGCCGGTCTTCGCTGCATTCATGATGCTCTTCGCCATGGCGAACAGCGGGCTGCCGGGCACCTCCGGCTTCGTCGGCGAGTTCCTGGTGATCCTCGGTGCGTTCCAGGTGAGCATCTGGTACGCGCTCGCCGCGGCCACCACGCTGGTGTTCGGCGCGGCCTACACGCTCTGGATGTACAAGCGCGTGATCTTCGGGAAGGTGAAGAACGATCATGTCGCCGGGCTCGCCGATGCAAGCCCGCGCGAGGTCGTCTTCCTTGCCGCGCTGGGCCTCGCCGTGCTGCTGATGGGCGTCTGGCCGCAGCCGTTTCTCGAAGTCATGCACGCCTCGGTCGAGCACCTGATGACGCAGGTGTCGGTCTCGAAGTTGTGAGGGCGCAATGATTCCTGTCCCGAACCTGATGCCGGCCCTCCCCGAGATCTTCGTCTTCGGAATGGCGTGCGTGATCCTGGTCGCGGACGTGTTCCGCTCGGAGCGCGCGCCGCTCCTGCCTTATGCGCTCGCGCAGCTCACCCTGATCGGCGCCGCCGCGCTCACCGCCCTGGGCGACGAGCGTGGCTATGCCTTCGGGCAGATGTTCGTCGCGGACGAACTTTCGGTCTTGCTCAAGCTCGGCGTCTATGCCGTGACGTTCGTCGTGTTCGCCTACTCGCGAGACTACCTGCAGGCCCGGGGCATGTACCGGGGCGAGTACTTCGTCCTGGGGCTTTTCGGGGTCGTGGGCATGATGGTGATGGTCTCGGCGAGCCATTTCCTGACGCTCTACCTCGGGCTCGAGCTCCTGTCTCTGTCGCTCTACGCGATGGTCGCGTTCCAGCGGGACTCGGCGCTCGCGACCGAAGCCGCCATGAAGTACTTCGTCCTGGGCGCCATGGCCTCGGGCATGCTGCTCTACGGCATGTCCATGATCTACGGGGTGACCGGCAGCCTCGAGCTCTCGGCGGTGGCCCACGCGGTGGCGGGGATCGGCGCGGACGACATCGTTCTCGTCTTCGGCCTGGTGTTCATCGTGGTCGGCGTGGCCTTCAAGCTCGGGGCCGTTCCGTTCCACATGTGGGTCCCGGACGTATACCACGGGGCGCCGAGCGCCGTGACGCTGTACGTCGGCACGGCACCGGAGCTGGCCGCGTTCGCGCTCGTTATCCGGCTGCTGATCGACGGCCTCGAGGACCTCGCCGGTGCATGGCAAGGCATGCTGGTGGTGCTCGCGGTGCTGTCCATGGCCCTCGGTAATGTCATCGCGATCGCGCAGAGCAACATCAAGCGGATGCTCGCCTACTCGGCGATATCCCACATGGGATTCCTGCTGCTCGGCATCCTGAGCGCGACGCCCGCGGGCTACAGTGCCGGGCTCTTTTACGTTCTCACGTACGCGGCGATGAGCGCCGCGGCGTTCGGGATGGTCATCCTGCTTTCCCGCTCGGGATTCGAGGCGGAGCGGCTCGAGGACTTCAAGGGCCTGAACCAGCGAAGCCCCTGGCACGCGTTCCTGATGCTGATCGTCATGTTCTCCATGGCCGGCGTCCCGCCGACGGTCGGCTTCTACGCGAAGCTGCTGGTGATCCAGTCGGTCGTAAGCGCCGGCCTCGTCTGGCTTGCGGTGCTCTCGGTGCTCTTCGCGGTGATCGGCGCGTACTACTATCTTCGCATCGTGAAGCTCATGTACTTCGACGAGCCGGCGGAGGTGACGCCGCCGATCGCGGCGCCGCGGGAATTCCGGTTCCTGCTCGGCGCGAACGCCCTGCTGCTGGTCGCCGTGATGCCGTGGGTGGGCGACGTCATCGACTGGTGCAACGCGGCGATCCGGTCGCTCCCCTGACCGGGCCGCGGCAGATACCGTCCCTCAGAACTTCTCCGTGTCCGGGCGGGCCAGGCGCGGCGGCCTCCGCCGCGCGCGCCCCCATCCGAGCAAGTCGAGCACGAGTCCGCCGAGCGGCGCGAACCGGATGAGACGAAAGGCGGCGGCGCGCGCATCCAGGTGCGGCACCGGCCGCACCTCGCGCAGGCGCGGCAAGAAGCTCGCCGCCACCAGCCCGCGCAGCATGGCGGAGACGAGCAAGACCGCCCACAACCCGCTCGACCAGTGCAGCTTGGCCCCCAGCACGTATACGGCGTGGGGCATGCGGGCGCTCAGATAGCCGCCGAGGACCGCCCCTCCGAAGGCGCCGGCACTGTTCAGCACGTTGTGCCCGGCCCAGTACGCCGTCCGGCGCTCCGGCGGCACGAGGTCGTACAGGTAATTGCCTGCCGCCAATCCGAAGCCCGCCCAGGCGAGCCCGCCGAGTGCCTGCACCAGCAGGATGTAGCCGAAGCTGTCGGACACGAGCCACAGGGCCGGCAGAAGCGGCACGAGCGCCCCGGCGACCAGCAGCACCAGCCGGTTGCCGAATACATCGGAGAACCGTCCCCAGGTCCTGAGGGTAAGCGCCTGCGTCAGCACGGTGGCGGCCGTGGAGAGCATGAACTGCAAATAGGAGAACTCCAGATCCTTCAGCATGTACACCGTGAAGAACGGGGCGGCGACCGCGACGGCAAAGCTGAAGGAGGCGGTGAACAGCGAGAAGTGGAGGAAGCGAGAAGCCATGAGCCGCGGCACGAGGTGTGAGAGCGGCGGCAGCGAGAATGACCCGGGCGCCTGATCGGGCTCGTGCATGCGCCACAACTCGTGGAGCGAGAACAGCCGGGCGACCGCAGCCAGGGTGAAGATCAGGATGAATCCGAGGCGGGTGTCCTCACGGAGCTCGAAGAGATGCAGCACCAGCCCCGCAGCGACGAGCGCGACGAGGTTCGCCACGCTCATGAGACGCGTGCGCGCGGCGAAGAATCGCCCGCGTCGCTGCGCGGGAACCAGATCGCCGATGAGGCTGCCCCAGAGCGGCGTGCCGAGGCCGATCCAGCCGTGGTAGAAGATCAGGCAGGTGATCATGACCGGCACGGCGTGGGCCGGGAAAAAGTAGGGGAGCCAGACGAGCGGAAACCAGGTGAGCGCATGCATCAGCGCCCCCGTGAGGATCACGGTGCGGCGCCGGCCCAGCCGCAGCGAAAGCCACGCGGCGAGGACCTGGGCCAGGGCGCCGAAGAGCGGCGGCACCGCAGCGAGAAGCGACACCTGGGCGGCGCTCGCGCCGAGGAAGAGCGCGTAAGCCGAGAAGTAGGTCTCGCCCGCGCCGGCCATCACGGAGTAGGCCGCGCCGTCGCGCACGGCATGTCGCAGCGATCGTTCGGTGCGTGGATCGGTCGAATATCGTCTCGTCATGCGGGCTCCCGGAAGGCGACGCGGGCCATCATACGCAGCACGGTCCCTTCGGCGCGCGCCGCTCGTGCCACCCTTACGGCTGCCCGTCGCACGGCGCACGGTTTGCGACGGACGTACGGAACCGTAGAATCACCCTGAACAGCACGAGACCGACGGATGGACAAGATTCTCGTAGAGCACCACGCCTCGCCCGCGAAGCTGGAGGTGATCGGCGTGTACGACTGGCCGATCTGGACCAGGGACGTATCCACGTTCCCGTGGCATTACGAAAAGCGCGAGGTGTGCTACTTCCTGGAAGGGGAGGCGATCGTGACGCCCGACGGCGGCGAGCCGGTGACTCTGGGACGCGGCGATTTCGTCACCTTCCCCGCGGGGCTGTCCTGCACCTGGGACATCCGCGCGCCGGTGCGCAAGCATTACGATCTGGGCTGAGGCGGGCTCCCGGAGGCGCCGTGCAAAGGACGGGCGGGGCGGGAGCGCGACCCTCGACGCAGTCGCAGGAAGCCGGGCCGCAGGTCGCGCTCCTCGCCGATACGCACGGCTATCTGGATCCGCGGATCGCGGACGTCGTGCGTGAATGCGACCTGGCGGTGCACGCGGGCGACATCGGCGGGGCGCCCGTAATTCGCGCCATGCGTCCGCGCGCGGGCCGGGTCGTCGCCGTCCGCGGCAACAACGACAGCCCGCGCAGCTGGGGCGCGGACGGGCGCGCCGCGTTGAGCGCGCTGCCGGAGGAGGCCCACCTCGACCTGCCCGGGGGCAGAATCGTGGTCGTGCACGGCGATCGGGTCACGCCGGCCGCGCGGCGGCACGAGCGGCTGCGTCGTCTTTATGGCGATGCCCGTGCGGTCGTCTACGGCCACAGCCATCGCCTCGTCTGCGACTGCGAAACGCTTCCCTGGGTACTCAACCCGGGAGCCGCCGGGCGGGCGCGGACCTTCGGCGGCCCCTCCTGCCTGGTGCTCGATGCGAGGAGGGACTCCTGGCGGGTGCGCGTGCTACGCTTCCCGCCCTGATCGAGCACGGGGCTTTCCGTTGAATTCGAATCCCGCCGGCGCGCCGCGCCTGCGCGCCTTTGTGCGAGTCCTGCTGAGCGGGGGCGTCTGGTCGGTGATCGCCGTTCAGATCGCGATGCTTTTCCTGCTTCGTGCCCACCCCGAGGAGGCCGCGCCGTCGAGTGCGCAGCTTCGGGTCGGTGCGCTGGCGGCGCTCTTCTTCGCGCTCCTCTATGTCATCGCCGGCGCGTCCCACGCGCTGGCGCGCGGCCGCGACACCGTGTCCCTGCCCGAGGTCCTCATCGCCGGGCGGGCGGTCTACGGCCGCTTCCTCTGGCTCGGCTTCAAGGCGATGCTCGTCTTTCTCGTTCTGTTCAATCTTCTGCTTTCGGTCGTGCTCGCGGCTTCAGGCGTGGAGATGCAGACGCTCGTCGAGGCATCGGTCGGCCTCTACCCGTGGCTGGGCGCCCTCATCGCCTTCGTCTTCGTTTACTGGATGCCGGTGATTTTCGTGCACGGAAACTTCGCGCTGGCCGACACCGTGCGCACGGCGCTTCTCGCGCTCTGGCACGATCGGCGCCAGGCCGCTTATCTGGCCTTCCTGACCCTGACGCCGACGGTGCTCGCCGCCTTGCTGCGCGATCCGCCGCCATTGCCCGCCGTCGTCGCGCTCAACGTCGCCGGCGGGGTGCTCGGCTGGACGGCATACGCCTTCTGCGTGTCGCGGCTGCAACGCGCCGGGGCCACGCAGCCCCTCGCCGCCGTTTCTTGAACTTCGGGACGGCCGCTTGTAGACTTCCGCGCCTTGTTGCGGGGTGGAGCAGTCTGGCAGCTCGTCGGGCTCATAACCCGAAGGTCGTAGGTTCAAATCCTACCCCCGCTACCAGTTTCTCGGTCGTCAGCGCTCGCTGCTCTCCCGGGGCGAGCCCGCGCCTCTAAGCTCCTCCAGCGTTTGAGATTTTCGCCAAACTGCTTATAATCTGCGGCCATCCTGGTCAGTTAAGGGTGTAACAAGAAGTGGGCCGCGCGCCCACTTTTGTTTTCTGGGACAACCGGTTATGCACGGGGTAGACGCTGCCCTGCGGCGGCGGCTCGAGTCCGGGGTCAGGGCGCTGGGCTTCGAGCTCGTCGACGCCGAGCTGGCCGGCAGTCGCCAGCACCAGACGCTGCGGGTATATATAGACGGCCCTCGCGGGGTCACGGTCGACGACTGCGCCGACGTGAGCCGGCAGCTTTCGGCGATCCTCGACGTCGAAGACCCGTTTCCCGGCAGTTACACCCTGGAGGTTTCATCGCCCGGTCTGGACCGGCCGCTCGTCGAGCCGGAGCACTTTCGACGCTACCGGGGCGAGACGGTGAAGGTGCGCTTGAGCGCGCCGGTGGACGGACGCCGGAACTTTACCGGCCGGCTGATCGAGGTCGACGCGGATCGTATCGTGGTCGAGGTGGACAACGAACGCTTCGAGCTGCCCTTCGGGGCGATCGAGCGGGCCCGCCTGGTCCCGCGGTTTTGAGTGAGGGTAAGGACAGCATGGGCAGCGAAGTCTTGATGGTGGTGGACGCGGTCTCGCGCGAGAAGGGCGTCGAGAAAGAGACGATCTTTCAGGCGCTGGAGGCGGCGCTCGGCACGGCGACGCGCAAGCGGTACGCCCAGGACATCGATGCGCGCGTGCATATCCACCGCGACACCGGCGCCTACGACACGTTCCGCCGCTGGGAAGTCGTGCCCGACGAGCTCGAGGTGGTGGAGTTCCCCGACCGCCAGGTGAAGCTTTCCGCAGCCCGGGAAAAGAACCCGGAGGTCCAGGTGGGCGAGTTCATCGAGGAGCCCATCGCGGCGGTCGAGTTCGGCCGCATCGCGGCGCAGGCCGCGAAGCAGGTCATCATGCAGAAGGTGCGCGAGGCCGAGCGCGAGCAGATCGTCAACCAGTATGCCCCGCGCAAGGGCGAGATGGTGACCGGCGTCGTGAAGCGCCTCGAGCGCGGCGACGCGATCGTGGACCTCGGCAACGCCGAGGCGCTGCTCGCGAAGACCACCATGATTCCGCGCGAGGGCCTGCGCCCGGGCGACCGCATTCGAGCGCTGCTGGAGGACGTGAAGTCCGTGCCTCGCGGCCCGCAGCTCTTCCTGTCGCGGACGAGCCCGCAGCTCGTGATCGAGCTGTTCAAGCTGGAGGTGCCCGAAGCGAGCGAAGGCCTGATCCAGATCCTGGCCGCCGCGCGCGATCCCGGGCTGCGCGCGAAGATCGCGGTGTCCTCGCGCGATCCCCGCATAGATCCGATCGGGGCATGCGTCGGCATGCGCGGCAGCCGCGTGCAGGCGGTCTCGAACGAGCTTGCCGGAGAGCGGGTCGACATCATTCAGTGGTCCGACAACCCGGCGCAGTTCGTGATCAACGCGCTGGCGCCGGCCGAAGTGCTTTCGATCGTCGTCGACGAGGAGACGCACGCGATGGACGTGATCGTCGACGAGAAGCAGCTGTCGCAGGCGATCGGCCGGGGCGGACAGAACGTACGCCTCGCCTCCGAGCTCACGGGTTGGGAGCTCAACATCATGACCGAGCAGGCGGCACAGGAAAAAGGCCAGTCGGAGGCCCAGAACGCCATCAAGCTCTTCATGGACTCGCTGGATGTGGACGAGAACGTGGCGAGCATCCTCGTGCAGGAGGGCTTCACCAACCTCGACGAGGTCGCCTACGTGCCGAAGCAGGAGCTGATCGCGATCGAGGAGTTCGACGAGGACCTCGTCGAGGAGCTTCGCAACCGGGCGCGCGACGTTCTGCTCACGCGGGCGATCGCGCAGGAAGAGAAGATCAGCATGGCGGAGCCCGCGGCGGACCTGCTCGAAATGGAAGGGATGGACGAACACACCGCGCACCTGCTCGCGTCGCAGGGCATCAAGACCCGCGAGGAACTCGCCGAGCAGTCCGTCGACGAGCTGCTCGAGGTCGAAGGCATGACGGAGGATCGGGCCAGGGAGCTGATCATGACGGCGCGCGCCCCCTGGTTCCAGGCGGCGGGCGAGGGCGAGCAGGCCGGCAAGAGCGCCTGAGGCTAACGCACAATGGCACAGACGACAGTTGAAGGTTTCGCGCAACAGATCGGGGTTCCGCCCGAGACGCTGCTGCGGCAGCTGATGGCGGCGGGCATCGAAGGAAAGGCCACCGGGGACGTCCTGAGCGACGACGAGAAGCTGACGCTGCTGTCGTACCTGCGCGGCAATGCCGGCGCCGCCGAACCGGGGCGGAGCAAGATCACGCTCAAGCGCAAATCGACGAGCCAGGTGACTCAATCGTCCCGACTCGGCCCTTCGCGCACCGTCCAGGTCGAGGTAAGAAAAAAGCGGACATTCGTCAAACGTACCGCGATCGAGGAGACGGCGCCGGTCGAGGAAGAAGTGGAGGTGGAAGAGGTGACGGCCGCTCCGGAGCCGGCTCCGGCCGAACCCGCCGAAGCGCCCGTGGCCGCTGCCGCGGCGGCACCCACCCCGGAAGCCCGCGAACCCGAGCCGGCCGCGGCCAAGGCCCCGGCCCCCGCCGCCGAGGCGCCGAAAAAGCCGCCGGTTGCCAAAGAGAAGGAAAAGCACGAGAAGAAGAAGGACCGGCTCGAGAAGATCAAGGAAAAGGAACGCGGCGAGTTGCATCTTGCCGAGGGCAAGAAGATGCGCCGGAAGTCCCGGCCGATGGCGCCGCGCTCCGTCGTGACGAGCATGTCGGGCCAGCACGCCTTCGAGCGCCCGACGCAGCCGATCGTGCACGAGGTGGTATTGCCCGAGACGGTCACGGTCGCGGAGCTCGCGCAGAAGATGTCCATCAAGGCAGCCGAGGTCATCAAGGTGCTGATGAAGCTCGGCATGATGGTGACGATCAACCAGGTGCTCGACCGCGAGACCGCGGCGATCGTGGTCGAGGAGATGGGGCACGTCGTCAAGGAAGCGAAGCCCGAAAGCCCCGAAGCGCTCCTCGAAGGGGCGGGCGAGGCCTACGGGCCGGCCGAGCCGCGTCCGCCGGTGGTGACCGTCATGGGCCACGTCGACCACGGCAAGACGTCGCTGCTGGACTACATCCGCAAGGCGAAGGTCGCGGCCGGCGAGGCGGGCGGCATCACCCAGCACATCGGCGCCTACCACGTGGAGACCCCGCGGGGCGTGGTCACGTTTCTCGACACGCCCGGCCACGAGGCGTTCACCGCGATGCGTGCCCGCGGCGCGAGGGCGACCGACATCGTGATCCTCGTCGTCGCAGCCGACGACGGCGTGATGCCGCAGACGGTGGAAGCCATCCACCACGCGCGCAATGCCAGGGTGCCGCTCGTCGTTGCCGTGAACAAGATCGACAAGCCCGAGGCGCAGCCCGATCGCGTCCGCCAGGAGCTGACCAAGCACGAGGTCGTGGCCGAGGAATGGGGCGGCAACGAGATCTTCGTCGACGTCTCGGCGAAGACCGGGCAGGGCATCGACAAGCTCCTCGAGTCCGTGCTTCTGCAGGCGGAAGTGCTCGAGCTCACGGCGCCTCGGGTCGGTCCCGCGACGGGCATCGTCGTCGAGGCGCGCCTCGACAAGGGCCGGGGTCCGGTCGCGACCGTCCTGGTGCAGCGCGGTACGCTCAACAAGGGCGACGTGATCCTGGCCGGACGCGAGTTCGGGCGGGTGCGGGCGATGCTGGACGAGAAGGGCCGGCCGGTGAAGGAGGCGGGACCCTCGATTCCCGTGGAGATCCAGGGCCTCTCGGGCGTGCCCTCCGCGGGCGAAGAGGTCCTCGTGGTGGAGAGCGAGCGCAAGGCGCGCGAGATCGCGCTCTACCGGCAGGGCAAGTTCAAGGACGTGCAACTCGCCTCCAAGGCCAAGCTCACGAACGTCTTCGAGCAGATGCAGGAGGCGGCCGTCGAGGCCAAGGCGCTCAACCTCATCATCAAGGCCGACGTGCAGGGTTCCGTCGAGGCGATCACCGCCGCGCTCGAGAAGCTTTCGACCAGCGAGGTGCGCGTGAAGGTCATCCACGGCATGGTGGGCGGCATCAGCGAGTCGGACGTGAACCTCGCCGTCGCCTCCAACGCGGTCATCCTGGGCTTCAACGTGCGGGCCGACGGCGCCGCCCGCCGGCTCATCGAGTCGCAGGGCGTGGACGTGCACTACTACAACGTGATTTACGACGCCGTGAACGACGTCAAAGCCGCGATGTCGGGCATGCTGAAGCCCCAGATCAAGGAGCAGCTGCTCGGGCTCGCCGAAGTGCGGCAGGTGTTCCGTGCGCCGAAGATCGGGCTCGTGGCGGGTTGCTTCGTGGTCGAGGGGTCGGTACGGCGCAATCGCCCGATTCGCGTGCTGCGTGACAATGTCGTGGTGTTCGAGGGCGAGCTCGAAAGCCTTCGGCGTTTCAAGGACGACGTCAACGAGGTCAAGGCCGGCCTCGAATGCGGCATCGCCGTCAAGAACTACAACGACGTGCAGGTCGGCGACCAGATCGAAGTCTTCGAGAAGGTCGAGGTCGCACGCACCGTGTGACCGCAACCGGGGACGCGCTGCGTCCCCGCGGAGTCTGACATGCGCAAAGACGGTAATCGGCCACGGCGCATCGCCGAGCTGATCAAGCGCGAGCTGGCCGCGCTGATCCCCCGCGAGCTCGACGACCCTCGGGCCCACCACGTGACGCTCACCTATGCAGAGGTGTCGCCCGACCTGGGGCATGCGCGCGTTTACTTCACGCTGCTCGCCGGCGAGGCGGAGGCCGGCCCGGTCGCCGCTGCGCTCAACAGGGCGTCCGGCTTCCTGCGTCGCGCCCTGGCGGATCGCCTGCGGCTGCGGGTCGTGCCGGAGCTTCGCTTCGAGTTCGACCGCTCGGTCGAGCGCGGAGACCGGCTGACGCGGTTGATCGATCGGGCCATCTCGGAAGACCGGAAGGGCCACAAGGAATGAGCCGGGGCGAAGGGCGGCGGTCGCGGCGCGTGTGTCTGCCGCTCGACGGCGTGCTTCTGCTCGACAAGCCCGTCGGGTACACCTCCAACCAGGCCCTGCAGGCGGCCAAGCGGCTGCTGAATGCCTGCAAGGCCGGCCATACCGGGAGCCTGGACCCCATAGCGACCGGATTGCTGCCGCTCTGTTTCGGCGAGGCGACCAAGCTGTCGCAGTTTCTCATCGACGCCGACAAGCGCTATCGGGCCGTATTCCGCCTCGGCATTGCGACGACGACGCACGATGCGGAAGGCGCGATCGTCGCGACGCGGCCGGTGAAGCTGCGGCGCGCGGAAGTGGAGACCGCGCTGCGTGCTTTCGTCGGGGAGATCGAGCAGGTGCCGCCGATGTACTCGGCGATCAAGCTCGCGGGCCGCCCGCTGTACGAGCTGGCGCGCGCGGGCATGGAGGTCGAACGGTCGGCCCGGCGGGTGACGATCCACGGGATCGAGGTGCTCGCACTCGAGGGCGACCGGCTGGAGTTCGAGATCGACTGTTCGAAGGGGACGTACGTCCGGAGCCTGGCGCACGATCTGGGAGAGCGCCTGGGCTGCGGCGCGCATGTGGCGGAGCTGCGACGGCTCCGCGTCGGTGCGCTGACGGTGGAACGGGCAGTCTCGCTCGCCGCCCTGGAGGCCCTCCCGGATGTCGCAGCGCGGGCGGAGCGTCTGCTGCCGCCGGACGAGGTACTGCCGACCATTCCCGAGGTGAAGCTCACCGCGCTCGCGACCCATTACCTTTGTCAGGGGCAGCCGGTGAGCGCCAGGCACGGCTTCGCCCCGGGCTGGGTGCGGCTGTACGACGATGGCCACCACTTCCTGGGCATCGGCCAGGTGCTGGACGACGGTCGCGTTGCGCCGCGCCGTTTGATGACGCGAAAACCTTGAGCCACCAGCGAAAACTTCGGTTGAGGGCATGGGTGTACGCAGGTAGAATACGCGCCCTCCGAAAGGTTCCGACGAACGTCATAGAGGTTGGTCAATGACCCTCACCGCCGACAAGAAGGCCAAGGTGATGCAGGACTACCAGACGCACCAGGGCGACACCGGTTCGCCCGAAGTGCAGGTGGCACTGCTCTCCACCCGCATCGACGAGCTCTCCGCGCATTTCCAGAGCCATCCCAAGGATCATCATTCGCGCCTCGGGCTGCTGAAGATGGTGAACAAGCGCCGTCAGCTGCTGGATTACCTCAAGCGGACGGACAGCGAGCGCTACCGTGCGCTGATCGAGCGGCTCGGGCTGCGGAAGTAACGAGAGGAGATGACCTTGTCGAAAGTCACGAAGACGTTTCAGTACGGAACCCACGCCGTCAGGCTCGAGACCGGCGAGATCGCACGCCAGGCCAGCGGTGCCGTCGTGGCGGCCATGGGCGACACCGTCGTGCTGGCGACGGTGGTCGCGCAGCGCGACGCGGTCCCCGGGAAGGATTTCTTTCCGCTGACAGTCGATTACCAGGAAAAGACCTACGCGGCGGGACGCATTCCCGGCGGCTTCTTCAAGCGCGAAGGCCGGCCCTCCGAGAAGGAAATCCTCACCTCTCGCCTGATCGACCGCCCCATCCGCCCGCTGTTCCCCGAAGGTTTCCATAACGAAGTGCAGGTCGTGGTGACCGTGATGTCGGTCGACCCGGACATCGACCCCGACGTCGTCTCGATGATCGGTGTCTCGGCGGCGCTCATGCTCTCCGGCGTGCCGTTCAACGGTCCGATCGGCGCTGCGCGCGTCGGCTATGCGAACGGACAGTACCTGCTCAATCCGGGCAACCAGGCGCTCGCCACGTCGCAGCTCGATCTCGTGGTCGCGGGCACCGAAAAGGCCGTCCTGATGGTCGAGTCCGAGGCGAAGGAACTGCCCGAGGACGTGATGCTCGGCGCGGTGACGTACGGACACGAGCAGATGCAGACGGCGATCCGCGCGATCCGCGAGCTCGCCGGGGAAGCGGGAGCGAAACCGTGGGGCTGGCAGCCGCCGGCCGAGGACACCGGGCTCAGGGACGCGCTCAAAGGTGCGTTCAGCCAGGCGATCACGGATGCCTACCAGATCGCCGAGAAGACCGCGCGCCAGGACCGCATGAGCGAGATCCGCGCCGAGGCGGTCGCCCAGTTCGCTCCCGAGGGTTCCGCGGAAGGCACGAAGGACGCGGTGCTCAAGCTCGTCGGCGATCTCGAGTACCGGATCGTGCGCGATCGGATCCTCGGGGGTCACCCGCGCATCGACGGTCGCGACACGCGCACCGTGCGGCCGATCGTGATCCGCACCGGAGTGCTGCCCCGCACGCACGGCAGCGCGCTCTTCACGCGCGGCGAGACTCAGGCGCTCGTCACGACCACGCTCGGGACGGGCCGCGACGCGCAGATCATCGATGCGCTCGAGGGCGAGCGCAAAGAGCCTTTCATGCTGCACTACAACTTCCCCCCGTACTCGGTCGGGGAGGTCGGCCGCATCGGCAGCCCGAAACGACGCGAGATCGGTCACGGGCGTCTGGCCAAGCGCGGCGTGTATCCGGTGCTCCCCGACATGAGCACCTATCCCTATGTCATCCGCGTGGTTTCGGAAATCACCGAGTCGAACGGCTCGAGCTCCATGGCATCGGTCTGCGGAGCGAGCCTGTCGCTGATGGATGCGGGCGTGCCGATCAAGGCGCCGGTGGCGGGCGTCGCGATGGGGCTGATCAAGGAAGGCAACCGCTTCGCGGTGCTTACCGATATCATCGGCGACGAGGACCATCTCGGCGACATGGACTTCAAGGTGGCGGGCACGACCGGCGGCGTCACCGCGCTGCAGATGGACATCAAGATCGAGGGCATCAACCGCGACATCATGGACGCGGCGCTCAAGCAAGCGAAAGAAGGCCGTATGCACATCCTCGGCATCATGAGCCAGGCGATCGCCGCGCCGCGCTCGGAGCTTTCCGAGTACGCCCCGCGCATCATCAGCTTCAAGATCAATCCCGAGCGCATTCGCGACGTCATCGGCAAGGGCGGATCCACCATCCGCGCGCTGTGCGAGGAAACGGGCACGACGATCGACATCGAGGACGACGGCACGGTCAAGGTCGCTTCGGCCGATCGGGCGGCGAGCGAGGAGGCGCGCCGTCGGATCCAGCAGCTGACCGCCGACGTCGAGGTCGGCATGATCTACGAAGGCAAGGTCGCGAAGCTGATGGACTTCGGCGCCTTCGTCACCATCCTCCCCGGAAAGGACGGGCTCGTGCACATCTCGCAGATCTCCCACGAGCGGGTCGAGAGCGTCTCCGACAAGCTCCGCGAGGGCGAGGTGGTGAAGGTCAAGGTGCTCGAAGTCGACAAGCAGGGGCGTATCCGCCTGAGCATGAAGGCGGTCGAAGAGATCAAAAGCACCGCCTCGTAGGCCGGCCCGCCCGAAGTCGCCGGCTACCTCAGGGCGACGGCCAGGTAAGCGACAAGACCGGCGAGCAGGGAGGCCAGTACCACCCACGTCCAGCGGCTGCCGTCCGAGGTTTCGCGTTCGCCGTGCGGTCGGGTCTCGTAGCGGTTTCCCGACAGCTCGGCCCCCACGCGGGCGAGGGCGGAGGCGAACTGCGCCACGGAAGCATAGCGCTCGGACGGGTTGACCTCGCAGGCCCGGCGTACCACCGCGTCCAGGGCCTCAGGGACATCGGGCTTCCACTCGTTCATCGACCGGTATGCGCGATCTTCCCAGCGCGGCGCGCGGATTCTCCCGTAGGGGTACTCGCCGGTGATCATCCGGTAGAGCGTGACGCCCGCCGAATAAATGTCCGTCCGTTCGCTCACCGCCTTTCCCTCGAAGAGCTCCGGCGCCTGGTAGCTCCATGCGCTAGTGGCCGACCCGTCCGCGCCTTCCTTCAGCGCCTCGACCCGGCTTTCCCCGAGCCCGAGCAGCAGGAGCCGGCGATGCGCCTTGTCGTAGAGCAGGTGGTTCACGCGCAGGTCGCGGTGTATCACGCCGTGCCCGTGCAGCGCGCCCAGGGCCTCGAGCATCTGCTCGGCGAGGCGCAATGCCTCCTCGACAGGCAGCCCGCCCTTTCGCCGGATGCGCTTCGCGAGCGGTTCGCCTTCGTGGTATTCCATGACGACGTAAAGCGCACGCCGTCGGCCCGGTCGCGGCCTCAGGGCCTTGACCAGATGCGCGTTGTCGACGCGCCGGCCGATCCATTCCTCGCGCAGGAACGAGCGCGCGTACTCGGGGTCTTCGCGGCACGACGGATCGGGGAACTTGAGGGCGACGGTGGCACCGTTCTCCGTGTCGGCGGCCTTGTAGATACGATAGCGTCGGCTGCGGTACACGAGCTTGTCCACGCGGAAGCCGTCGATGATCGTTCCGACCTCGGGTGGCTCCACGAACGCGAGATCCGCGACGCTCTCGCGCGTGTCCGCGATCGATTCCGGCGGCAGCTTCTCCACGCGCACGGCGCACACGCCGGCATAGCCCGGCGCTCCGGCCTCCTGCGCCCGGGTCGCCAGCGTCTCTGCGATATGCTCCGCACCCGCATCGGCCTCGAGCACGCCGCGCATGCGGGCGGCGTCCAGCGCATCGTGCGCCCCGGGTGTCGTCAGCAGGAACACGTCGCCCTCCGCGAGCTCGCCGGAGTGATACTCGGCGTCGATCTCGCTCGCGAGGCCCAGTGCCTTCGCGATCTCCGGACGGCGTCTCGGGCGGGGGATCAGGTGATCGCGGGTCAGCAGTCTGAGCTCGTGATCGCGAAACAGCCAGATGCGCGCATGTCCAGCGTGCGCGGCGAGCCAGCGACGGCCACGCAGTACCAGGGCCGCGAACACCGCCGCGCGGCCGCGTTCGCCGCCGGCGAGCACGGCCTGATGCGCCGCGCGCACGCTCTCTTCCAGCGCCTGCCTTAGCGCCCATCCCTCGGGAGCCGCATAGTAGCTGTCGGCGAGCGCCGTGATCGCGATGCGCGCCGCCTTCTCGGCCTCCGGGCGGTCGGCGATACCCTCCGCGCAGGCGAGCAGGGCCCCGCGCCCGCCGTCACGGCCGGTTTCGGGAACGATCTCAAGGCAGGTGCCGCGCGGCGGCTCCTGCCGTGGCGTCCGCTCGCTGTGCCCGGTATCCAGAAATAGCTGCATGGGTTCGATTCGACGGGTGCCCGCCCGCAAGCACAGAGTATAGTCGGCGGCCGGCAGGGCGACCGGTCCTAGCGCTTCGTTTGCGCGCCCCGGCCGGCTCGGCCTACCATGACCCGGCGCTCGAGCCCAGAACAACAACCAACCCGGAGACGCGATGAACATCGAAAAAGTGGTCTTCAGCTTCTTTATCGTCCTGGCGCTCACCCTCAACTTCGGTTTCTTCCTCGGGGACATCGATACGCCCGAGCACCACAACGTCTACGAGCTGTTCGCCGCGCTCGTGGTCAGTCTCATCGCGACCGTGCTGAAGTTCGGCGACCGCACCCAGATGGGGGCGGTGCTGCTCGCGACCAGCCTGGTCGCGGATCTGCAGCTCGTCGCCGCGACCCTCGTGTGGACGTTCGTCGAGCACATCGCCGGGACCGGAATCACGACCTCGGCGATGGTGGCGATCGTCTCGCTTTCGGGCGGGGCGCTGCTCGCGAACGCCATCTCGGTCGTTCTCCTCATCATCGAGATCGCGGCAACCCGCCGCTGACCCGGATGGCGCGCAAGAATACGCTGTTCATCGTGTTGCGCCGGCTGCGCGTTCCGCTGCTGGTGCTGATCGTTTCGTACGCGATTGCGGTACTCGGCCTGGTCCTGATGCCCGGGATCGACGAACGCGGTCAACCCGATCGCCTGAGCTTCTTTCATGCGCTCTACGTGATCACCTATACGGTCACGACCACGGGTTTCGGCGAGCTGCCGCATCCGTTCACCGAAGCACAGCGCCTGTGGATCATGTTCTCGCTCTACGCCGGCGTGATCGCCTGGCTGTATGCGATCGGTGCGCTGATCGCCGCGTTCCAGGAACCGGCTTTCCGCCAGCTGATCCGGGAGAACCGTTTCGCGGCCGTGGTCCGGCGCCGGGCATCGCCGTTCTACGTCGTCTGCGGTTACGGCGACACGGGCAGCCTGGTCGTCGAGGCGATGGCGCGCCACGAGCTGGACGCGGTGGTCGTCGACATCGATCCGGATCGGCTGACCGACCTCTCCTTCGCCAACCTCCCGCGGCACGTTCCGTATTTGAACGCCGACGCGGCCTTGCCCGAAACGCTCCTCATGGCCGGATTGCAACACCCGTACTGCCGGGGCGTCGTGGCGCTGACGCACGCGGACGGCGTCAACCTCCACATCGCCATAACCGCGAAGCTCCTGAACCCGCGCATCCAGGTCGTGTGCCGTGCGGACGCGCACGAGACCAAGGCCAACATGGAGTCCTTCGGGACGGACGCCGTCGTGGTCCCGTTCGACGTCTTCGCCGACCGCCTGGCGACCGCGCTCCATTCGCCCGACATGGACAGCGTCTACGAGTGGCTCACGCGGCCCGCCGACGAGCCGCTTCCGCCGCGGCTCGATCCGCCGCGCGGGACCTGGGTGCTGTGCGGGTTCGGCCGGTTCGGCAAGGCCGTGGACCGGTTCCTCAAGTACCAGGGGGTGCCGACGGTGATCGTGGAGAAGGAACCCGAGCGCACGCAGGCCCCCGAGGATACCGTGGTCGGCCGGGGCACGGAGGCCGTGACGCTGCGCGCCGCTCACGTGGAGCGCGCGGTCGGAATCGTCGCGGGCACCGATGACGACGCGAACAACCTCTCGATCATCGTCACGGCGCGCGAGCTGAACCCGCGGCTTTTTCTGGTCGCGCGCCAGAACTCGCGCAAGAACGACGCGGTCTTCGAGGCAGCCGGCCTCGACCTGGTGATGCAGCGTTCCCGTGTCATTGCGGCCCGCATCCTGGTGCTCCTCGTCACGCCGCTGCTCAACGAGTTCCTGCGGCTCGCCCGCCACCAGAGCAACGACTGGGCGCGGCAGCTGATCGCGCGGCTGGAACCCCTGGCCGGCGGGCTGACCCCGGACGTGTGGGCGGTCGAGATCACGCCTTCGGACGCGCCCGCGGTGCACGAGGCGATCGCCGAAGGCCGGGTCGTGCACATCGGCGACCTGCTGCGCGATCCGCGCGCACGCTCGGAGCGCCTCCCCGGACTGGCGCTTATGCTTCAGCGCGTCGGCGAGGAGCAGCTGCTGCCGGAGGAGGGTCTCGTGCTGCAGGCGGGCGATCGGCTTCTGTTCGCCGGCGCCTCGCGGGCGCGCGTCCGCATGCAGCGCGCTCTCCTCGATCGCGGTACGCTGTATTACATTGGGCACGGGGAAGTGCCGCCGGAGGGATGGATCTGGCGCCGGCTCGCCCGCCGTCCCCCGTGAGGGGGTGCACGAACAAGGAGGTCCCATGAAGCTCAGCTCGACCGCATTTCGCCACCACGATTCGATTCCGGCGGCCTACACCTGCGAGGGCGCCGACGTCTCGCCGCCGCTCGCCTGGTCGGAGGTCCCGGCCGCCGCGCGAAGCCTCGTGCTCATCGTGGGCGACCCCGACGCCCCGGACCCGCGAGCACCCAAACGCGTGTGGGTGCACTGGGTTCTCTACGATCTTCCCCCGAACGTCTCCGGGCTGGGCGAAGGCGTCAACGAGCTGCCGGCGGGAACGCGGGAGGGTATCAACGACTGGTCGCGCGCCGGTTACGGGGGTCCGTGTCCGCCGATCGGCCGGCATCGCTATTTCTTCAAGCTTTACGCCCTCGACACCGTGCTCGGGGATCTCGGCGGACCGACGAAGGCGAAACTCGAGGCGGCGATGCGCGGGCACGTGCTCGCGCAGGCTGAGCTGATGGGGACGTACGAGAAGCGGGCGCTGAACCGCGATTAGAGCTCGATCCCGGTCAGCGACCGCATCACCCAACCGAAGAGATAGGCGATACCCGCCGCCGAGAAGCCCGCCACGATCATCTCCAGGACCTTGTGCTTCAGGGAGATGCCGGAGAGGACGGACACGACCGCCGCCGAAGCGGCGAGCGCGAGGCCGGCAAGCAGAACGGAGAAGGCGAGCGCATGGAACGCGCTCGCGGCGAAGAAGTAAGGCACGACCGGGAACGCGACTCCCGCGAGGTACGCGAAGCCGGTAAAGAGCCCCGAACGCAGCTCGTTCTCGGTCGTCTCGGGCAGCAGCAGCCGGGCGATGGCGTCGCGGTTGGCGCCGACGCGGCGCGCAATCTCGTGCGCGGTGGCATCCGGGACGCCCGACTCCGCCAGTTTGTCCTGATACTCGTCCACCGCGCGCTGCGGGGCGACGTCGAACAGAATCTCCATGCGTTCCCGCAGACCCTCGTTGACCTGGCGCTGGGAACGCACCGAGACATAGGCGCCGATGCCCATCGACATGGCTCCGGCCACGCCGACCACGAGACCGCTCACGCCGACGATCAGCGGGTTTCCGGCGTACACCGCGGACAGCCCGGTGACCGCGCCGAGGATCTCGACCAGCCCGTCGTTCATGCCGAGCACGTAATCGCGCACGTTGCCGAGGCCAAGCCGCCGCGACTGGTCGCGGAACGTGATCTCGTGTTCAATCTCGTCGAGCACGATCGCCCGCAGCTCCGAGCGCTCGCGATCGTCGAGCTTCGCGGTGTGCAGGCAATCGAGGTACTTCGCGAAAGCGCTCGATTCCCCGAGCTCGAGTATCGAGACGAGAAAGGCCGAATTCAGGAAGCGCTGGAAGAATCGAACGAGCCGGAGCCGGAGGGCGCCCGGTGTGTAGGACGGCGCCTCGATCCCGCGGGATTCCAGCAGACGCCGCCAGAAGCGCGAGTGCTTCAGCTCCATTCCCGCGATGCGCGCGAGCGTCTCGCGCAGCTGCGGGTTCCGCTCGTTGCCGGCCAGCGCCGTGTACGTGGCGTGATCCTGCAGCTCGTCGCGATAGAACTCCTGAGCGAGCTCGACAAGGGCCGGGGTGCTCACGATCGCTCTCCGTGAAAGGCGGCGGGCAGGGGCCGAAGCGACTAGGTCCGCGATCGCCGCTCGTCCTATACTGTAACCCCCATCGGGGCACAGGCAAGGTCCACCATGAGATCGGCGGCATTCCTGTCGGGACTGCTGATGGCCATGCTGGTCGCGGGGTGCGCGACGTCGGCCGTCGAGAGGGTCGCGGCAGCGGGCGAGAGCGGTTGCGCGGAACTGCTCGCCGCCGTCGATGCCGCCGTCGAACGCAGCGGTGTCGGGGATGCCCAGGCGGCGAGGATCCCGGGGTTCCGGCCACTGCGCACCGATCGCTGGCTGGCGTCACATGGCAATGATCTGGAGAAGCCGGCCGCCGAGACGGCGTGGATCGGGCGTCTCCGCGCCCTCGATGCGCGCGCCCGCCGGGCCGAGCTCGCGAACCTGCCTCAGAGCGAGCGCAGTCGCCTGGCGGACCCGCTTCCCGGCGTCGAAACGCTGGAGACACGGGTGGAGTCATGCGCGGAAAGGCTGTTCTCGCAGATCGCCGGTGATCCGAATGCGCGGGCATCCCTGCCGCCGGCCGCCAAGGTCGCGGACGAGTACCGGACGGCATGGCGGGCTCTCGGGTTCTACCCGCTCTCGTCGATCTTCGTCGGGCACGGCATCGCCGACTATCACGCGCAGACGCGCGCCGACTTCGGGCGTCCGCTCGATCGGCTGCCCCGCCGCGGCGACCTGACCCGGTATCGGCCGTCCGACGCGCGCATGCTGTCGGACGACGATATCGCCGCGCTGCTTGCCCGCGTCCCGCGCGACCCGCTCGGGATACCCGATCCCGGTCCGGCCGAGATGGACCGCCTCTTCGAGCACTTCGCGCCCGTTCTGGAGATCGACGTGGTCTCCCGGGACGACCGGCCCGGGGCGCCCGTCTGGGAGGAAGATCCACGCCCGCAAATCGATACGAACGATCCCGTCGTCTATCGACTCGCCTCGCACGTGCGCCACGAGGGCACGGCGCTGCTGCAACTCAACTACGTCGTCTGGTTTCCCGCGCGCCCGCCGGCCGGACGGTTCGACATCCTGAGTGGGCACCTGGACGGGCTCACGTGGCGGGTGACGCTCGGGCGAGATGGACGGCCCTTGCTCTACGACGCGATGCACAACTGCGGCTGCTATCACATGTTCTTCCCGACATCCGCCCTCGCGCTTCGCCCCGAGCTCGACCGCGGCGCGCTCGAGCCACCGCTCGTGCCGCAGCAGGCCCCGGCGCTGGGTGCCGGCGAGCGCGCGGTGATCCGCATCGCGCACGGCACGCACTACATCGAACGCGTTTACGCGACGCGCGGCGCGCAAGGCGTGCCTTACCGGCTCGACCACTACGACGCACTGCGCTCGCTTCCGCGCCCGGACGGGACGCGGCGCAGCCTGTTCGCTCCCGACGGCATCGTGCCCGGCACCTCGCGCGCCGAGCGCTGGGTGATCTGGCCAATGGGGGTACCGGCGCCGGGGGCGATGCGTCAGTGGGGCCACCACGCGACCGCCTTCGTGGGCCGGCGTCACTTCGACGATCCCGATCTCCTCGACGCGCTCTTCGTGCCGGTGGCTCGGACCGCCCGATGAGGCTGATGATCGCGATGGCGCTGATCGCCGCCACCGGGCTCGCGGCCGACGCGCGCGTGACGGTCGGCGCGTTCTCGCGCGGCGAGCTGGACGGGTGGGAGGAGAAGCAGTTCAAGGGGAGGACCGAGTATCGGCCGAACGAGATCGCCGGCACGCGGGCGCTCGCGGCCCACAGCCGCGAGGCGGCCTCCGGGCTCTACAAGAGGGTGCGGATCGATCTCGCGCAGACGCCGTACCTGCACTGGTCGTGGCGCATCGAGCGCACCCTCGGCGATCTCGACGAGACCACGCGGGCGGGCGACGACTACGCGGCCCGCGTGTACGTGGTGGTTTCGGGCGGCGTGTTCTTCTGGAACACCCGCGCCGTGAACTATGTCTGGGCGAGCCGCCTTCCCCAGGGCGCGACCTGGCCGAACGCCTTCACGGCCAACGCCCGAATGATCGCCGTGCGCTCCGGCGACGCGCTCGCCGGCCGCTGGGTAAACGAGCGACGCGACGTGCGCGAGGACTTCAAGGCGCTCTTCGGGATGGACGTGCGCCATATCGATGCGGTCGCGATCATGACGGATACCGACAACAGCGGCGGCGAGGCGCGGGCGTACTATGGAGACATCTACTTCGACGCCGACGGTTCCGGCGGGCCGCTCGCGCGGCTGATCGTGCGCTTTGCGCCCGGCGTCGATCCGAACAGCGCCGAAGCGCTGAGCGCGGTCGGGCGCGCCGTCCACGCCGAGATCGAGTACGTCCGGCCGCTGTCGGCCGGGGCGCACGTGCTGCGCGTGCGCGCGACGGATGGCGCATCTCCGGACGAGTTGCGCCGGCGACTGCGGGAGCGTCCGGAGATTCTCCAGGCCGAGCCCGACCGCACGCTGCGCGGCGGCTAGGGTTCGATCTCGTCGAAGCTGCGCGCAACCGGATGAGCGGGGCGGGCCGGCGCGTCGCCGTCCCGGATCAGCCAGCACACGGCGAATCCCGCGGCGGCGGCGGCATCGAGCTCTTCCTTCACGTCGGACAAGAACAGGATGCGCTCGGGCGGCGACCCCAACGCCTGTGCGATCCGGCGGTACGATTCCGTCTCCCTCTTGGGGCCCACGGTCGTATCGAAGTAGCCGCTGAAGAGCGGCGTCAGGTCGCCGTAGGGGGTATGCGCGAAGAGGAGCCGCTGCGCCTTGACGGAGCCCGAGGAGTAGACCCACAGCCTCAACCCGCGCCGGTGCCAGGCGCGCAGTCGCTCGACCGCGTCGGGGTAGACGTGACCCTGGAAGTCTCCGCGGCGGTAGCCCTGCTCCCAGATGAGCCCCTGCAGTGCCTTGAGCGGCGTGATCTTGCGGTCTTCGTCGATCCACCGCACGAGCTGTGCCACGAGGCCGTCATCGTCCAGGGAAACGCCGGCCGCATGTCGGGCCTCGACCAGCTGCCGTGCCACCTCCGGCTCGCGCCCGTGTTCCCGCACGAATGAGGCCATGCGGCTGCGCGCATACGGAAAGAGCACGTCCTTCACGAACGAGAGAGAGGACGTGGTGCCCTCGATGTCGGTCACGATCGCCTGGATCACGAGCGGTCCTCCGGGAGCCGGGCGTCGACCTTAAATCGAAGCCGCAGAGGGGGCAAGCGCCGGCGCGCCTGCCTGCGTCAGCGCCGCACTTCGGCCTGCGCGATTCGCCGGAGAGGAACCTTGACGGTGATCTTGCCCGTGTCGTAACGGCGCTCCACCAGCGCGACGCCGCCCGTGACGTCGGTGAGTACGCCTTCGCGAGGTTGCCGGCCGGGCTCCTGCAAGCGCACGTAGTGATGGAGATAGCGCCCGAGCTCGCCGACCGGGATGGTTCGGTACGGTTGTTCGGTTGGCGGTCGGTCGATGCGCACGGGGGGACCGGACGGCGCCCGCAGCGGGCTCGCTGGCGCGGCGATTTCCCTCGGCGGTTCCGGAGCCGGGCGCACGGGTGGCGGCTCTCCGTACCGGAAACTGAGATCCTCGATCGCCCTGTCGTTGACGGCGAGCGCCGCGTTCAGCTGCCAGAGCACGTCCTCGGGCCGATACAAACTGATCCCGCGCGGATCGAAACCCTCGTTGGGCCTGAGCACCACGTGCCACTCCGCGTTCGGCGTCTCGAGGAAGTTGCGGTAAGCCTCGCGCAGGCCGGGGCCCGGCACGATACCAAACTGGCGGCTGAACATGCCGTAATCGAGCTCCGCCTGCACGTACGCGGCGTCGCCGATCTTTGCCGCCTGCGTGCAAAACCGTCTCAGGCGATCCTTGTATCCGAGGTCCTTGTAGCGCAGGTCGAGCTCCTTCAGTGCGGGAGGTCCGGAGAAATCCGGGATGCCGTTGCCGGCGGCGAGGACCATGCGTGTCTTCACCCGCACCATGTCGTCCACTTCGAAGCCGGTGTCGAGGACCAGGTTGCCGGAGGCGCGATCGAGTCGGTAGCTGATCTCGCCGTCGGCCGTGAGCGCCTCGTAGCCCAGACGGGAGAGGATGGCAAACCCCTCGGTGGGTTGATGGCCGCAATTCGGGTTCGTTTGCGGCACGCCGGCCGAGGCGGCGGCGGTCTGCGACAAGCGATCGGCGAGCCGCAGAAGAGCGCCGTCGGTGGCGACGTTCAGGTCATCGAAACGTACGCTCAACGCCGCGGGCGGCTCCTTGCCGCCGGACTGCCGGGCCAGGTTCAACAGACCCATGAAGTTGCCGGTGCTCAGCGACAGCGTGCGGATGGTCACGGTGTCGGGCACGCCCGTTGCCTCGAAGGTCAGGCGTTCGACCTGCACCGTGCCGGTATGGAGTGTCGAACTGATGGTTCCGTACTCGATCTCCCCCAGGATTGCGGCGAGCTCGATCGCACGTTCCACCACCGCGCGGGTCTTGTAGTAGACGTAACCCTTCGCGGCCCCATAGCCCGCGGCCACCGCAAGGACGGCCGTGAGTACCGCCCTCCCGATTCTCATCGACTGGAAACCGTTGGTGACCCTGTGACGTTATGGGCTGAGAATAGGCAATCGACCGCTCAGCGGCAAGACAAGAGCGCACGCGGCGCCGTGATCCGGTTACGGGCGGGCGGCTGCTGCCGTCGTCATCGCCGGCTCATTGCGCCGACCGGGCATCGCGCGTGGAGCGCGCGATCGACGGCGCCGTGGCCTTCGCTTGCGGACAGCGTCACTCCCAGCGTGCGGTAAGGCGCATTCGGCGGCGCGGGAGCTCGATCACCCCGCGGCGACGCCGGATCTCCCGCAGATAGAGCTTTGCAGTGCGAAAGCCCAGACGAAAGGACCGGCGGAAGTATTCGACGTGATCGAGTTGGCCGCCTTTCAGGCCGTGCTCGAATCCCGCACAAAAGCGCTCGGGCAGGAGATGCGGGGGGATCGTGACGCCGATCTCCCGAGGCGTCGGATACCGTGTGGACGAGGCGCTGTGAGGACGCATGGCGTCACCTTCGCATGAGGGTTCACTCCTTAATATAGTCACGCGGCGAAGCCTGCGGCATCGGGACTCGACCGGAAAAGCCCTTTACATGGCGAGCGGCGATCCTTTAGCCTTGCGGCGGTCCCTGCATCCGCCGCCGAGACATGCGACAACAACACACCAACAACGGGCTCGGCCGCGGTCTGGCATGCCTGGTTCTGCTCTTCGCGTTGCTTCCCGGATGCGCCACGACGGCGCGCGACGGGGACGCACCCGCTTCCTACGATGCCCCCGAGAACGCCGATCCGCTCGAGCCGTTCAACCGGGCGATGTACACCTTCAACGACAAGTTCGACCGCTACCTGCTGAAGCCGGTGGCCAAGGGTTATCGGGCGGTGATGCCCGCGCCCGTCCGCCGCGGTGTCTCGAACTTTTTCGCCAACCTGACCGAGCCCCTCGTCGCGCTGAACAGCGCCCTGCAGGGAAAATGGAGCGACGCCGGCTCGGATCTCGGCCGGTTCGCAACGAACACCACGTTAGGGCTCTTCGGACTGTTCGACGTCGCCACGCGCTTCGGGCTCGAGCGCCACAACGAGGACTTCGGTCAGACCTTCGGCGTATGGGGCGTGGGGGAAGGGCCGTACCTGGTCCTGCCCTTTCTCGGGCCCAGCAACTTCCGGGACGGGTTCGGGCTCATACCTTATTACTACGCGCATCCCGTCACGTACATGGAGGAGCAGAGCACCGCCTACAAGCTCTACGCGCTCGAGGCGGTCGACACCCGCGCTCGCCTGCTCGACGCGGGCGACATTCTCGATCAGGCGGCCGGCGAGGATCCGTACGTGTTCGTGCGCGAGGCCTACCTGCAGCGCCGGCGCAACCTGGTCGCCGACGGGGCGGCGCCGACCGCGGTCGATCCCGCGATCCTCTTCGAGGAGGAGCAGCCGCCCGCGCCGCCGAACGGCGGGTCGTGACGCCCGGTCGCCTCGCGCTCGGACTTGCCGCCGTCCTTGCGTCGGCGGCGGAGGCACGGGTCGGAGGCGAAAAGGACGGATTGCGCTACGCGATCGTCGCGCGGACGCCCGCGCAGATGGCGGCGTTCTACGAGGCGCGCGGCTTTCCGCCGGCGGCGATCCGTGAGCTTTCCCGCGCCTGTTTCTTCACCGTCACCCTCGTCAACGAGGGCCGCGGTCGCGTCTGGCTCGAGCTGGATCGCTGGCGACTGCGCAAGGCAGACGGTACGCCGGTCGCGCGCATCTCGCGCAACGACTGGCACGCGCGTTGGGAGGAGCTTCGTCTTCCGGCGCCGCAACGCTCCACGTTCGGCTGGACCCTCCTGCCCGAGACCCGCGACTTGCATCCTGCCGAGCCGGTGGGAGGAAACCTCACCGTCGTTCCGACCCCCGATACCTTCACCCTGACCGCGCGCCTGGCGACGGGCGAGGCGAAGAAAGGCCGCGATATCGTCTTCCAGGTCCCGGGTCTGAGCTGCGAGGGAAGCGAACGGTGAGCCGCATGCTTCGCATCGGGTGGGTCCTCCTCGGGATCTGGGCCGGCCCGGTCTGGTCGGGTGCCTGTCCGACCGCCGCGCCGCCCGGGCTGATCGCCCTCGATGGCCGGCCGGCCCCGGGTCTCCGGCTCCCGGACCTCGACGGGCGCACGGTCGACCTCAAGGCCTTTCGAGGGCGGTGGGTCATGGTCCACTTCTGGGCCAGCTGGTGCGCCCCCTGCCGGCGCGAGATGCCCGCGCTCGCCCGCGCGGCCGCCGGTTTCGGCAAGGACATCGCCCTGGTTCTCGTCAACACGGCGGAGACCGAGGAGGAGGCGTTCGCCTTCCTGGGGGCGGTGGCCCCGGACCTCCCGAGCCTGCTCGACAGAGACGGGTCCGCGACGGAGCGCTGGCAGCCGCGGGGGCTGCCCGCAAGCTTCTTCGTCGATCCCGGGGGCCGGCTCCGCTGGATCGCCTTGGGCGGGCGCCCCTGGGACAGTCCGGCATACGCGCGCTTACTGGCCCGCATTCCGGCCTGCTAGCCCCTTCTCGGCCCTTTGTTTCGTCGGGACAACCGGTTAGAATGCCGCGCTTTATCCGGCCGGCCCGACGCGGGCCAGCCGTTCGAAGAGGAAAAATCCTGATGGTTACGATACGCCTGGCACGAGGCGGCGCGAACAAGAAGCCGTTCTACCGGATCGTGGTCGCCGACCGGCGCCGTGCGGCGCAGGGCAAGCCCATCGAGTCGGTCGGTTTCTTCAATCCGCGGGCGGCCGCGAACGAGGAGCGCCTTCGGCTCGACATGGAGCGGGTGCAGTACTGGCTCAAGCAGGGCGCGCAGCCGAGCGAGCGGGTCGCCGATCTCCTCAAGCGGGCCGGCAACGCCTGAGATCTCCGTGTCGAGCGGACCGGCCCGTCGCATCGCGGTCGGCCGCATCGTCGGAGTGTACGGGGTGCGGGGCTGGGTCAGGGTCCACTCCCATACCCGCCCGCGTGAAGCCATTCTGGATTACAGCCCGTGGCTGATCGAGCGCGACGGGCGGTGGGAGGCACGCGAGGTCGAGGAAGGACGGATCCACGGCAAGGGCATTGTCGCGCGGCTCGCGGGCTGCATCGATCGCGAGCAGGCCGCCGGTCTCATCGGCGCGGAAGTGGCGGTCGAGCGTGCACGGCTCCCGCAGACAGCGGCCAGCGAGTACTACTGGGCCGACCTCGAAGGGCTCCGGGTGGTGAATCTCGAGGGACATGAGCTCGGGACGGTGAGCCATCTCTTCGAGACCGGCGCGAACGACGTCATGGTGCTGCGCGGCGAACGCGAGCGTCTCATCCCGTTCGCCAAGCCCGTGGTCCAGCGGGTCGCGCTCGATGAGGGTGTGATCGTCGTCGATTGGGATGTCGAGGACTAGGTCGGGCGGCATGCGGATCGACGTCGTCAGCATCTTCCCGCCGATGTTCGACGCCGTGGCCGGTTTCGGGATTACCGGCCGCGCGATCCGGAACGGAATACTGACGCTGCGGGTCTGGAACCCGCGCGACTACACCGAGGACAAGCATCGCTCGGTGGACGACCGGCCCTACGGGGGCGGACCGGGGATGGTGATGCGGCCCGAGCCGCTCGCCCGGGCGATCGCGGCGGCGCGATCGGACGACCCGCGCGCGACGCGGGTGCTGTACCTGTCGCCACAGGGGCGGCGGCTCGATCACGCGGGCGTGGTCGAGCTCGCGGCGCGCGATCGGGTGATCCTCGTGGCGGGACGCTACGAGGGCGTGGACGAGCGGTTGCTCGAGACCGCGGTGGACGAGGAGTGGTCCATCGGCGACTTCGTGATCTCGGGCGGCGAGGTCGCGGCGATGGCGATGATCGATGCGATCGCGCGCCAGCTGCCCGGGTCGCTCGGCGACGAGGACTCGGCGGAGCAGGACTCGTTCGCGACCGGGCTGCTCGATTGCCCGCACTATACGCGGCCCGAGGTGTACGAAGGTCGCGCGGTGCCGGAGGTGCTGCTGTCGGGCGACCACGAGCGCATCCGGCGGTGGCGCCTGAAGCAGGCTCTGGGGCGGACCTGGCTGAGGCGTCCGGACCTGCTGGCGCAGGCGGTGCTGGACGGGGAGAGCCGGCGCCTGCTCGAGGAGTTTCAGAGCGAGTGGCGCCGGCACGAGACGGAAGGGCGATAGAGACGGAAACGGTTACGGGAGATCCGCCGCGGCGGATCCAGTCTGAAAACGGGGAGTAAACCCATGAGCAAGATCCTGCAAGACATCGAAGCGCGGCAGATGAACGACAAGAAGGTGCCGGAGTTCGCCCCTGGCGACACGGTCACCGTTTCGATCCGTGTCCAGGAAGGGGAGCGCGAGCGCCTGCAGGCCTTCGAGGGCATGGTGATCGCGCGGCGCAACCGCGGTTTCAACTCCTCGTTCACCGTCCGCAAGGTCTCCTACGGCGAGGGCGTCGAGCGCGTATTCCCGCTTTACAGCCCGTCCATCGCCAAGATCGAGGTGAAGCGCCGCGGCGACGTGCGCCGCGCGAAGCTCTATTACCTCCGCGGCCTGGCCGGCAAGGCCGCTCGTATTCGCGAAAAAGTCTGACCCCGTGCCGGCAGCCAGCCGGATGGGTTAAGCTTGGGCGCGTGCCGAATCGCGCGCTCAAGCCTCGCCGGGCGTTCCATCCGTCGGCGCTTCGTTCCCTTCTCCTTTCCGTTTTCCTTCTTCCCGGCGGCCCCGCGGTGGCCGGCGATCCGGTGCTCGAGCGCGTCGATGCCATCGTCGCGGCCGGCGCGCCCGAGCTCGCGTTGCGTCTGCTCCAGGACTCGCCCGCACCCCCGCCCGTTCCCGGCGAATCCCGCTGGGAGGACCACGAACGCCGTCGGCTGCAGATCCACCGTTCATTGAACGACGTCGACGGGATCGCCGCGCGCCTTGCGGCGCTCCCCGCATCGGCATCTCCGGCGTTGCGGCGCTACGCGCTCGGACTGCTGGCCGAAGCGAAGATCGAGGCCGGCGACGCCGAGGGCGCGCACCGGATCCTCCAGCAAGTGATCGAGGAGAACCCGGACGAACAACGCGAAGCGCTCGCCCGGCTCGCGGCGCTCGCGCTCGACCGCGGTCGGCTGCAGGAGGCGCGGTCGCTGCTCGATCGTGCCGGCGCAGACGGGGCCTCCGAGGACATCCAGCGTCTGCGGGCCGAGATCGACCTCCGGGAAGGCCGACCTCGGGCCGCGCTCGCGCGCGCCTCGGCGCTCGGATCGGCGGAGGGCCGACTGCTCGCGCTGACGGCCGCGCTGCGGGCCAAGACCCGTCCGCCGGGCGAGGTGCTGGCGGACGCGCAGCGCCTCGCCCAGGCGAAGGAAACCGCACCGTCGCTGCGGCGCGCGGCCTGGACGTTGCGCGCCGAAGCTGCGCGCCGCGCCGGGCAGCTGGTGCGCGAGATCGGTTCCCTGGAGCAGGCGTTGGCGCTCCCCGGCGCCGGGGGCCACGCGTATCTCGCCGCATCGGCCGACGATCTCTGGGCGGCGTACGGGCGGCTCGCGCAGGCGGTGGGGCGCGGCGCCGGACTGAGCCAGGACGACGCGAGCGCCTGGCTGGCCCAGGCCGAGGCGTACGCCACGGAGGACGGCCATTATGCGCGCGCCCTCTATGCGTTCGCCGCCCAAACCGCCGGGGTCGACACGGCGCGGGAGGCGGCGCAGGTCGGTCTCGCGGAATCCCTCCTGGCGGCCGGTCTTCCGGCGACGCTCGATGCGCTTTACCCGCCTTCGATGCAAGCCACGCTGCCGGCCGCGGTCCGTCAGCGTCTGCTCGACGCCGCGCTCGCGCGCGGCGATTTCAAGCACGCGGTCGCGCTCATGGACGGGCTGCCGCCGCCTTCCGGCGATGCCGCTTCGCGCTGGAACCTGCGGCGCGCGCGCGTGCTGCTCTACGCCGGTTACCGGCACGAGGCGCTCGTGCTGCTGAGCGGTCTGCTCGACGGGCCGGGGATCGACGAGGGCTTCGCCGGCGCGTACCTGCAGGTCGTGTTCGACCTGCAGGCGCTTGAGCTGCACCAGGAGGCGCTGGTCCTCATGGAGGCCGTCTACAAACGCGTGGATAATCCACGGATGCGCCGCGAACTGCTCTATTGGCAGGCCGACTCCCTGACCGCGCGCGGACGTCATGCCGAGGCGGCCGAGTACTACCTGCGCTCGGCGACGCACGGGGGTGCCTCTCCGTCCGACCCGTGGGGTCAGGCGGCCCGCTTTCGTGCCGCCGAGGCGCTGGTACGCGCCCGCCTCGTCTCGGACGCGCGCTCGATCTACGCGGCCCTGCTGACACAGACGACCGATCCCGCCCGTCGCGCGGCGATCGAGCAGCAGATGCAACAGCTATGGCTCACCGGGAAGGCTACGACGCCGTAGTACCGGCGCCCTTCGGGCGCGTCGGCGTACGCCTCCGCGAGGGGCGCGTCGTCGACATCGGTTTCCTCCCCGCGCGCGCACGCCTGCGGAGGTCTCGCGATCCCGTGGTGCGCGCCGTCTGCGCGGAGCTCGGACGCTACTTCGCCGATCCGACCCACACGCCAAAGGTACCGCTCGCGCTGGACGGCACGCCGTTCCAGCGGCGTGTCTGGGGCCTGCTGCGGCGGATTCCGAGCGGCCGGACCGCGAGCTACGGCGAGCTCGCGCGCCGCCTCCGAAGCTCGCCGCGCGCCGTGGGCGGCGCCTGCCGTGCGAACCCGGTGCCCATCGTCGTGCCGTGCCATCGGGTGGTCAGCGAGGCGGGGCTGGGCGGCTTCATGGGCCGTCGCTCCGGCCCGGCGATGCGGATCAAGGAGTGCCTGCTCGCGCATGAGCGAAGACGATAACGCGCTGATCGACCGCTTCTGCGACGCCCTCTGGATCGAGGAGGGGCTGAGCAACCAGACGCTCGCCGCCTACCGCAGCGACCTCGCCGGGGCCGGCCGGTTTCTGGCAGCGCGGGGTGCGAGTCTGGCCACGGCCACCCGGGAAGACCTGCGTGCCTATCTGGCCCACCGCCAGGCCGCCCACGCGAAACCCCGCACCGCGGCGCGCCTGCTCTCGTCCCTGCGGCGCCTGTACCGCTGGCTGCTGCGCGACGGACGACTGCAGGTCGATCCCACCGCGCTCCTCGACTCCCCGAAGCTGCCGCGCTCGCTGCCGAAGTCGCTGAGCGAGGAGCAGGTCGAGCGGTTGCTCGGGTCGCCGGACACGGGCACGGCCAACGGCCTGCGGGACCGCGCGATGCTCGAGGTGCTGTACGCGACCGGGCTGCGTGTCTCCGAGCTGGTCGGTCTCGCGCTATCGCAGGTGAGCCTCAATCAGGGGCTCGTGCGCGTCATCGGCAAGGGCGACAAGGAGCGCCTGGTGCCGCTCGGAGAGGAGGCGGTCGCCTGGCTGTACCGGTACCTGGGCGAGGCGCGCGGGCGGCTGGCGAAGCGGCGTCAGACCGACGCGGTGTTCGTTACGGCGCGTGGCGGGCCGATGACCCGCCAGGCCTTCTGGCACAACCTCCGGCGCCATGCCCGGCGGGCCGCAATCGAGGTGCCGCTCTCACCGCACACACTGCGGCATGCCTTTGCGACCCATCTGTTGAACCACGGCGCCGATCTGCGCGTCGTACAGATGCTGCTCGGGCACGCCGACCTGTCGACGACGCAGATCTACACGCAGGTCGCTCGCGCGCGGCTCAAGGAGTTGCACGCACGTCATCATCCGCGAGGGTGAAGCAGAGGGTGACCGGCGATTCGGTGACGCCGTTTCAGTGATGCAAGCGAGAGCGGCCCGGGAGATCGAAATCCGAATCGATCCGGAAGACCTCGACGTTGCTGTCGTGCTTGTAGCCGAGCACCAGCGCGAGCTTCTGGACCAGTTGCCGCCAGTGTATCGATTTCACGCGCCGGCGCCGCAAATCGTTGAGTCGCGTCTCCAGCGTCCCGAGCTCGCGGTCGAGGTCGGGGAGCGAGCGGAAATAGAGCCAGGACAGAATGGCGAGCCCCGCGGTGAGCAGCTTGATCGGCCAGCCGGCGGCCGGCAGGCCCAGCCAGAACATGCCGGCGAGGATCGCGCCGGACACGAACAGCAGGCCGTATCGCAACGACTGGGTGCGCTGCCGCCGGTTGGTCGCCATGTCGGCGCGCAGTGAGGCCTCCGCGTCGCGCGACTTGATCGAGTAGTGGTAGTGCAGATCCCGCATCATGACCAGGATGCGGAGCAGCCGCTCTCCGTGGCGCTTGTTCTCGATGCCGATGGAGTCGATGACGCCCTGGAGGGCGTCGCGGAACTCGCGGTAATCCGGCGTCGCGGCGGGTTCCGGAAAGCTGTCCAGGCCGTGATTGATCAGGTAACGCAGCTCCAGCACCTGAGCGACGTCCATGGGGAATCGCAACCCCGCGATCGTGTGGTACACGGTCTCGAAGGTCTCCGGCGAGAGGTGCAGCGTCGAGAGATCGGCGCCCGTTGTGATATTGGCCTTCATCGCTTGTTCTTCGGCATTCCGCTTTTGCGTCACGGCCAGCCGGTGGAAGGTACCGGCGGGGCGGTGAACGTCACCGTCCGATCGTCTATGGTGCCGGGGAGGTCAACGAACGAAGACGCCGCGGCGTAGCATTTCCCCTTCGACGCGCGGCCTGTTACCGGTGGACTCGGTGTCGATGTCCCCTCGGGACCGAGCCGGGCTGCCTCCCGCGAGCCATAAACCAATGATCGCCCGTAAGGGTGGAACGCGCAACCCGGCCGGAGACCCCGCCCGACAGCCGAAAAGCGGCTCCTGGACGCTCAGCTGTCCCTCCGGAAGGGATGCAGGGTCGCCGGCAATCCGCCGCCACGACCGAGGCTCGCCTCGGCTCCCGGGCCGCTTTCGCCCGTCACCCACTCGATCTCGCTCTGAGGGAGCTCGGCGAGAAACCGGCTGGGGCGCCTGGCCGCCACTTCGCCGCCCCGTCGCCGGCGCTCGGCCAGCGTGAAGCTCAGCGTGTCGCGGGCGCGGGTCATGCCGACGTACAGCAGGCGGCGATCCGCCTGGATCATCGACTCTTCATCGCTGCCCGGCAGGAGACCTTCCTCCATGCCGGGAATGATGACGTGGCGGAACTCGGTGCCCTTCGCCTCGGCGAGCGTCATGAGGGAGACGGCGTCTCCCGGCGGCTCTTCGGATTCCAGGCCGAGCACCGCGTCGTGGCGCAGCTTCTCGTAAATCTCGGGCAGACGGGCAGCGGGCCGGCGCCGGATGAATCGCTGCAGGATGCCGATCAGCGCGAGCACATTCTCCATGCGTCCCTCGGCGATCTTCCGATCGTTGCACGTATCCTGCAGCCACTCCTCGTAACGCTGTCCGTTCAGCAGATCGCGGACCAGCGCGATCGGATCGTCGACGGTGACGCGCTCGATCAGTCCCGCGATCCAGGTGACGAAGGCCGTCAGCGCGGAGAGGTGCTCGGGCGCGAGGCGGGAAGCCAGCCCGCGATCGCGCGCCGCGCGCAGCAGGTTCGTGCCCGTCGCGCGCGCGTGTCGCTCGAGCTCGTCGAGGGTGGCACGGTCGACTTCGCGCCGCGGGGTGTTGATGACGCGCACGAAGGCCTCGTCGTCGGCCGGATTGCAGAGCAGGCGCAGACCGGCCAGGACGTCGCGGACTTCCACCTGGTCGAACAAGGCCGGCGCGTCCTGCATATAGTATGGTATGCGGCGCTGGCGAAGCGCCCGCTCGATCGGGCCGGACTGGCAGGGGTGGCAGAGAAGGATCGCGTAGTGCCTGAACTCCGTCCCGTTCGCGGACTTGTGCGCGAGCAGGGCGGCGACCAGGCGCTCGGCCTCGTGCTCCTCGCTCGGCGCACGGTATACGCGGAGCGGCTCGCCGTAGCTCCGGTCGGACCACAGCGGTTTCTCGCAGAGGGGTGCGCCGTTGTGCGCAATCACGCTGTGGGCGGCCTTCAGTACCCGGCCCGTCGAGCGGAAGTTCTGTTCCAGCCGGATATGGCGGAGCGCGGGAACCTCCTCGCGCAGCCTGAGGAGGTTCTCGGGACGGGCGCCGCGCGCCGAGCCGACGCACTGGTCGTCGTCGCCCGCCGCGGTGAGGAGCACCCCCTCATCGATGAGGCGACGCGTCAGCAGGTGCTGCGCGGTGGTCGTTTCCTCGTATTCGTCGACGAGCAGATAGCGCAGCCGGCCGCGCCAGAGCCGACCGACGCCCGGTCGTCGGCCGAGCAGCTGCAGCGGCCGCAGGGCCAGGTCGCCGAGATCGAGGGCATTGGCGGCCTGAAGGCGTTCCTCGTACTGCGCATAGAGCCGCGCTGCCCGGTCCCGGGCATCGTGGGCGCTCGGGGGCACGGGCGGGAGATACGCATCGCGCTTGAAGCGGGCGATATGCGCTTCGATCTCGCGCGTGAGATGCGCCGTATCTTGGCCCTCCTCGGGCATCAGGCGCGCCAGCAGAGCACGGCTCTCCTCGGGCGTGTAAACGGAGAAGCCGGGCCGCAGCCCGAATTCCTCCAGACTGGCCTGCACGAGCCGGAGTCCGAAGGCCGGAAAGGTGGAGATGAAGATTTCCTGGGCGGGGCGGCCGTGAATCAGGTCGGCGAGCTGCGTGCGCATGAAACGGGCGGCGCGCGCGCAGGAGGCGAGCAGCCCGATTTCGTCGGGCGGAACCCCGTATTCCCGAATCAGCCAGGCGGCCTTGTGAACGAGGAGGGAGGTTTTCCCGCTGCCGGCCCCGGCGAGCACCAGGAGCGGACCATTGACGTACTGTATTGCGGCCTTCTGTGAGGGACTCAGGTCTGACAACGCCGCAATGCTTTTATTGTGCGGAATCGCGCCATGGTTGGCCGACGATTCTAACCCAAAGCTTTGCCTTTACCTAACAAATCCTGACGTCGTCGGAATTTTTTACGCGCCGATTGTCTTTCGACGCGCAGCCGAACCGCCCTCACCGCAGACCCACTTCGTGGTTGGCGCGAGGCAGGTAGTCTTCCATGAGCGGGAAGGCGCTCAGATCTTTCTCGATCGCCGCGCGCAGGAAGGCGTCCACCCACCAGAAGACGTCGTAGGTGCGGATCGAGCGTCGCATCCGGCGCATGCGCCACCGGCGCTCGTCGAGCGGCATGCGGAAGGCGGCCACGATCGCTTCGGCCGTGCCTTCGATGTCGTAGGGATTGACCAGCAGCGCCCAGTGCTGAAGCTGCGCCGCGGCGCCGGCGAACTCGCTCAGGATGAGGACCGAGTCTTCGTCGGTCGAGCAGGCGCAGTACTCCTTGGCCACGAGGTTCATGCCGTCCTTGAGCGGCGTCACCAGGGCGATTTGCGCCGCCCGGTAGTACGCAATGAGCTCCTTGCGGGAGAGGTTCTGGAACACGTAGTGGATGGGCACCCAGCCGCCCGGCTGCGTGAACCGGCCGTTGATGCGTCCCACGATTTGCTCGATCCGCGTTCGCAGCTCGTGGTAGCGGGGGATGTCCTCGCGGCTGGGGACCACCACCTGGATCAGGGTCACCCGCTGATGCAGCTCGGGATAGCGGGCGAGGGCCGCGCCGAAGGCCTCGAGCCGGTCGGGAATCGCCTTGGTGTAGTCGAGCCGGTCGACGCCGAGGATGAGCTGCCGGTTCGGCAGAAGCTGCCGGAGCTGCGCGCCCTTCTCGGCGATGGCCGGGCTCCCCGCCTCCCGCGCGTAGGCGTCGTAGTCGATGCTGATCGGGAAGACGCCGAGGCGCACCTCGCGCCCGTTCATCCGCGCCAGCATCACCTGGCCCTTGCCGTGGATGCCCGCGTCCTTCACCAGGGCGCGGACGCACTGGATGAAGTTGCGGCGGTCGCGCAGGGTCTGGAAGCCGATGACGTCGTACTCGAGGAGCGCCCGCAGGAGCTGGAAGCGCCAGGGCAGCTTCAGATAGATGTCGAGCGAAGGGAAAGGCGTGTGCAGGAAGAAACCGATGCGCGAGCTGACACCGCGGCCGCGCAGCTCGGCGGCCACGTTGATGAGCTGGTAATCGTGCACCCAGATGAAGTCCCCCGGCTGGCTTTCGTCGAGCACGGCCCGCGCGAACTTGCGGTTGACCTCCTGGTAGACGCGCCAGTAAGAGGGGTCGAAGTTGCAGTGCGACTGCAAGTCGTGAAACAGCGGCCAGATGATCTCGTTCGAAAAGCCCTGATAGAACTTGTGGACTTCCTCGGGGGTCAGCACGACGGGGACGAGCGTGTAACCTGCCTCCGAAGACGTGAAGGCGTGGCGGACCTCTTCCACGTTCGCGTGCGCGCCGGGCCAGCCGATCCAGACACCGCCGCGATCGCGCAGCACCGGGAGCAGCGCGGTGACGAGCCCGCCCGCGCCCGGCGTGATCCGCCACTCTCCGTCCTCGCCCTTCGCGAGAATGAATGGCAAACGGTTGGAGACGACGACCAGGCGTTCTTTGCGTGCTGGGAGCGGCATGCAAGTCCTTTCGACGACCGGGCGGGACCGGTCGATTCGGCCTGAAGGGGGTGGAATTATTGCACGGCCGCCGGGCGCGCGCGACCTAACGGCGCGCGGTGACCTGTGCCCAGCGCTCGAGAAACGCCAGCAGCTCCTCAGGCGGCTGGAGCCACACCTGAGCGACCGTTTCCCGCCAGGTCGGGCGCACGAGCACGCCGAGCCCGCGCCCCCGGATCGCCCGCAGCGCGTCCTCGTCGGTCAGGTCGTCGCCGAGAAAGGCGGCCGCCACGTCGGACGGCGATTCGTCCAGCAGCGTGCGCACGGCGTAGCCCTTGTCGCGCCCCGGCACGCGCAGCTCGAGTCCGCCGTCGAAGGGGTGCAGTTCGAGGCCGGTCGCGCGCACGCGCGACATCCATTTCTCGCGCACTTTCTCTTCGATCGCGCGCGCCTGCGGCGGAGGGAGCCCCCGCCAGTGTACTGCGAGCGAGGCCGGTTTCTGCTCGAGACGCGCGCCCATGCGACGGAGCTCGTCGCCCCAGGTATCCGCGTTGGCCAGCCCGCGTAGCGGTTCGGTGTCCGGGCGGGCGATGTCGTAGCGACCGTCGGCGAAGCGACGCTCGAACCCGTGGGAACCCCAGATCTCGGGCAGGCGCGACACGCCCAGAAGGGGGATGAGGTCGCGAGTCCACCTGCCGCTGATCAGGATCAGCCGCGTGCGTCCGGTCATGATCCGGTCGAGCAGCGCCGGAACGCCCGCGTAAGGCGCGGCGCGCGCCGGGTCGACATGAAACGGCGCGAGCGTGCCGTCGTAGTCGAGGAGCAATGCGGGATGGGGAGAGCGGGCGAGGTCGGCGAAGAATCGCTCCAGGTCGAATCCGGCGTCGAGGATCCTCATCGGCCCGATTCTAACAGCCGCCTGCGGCGGTGGTTCACGGCCGGGCGGGTGCGTTGCCCGACGCCGCGGTGTCCCGACGGGCAGTCGTTTTCCTCTGAAGATCCTCTCTCGACAGCGTGGCTTTTTGACCTATTATTTGAAGCGCCGGCGAGCACCCGGTCGGCAACAACATCAACTCTCCAGCCAACGCCGAGTGCCCTCTACCCGCTCCTTTCCAGCCGCGCTGCTGGCCCTCCTGATCGCCCTGCTCGTCCCCCTTGTGGCGGCGGCCGGGGCGCTGCCCGAGCCGGTGTCGGAGGCGCTCGCACGCCACCGTCTCGGATCGTCCGGGCTGAGCCTGTACGTGCACGCGATCGGGGAGAGCGAACCGATCCTCTCCTTGTCCGCCGACGAGCCGCGCAATCCCGCATCGGTCATCAAGCTGCTCACCACGCTCGCCGCCCTGGAGGAGCTGGGGCCGGCCTACCGCTTCCGCACCGAGGCCTACGCGACGGGCAAGCTCGCGAACGGAAAGCTGGACGGCGATCTGTATCTCAAGGGCCACGGCGATCCGTATCTCGTCATCGAACAGTTCTGGCGGCTGCTGCGCGGCTTGCGCCAGGCGGGAATCGAGTCGATCGGCGGAGACGTGGTTTTCGACCAGAGCCATTTCGTCGCCGAGAACGGCGACCGGGCGGATTTCGACGGCCAGGCGATGCGGGCGTACAACGTGCTGCCTCGCGCCCTCCTGGTCAACTTCCAGGCGGTCAACATCCGATTCATTCCGCAGGGTGCGCGGCTGCGGGTTGTCGCCGATCCGCCGGTGCCCGTCGACAACCGTATACGGCTCAAACCAGGGCCGTGCCGGGGAGGCGGCTGGACCTTCCGCGTAGCCGGCAACGCGCGACTTCGGTTTGCCGGCGAGTACCCGGCCGCCTGCGGCGAGTACGAGATGTTTCGGGTGGTGACCGAGTCGGGCCCGTACCTCCACGGCGTGTTCCGGGCGCTCTGGACCGAGCTGGGCGGGCGCCTGCACGGCGGCTGGCGGGAGGCGCCGACACCGCCCGAGGCGCGGCTGGTCCACACCTACTACTCGCCGCCGCTGGCCGACATCGTGCGTCTGATCAACAAGTACAGCAACAACGTGATGACCCGGCAGCTGTTCCTCGCGCTTGGCGCCGAGCGCTCGGGCGCGCCCGGGACGACCGAGAAGGGCGCGGCCGCGATCCACGCATGGCTCGAGCGCCGCGGCCTCGAGGCTCCCGGGCTGGTGCTCGACAACGGCGCGGGCCTGTCGCGGGACGTGCGCGTCTCGGCGCGCAGTCTCGGACGCGTGCTGCTTGCCGCCTGGGACGGTCCCTACATGCCCGAGTTCGCCTCGGCCCTGCCCGTCGCCGCGGTGGACGGCACGCTCAGGAACCGTTTCAACGGCGATCTCGCCGGGCAGGCGCACCTCAAGACGGGCAGCCTCGACGGCGTGCGCTCGCTGGCCGGGTACGTGCGCAACGCCGCTGGCCAGCGCGTCGTTGTCGTGTATCTGCACAACGATCCCGATCTCACCACCCGCGCGGCCGAAGCCGTGCAGGACGCGCTGCTCGAGTGGATCCATCGAAGGCCGCTCCGTGTCACCGCGGGGGCTGAAAGAACCGAGGACTGAGACGTTCGAGGCATCGGGCTCCCGCGTTCTTCGGATTCGAGTTCAAAGCCCCTTGCTCCGAGTCCCGTACTCTCGCCCTCGGGGCTGGACAGAGTAGGGAGGATGGTCGATCCTATGGCTTCGCTCAACGCCGGAGGGGCAATGGCGCAGAAGTTCGTCAGCGCGACGATCAGCGAGAACCAGGACGAGAGCAGCCTTCCGGTGCTCGAAGGAACGCTCGGTCCGCCGGCGGTCGATATCCAGTCGCTGTACTCCCGCCACGGCCTGCTGGCCTACGATCCGGGTTTTCGTTCGACCGCGTCCACCAAGAGCGCGATCACCTTCGTCGACGGCGACAAGGGCATGCTGCTTTACCGCGGCTACCCGATCGAGGAGCTCGCCGAGCGCAGCGACTTCGTCGAGGTCGCCTACCTGCTGATGAACGGCGAGCTGCCGACGCCCGCGCAGCGCGCCGAGTTCGACCTCCTGATAGGGCAGCACAACCTGCTCCACGAGCAGGTGCTTTCGTTCTACCGCGGCTTTCGTCGCGACGCGCATCCGATGGCGGTCATGGTGGGCGTCGTGGGCGCGCTGTCCGCCTTCTACCATGACGTCATGGACATCCGTAACCCGGAGGATCGGTCGCGCGCCGCCGTCCGCCTGATCGCCAAGATGCCCATGCTCGCCGCCGCGAGCTACACGTACAGCATGGGGCGGCCCGTCCGCTACCCCAACAACAGGCTCGACTACGCCTCGAACTTCCAGCAGATGATGTTCGGCATCCCGAGCGAGGAGTACGTGCCGGACCCCGTCGTCGCCCGCGCGCTCGACATCATCTTCATACTGCACGCGGACCACGAGCAGAACGCCTCCACCTCGACGGTGCGGCTCGCCGCCTCGAGCGGCGCCAATCCGTTCGCGTGCATTGCGGCCGGCATTGCCTCCCTCTGGGGCCCGGCCCACGGCGGCGCGAACGAAGCCGTGCTCAAGATGCTCACGGACATCGGCAGCGTGGACAACATCCCGAAGGCGATCGCGCGCGCCAAGGACAAGAACGATCCGTTCCGGCTCATGGGTTTCGGCCACCGCATCTACAAGAACTTCGATCCGCGTTCCCGCGTGATCCAGGGACAGGCGCGCAAAGTGCTGGCGCACCTCGGGAAGAAGGACCCGCTGCTCGAGATCGCGGTTCGGCTCGAGGAGATCGCGCTGCAGGACGAGTACTTCATCGAGCGCAAGCTCTACCCGAACGTCGACTTCTACTCGGGCATTCTGCTGCGGGCCATGGGATTCCCGATGAACATGTTCACCGCCGTGTTCGCGCTCGCGCGCACCGCCGGCTGGGTATCGCACTGGCTGGAGCTGCAGCAGGAATCGCACGGCATCGACCGCCCGCGCCAGCTCTACGTCGGCCCGACCCTGCGCCACTACCCCGCGGAGCGCGCCCCGCGAAGCTGATCTCCCGCGCCGGGACGCGGCGTGGTCTACACTTCGGGACACGTCGTCTGCACCTTCTTCAAGGGGAGGAGAGCCGTGCGCCTATCCGTCGGAATCGTTCTCGCCTGCGCCGCCGTCGCGGCCGGCTGCGCCACGCAAGCCGCCACGTCCGGCCGGGTCGTCATCCGCGACCAGAACGCGGTCGTCGACGTGAGCTTCAGCCGGCACGACAGGGCCGTCATCGAGCAGTACTACCGGGGGGCGCATCAGCGCGGCCTGCCGCCCGGCCTGGCGAAGCGAAACGGCGCGCTTCCGCCCGGCCTCGCGAAGCGCGATGTCCTCCCGCCGGGGCTCTCGACCGTTCCGTTGCCCGTCGAGCTCGAGCGCCAGCTGACGCCGCTTCCCGCCGTCTACGTGCGCGTTCGGATCGGCAACGACATCGTGCTGATGGATCGCAAGACGCGCGTGGTGTTCGACGTCATATACGGAGTGGTCGGCTGACCGCATTCGAGGCGCGAACGAGGCATCACGCGGCTGTCGTTCCCGTTTCGCGGTCGTCGCGTTCGCGCGCGACGTGACGAATTGCGGCAGTTGTCAGACACTCCGTTCGATGGTATTCACACACCCCGGGGTCAGAGAAAGGGGGTGCTTCCTGTCTCGGCAGGCAACGGGGAAGCGCCGGCGATAACGATACGCTGGGTGAGACAGAAGACAGGAGAGGCTGATGGACAAGGAGCGCTTGCTCGATCTGCTGGTCGATCGGCTTGCGGAGCATTATCGGGAGCGCGCGAACATCCTTCAGGACCCGCATCGCAGCGAACTCTTTCACCTGTTCCTGCAGGCCCGTCGTTTCGATCACGAGTTCACCGATGACGAGGTGCGGGAAGCGGTTTCGCAACGCGTCGACAATCCCGGACCGGCGCTGCTCGGCGTCCTGCGCGATTTCTCGATCATGTGGACGGCCTGGCAGTACTGCGGCGAATGTGCCGACCTCGGCCTCGACCATCTGCTTTCGGCCGGCGCGGCCGAGGCGCGCATGAGTCGCACGTCGCGAGGGTGAGCCGCCGCGCCGGCGCGGTCAAGCACGTCCGTGTTTGCAAGCCCTGCCCGATGAGCGGCGCTCTCGTTCCTCAGACTTGACCCGGCCAGTCAATACCCATTGATGCGGATAGCAATCGGGGTGCTTCTCTTCTAGCGTGCGCTGCAACTCGATCACACGAGACGCGCAACATGGCGGAGGAGCATCGTTTGACCGCGGCCGAGGTTCTTCAGTACTTCCTCTCGCGCTACAAGGTCGATGACGGGAGCGGGGAAGCAGAGGACATGTCCGACGCATCGTCGCAGGCGACGCCGCTGGCCGCGACGGTCGCTCCCGACGAGGACCGCGCGGGCGAGTAGCCGCCGGACGAGCCCCGTCCTTTCGCCGAGGCGTGCGGACGGGGAGCGGGCTGAACGAACAGCAGCGGCTGGCGGTCGCGTTCAGTCAGGGCGCCGCAAGGCGGCAGCCCGCCGTCTCTCGTAAGCCTCGCGCGCTATCGCTACGTCTTCCAGAAAACGCGGCAGCTCTTCCAGCCGAAGTGCCTGGGGCCCGTCGACGAGCGCCTTCTCCGGCGCCGGATGAAAGTCGACGAGAATCATGTTCGCGCCGGCGATGACGCCCTGCGCCGTGACGTGGAAGATGTCGAGCAGCCCGTCCGGCGCGGCCTCGCGCGATCCGACCGAGTGGGAAGGGTCGATGCACACCGGCATGCGCGTCAGGCGCTTCACCGCGGGCACGTGCGCGAAGTCGACAAAGTTGCGGTGGGGATCGCCCATGTTGGTCTTCATCCCGCGCAGGCCGAAGACGATGTGCCGGTTGCCCTCGCTCGCGATGTACTCCGCGGCGTTGAGGGACTCCTCGAGGGTGATGCCGAAGCCGCGCTTCAGCAGCACCGGGAATTCGCGCTGCCGCCCCACGATGCGCAGCAGCTCGAAGTTCTGGGTGTTGCGCGTGCCGATCTGCAGCATCACCCCGGTCGGGTTCCCGGTCCGGCGCAAGGCCTCGCGGATCTCGTCCACGTGCGAGTCGTGCGTGACCTCCATCGCGATGACCTTCATTCCGTAGCGTCCGGCCAGCTCGAACACCCAGGGCAGGCACCCCTTGCCGTGGCCCTGGAAGGCGTACGGATTGGTGCGCGGTTTGTAGGCCCCCATGCGCGTGCACACCTGACCCCGATCCCGGAGCGCCTTGAGCATCCGCTCGACGTGATCGGGCGTGTCGACGGCGCACAGGCCGGCGAAGACGTTCAGGTTGTCCTGATCGAAGCGCACCCCGTTGTAATCGAACCCCGTCGGGCGGCGGTCGTCCCGGTGTCGGCCCAGGATGCGGTATTCTTCCGAAACGCGCACGACCCGGTCGACGCCGGGCAGGCTCTCGATTTCCGCCTTGTCGAGGGAGGCGGTATCGCCGATCAGATAGATCTCCGTCACCGCCTGGATCTGCCCGACCTCCTGGTGTACGCGCGTCGTGATGTTCGGCTTGTGCGCGAGAAAGTCGAGGACCTGGCGGTACTCGGGCGAGTCGGGCGGGACATCGGACCTCAAGATGACGATCATGGGCGAATCGAATAATAGGTGGCGCTCGGCGCCGTATTGTAGCAACGGCCCCGCGAAACACATCCGGCGACCGCGGACATGAGCGAGTCCGGCCAGCGGCGGCCGCCGCCGTACGCGCTGGGCCGCGCGGTCCTCGCGCGGGAGGTGCGCCTCGACACGTACCGCGCGGCCGGGCCGGGCGGGCAGCACGTGAACCGCACGGAGTCGGCCGTTCGCCTCACGCACGCTCCGTCCGGGGTGGTGGTCACGGCCTCCGACACCCGCTCCCAGGCGCGAAACCGGGAGATCGCCTTCGACCGCCTGATCGAGCGGCTGCGCCGGCTGAACCGGGTGCCGAAAAAGCGGGTGCCGACGCGTCCGAGCGCGCGGGTGAAGGCCCGGCGGCTCGAGGCCAAGCGTCTTCTCGCCCGGCGCAAACGGGAGCGCGCGCGGGTGCGGGAGGAGTAGGGCGCTCGATTGTCGCGCCCGGGGACTTCACGTAGAGTGCGCCAGCCGCCGTTGCGATCGGCACGCCGGCCCCTTCACCGCCTCGGTTGCCCGCTTCATGGCTCTCGACGAGCTGATCGCCAACTACGGTTACCTCGCGATTCTCGTCGGCACGTTTCTCGAGGGCGAAACCATACTGGTCCTCGGGGGGCTCGCGGCGCACCTCGGCTTTCTCGAGCTCCCGTGGGTGATCGCGGCCGCCTTCGCCGGCAGCTTCAGCGGCGATCAGCTCTATTTTTACGTCGGGCGGCGCTATGGACCGAGGATCCTGGCCAAGCGGCTGTCCTGGCAGGAGGGCGCCGAAAAGGTTTACCGGCACCTCCGTCGGCACCAGAACTTCCTGATCCTCACCTTTCGCTTCTACTACGGGCTGCGCAATGTCACGCCGTTCGCGATCGGCGCGAGCCAGGTCTCGCGCCTTCGCTTCCTGGTCCTCAACCTCACGGGGGCGGTGGTGTGGGCGATCACGCTCGGCGCGCTGGGCTTTCTGTTCGGAGAGGCCTTCCGGCTGTTCCTGGAGGACGTCAAACACTACGAGTTCTGGCTGCTCGGCGGGCTGATCCTGGTCGGCACCGCGATCTGGGCGTTCACGCTCGTCCGCCACCGGCGCCGCTCCCGCCGGCACCCGTTCCGCCCCGAGGTGATGGCCGCGGATCCATCGATGGAAAGACCCAAGGACCCGGAGGGGTCGACCTAGGCGGTACGCTCGAGCGCCGCGGCGTAAAAGCCGTCCGTCCGGTGGCGGTGCGGCAGGAGCCGCAGGGCGTCGCCGGTGTCGAGGGGGACGCGTCGTCGGGACAGGATCGCCGCCGCGGGGACGACGCGGAAATCCGCCCGGGCCTTCAGGAACGCATCGATCACCGCGTCGTTCTCCTCGCGCAGGAGGCTGCACGTGGCATACACCAGCCGTCCGCCGGGCTTGAGCAGCCGCGCGGCGGCGTCGAGGATGCGCGCCTGCTCCGCCCGCAGCGCTTCGAGGTCGACGCTGCGCCACTTGATGTCCGAATTGCGCCGCAGCGTTCCCGTACCGGTGCACGGGGCGTCGACGAGCACGCGGTCGATCTTGCCGTGCAGGCGTTTCGCGCGTTCGTCGCGTTCGTGCGCGATCACGACCGGGCGCACGTTCGAGAGCCCCGAGCGCGCCAGCCGGGGCGCAAGGCGCTCGAGCCGTGCCGCCGAGACGTCGAAGGCGTAGACGCTTCCGGTGTTTGCCATGAGCGCGCCGAGGTGCAGCGTCTTGCCGCCGGCGCCGGCGCAGAAGTCGACGACCATTTCGCCCCGCCGCGGCTCGAGGAGCAGCGAGACCAGCTGGCTGCCTTCGTCCTGGACCTCGATCAAGCCGTCCTTGAACGCCCTGCTGTGGAAGACCGGGGCGCGTTGCCGCAGGCGCAGTCCGACGGGCGAGAAGGGCGTCGCATCGGCTTCGAATCCTTCCTCGGCGAGTCGTTCCTGCACCTCCTCGCGTCGCGCCTTCACGGTGTTCACCCGCAGGTCCACGGGCGCCGGCTGGTTCAGCGCCTCGGCCAGGGCCGAGGCCTCGTCGCCGTACTCGGCCTGCAGTTCTGCCGCGAGCCAATCGGGCAGGCTCGCGGCGACCGCGAGAGGGAGGGCGCGGGGATCGAGTGTGCGCAGGCACCCGACCAGCGCGCGGGCATCGCCGCGGAAGCCCGCCTCCGCGAGGGCGCGGGCGCTCGATCCTTCCCTCACCAGGTACGCGGCCACCAGGGCGGCGGCGTCTTCGCCCGCACAGTGGGCCAGGAGACGGCGATGCCGCAGGCAGCCGTATACCGTCTCGGCGACCTCTGCGCGATCGCGCACGCCCATCGCCCGGTGCGCCCGGAAGTAACTCTCCATCTGCTTGTCGGCCGCGCGGGCGCCGCCGAGGATGGCCGCGAGCAGTTCGGCCGATTGTTTCAGGTGGTGCGGGCGCATGCGAAATGCGGCGATGAGTTTCGAGTTCAGGAGCGCGCGACGCGCATCCGGCAACCGGGCACCGAGATCTTATAACGGTGAGCCGGGTCGCCTAATCGCCGTAGCGCTTGAGCAGGTCGTCGTACGCGTCGATGCGGCGGTCGCGGAAGAACGGCCAGATGCGCCGCACGTCTTCGCTGCGCCGGCGGTCGATCTCCGCGACCAGCACCGCGGGCGCGTCGACGGGCGCCTCCGCCAGCACCTCGCCTTGCGGACCGGCGATGAAGCTCGACCCCCAGAACCGGATGCCGGCCCCGCCGCCCGGATCCGGCTCGAAACCGGTGCGATTGCACACCAGCACCGGCAGGCCGTTCGCGATCGCGTGCGCCCGCTGTACCGTACGCCATGCGTCGCGCTGGCGCGTCCGCTCGGGCTCGTCGTCGCGCGGGTCCCAGCCGATCGCCGTGGGATAGAGCAGAAGGTCGGCTCCGTGCAACGCCATGAGCCGCGCCGCCTCCGGGTACCACTGGTCCCAGCATACGAGGACGCCGAGCGTCGCATCGGGAGTGCGGACCGGGGCGAAACCGAGATCGCCGGGGGTGAAGTAGAACTTCTCGTAGTAACCGGGATCGTCGGGAATGTGCATCTTGCGGTAGCGTCCGGCGAGCCGTCCGGCCGGGTCGAGGATCACGGCGGTGTTGTGGTAGATCCCGGGTGCGCGCTTCTCGAAGAGCGAACCCACGATGGTGATGCCCAGCTCGCGCGCGAGGTTGCCCAGGAGCTCGGTGGACGGCCCGGGAACGGGCTCCGCCTGATCGAAGCGCGCGGTGTCTTCCGTCTGGCAGAAGTAGACGCCGGTATGGAGCTCGGGCAGCAGCACGAGCCGCGCGCCGCGGGCCGCCGCCTCGCGGATGCCCTGCACCGAAACGTCCAGGTTCCGTTCCCGGTCCTCGGTGCAGGCGTGCTGTACGAGCCCGACCGTGAGTGACTTCGTCGTCATGCGCGCAATGGTAGCACGGCGCCGGAAGGCGTCCGCAGGCTCAGGGCAGCACGCCGGCCGGGAACTGCATGGTGAGACAGTGCAGGCTGCCGTACTGCTCGATCAGCGGCCGGGAGGGCACGGCCACGACTTCGCGGAAGGGGAAGCACCCGCGCAGGCGCTCGAGCGCGACCGCGTCGGCCGGGTCGTCGTAGGCCGGGACGAGCACGGCGCCGTTGACGATGAGGAAGTTGGCGTAGGTCGCGGGCAGGCGACGGCCCTCGGCGCCGTAGGCGGCCTTCGGCCACGGAAGCGGCACGAGGCGGTACGGTTCCCCGTCCGCCGCGCGAAAGGCCTGGAGCTCCGCCTCCATCCGCTTCAGTTCCCCGTAGTGCGCGTCGCCCGGGTCGTCGCAGGCGACGTAGGCGATCGTGCGCGCGTCGCAGTAGCGCGCGAGCGTGTCGATGTGGCTGTCGGTGTCGTCGCCCTCGAGATGGCCGTGGCGCAGCCACAGGACGCGATTGAGGCCGAGCAGCTCCTTGAGCCTTGCTTCGATCTGCGCCTGCGTGAGCCCGGGATTGCGGGTCGGGGCGAGCAGGCAGTTCGTCGTCGTGAGCAGCGTCCCGGAGCCGTCCACCTCGACCGATCCGCCCTCGAGCACGAGATCGACCGATTGCATCGCCGCGTCGCCGAAGACATCGGCCTGGTACAGGCGCCGGCTGACGAGGTTGTCGAGCTCGTAGCCGTACTTGCCGCCCCAGCCGTTGAACCGGAAGTCGAGGAGCAGCGGCTCGTCGCGGCAGAGCACGGTGAGCGGCCCGTGGTCGCGCGCCCACGTGTCGTTCGACGGCGCGATCGCCAGGCGCACACGCGCCATGTCGACCTCCGCGGACCGCAGGGTCGACTCCACGTGCGCCCGATGCCGCGAGTCGTAGCACACGATCAACACCGTCTCGCGTCGGGCGATCTCGCGGGCGATGGCGGCGAACGCGGGCTCGACTTCAGCGAGCCGTTCGGCCCAGTCGCTCCGGGGATGGGGCCACGTCAGCATGACGCCGCTCTGGGGCGCCCACTCGGGAGGAAGGTACTGGCGGCAGGGAGCGGACATGGACGGGCGGCCCGTTCGGGGAGCCGCGGATGATAGCGGGCGATGCGAGCGACGCCAAGCGCGTTTGACGCGTGGCGGCGCTTGGTTTTGAATGTGCGCCTTTCATTTCCCCCGGATGGCGCCGATGTCCCTGATCCGACCGTTTGCCGGCCTGCGGCCGGCGCCCGAGCACGTCGCCGGCGTGATCGCGCCGCCGTACGACGTGCTCTCCAGCGACGAGGCGCGCGTTCGCGCGGCGGGAAAGCCGTTCAGTTTCCTGCACGTCTCGAAGCCGGAGATCGATCTGCCGCCCACGGTCGATGTCCACGACCCGCGGGTCTACGAGCAGGGACGCCGCAGCTTCGGACGCATGCTCGAATCGGGCGTGCTGCGACGCGACGCCGCGCCGTACTATTACTTCTATCGCCTGGTGATGGGTACGCACACCCAGACGGGGCTCGTCGCCGCCGCGTCGTGCGCCGCATACGAGACGGGGCGGATCCGCAGACACGAGCACACGCGCCCGGACAAGGAGGACGACCGCGTGCGCCAGATCGAGGCGCTGAACGCGCAGACCGGGCCGGTCTTCCTAACCTATCGGCATTCGGCGGCGATCGACGCGATCGCGCGCGCGGCGACGGCGTCGACGCCCGACATGGACGTGACCGCCGACGACAACGTGCGCCATTCGCTCTGGGTGGTATCGCGGCCGGAGCGGATCGCGGCGCTCACCGAGGCGTTCGAAGCGCTCGAGCGCCTCTATATCGCCGATGGCCATCATCGCTCCGCGGCGGCCGCGCGCGTCGCCGAGCGTCGACGCGTCGCGAACGCGGGCCACACGGGCGCAGAGAGCTACAACTACTTCCTCGCGGTGATCTTCCCCGACGACCAGATGCGGATCCTCGACTACAACCGCGTGGTCAAGGACCTGAACGGGCTTTCGCCCCAGGCGCTGCTCGCGCGCCTCGACCAGGCATTCGAGGTGTCGCCGGAGGCCGAGCCGGTGCGTCCGGCGCGGGCCGGCGAGTTCGGGATGTACCTCGCGGGCCGCTGGTACCGCCTGCGCGTTAAGCCCGACCGCGTGCCGGCGCGGGATCCGGTCGGCCGGCTCGACGTGAGCGTGCTGCAGGACCAGCTGCTGACGCCGGTGCTCGGCGTCGGCGATCCCCGCCGGGACAGGCGCATCGACTTCGTGGGCGGTATCCGGGGGCTGAGCGAGCTGGTCAAACGCGTCGATTCCGGGGAGGTGGCCGTGGCCTTCGCGCTGTGTCCGACGTCGCTCGCCGACCTCATGGCGGTGGCCGACACGGGCGCGGTGATGCCGCCCAAATCCACGTGGTTCGAGCCGAAGCTGGCGGACGGCGTGGTGAGCCACGTGCTCGACTAGCGGCCTTTTATCATCGAGGAACCGGCGGATGCCGCGGCGGGGTCATGCCTTGCGGCGCCGCAGCAACTCCCGGAGGGCGACCGCGTTGTTGTGCTTCTCGTCCTTCGCCCCGTAGACGAGCGTCACCCTGCCGCGACGCGCCCTGCGCGAGATCGCCGCAAGCAGCTCGCGGTGCGAGGCGAGCTCGCGGAAGTAACGGGCCTTGAACTCCGGCCACCTGGCGGGGTCATGGTTGAACCAGCGTCGCAACCCGTCGCTCGGCGCGAGCTCCTTCAGCCAGATGTCGATCCGCGCCTCGTCCTTTGACACGCCTCTCGGCCAGAGCCGATCGATGAGTATGCGCTCTCCGTCGCCGGAAGCCGGCGCGACGTACGCGCGCTTGAGCTGTATCGCCATCAGCGGCCGCGAGCCTCACGCGCCACCCGGCTTTCCCTCGAGCAGCCGCGGCATGAGCTCCACCAGGTTGCAGGGACGGGTCCGGTAGTCGAGCTGCGCCGAGATAAGCCGGTCCCAGCCCGTGCGGCACGCGCCGGAGGAGCCGGGCAGACAGAAGACATAGGTGCCGTTGGCGACCCCCGCGATGGCGCGCGACTGCAGGCTGGATGTCTTGATCTCTTCATAGGAAATCATCCGGAACAGCTCGCCGAAGCCGTCGAGCACCTTGTCGAGCAGCGGGCGCACCGCCTCGGGCGTCCCGTCCCGTCCGGTCACCCCCGTGCCCCCCGTCGTGATCGCGACCTGGATCGACTCGTCGGCGATCCAGGCCGACAGGATCGCCCGTATCTTATAGATGTCGTCCGGGACGATGCGCTTGTCCGCGACCCGGTGGCCGGCGCCGCCGATCCGGTCGGCGAGGGTCTTCCCCGAGACGTCGTTCTCCTCGGTGCGCGAATCCGAGACGGTGAGGACGGCGATGTTGAGAGGGACGAAGGGACGTTCGGTGCTCGTGGTCATGGCTGGTCTCAAACGATGCCGTGAAACGGCTGGACCTCGACCGGCGTGCCGGGCTCGACGTCGCCCGATTCCGCCGGCAGGACGATGAAGCAGTTCGCGACGCTCATCGAGCGGAGCATGCCGGATCCCTGGTGGCCGGTGGCCCGCACCGTCAGGGTCCCGTCGTCCGCGTACGTCAGCACGCCGCGCTGATACTCGGTGCGGCCGGCGCGCTTCTTCAGGCGTGAGGCACACGGCACGCGAAAGCCGGCCCGACGCCAGTCGATCCCGCGTTCGCCGGCGATCTGCCGGAGCGCCGGCTCGACGAACTGGTAGAACGTCACCATGACGGACACGGGATTGCCCGGCAAACCGAAGAACGGCACGTCGCCGATCCGCCCGAACGCGAGCGGCCGGCCGGGTTTCATGGCGATCTGCCAGAAGCTGACACGCCCGAGCGCGTCCAGCGCCTCCTTCACGTAATCCGCTTCGCCGACCGAGACCCCGCCCGAGGTGAGGATCGCGTCCGCACCCGCGGCCGCCTCCGCGAGCGCCTCGCGGACGGCCTCGCGCGTGTCGCGCACGACGCCGAGATCGATGACCTCGGCGCCGAGACGCGTGAGCATCCCGTGGAGCGTGTAACGGTTGCTGTCGTAGATCAGACCGGGGCCGAGCGGCTCGCCGATCGAGCGCAGCTCGTCGCCCGTCGAGAAGAACGCGACACGCGGCCGCCGATACACGCCGACCTCGGCGCGCCCGATCGATGCGAGCAGCCCGAGATCGGCCGGCTGCAGTCGTCGCCCGGCCTCGAGCACGGTCTGGCCGCGCGCGAGGTCTTCGCCCGCCGCGCGCACGTTCTCGCCCCCGCGGTGGCCGTCGCCGATCGTCACCCGATCGCCCGCACGCTCCACGTGCTCCTGCATGACGACGGTGTCGACGCCGGGCGGCAGCGGCGCGCCGGTCATGATGCGCGCGCATTCGCCGCGCGCGACCGGCCTGTCGAGCGGGCTCCCCGCCCGCGCGCTGCCTACGCAGCGCAGGGAGATCCGACCCGCGCCCGGCAGATCGTCGCCGTGCAGGGCGTAGCCGTCGACGGCCGAGTTCGTGTGGGAGGGGACGTCGATCGGCGAGCGCACCTCCTCGGCGAGCACGCGATCCAGGGCCGCGCGCAGGGCAAGGCGTTCGCGCGTGGTGACCGGCCCGACCTCCGCGCGCAGGCGTTCCCGCGCCTCCTCCACGGTGAGCGCCGCTTGCCCGATCCCGCAACCTCCTGTCCGCTCCGATCCGGCCATGGCGCGCATCGCCTCTACACCTGCCTGCGAACCCGGCCGGGAGACGTGCGCCCGAGATACGTGAGGATGAAATCGGTGATCTGCCGCGGCCGGTTCAGATCGAGCAGCGGCAGCGTGGTCGCGACGGCAAGAGGGCCGTCGGTGGCGATCGCCACCACCGACGAATCCGCTGGAAAGAGCGGCGGCATCCCCAGACCCGGCCGGTGAATCTCGATCTTCGGAAAGCGCTCGGCCTTGAAGCCCTCGACCAGGATGAAGTCGAGCGCATCCTGATCGAGCATGGCGAGCAGCTCGTCGAGGCGCGGCTCCTGCTCGTTCGCGCGCTCCCTGACGAGCGCGACGCGCGCGCGCGAGGCGACGAGCATCTGGCGCGCGCCGGCCTTGCGCAGCTCGTAGCTGTCCTTCCCCGGGTGGTCGATGTCGAAGCTGTGGTGGGCGTGCTTGATCACCCCGACCGCGTAGCCGGCGGCTGCGAGCTGGTCGAGGACCTGGACGAGCAGCGTCGTCTTGCCCGTGCCGCTCCAGGCGGCGATCCCGAGCACCGGGACGCGGGCGTTTTTCAGCACGGCGCGCCCTCCGCCAGCCGGGCCTCGAGCATCTCCCGCTCCTCGGGGCTGTTCACATTAATAAAGGTATCCGGACAGTCGCTGAAATCGGCGGCCACGTGCGGGTGCCGCGCGAACCAAAGGTCGATCTTGCGGCCACCGGCCGCGAGGTAAGCGTCGAGATCCTCGCGCAGCCGGCGACGCACGAGCGCGAAGACGGGATGGGCGCGCTCGCCGTCGTGGGCGAAGCTGATGTCGGCCCGGTTCTCCGTCAAGGCGCGGGCGAGACGGGCCACGAGATCGGGGCCGAGCAGGGGGGAGTCGCACGGCACCGTGACCACGTACTCCGACCCGGCCGCATCGAACCCCGCCGCCAGCCCGGCGAGCGGTCCGAGAAAGCCCTCGTGCCGGTCGGCGACCAAGGGATGGCCGAAGGCCGCGTACTGCTCGAGGTGACGATTCGCGTTGATCAGGATGGCGCCCACCTGCGCGCGCAAGGCCGCAAGCACATGCGCGACCATCGGGCGCCCGGCGAGCGTGACGAGCCCCTTGTCCACGCCGCCCATGCGCTGCGCGCGGCCGCCCGCCAGAACGAGGCCGGTAATGTCGTCGAGCGGCAGGCTTGCTTGACCTTCCATTGCTCAGGTTTTCGCGGGACGCAGCAAATACTGTAACGCGAGGCCGACGACGAAGGCGAGACCGACGTGCCACAGCGCCGTGACGGCCGTTGCGGCCAGCACGCCGTGCTCGGCGCGCCGCATGCCGGCGATCCTCACGCCACGTACGAGCTCGAACCCGGCGTAGAGGAGAATCACGCCGAGGACCGGCGTCGGAAACAGCCTGAACACGGTGGTGACGGAGCCGCTGTAAAAGAGCGCGAGGCCGAGGAGCAGCGCTCCCAGAATGATTACGGCCCCGCCGGTGCGCGCCCCGAAACGGACGTGGCCGGCAAGGCCGCCGGCGCCGTGACACATCGGAACGCCGCCGAGCGTCGCGGCGCCCAGGTTCATCAGGCCGGTCGAGACGCTCACCGTGCGCTCGCCGATCGGGCGCGCGGGGAACAGCCTGTTGTGCTCGTGCGTGATCGCGACGACGGCGTTGCCGAGCGTGAGGGGCGCCTGCGGCAGGGCGAGAAGCAGGGCGCCGACGACGAACGCCTGCCCGTCGAGCGCCCCGAGCGCGAACGCGGGGAGGCGCAGGGCCGGCTCCATGGCCGCGAGGGCCTCGCCGAGTGTCGGGTCGAGCCAGAGCGCGGCCCCGATGCCGAAGGCGAGGAGGGCGAGCATCGCGACCGCCGGCGACCGGCGGATCAGGAGGCCGGTGAGGGCGAGGGCGGCGAGACCGAGGACCCACTGCGTCGCGAGGAGCCGGAAACCCTGCAGCATGAGGCTCGCCCCCAGACCGAGAATCAGACCGCCGATGACGGGGCGGCTGACGAGGCGCGCCATCTTCTGCCCGAGGCCCGTCAGCCCGAGCACGAGCCAGAGCAACCCGGTCACGAGACCGGCGGCGCCGATCGCCGCCGGGGTGATCGCGAGCGACGCACCCTGCGTGGTGGCGATGGCGCCGATCGCCTTCATGGGCTGGACCGGAAACGGCACGCGATAGAACAGGCCGGCGAGGATCAGGGCGAGGCCGAAGGAGAAGAGCACGCCGAAGGCGTCCATGCCGGCGATGACGATGTAGCCCGCGACGAACGGGATCAGCGTGCCGAGGTCGCCGAAGGCCCCCGCCCATTCGCCGAGGTTATAGCGAATGCGCGGGAGGCGAAGGGATTCCTCGGGCGTCATCTCGGGTCAGCGTGTGCCCGCATGCCTCGTCGATCGGGCATTGGCGAAGAACAGCTGCGCGCCGCTCGGCCGGTAACTCGCGATCGCCGCCTGGCCTTCGGCGCCGATCAGCCAGTCGATGAAGGCCTGGCCGGCCTCGGCCTTCACCCGCGGGTGCTTCTTCGGATTCACGAGGATCACGCCGTACTGATTGTATAGTTTAGCGTCGCCTTCGACGACGATCCGGTGCTTCGCCTTGTTCTTGAAGCTGGCCCACGTCGCGCGGTCCGCCAGCGTGTAGGCGCTCATCCCGACGGCGGTGTTGAGGGTCGGGCCCATGCCGGAACCGGTCTCGCGGTACCACGAGCCGCTCACCGCTTCGACGTCGATGCCCGCGGCCTTCCACAAACCGAGCTCGGCCTTGTGCGTGCCGCTGTCGTCGCCGCGCGACGCGAAGGGGGCCTTGCTCGCCGCGATCCTTTTCAACGCCGCCGTCGCGTCCTTCATTCCGGCGACCTTCGCCGGATCGGAGGCCGGCCCCACGATCACGAAGTCGTTGTACATCACGTTGTACCGCTCGATGCCCCAGCCCTCGCCGACGAACTTCTCCTCCGCCGGCTTGGCGTGCACGAGTAGAACGTCACCGTCGCCGTTTTGCGCGTTCTTGATCGCCTGCCCGGTCCCGACCGCCACGACCCGGACCTCGATGCCGGTCTTTTTCGTGAACATCTGCAGGATGTGATCGAACAGGCCCGAATCCTGGGTCGACGTGGTCGATTGAACCACGATGAACCTGTCCTGTGCGGCCTCGGCCGAGATCGCGCCAAGGAGCAGCGCGATGCCCAGGGGCAGAGTGGCGAGGAATCCTCCCTTGTCCGCGATTTTCATCTGTCGCTCCGTCTCTCTCTTTTTTTAGAGGACGATACGACCCTCCAGGAACGCCCGAGCCTCGGCGGATTCCGGGCACACAAAGAATCGGTCGGCCGGCGTGTGCTCGGCGATGCGACCGCGATGCAGGAAGACGACTTCCTGCGCGAGGCGTTTCGCCTGGCCGATGTCGTGCGTCACGAGCACGAGCGTGGTGCCCTGCTCATGCGCCTGCCGCAGCAGGTCCTCGATCGCCAGCGTCGAGGCGGGGTCGAGGCTCGCGGTCGGTTCGTCGAGAAACAGGATCTCGGGGGACACGCTCAGGGCGCGCGCCACGGCGAGCCGCTGCTGCTCCCCGCCGGAGAGCACGCGCGCGGGGCGCTCCGCCAGGTGCTCGAGCCGCGCGGCGCGCAAGACGGATGCGACCCGCGCGCTGCGTTCGCACGCCGGTATCCCGCGCACCTCGAGCGCGTAGCTGACGTTTGCGGCAACCGACCGGCGCAGCAGGACGGGCCGCTGAAAGACCATGGCCTGGCGTGTCGCCACCGCGCTGTCCGCCGCACGCCCGGCCCATAGAATCTCCCCGCCCGTCGGTCGCAGCAGGCCATGGAGCAGTCGCAGGAGCAGGCTCTTGCCGGCGCCGTTCGGGCCCATGATGGCGGTGAGCGAGCCGGGGCGCAGAGAGAGGTCGAGGCCGTCGATCAGCCGCTTGCCGCCCGCTTCGAAGCGGATCTTCCGGGCCTGAAGGGGCAGACACGGTTCCAGGGCGCGCATCGCCGGCAGCAGGCACGGCACCTCCCGAACCACGTCATGCATAGGCCGCCCTCGCCGCCGTCGCGCGAAACGCCATCACGGCGGCGTTAATGAGCATCGACAGTGTGATCAGAATGATGCCGAGCGCGAGGGCGAGCGCCAGGTCCCCTTTGGAGGTCTCGAGCGCGATCGCGGTGGTCATCACGCGGGTGACGTTCGCGATGTTGCCGCCCACGATGATGACCGAGCCCACTTCGGCGATTGCCCGGCCGAAACCGGCGAGCGCGACGGTCAGCAGGCTGTAACGGCCGTCCCAGAGCAGGGTCGCGATCGCCCGCACCGGCCCCACGCCGAGCGAGCGCAGCTGCTCGTCGTACTCGGTGTGCAGATCCTCGATCACCTGCCGCGCCAGGGCGGCGACGATCGGTGTCACGAGCACGGCCTGCGCCGCGATCATCGCGGTGGGCGTGTAGAGCAGCCCCAGCACGCCCAGCGGACCGGCGTTGGAGAAGACCATGTAGAGAAGCAGGCCGATGGCGACCGGCGGCAACCCCATCAGTGTGTTGAGCAGGACGACGACCGCGCCGCGACCGGGGAAACGCGCGATCGCGATCGCCGCGCCAAGCGGCAGGCCGACGGCGCAGGCCGCGAGGACCGCGCTCACGCTGACACGCAGCGACAACAGCACAATGTCGACGAGGGCATCGTCGCCGCCGGCGATCAGCTCGAAGGCCAGTCGAAAGGCGCCTGCGAAATCCTGCATGGTTGCGCGCCGCCGGGGCCGGGGGTCGATTAATCGGGAATGCCGAGCATCACGCTCGACGCCTTGATGATCGCCACGACCTCGCTGCCCGGCTTCAATCCCAGGTGGTCGACGGCATCCACCGTGATGCTCGAAGTGACGATGTGTCCGCCGCCGATCTCGACCTTCACCTGGGCGGCGACGGTCCCGCGCTTGATCTCGACGATCTTTCCCGCGAAGACGTTGCGGGCACTGAGCTTGTCAATTTTCACGTCGTGCGCTCCGCGGCGAGCCTGGAGCACGCGGGTTCGGCCGAGGCCGCGGGCGACAGGAAGACCACGAGCAGAGTCAGGACGACGACGCTGATGCGGATGAGCGGAAGCGTGTGCGCTCGACGCAAGGGAATGCTCTCCGACCGGTTCCCGCGTCGCTTTGCAATCCGGATGCCAGTGGGCGGAGTCGAAGCCGTCCCGGGATTTAGCGTTGTCGCGTGAAAATCGCAGGCTCGCTGCCGTTGACACCCATGACATTCTGTCCCATGGTACGCGGGCGATGCGTCAGAATGACGCAATAACTACGACTTTCCGCGATCCGTCGCCGCTTCTTTTCCCGCCTTCGAGGATCGCCGTCATCCGCACGCGCGTTGAGCCACCGGGAGAGAGACATGCAATACACCGCCGGACGAGAAGCCGTATCGATGCCGAGGTCGCGCGCGCCGGGCGTCGCGCACGAGAAGCGACACCTCTCGTTGCTCGTGGTCGACGATGAGCCGGGCATCCGCAATTTCCTGCAGCGCGCGCTAGCCCGGGAGTACGGGCTGGTCGAGGCCGCGGAGACGGCCGAGGACGCCGAGCAGATACGCAGCCGCTGTCACTTCGACCTGCTGATCGTCGACGTTGCGTTGCCGGGACGCTCGGGACTCGAGTGGATCCAGGCGCTGCGCCGCAACGGCGACGGCACCGACGTCATCTTCATCTCGGCGTACGCCGATCTGGACTCGACCATCAACGCCCTGCGCGTCGGCGCCGCCGATTTCATCCTGAAGCCGTTCCGGCTCGAGCAGATGACGGCGTCGATCGAGCGATGCCTCCAGTGCCGCGAGCTGCGGCGCGAGAACGCGGCCTTGCGCCGCCGCGTGGAGAACTACGCCGATCCGGCCTACGGCGAGGCCGGTATGGTCGGAAGCGGAGCCGGCATGCAGGAGCTCGGGCTGCTGATCCGTCGGGTCGCGCCCACCGGGGCGTCCGTCCTCGTCCAGGGCGAAACGGGGACCGGCAAGGAGCTCGCCGCGTCCGCGATCCACCGGCTGAGCGGGCGCAAGGGCCCGTTCGTGCCGGTGAACTGCGTCGCGATTTCGCCGGACCTGTTCGAGAGCGAGCTCTTCGGACACACCAAGGGCGCCTTTACCGGCGCGCACCAGTCGCGCGAGGGGCTCTTCGTGGCCGCGAGCGGCGGCACGCTGTTTCTCGACGAGATCTCCGAGATGCCGCTCGCCATGCAGGCGAAGCTCCTGCGGGCGCTCGAGAACCGGCGCGTGCGCCCGGTCGGGTCCGACCGCGAGATCCCGGTCGACGTGCGGCTGGTTGCCGCGACCAACCGCGATCTCGCCGAATCGGTGCGCAGCGGCCGCTTTCGCGACGATCTCTACTACCGGCTCGACGTGGTCCACGTGACGCTGCCGGCCCTGCGCGAACGCGCGGGCGACATTCCGGAGCTGGTCGAGTTCTTCTCCCGGCGCATCGCCGTCGATCTGGGGGTGAAGCCCTATGTCTTCGACGCCGAGGAGCTGCGGCGCCTTCAGGTCTATCCGTGGCCGGGTAACGTGCGCGAGCTGCGCAACCTGGTGGAGCGCACGCTGCTGCTCGGGCGCCCCCCTTGGGAGAGCATCGGCGGTCGCTCGCCGATCGCCGCGACCGTCCCGGGCGCGGCCGGATTCCCGGTCGAATGGAGCCTCGATCAGGTCGAGCGGCGGCACACCCTGAACGTGCTCGAGGCGGCGGGCGGCAACAAGTCCGAAACGGCCCGGCGGCTCGGCATTTCCCGCAAGACGCTCGAGCGCAAGCTCTCTTCCTGGCCTACCGGAGACTGAGCCGTGCTCACCGCCTGGCGCGAACGTATCCGCTCCGGGTTGCGCTACAAGCTGCTCGCGCTGGTCGTGCTGCCGCTGCTCCTCACGATGGTCGCGACGCTGGGTTACGCCCTCTACTGGTTCAACGCCTTCACCCTCGACCTGCTCCGGGATAACGCCCGCGACAACCTCGCGCTCGCGCGCAGCGCCCTGCGGGAATCGGAGCAGGAGTACCAGTCCCGGCTCGCGCAGCTGGCTGCGTCGGCGGAGTTCCGCCGGGCGTTGGCCCGCTCGGACAGCGGCACGATACGGCGCCTGCTCGAGCGCCTCAGGCAGGAGAGCGGATTCAGCTTCCTGCATCTGACGGGGATCACCGGGGAATGGCTGCACGAAGACACCCGCGTGCCCGTCACCAGCAAACCGAGTCCGCTCACGGACCGCGCCGCGCGCGGGCTGGCCGGGGCCGCGCTGGAGCTGTTCCGCTTCGACGACCTGATGCGCGAGGATCCGCTCCTGCCCGATCGCGCAAGCATCCACGGCGAGGGGGGCATCGAGGTGCGTGCCCTGATGCTGCGGATCGTGCGCCCGGTGAGCGACGCCAGCGGGAAGGTCACGGCGATTCTGGACGGCGCGGTGCTGCTCAACCACAACCAGGATCTGGTGGAGCTCGTGCGGGAGCGCGTTTTCCGCGTCGAGCGGATGGGGGCGAGCGAGTCGATCGCCGCGATCCTGATCGACGGCGTGCGCGCGGCCGCGAGCGCGGGCGGCGGGAAGGTCGGGGAGAGGGCGCGACCCGAGCAGCGCCGTCGCGTCCTCGAGGGCGGCGAGACCTGGGCGGGGCTCGAACGGCTCGACGGCCGCCTGTACATCTCCGCTTACGCACCGCTCTTCGACGTCAACGCCCAGCGCGTCGGGATGCTGCACGTCGGCTTTCCCGAACGGGTTTTCCGCGAGCGCCACTACTGGATGGTGGCGTGGCTGCTCGGCATCTTCCTGGCGGCGACCGTGCTGGCCGCCTGGATCGCGTTCCGCGGCGCGCGCTCGGTGTTCCGTCCGATCGAGGAGATGACCGCCGTCGTCCGGGCGAACCAGGCCGGCGAGGAGCGGCGCATCGGCGCGATCGGGCGACAGGACGAGATCGGCGAGCTTGCGCGCCAGTTCGACGTGATGCTCGATCAGCTGGCCCGCCGAAACCAGGAGCTGCGGCAGGCGGCCGAGACGCTGGAGGCCAAGGTCGACGAGCGCACCGCCGAGCTGGCCCAGAAGAACGCCGACCTCGAGCGCACGATCCGCCTGCTCGAGCAGACGCGCGAGCAGCTCGTCGTGGCCGAGAAGCTGTCGGCGCTCGGCGTGCTGGCGGCGGGCATCGCGCACGAGATCAACAACCCGGCCGCGGTGATCCTCGGAAACCTCGAGCTCCTCGTGAGCGAGCTCGGCGAGGCGGCGCGGCCCGTGGCACCGGAGATCGAGCTGATCGAGCAGCAGGTGGAGCGCATCCGCCGGATCGTCACGGGACTGCTCCAGTTCGCGCGCCCCGCGCCCGAGCCGGGCGTCACCACCGAGGTGGACGTGAACCGGGCGGTGGAGGAGGTGCTGCCGCTCGTGAGCCACGCGTTCCGGAAGAAGGCGGTCGTGCTGCGGACCCGCTTCGGGGCGAGCCGGCCGGTGCGGATCAACCTCTACGAGATCGAGCAGGTGCTGGTCAACCTGCTTTTGAACGCGGTCAACGCGGTGCCCGAAGGAGGCATCGTGCACGTCGAGACCACGGACTGGGAGCGCCGCGGCGTGGTGCTGCGCGTCCGCGACAACGGCGAGGGAATTCCACCCGATCGCCTGACGCGGCTTTTCGATCCCTTCTACACCACGGACCCGCGTCGAGGCACGGGCCTCGGCCTGTGGGTCAGCTATGCGCTGGTGCGACGCTACGGGGGTAACATTACCGTGAAGTCCAAAGTCGGACGAGGGAGCGTCTTCAACGTGTGGCTGCTTTGCGTCCCGCAGGCGGCCGCCGACGCCTGGCCGGCCGTCGCGTTGGAGCGCCTCGGCGCGAACGGGCAGGAGGAGAACCGTGAACGGGAAAACGTCGCTGGATGAGGAGCGGTTGAACCTCGAGATCCGGAAGTTCCTGAAGAAGGTCGGGATCACTTCCCAGCGGGAGATAGAACGGGCCGTGCGGGAGGCGGTGGCGGCGGGCCGGTTGAAGGGGAACGAGACGCTGCCGGTGCGGATGGACCTCTCGCTGCCGGGAGCGGCGCTCTCCTACTCGGTCAGCGGAGAGATCGAGCTGGGAGAGTGAGCGACGGTCAGGTCGGTCCGCGGGCAGTAGATCAACCGGCCGTGTGCGGCGACGCGCGCCGGCTTCTCCGAGGGAGGACCGACGAGCAGGGATTCGGGGTTGTAGAACCACTTCCACAGCCTGTCGTCGTTGGCGATCCACGCCACCGTTCGCGCGCAATCGAAGCGGCCGGGGTCGAGGACGTAGGCCGCGGCCATTAGATCAAAGGGATAGAAACCGTCCAGACCGACGCGCTCGTTCCAGAAGCGCAGCCAGTCGCGGGCGCGCGCCGCGACCCACGCGGCCGCGCCTCCCTCCTGCCTCATCCGGGCGAGATCCGCGGCCGTGACTGTCGCGGCGCGCGCGGCGTCGTAGGGCACGAGCGTGATCGGCAGGCCCATCCCCAGGAGCGCCGCCGCGGCCGCGCGATCCTTCTCGAAGTTGAAGTCGCTGAAGACGGGCCCGTGCCCGAAGAGCAGCCCGTTCGATCCCTTGCCCTCGGCCGGATGGAACAGATGACCGGGGCGTCGGCCCATCACGGCGACCACCCGCGCCACGTTCGCGCGCAGCGCGGGTTCGTCGATCAGCGCCGCGGCCACGTTCGTGAGCGGGCCGAGACTCACCAGCGTCAGCGGCCCCCGTCGAAGCGCGTCGCGCAGCGCGGCATGAGCCGGCGCAGGGGAAACCGGCCCGTCGCCAAGGGGACGCGCCGAGCCCCGAAATACGGGCGCGCCTTTCGATCCGGGCGCCGCGAGGCGTGCCGCGAGCTCGCGCGTCGTCGCATCGGTCACCTGCAGCGGCGCATTGCCGTGAACCGTCGAGATACCGACGACGCGCACGGCGGTGCTCCGGGCCAGTGACAGAATGGCGAAACAGTCGTCGGGGTCCGTCGTCTCGCCGTGGCCGCAGGCCGCATCGGTATCGATCCATATCCGATCCGGCATGTCGACGGCGGGCCCGCCGTGCGTCAGGTCGAGGGGCGCGACGGCGGCTCTGCCGGTGCGCCATTCGGGCAAGGGAACGGCGAAGCTGGCGAGCAGCAGCGCCGCCAGGGCGGCAAGCGTCCAGGCGAGCCCCGAGAGAGCGCGCCACAGAACCGGCCTTGCCCGGCTCATGCGCGAGACGCGGAGGTCAACGGATCATTCGCCCACAGGGTCATGCGGGTCGGAAACGCGGAAGCAACGGGACGATATTAGAACGGAGCGCCGGCGCGCCACCAGGCGCCGGTGGGGCCGGCCGTCGAGATCAATCCGTCTCGACGACCTTCCCGCACTCCCTGAAGTCGTAGCCCCCGAGCAGCTGCGCCCAGCGCTGGCATTCGGCGCCGCGCAGGGCGTCGAGCAGCTTCTGAAACAGGGTGCGGAAGTAGATGCCGCGGGTGAGGACGAGATCGTAGGCCTCCCATCCGATGGGAACGAACTCGAGGCCGAACTCGGCGGCGGCGGGACGCGCACCGGGGGCGACGTCGGCGTGGTCCATGGCGATGAGGGCCGCGGCCTCGCGCTCGGAATAGGCGCGGGCGGTCACGCGCAGGCGCGAGGGATCGACCCTGTGGCGGGCGAGGGTGTCGCGCAGGAACCGCTGGGAGCCCGCGCCTTCCTGGCGCATCGCCCAGCGGTCGTCGCCGTGCAGCAGCTCGTCCAGCTCGGCCAGCCGGCCGGGCGCGACGAGCAGACCCTGTTCCCGGTGAAAGGCGCGCAGCAGCGTCCAGTCCCGGTGCTGGGGATAGACGCGGATCATCGCGGCATGGCGCTGCGCGCTCTCCTCGGCCGGGCCCCAGTGGATGGCGCAGACGTCCGCGCGACGCCGGGCGAGGAGCGCGAGCCCCAGTTGCGTGCCGGTCGTCGCGTAGCTCACGAGCGCGCGTGCCTGGATCTCGTTGGCGAGCTGCATCACGGCGCGGTAGAGCAGGGGATCGTCGCTTCCGGCGACGATGAGGCGGTCGGTGAGGATGCCGCCGTGGCTCGTCTCGCGCAGCCACTGATCGACGAGATCGCGCGGGAAGAGCCACTTGCCGGTGACCTTGGTCGCCGGGATCAGGCCGTCGGCGGCGAGGGCATAGACCTTCTTCTCGTGCAGGTCGAGGTACTCGGCCACCTGGCGCACGCTCATGAAGCGCGGCGCGGAGGCGGCGCGGTCGGCGAGCGGTTCGGTTTCGGAGGGCAGGTTCATCCGGCTTCGGCGCGGGCGACCGGCCGGCGTGCGGGGCGGGCGTCGTAGATGACGCGCTCGGCGCCGTGGTACACGAGGAAATGCTCGCCCTTGGCGCGGGCGATCATGAGGATGCCGAGGTCCTTCGCGAGCTCCAGCCCCATGTGCGTGATGCCGGAGCGCGAGAGCAGCACCGGGATGCCCATGTGCGCGGCCTTCATCACGATCTCGGAGGTGAGCCGCCCGGTGGTGTAGAAGATCTTGTCCCCGCCCTCGATGCGGTCGAGCCACATCCGGCCCGCGATCGCGTCGGCCGCGTTGTGCCGGCCTACGTCCTCGACGAAGACCAGCACCTCCGTCTCGCGGCAGAGCGCGCAGCCGTGCACGGCGCCCGCTTGGCGGTAGACGGCGTTGTCGCCGGCGAGCTCGCGCAGCAGCCGGTAGACGAGCGACTGCCGCACGCTCACGGCCGGCAGGCGCGCGTCGTAGAGCTTGTCGAGCGTGCAGCTGAAGACGGTGCCCTGGCCGCAGCCGGTGGTGACGGTGCGATGGGCCAGCTTGCTCTCCCAGTCGATCACGCCGTCGCCGCGGAAGGTCTCGACGTGAACGACCCCGCGATCCCAGTCGACGTCGACCGAGCGGATCTGCTCGATCTCCTCGATCAGGCGCTGGTTGCGCAGGTACCCGAGCGCGAGCTCCTCGGGGTGCGTGCCGAGCGTCATGAGGGTGACGACCTCGCGGCCGTCCACCTTGAGCGTGAGGGGAAACTCGCCGGCGATCCGGAGCTCGCGCACCTCGCCGTGCTCGTCGGTCGCGCACACCGGATGGGTGGGCGAGCGTCCCGCCTGCGTCATACGCGGCCGGTGGGGCGCGCCCGGCATGCGTCAGCCTCCGGTCACGTTCATGTGGCGCAGGATCACCGGCCGGGCGCCGAGATTGAAATCGTGGCCCTTGGGCTTGATCGCCATCGAGGCGACGATCGCGTGCTTCAACCGCTCGATGTCGCCCGGATGAGCGCGCACGACGGCCCGCAGATCCGCCGAGTGCTCCTGCCCGAGGCACAGGAGCAGGCGGCCCTCGGTCGTCACGCGCACGCGGTTGCAGCTCCCGCAGAAGTTGTGGCTGTGCGGCGAGATGAAGCCGACCCTGGAGCCGGTGCCGCCGATCCGGTAATAGCGCGCCGGGCCGCCGGTGCTTTCGGTGGTGGGGATGAGGTCGTAGCGCGCTTCCAGATCGTGCTTGATCTGGTCGCTCGAGTAATACGCCTCCGCCCGGTCGTGGTCGCCGATCACGCCGAGCGGCATCTCCTCGATGAAGCTGATGTCGATGCCGCGCCGGACGGCGAAGGCCACGAGGTCGCACACCTCGTCGTGGTTGCGGTTCTTCAGGATCACGGCGTTCAGCTTTACCCGCTCGAACCCCGCCGCGAGCGCGGCCTCGATGCCGCGCAGCACCTTGGCGAGCTCACCCACGCGCGTGATGCGCCGGAAGCGCGCGGGGTCCAGGCTGTCCAGACTGATATTGATGCGCTTGACGCCCGCCGCACGCAGCGGCCGCGCCATCTGCTCGAGCTGGGTGCCGTTGGTCGTGAGCACGAGCTCGTGCAATGCCGGCAGCCGCCCGATCTCGCCGAGCAGCCAGAGCACGTTGCGGCGCACCAGCGGCTCGCCCCCGGTCACCCGGATCTTCGTCACGCCCAGCTCCGTGAAGGCCCGGGCGACGAAGGCCAGTTCTTCGAGGGTCAGCACCTGCGCCCGCGGCAGGAACGTCATGTCCTCGCTCATGCAGTACACGCAGCGCAGGTCGCACCGGTCGGTCACCGACAGGCGGACGTAGGTCACGTGTCGACCGAAGCGGTCGATCAGCGGTGCGTGCGGCGGCGCGGCGGCAGTCATGGGCATGGGGCGTGGCGAGCAAAAAACATACCCTGCGTACGGAACGCTGGGAAGCGCGTAATTTCGAAGGCCGCATAAGGAAGCTGTATCAAAACGACGCAACCCGGGACCGCCTGCGTAATTTTTGACCACGCCTTTACCGGGCTTTGTCTTAATTTCCCCGTAATCCTCGCGTTCCTCGCGTCACGCCGGGTGGTACACAACTTGCGGTGGGGGAGCGCGGGTGACCTGGGACCGGAGCGTGTCGGACGAGCGGAGTTTTCCTGTCGCGGTGGTGACGGCCCGTGAACCGGTTGCGGACAACCGCTGGATCACCGAGCGCTGGCGGGTGGTCGGCGTGGTCCCCGGCGAGGTCGGGGCGGGCGAAGCCGGTCGCCGCCTCATCCGCTCGGGTCCGGACGGCGAACAATACCTGTGGGCCGGCTTTTCCATCCGCCTCAACGACACGGACGCCGACGCCTATTACTTCAACCTGGTGGCGCAGTCCCCGAGCGTGCTCGTCGTGTGCGAGCGCGACGAGGCGGGTGACCTGATTCCGCGGGTGGCCACGGTGGATTACATCGATGCCATGTCCTACCGCGAGGCGGAGTACGAGGTCCACGCCGTGCCGATCCCGCCCGAGATCTACGTCTGGGTGGAGGCCTACGTCCTCGAGCATTACACGCCCGAGGAGAAACCGCTCAGGCGCAAGCGGGATCCGCGCGAACGCGAGGCCGGCTGAGCATGGGCGCGAGCACCCCCGAAGAAGAGCGCGTGGCGCCGTCGGGCGACGAACCGTTCCTGCGACGCTGGTCCCGCCGCAAGCGGGCCGCTTCCGAGGACGCGACGACGGCCACCGAGCCGGTTTCGCCGGAGGGCGTCGCCGGGCCGGAACCGCCCGCGGCACCGGTGCTCACCGACGCCGACATGCCCCCGATCGAGAGCCTGACGCCGGAGTCCGACTTCAGCGGCTTCATGTCGCCGGGCGTGAGCGAGGCGCTGCGCCGGAAAGCATTGCGCGTGCTGTTCCGCGCGCCGCAGTTCAACACCCGTTGTCCGCTCGACGGCGAGTACTACGATTGCGCCCACACCACTCCGCTCGGCTCGATCGTCACGCACGACATGCGCGAGGAAATGGAGCGCGAGGCGAAAAAGAGGCTCGCCGCGCTGGGGAGTGAGGCGCGCGCGGACGAGCCGCCGGCCGCGGGCGCCGCAGGCACCGGGGAGACGGTGCCGCCGGCGCCCGGTGCCGAAGCAGCGGGAACGAAGGTCGAGAGGGGAGAGAGCGATGCATGAGACGGCGATGCAACTGACCCGGATCACCGCCAACGGGCGAGCGCGGGCGGCGGCCCTCGAGGCGGCGGCGCGAACGGAAGCGCGCGCGACGTCGCTCGTCGCCTACGCCTCGAAGGGGGCGCTCGTCATCCTCGGTCCCGGCAGGGAAGCGCTGGCCGCGGCCGAGCGGCTTGCGCCGGCGCTGGAGTGCACGGTGGTGGTCACGGACGATGCGCAGGGCAACGGGCCGGAGGGCGTTACCGTCGTTCGCGAGAAGCCTTTGCAGGTGAGCGGACATCTCGGGCAGTTCAACGTGATCGTCGCGGCGAGGCCGCCCCTCGGCGGCGAGAACCTGCTCAGGAAACTGGGCGGACCACGCACACACTTCGATCTCGTGCTGGACCTGTGCCGGCCGGCGCACATCGGCGCGCCCCTGCCGCCGTTCGGCTATTACGCGCCTTCGGAACCCGAAGCGCTCGAACGCGCCCTCGCGGAGTTGCCGGAGATGGTCGGCGAGTTCGAGAAAGCCAAGTTCTTCCAGTACGACCCGTCGATCTGCGCGCATGGACGCAGCGGGCTTTCGGGCTGCACCCGCTGCATCGATGCCTGTCCGACCTGGGCCATCATCTCGATGGGCGACGAAATCGCGGTCGATCCTTATCTTTGCCAGGGCGCCGGCGCGTGCGCGACGGCCTGCCCGACGGGGGCGATCACCTATGCCTACCCTCGCCCGGGCGACAGCATCGACAAGCTCGGCGCCTTGCTCAAGGCGTACCGCGCGGCCGGGGGCGAAGGGGCGATCGTGGTGTTCCACGACGCCGAGCACGGGCGCGAGGCGCTGGCGGATCTGCCGGCGCCGCTTCCCGAGCGCGTGATTCCGATCGAGATCGCCGAGCAGGGCTCCGTCGGCATGGACGTCTGGCTCTCGCTGCTCGCCTTCGGCGCGAGCGAGGTGTGGCTCTATGCGACGCAACACGTGCCCGGGCCGGTGCGCGAGGAAATCGAAGCGCAACTCTCGTACGCCCGCGCGATCCTCGCGGGCATGGGGCACGACGGCGGGCGCTTGCGTCTTCTGGACGGAGATCTGTCCCGCGCGCTCGGACAGACGGACGACGCCGGCGGGGCGGCGGACTACCCGCCGGCGACGTACGCCGGCGTCGACGAGAAGCGCACGATGCTGCGGCTCGCCGTGGAGCACCTGTATCAGTACGCGCCGGCGCCGCGCGCCGAGGCGGCGCTGCCGGACGGCGCGCCGTTCGGCGAGATACGGGTCGACCGGGAGAAGTGCACCCTCTGCATGAGCTGCGTCGGCGTCTGCCCCTCGCACGCGCTGGCCGACGGGACGGATCTCCCGCAGCTCAACTTCATCGAGGCGAACTGCGTGCAGTGCGGGCTCTGCGAAAAAGCGTGCCCCGAGGACGCCATCACGTTGCAGGCGCGCTATCTCTATGACCCTTCCGCCCGACGCCAAAGCCGCGTGCTGAACGAGGAAGTACCGTTTCATTGCGTGCGCTGCGGGAAGCCGTTCGCCACCCGGAAGATGATGGACCGCATGAGCGAGAAGCTCGGAGGCCATTGGATGTTCCAGAAGCCGGAGGCCCTCCGGCGATTGCAGATGTGCGGCGACTGCCGGGTACGCGACATGTTCGAGCTCGAGGCGAAGCGCCCGGGCCAGGGTTTCCCCATGTAGGAGGACAGCGTGACCGCGCTGCGACATTTTGTCCCCGACCGAATCGCCGCAGGCGCCGTTACTGTCGCTCTGCTACCCGTTTTTTCCCTGCGCTTCCCGATGCGCCTGGCTCGGATATTGCTCCCGTCGTCGCGCACATGGACTCCGCCGCATTGATGGCCACCGAGACCACGGCGTTCGCGCAGCCGGCACGCGGCGAAGAGGAGCGGGCGCGCGCCGACGTGTATTCCCTGATCGCCGCGCTGCTCGGCCGCCCGGCCGACGAGCGCATGCTGCTCCTGCTGCGCACGCTCGATACCGGCGGCGCGACGGGCACGCAGATGGCCCCCGTCTGGGACCTGCTCAGGCAGGCCGCGCACGACGCGCGCGCCGAGGAGGTCGCCGACGAGTACCAGGAGCTCTTCATCGGGATCGGGCGCGGCGAGCTCGTGCCGTACGGCTCCTGGTACCTCACCGGTTTTCTCATGGAGCGCCCGCTCGCGGAGCTGCGGACCGATCTCGCGCGGCTCGGCTTCGAGCGCGACGAGAACGTGCGCGAGCCGGAGGATCACGTCGCGGCACTGTGCGAGACGATGAGCCTCCTGATCGCCGGCGAGGACGTTCCGTTCGAGGCGCAGCGGGAGTTCCACGAAAAGCACGTGGCGCCGTGGATGGGCCGGTTTTTCAACGATCTCGCGCAGGCCCGGTCGGCGCGGTTCTACCGCGCCGTGGGCCTGCTCGGCGAGCAGTTCATGAAGCTCGAGCGGGCGTATTTCGCGATGGCGGTATAGCCGCGCGGGCGGACGACGCATAAAGGGGTCGAGAGGAGAAAGCCATGACAGAGCAGCAGCACGACGAACCGAACGGCCGGCGGGAGTTCCTGAAGCAGGTGGCGCTCGGCGGCGGCGCCGC